>JBBSIA010000017.1:0-95056 GCA_038232335.1 Chthoniobacterales bacterium
ATCCAAAGCGAGATCGCGAAGGCGATCGCCGATCAATTGCAGGCCAAACTTTCGCCGAGCGAGAAGAGGGCGATCGAGCGCCCGCCCACCGCAGATGTCGCCGCGTTCGATCTCTACAGCCGCGCCAGGACTCTTCAGCTGACGACAAGCTTCAGCGTCAGTGTGAGACCGAATTTACTGGAAGCTGCCGACCTCTTGAATCAGGCCCTCGCGCGCGATCCGTCGTTTTTTCAGGCTTACTGCCAGCTCGCGTATACTCACGACAACCTCTACTTCCTCGGGAACGACCACACCCCGGCGCGGCTGGCGCTGGCCGAAGCTGCCATCCAGAACGCCTTTCGCCTGCGTCCCGATGCCGGTGAAGCGCACCTTGCGCGCGCGGAAAACCTGTATCGAGGATACCTGGATTACGATGGGGCACTGGCTGAGATCGAGATCGCCCGGCGGACGCTACCGAATGATGCCCGTATCCCTGGGTTGACGGGCTACATCACGCGTCGCCAGGGCAAACACGAAGAGGCTTTGAGTCATCTCACGCGCGCCCTTGAGCTTGATCCGCGTAATTTCTTTACCCTCCAGCAGATTGCCCTCAGCTACCAGACCCTGCGACGGTATCCCGAGATGGCCAAGGTCCTGGATCGGGCATTATCGGTCAACCCGAACGACGTCGATACGCAGGTTGTGCGGGCCTTTGTAGAGTTCGATTGGAAAGCCGATGCTCGGCCTCTGCATGAAACCATCGCTGCAATTCAAAGCAATAATCCCGATAAACTTCAGAGTGTCGCCGACAGCTGGCTCATCTGCGCGCTGGCGGAGCGCGATCCCTCCACGGCCGAAAAAGCGTTAGCCGCGTTAGGCGAAAATGCTTCTGGTAACGATGCTGTTTTTCTGAGCCGGCAATTCTTCGAAGGCCTTATCGCGCGGATGACGAAAGACGAAGCCAAGGCGCGCGCGGCCTTCACCGCGGCACGCGTCGAGCAGGAGAAAACCGTGCAAGCCCAGCCGAATTACGGACCCGCCATTTGCGTTCTCGGCCTGATCGACGCCGGTCTCGGTAGAAAAGAGGAGGCGTTGCGCGAAGGACGCCGAGCGGTCGAGCTTCTTCCCGTGGCCAAGGATTCCCTCAACGGCGTGCGCATGAGCGAGTATCTCGCCATCACCGCGGCCTGGGTGGGCGAGAAAGATCTCGCCTGCGAACAGATCGCCATCGCGACGCGACTCCCCGGCAATCTTAGCTACGGCCAACTGAAGCTGCTCCCCTATTGGGACCCGCTCCGTGGCGATCCGCGCTTCGAGCAAATCGTTGCCTCCCTCGCGCCGAAGGAAACGAAGCCCTAACGAGTGATGAACCCGCGCAACTTCTTCGCCGAGCTGAGGCGGCGCAATGTTATCCGGATGGCGGGGCTCTATCTGGTCGGCGCATGGCTGCTCGTGCAAGTGGCGGGGACGGTGCTGCCGATGTTCGGGGCGCCGGACTGGCTGCCCCGGGGTCATTTTGCTCGCGATCGGATTCTTCCCTGCGACGATTTTCGCTTGGGCGTTTGAGCTAACGCCATCCGGCCTGAAGCGCGACGAGGAGGTCACTCCCGCGGAATCGATCGCGTCGCAGACGGGGCGGCGAATGGATCGCTTGATCATCGCCGTGCTGGCGCTTGCGCTCCTCTACTTTGGTTTTGACAAATTCGTGCTCGCACCGCGGCGCGAGGCGGCGTTCATCGCGTCCGCCCAGAAGCACGACGTTTCGCCAACCGCCGCCAAGCCGAGTGCAGTGATCAACAATAAATCCATCGCCGTGCTGCCGTTCGAGAACCTCAGCGCCGACAAGGACAACGTCTACTTCGCCACTGGAATGCAGGACGAAATCCTGACGCGGCTGGCTGGTATCCGCGACCTCAAGGTGATCTCGCGCACCTCGACCGAGCAGTACGCCAGCCGTCCGCCGAATTTGAAAATCGTGGCCGAACAACTTGGCGTAGCGACTGTGCTCGAGGGCAGCGTGCAGAAGGCTGGCGCTGCGGTGCATATCAATGTGCAATTGCTCGACGCGCGGAGCGACAGTCATCTGTGGGCGCAGAGTTACGACCGCGATCTGAAGGATGTTTTCGGCGTGCAGCGCGACGTGGCGGAAAAGGTCGCCGATGCCTTGAAAGCGCAGTTGCTGCCGGCGGAGTCGGCGCGCATCGCCAGCGTGCCGACACAGAATCCCGACGCCCACGATCTCTACCTGCGCGCCAATGCTCACTTCCAGCGCGCCTGGGACCAGTTTGCTCTTACTTCCAAGGAGCTGCCGCCGGCGATTGACCTGTATGAGCAGGCGCTGAGCAAGGACCCGGGCTTCGCGCTGCCGCAGCGATGCTGGCGCAGGCGCACATGCGAGCATATTGGCTGATACCCGATCACAGCGAAGCTCGGTTGGCTTCGGCCAAGGCGGCCGCGGACAAAGCTTTGGCCCTGCAACCGGATCTGGGCGAAGCGCACGTGGCACTTGGGACCTACTGGTACTACGGCCATCGCGATTACGCGCAGGCCTTGCAGGAACTCGATCTCGCGCGCAAATCCTTGCCCAACAGCGCCACCGTCGAGTTCTATGTCGGTGCCATCTTGCGCCGCCAGGGGCAATGGAGCGACGCCATCACCCATATGCAACGCGCGATCGCGCTCGATCCGCGCCGCAGCGTGTCCATCGATCAACTGGCTGTTACCTATCAGGCCCTGCGCCGTTACGCCGAGGCAGATCAACTGTTTGCGCGTGCCGTGGCTGTAACCCAGGACCCAACCGACGAGCAGATCACGCAGGCCGATAACAGTGTGGTCTGGAAAGGTGACCTCGCTCCACTGCGCGCAGCGCTGAGTTCACTGACGGCCGGGAGCGATGACTATTCCGGAAATGCCTTGTCATTTTTCCAGCTCGGCTGGTGGTCACGGGATTACCCGGCAGCAGTCAAGAGCGCGGAAACCGATACCGCCACGAACTGGACCGGTCAGAGCAACGACACATTGCCAAGACATCTTTATCTCGCGTGGGCGTATCAGGCCTCTGGTGACAACACCAAAGCGCAACCGCTGTATGCGGAGGTACGCGCACAGATGCAGGCTGCTCTGCAGCAGCGCCCCGATGATCCTAATCTGCATCTTGCGCTGGGTTTCGCTGGAGCCAGTCTGGGACTCAAGGATGAAGCGATACGTGAGGGGCGCAAGGCAACGGCGCTGATGCCGGTGAGTCGCGACGCCATGAGCGGTCCGAGCTATCTGGGCTTTCTCGCGCAACTCTATGTCCGCCTCGGTGAGAACGACCAGGCCCTCGATACGCTACGCCAACTGCTCGCACTGCCATCCAGTTGGCGTCGCCATTTCACCAGCGCTGCTCAAGCTCGATCCGGTCTGGGATCCGCTCCGCAAAGACGCGCGCTTTCAGAAATTGCTGAAATCTAATGCTGCCGATGGCAACGACGCTGCGCGATGAATGAATTTCTGCAACGTCTGAAGCAGCGCAAGCTGGTGCAATGGACGCTGGCCTATGTGGCCGCGGCCTTTGCGTTACTGCAAGGGATCGACATCATCGCGTCACGCTTCGGCTGGCCCGAACAAACGATGCGCTTCGTCATCATCGCGCTCAGCGTGGGGCTGTTCGTTACGCTCGTGCTGGCCTGGTATCATGGGGAACGCGGCGCGCAGCGGATCAACGGCACGGAGCTTCTGATTCTGGCGCTCTTGCTCGCAATCGGCGGCGGATTCCTCTGGAGGTTTGGCGGCGTGGCGCGCGCGCCGGCCGTCATATCCGCTGCTGCTCCAGCGGCAATGCCTGCTACCTCCATTTCCGAGAAATCCATCGCCGTGCTGCCTTTCGAAAGTCTGAGTGAAGAGAAATCCAATGCCTACTTTGCCGACGGTATCCAGGACGAAGTTTTGACGCGGCTTTCGCAGATCGCCGACCTCAAAGTCATCTCTCGCACGTCGACCGAGAAGTATAAAAGCGCGCCGGGTAACCTGCGCGGGATCGCGCAGCAGCTCGGTGTCGCGCATGTCCTCGAGGGGAGCGTGCAGAAAGCGAATGACCAGGTGCGGGTCACGGTGCAGCTGATCAATGCGACGAATGACGCGCATGTGTGGGCGCACACCTACGACCGTAAACTGACCGACATTTTCGGGGTGGAGAGCGAGATCGCTAAATCGATCGCCGAGTCGCTCCAGGCTACGCTAGCTGGTCGCGAAGAACAAGCGTTGGCCGTTAAGCCGACGAACAATCTGGACGCTTACGATGCATATTTGCGCGGGCTGGCGGCGGAAGGACAAGCGTTGCACGACCTTTATGCGCTCGAGAAAGCGGCTGGTTTTTACGAGCGAGCGGTTCAGCTCGATCCTTCCTTCGCGGTGGCGTGGAGCAGGCTCGCACGTGTCGAGTCGGATTTCTTCTCGCCCACGCCAGCGCAACGCGATGCCGCAAAGCATGCCTTGGAAATGGCGCAGAAACTTCAGCCCGACGCTCCCGAAACTCTGTTTGCGCTAGGCATGCATCAGTATCGAATCTTGAACGACTACGAAGGGGCTAAGAAAACGTTCAGAAGAATCGTGACCGTCTTACCGGGTAGTAGTGACGCCCGGACTTATCTTGCCCGGATCGCCCGTCGACAGGCCCGATGGGACGAAAGCATTAGTCTCTTCGAGCAGGCTCTCGTGCTCGATCCGAGGAATGTCGAGCTCCTGGGCCAGGTAGCGGCCAACTACACCGATCTCCGACAATTCGACGCCGCGCGAAAGCTGTATGACCGCGCGCTCGACATTCTGCCTAACGATCCAGATTTGATGGCCTATAAGGCCGTAGGCTACCAGGCTGAGGGAAATCTCGCTGAAGCAGGCAAGCTGTTGCGGGAGGTCACCGCACAGATTCCTTCCATCGGCCCAGTCCAGATAAAGACGAATGAGTTTATACTGGAGCATAATGAGCCTGCAGCGGTGAGATTGTTGCAGACCCGCGTCAGCGAGTTCCACGCAGGCTCGGAATTGGAAAAGGGCGTCTGCCTGGTTTTTCTGGCGCTCGCGCAGCGCCTTACAGGTGACATCGCCGGCGCGAAAGCGAATGCGGAAGAAGCGCGCAAGACGCTCGTTCCGGTGTGCCAACAGCAACCTGAGAATGACTTCGCCGCGATCTTTTTGTCGCGGGCGTATGCCGTGCTCGGCGACAAGGGTGCTGCGATGAAAGAAACGCAGCGAGCAATCGACGGTTTACCAACCTCGAACGAACCGTACTTGCGTCCCACGTTGGACGAAAACGTTGCCTTCATTCAAACCGTCTTCGGCGAGAAGAGCGCAGCGATCTCCGCTCTCGAGCCTCTGCTAAAGGTTGCTTACTTTAGCCAAACCTACGGCGTCCCGATTACGCCCGCGCTCTTGCGACTGGATCGGACGTGGGACCCGTTGCGC
The DNA here is from genome assembly GCA_038232335.1 of Chthoniobacterales bacterium. Lineage (GTDB taxonomy): Bacteria > Verrucomicrobiota > Verrucomicrobiia > Chthoniobacterales > UBA10450 > JACCXL01. The sequence continues at coordinate 5,422 of JBBSIA010000017.1, forward strand.
TCCGAACCAGCGTTCCAAAAACTCTGCGAAGAAAAGAAACCGTGAACCCGCGCAACTTCTTCGCCGAGCTGAAGCGGCGCAATGTTTACAAGGTGGCGGTCGCTTATGCGGTCGTGGCGTGGTTGCTTCTACAGGCGTTGTCGATCCTGTTGCCGGCGTTTGAAGCGCCCGCCTGGGTATTAAGGGTCTTCATTGCTGCCATTGTGGCCGGGTTTCCCATCGCGCTTGTGATTGCATGGGCGTTCGAGGTTACACCCGAAGGGATTAAGCGGACGGAAGTCGCAGACGCAAGGCGGGAGCATTCACGCGGCCGAGTTTGGATTTACGTGGTCGTGATCAGTGCGGCGCTGTCGGTCGCCTTGTTTTTACTCGGGCGGTTCACGGCGCCGAGGAGGGAAAGGGCAGGGGCTGAGTTTTCAGAAAAAAGTATCGCGGTATTGCCCTTCGAGAATCTCAGCGGCGATCCGGAGAACGCTTATTTCAGCGAAGGGATTCAGGACGAAATCCTCACCCGGCTGGCGAAGATCGCCGACTTGAAGGTGATCTCGCGCACATCAACGCAGCGATTCAAGAGTGCGCCCGGTGATCTACGGCAGATTGCGCAGCAACTCGGCGTCACGAACATCATGGAAGGCAGCGTGCAAAAGGCGGCCGACCAGGTGCGGGTCAATGTGCAGCTAATCAATGCCACCACGGACGCCCATCTCTGGGCTGATACCTATGATCGCAAGCTCACTGATATCTTCTCCGTTGAATCCGAGATAGCGAAGGCGGTGGCGGATGCCTTGCAGGCAAAGCTCACCGGTTCGGAAGAACACGCGATCTCCAGGCGCCCGACTGAAAACACTGAAGCACACGAACTTTACCTCAAAGGCCGGTTCTTGTGGAACAAGCGAACGGAAGCGGACCTGCGCAAAGCGATTCAGTACTTTCAGCAGGCGATCGAGATAGACCCGAACTACGCGCTGGCCTATGCCGGGATGGCCGATTGCTACGATGTGCTGTTCTTCCACAGCATTCGGCCCATTCGCGGCAGCGAAATCTTTCCCCAGGCAAAGGCCGCCGCATTAAAGGCAATCGAGTTAGACGAAAGCTCCGCGCAGGCGCACGCCGCGCTCGCGAAAGCGTTGTTCGAATACTACTGGGACTTTGCGGGGGCGGAGAAAGAGTTCCGCCGTGCCATCGAGTTGAACCCTAACTACGCCACGGTGCACCAATGGAACTGCGAGTATCTCAGTGCGATGGGCCGCTTCGAAGAAGCAGCGGCAGAAATCAAGCGGGCGCACGAGCTCGATCCGCTTTCCATGATCATTAATGCGATGACCGGACTAAGATATTTCTGGGCGCGGCACTACCCTGACGCCGTGACCACTCTCCGCGCAAGTTTCACGATCGATCCAGACTTCCCCGCCGCTCATAGCTACCTTGCTGACGTTTACGAGGCGATGGGCAACTATGAGGGAGCGATCGCGGAGCGGCAGCACGCGGAGGTGCTCTACGGCAGACAAACTCCGCAAAGCGCAGCAGCGCAGGCAGCATCGCTGCGGCAGGCGTATGCGGCAGAAGGCGCCCGCGGCTACTGGCGGAAGATTCTCGAGCTCGCTTTGCAAGATGAGCAGGAAGGAGGCGTGGACCTCTACGCGTTGGCCGCGATCTATGCGCACCTTGGCGAGAAAGACAAAGCTTTGGAACTACTCAAAAAGGCCTGTGATGAACACGCAGCCGATTCACTTCTTCACCTGAACGATGATGCGGCGTGGGATGATCTCCGCGGCGAACCGCGTTTCCGAGACCTTGTTCGTCGGATCGGCTTTAGATGATAATCCATCCGGCGTAGCTTTGAACCTTTCCAATTTCTTCGCCGAACTGAAGCGCCGGCGGGTATATCGCGTCGCGATTGGCTACGCGATCGCGGCGTGGCTCGTAGTGCAGATCGGATCGACGGTCCTGCCGACGTTTCACGTCCCGGAGTGGGTTTTACAGGCGCTGATCGTGCTGGTGGCACTCGGTTTTCCGGTGGCGCTGATGCTGGGCTGGGCTTTTGACATCACGCCATCGGGCATTGAGGAAACACCGGAACGAAGTTCATCCGCGGTTAATCGAAAGAATGGCTGGTTACTCGGGGCGGCGGGGCTGGTTATCGCGTGCGTTGCCATCGGCGCTTACTCGCTCTGGCATCGATCAGCGGCACCAAAGTTGGAAAACGATTCGCCTTTAAGCGCTCCCGCAATCACTGTGCCCGCCGCACCTTTGCGCTCCGCGATCCCGGAGAAGTCAATTGCCGTGCTGCCTTTCGAGAATCTGAGTGAAGACAAAGCGAATGCCTTTTTTGCGTCGGGCATTCAGGATGAAATCCTTACCTCACTGGCCAAGATCAGTGGACTCAAGGTGGTCTCGCGGACTTCGACCGCGCGGTATCAGAGCGCGCCCGAGAATTTATCAGATATCGCGCGCGCGCTCGGGGTGGCGCACATCCTCGAAGGCAGCGTGCAGAAGGCGGGCGAGAAGGTTCACGTCAACGTCCAGCTTATTCGCGCGGACACGGACGCGCATATTTGGGCGGAAAGCTATGATCGCACGCTCGCTGATATTTTCGGCGTTGAAGCGGAAGTGGCGCGAAGTGTCGCCGATGAGTTGCGGGCGAAACTCAGCCCAGAGGAGAAAGCGCGAGTCGAGACTAAGCCGACGCAAAACAGCGAGGCCTATGTGCTCTTTCTCCGCGCGACGGAATACGCCGAGGACCCGAGCGATCTGCTCGAGAACGAACAGAAAGCCGTCGAGTCATTTGAAAAGGCGATCGCAATCGACCCCGGCTTCGCCCTTGCCCGGGCGCGGTTGTCGTTAGTGCTCGCGCACATTTACCTGGATTTCGAGCCTACCGAAGAGATCGCAAAGCGGGCCCACGCTCAAGCCGAAGAATCGCTGCGGCTTCAGCCTGATCTCGCCGAAGGCCATCACGCTCGGGCTATGTGCCTTTATTGGATCAACAAAGAGTACGCGGCAGCATTAGAAGAATTGGGGAAAGCGTTGCGGCTGCTCCCGAATAACGCCGATATCGAAGCAGATATGTCGTATATCCGGCGGCGGCAGGGGCGCTGGAGTGACGCGCTCGCCGGATTAAAACATGCATTGGTTCTCGACCCTGGGAATGCCTCGATCGCGCACGAGTATTTCACAACCTTATGTTCGGTGCGCGATTGGGCGGCCGCTGCTACTGCTGGCGAGCGCGCAGCCGCGCTGGCAGTGAATTACCCGATGATTAGAGTGGAGGTCAGCTATCTCGGCCTTTGGGTTCAAGGCGACACCACGTCCTTGCGCAAGCAACTGGCAGCGCTGCCACCCGAAATAGACCCAGACGGGCAGGTAACTGCCGCGCGGTGGGACGCGGCGCTTGTGGCGCACGATTTCGATGCCGCCAACAAGGCCGTGAACGCGTGCCGAAGCGAAACGGTGCTATCCAGCTTCGGCGGAATCGCGACGCCGAAATCGTATCTGCTCGGCTGCGTCGCGCTGGCACAGGGAGATCGCGCGCGTGCGCTGCCATTATTTGAAAGCGCGCGCATAACGTTCGAATCCCAGGCGCTTGCCACCCCTCTCGACGCGTTCCGGCATGCGCAGCTGGGACTCCTCTACGCCTATCTCGGGCGAAAAGATGATGCCATCCGCGAAGGCCGCCGCGCGGTCGAGCTTCTGCCGGAATCCAAGGACGCGGTGGCTGGCCCATTTTACGCCGCGACGCTTGCCTTGATTTACGCGCGGACCGGCGAGCCCGACCAGGCATTGCCATTGATTGAACGCCTGCTGACGACTCCAGCCGAACTGACGCCGCAATTCGAGGCGAACATCACACTTCCCGAGCTGCGCCTGCGCTGGCAATGGGATCCGCTGCGCAGCGATCCGCGTTTCCAGAAGATCCTCGCCGGACTGGAACCGAAGACGATTTACAACTAGCTGCCATGCAATGCTGGTAACTATTTCGGTTCCCGCAAACAGGGGCGCGATGCCATGAATGAATTCCTCCAACGCCTGAAGCAGCGCAAGCTCGTGCAATGGACGCTGGCTTACGTCGCGGGGGCCTTCGCCTTACTACAAGGGATCTGTGGTGATGAGCGGTGATAGTCGTCGCGTACGCCCTGTTCATTAAAGGGGAAAGAAAGCGTTCTCAGGAACAAATGGCCAAATCCGTGCGTTCATAAAACATTCGATTGTTGAACACAGTTGCGGACAGCGTCCTCCCTGTGTGTGAGATGGATCCAATGAAAGCTGCAATTTACCTGCGAGTCAGCACGGACAAACAAACGATCGCAGCGCAACGTGAAGAGCTGATAGAGATCTGCCGGCGCCGTCGGTGGGCCGATGTGGCTGAGTACAGCGACGTGATCAGCGGGGCAAAGTTCACCCGGACGGGGCTTGAACGTATGATGGACGAAATCCGGCGCGGCCGACTCGACGTGGTTCTCTGTACAAGCTGGACCGCCTGGGCCGAAGCTTGGTTAGCGTCGCACAGCTCATTGGCGAGATGATCCAGAACAAGGTCGCTCTTGTGATCCCTGGCCAAGGCATCGACACCAGCAGCGACAATTCTGCTGCTCGGCTCCAGATGAATATCCTCATCGCTGTCGCGGAGTTCGAGCGGGACATCATCCGTGAACGGACGCTCGCAGGTCTAGCAGCGGCGCGATCTCGCGGCGTCAAACTCGGCCGACCTCGACTGGCGATTTCCGAAAGTACGGCGAAGCAGTTGAAGGAGTTCGCGCGCAGGCGTAAAGCCGGAGGCAAGGAAACTTATCGGGCTGTAGCCGCACGACTCGGCATGTCTGTGGGCAAGGTGCATTTTCTGATCAGCAAGGGATCCAGAAACAACCGTTTCAGCCAACGCAAAGCCCGCCAGTTGCGGGGCCAACGCCGCCAGAGTCCAAGAACAGTGGAAGCGTCGGAAAAGAGTCACTGCGGGCATTGTAGAGCCTCGGTTTTCGCCTGTTTACCCTCATTTCGGCTGATTTCGCCGCAAATGGCCGTTCCGCTGATCGGAGAGATGGGAAATGCCGCGGCGTATCTCGGCGGTTGAGCTGCCCGGTGCCGCCTTTTGGTCGCCGCTGGCGGCAGCCGACCACCTGCGGGTCTCGACGCGAGCAGCTTATGTTTCTGCGGCTGACGGAGTAGAGCCGCCGCTACCGAAATACCGCCAAGTCTGCCAGGGTAGACTGTGCTCATGGCCCTAATGTCCACAGTTGTGGACACATGCCATTGTCGTTGAGTATGTTACGTGTTCACAGTGTCCTTGCCGCTCAATATCCTCATGGTGGTGGTGAGCGCAGGGGGATGGGCGTCGGTGGCACATGAAACCAACGCCATCTACCGGCAAATGCGGCCAACCCCTGGCCGTTACGATGCCTGCCGTGGAAAACGCCGCTGGCCAGCGATGCAGCTGGTATATTCCGCGGTGCTTCTAGATTTTGCTGGATAGCGGCGGCGCGACACTTTCGAGCGAGCGGCGTTCTGCGGGCACGCCTATCAAGGCTTCGATAACCGCCCCGAAAATCATCAGCGCCGCGCCGATGAGATAACCAATAAACAACGCGTCCTTGGACCCGGTGCCGATGATCCATCCAAACAAAATGGGCGCACCGACTCCGCCAACCAGCGTTCCGATAGCGTAGAAGATCGCAATTGCGAGCGCGCGAATTTCCAGCGGGAAAATCTCGCTTACTGTCAGATAAGCCGAGCTTGCGGCCGCCGACGCCACGAAAAAGATTACTGTCCACGCCAGCGTTTGTGTCTGTGCAGTCAGCAGGCCCGCGTGAAAAAGCCAGCCGGTCACGGCGAGCAATGCGCCGGCGATTGCGTATGTCGCGGTGATCATCGGTTTGCGGCCGATCGTATCGAAAAGATGCCCAATCAAAAATGGTCCGAGCACGTTCCCGAGCGCGAAGGGTAGAAGATAGAGACCCACGTTCTGCGGGGGCACGTTGTAAAACCGCATGAGCACCAGGCCGTAGGTGAAAAAGATCGCGTTGTAAAAAAACGCCTGCGTCAGCATCAGCACGAAACCCAGGACCGACCGCCGCCGATGTTCATACACGATGGTCTGCCAGATCTCGCGCCACGGAGTGTGCGACCGGGTCCGAATTCGCGTCGCCGGTTCCTCGTGCGGAGGGAGAGTTTGCGCCGCCATCGTCCGCTCCACTTCCTCCACGATTTCTTCCGCTTCGGCATTGCGTCCGTGAATCATGAGCCAGCGCGGACTTTCCGGAATCCATCGACGGAAGAAAATCACCACGAGGCCGAGGGCGGCGCCGATTCCAAACGCGAGCCGCCAGCCGAGCCAGACCGGCAGCCAGTGTGGGTCAAGCAGGACGACTGTCGCAGTAGAGCCAAGCGCGGCCCCGATCCAATAGGAACTGTTGATCATCAAATCCACGCGGCCACGCACGCGCGCCGGAATCAACTCGTCGATCGCTGAATTGATCGCAGCGTATTCCCCGCCGATCCCGGCGCCGGTAAGCGCACGAAAAAATGCGTAGCTCGCAAAGCTCCACGAAAAGGCGGTCAACGCCGTGGCGGTGAGATAGACTGCTACGGTGATAAAAAATAACTTCTTCCGCCCGAGCCGGTCCGTTGCGTATCCGAAAATGAGCGCGCCGATCACCGCACCCGCAAGATAGAAAGTGGCGCTCGCGCCCACTTGGGTGTCGCTGAGGCCGAGTGTTTCGCGGGAGGTTAAGATGCCGGCGAGCGAACCGGCGAGCGTCACCTCGAGGCCGTCCAGTATCCAGGTCGCCCCAAGCGACATGACAATCAGCCAATGCCAGCGGCTCCATGGGAGCCGGTCCAGCCGTGCGGGAACGTGCGATTCGATCCATTCGCCAACGGCCATTGGTTTTTCTCGCGCAACAATTCACGAGACGCAAAAGCCTGTAGCCGCCGCTGCCGTTTGGGGATCGAAAGGTGGCTGCTAAGTCGCGCTGGCGTTCAGCGTGGATTTCGCTCAAGGCCCAACGCGAAGCTGGGCCAGGCACTGGTGATCGAGGCGACTTTAGCCTGATTTGACGCCGTAGTGGGCGGCATTTCCCAAAACTCACGTTCCAAGATGCCCATAAAGGAGCGGAGCGGGAAATGCTCTCGTATAGAAACCTGATGTGGGTGCGCCGCAGATTTTGCAGTGTGATCAAGACCGCGCTCGCGGTGATTGTTGCGCTGGCGTGTTTAGCGCCGTCGGAGCTGAGCGCGAAAGTGAAGTGGTCGAAAAAGCGCCCGACAATTAGGTCGCTTTCTGTCCGGAAGTCGGTTCCTGCGACTCCTTTTTCCACGGTCGTGATCGACGCAGGTCATGGCGGATTCGATCTCGGCGGAATCCGGCAGAATATCATTCCGGAAAAGGGAGTGGCGCTCGATGTCGCACTCCGGCTACAGCAGTCCCTGCGAATTGCAGGTTTGAACACCGCGATGACCCGCTCTGATGATCGTTTCGTCACTTTGGATCAACGGGTGGCGATCGCAAACTCACGCCGGAACGCGATCTTCATGTGCATTCACTTCAACTCGGCCCTCCGGACCGGGGCCCGCGGGATCGAAACGTTCTACAAGGCGCCGTCGGAAGAGGGGCTGGCAAGCCGCATTCAGCGTAACGTCATGAGAACTACCTCTGGCGAAAATCGCGGCGTCAAACGCGCGTCTTTCTATGTGCTCAGTCGAACGAAAATTCGCGCCGTCTTGGTCGAGTGTGGCTTTCTCACCAACCCGGAAGACGTAGCACTGGCGAGCAGTCCCAATTATCGGCAAAAACTTGCCGATGCGATTTCGGCAGCAATCCTCGACGAACGCGATTCACTTCGCGCACCGCATGATCTGCTCGGTCCCGAACAAACGCTCAGCACCCCTACAGCCGGAGTTCGAGTGAACTCACGTTGAAGAGCCTAGGGGTCATAGACGCCGATAGCAATCGCTGATCTGACCTGCTGCAGGAATTTGAACTTGAAATGCGTTCCTAACGGAACAGTGAACGGGCCTTGCGACGATGCTGATGATGTGCGGACGGACATAACAGTGAGCGGATGGAGGTGCGATAGATGAGGGCATGTCTCCCAATGGGAGACATCATCTGTGTGTAGAGGGCTGCCCCTGGACGTCTGGGCGGCGAGGGTTAAGCTCAATAGCGTCGATGTCCCGAATGCGCGAGCCGGCACGGTCGCCTGTATATGGTGAAGCTGAGAAGGCTGAGCTGTGCGCCAACCGCCGCAGATCCCTGCTCGCCATCCAAGAACAGAGGGCGCAAGGGATCGAGAACCTTGTGCTCATACCCTGAATGTGTACCCCGGTTCACAATTTTCGCCTGATTTGCAATGGTTTACATCAATATCCTCATGATGGTGGTGGTGAGGCATAGGCAAGATTGAGTTGGGCTTCGACGTCGCGAGGGTCGTTTTTGGGAGCGATCTGGCGCTGGTGCTCAAAGGCCGCGACCGCTGCCGGCCAGTCACGCAAGGACGTATAAATCCCGGCGATATCACGCTCTTGTGCATCCGCGTAGGGATTGAGCGGATCGAGCGCTTGCGCCCGCTGAAAATTCGCGAGCGCTTCGCGCCAGCGACCCTGACGGCGATAAATGCCGCCGGTAAAATCGAGAATTTCAGTGTTGTTAGGCGAAGAAGCCGCAGCAATGGAGAGTTCCTTCAACGCTGCTTCGTAGTTGTTATCAAGCCTGCTGAAGCAAAGACCGCGGGCCAGGTGAGCCTCGCCTAAAGCGGGCGCGACGCGGAGCGCTTCGGCGGCCAGCGCCTGCGCTCTCGCTTTGCGCGAGGGGTCGCGGCCTACATCATACATTCTGCTGTTCATCATCGAACCCCGCGCGATGGCCAGAGCAAACGTGGGATCAAGCGCCATCGCCTGCGCATAAAGTTGATCGGCGGCGATCCCATCTTCCTTCGTGCTGGCGATGCGATTACGTTCGTTGGCTTTCAGATAAAGCTCATAGGCTTGAGGATTTTTCGTCGCCTTCGTCTCGAGTCGTAATTTTTCTTCTGGAGCGAGAGTAGCCCGGAGTGCGCTCGCGATCTCAGTGGCGAGTTCGCCCTGGAGTCCAATCGAATCCGCGAGCGTACGATCGTAACGCTCCGCCCAAAGATGGCGGTCATGGCGGGCGTCGATTAATTGCACGTTCACGAGAACGCGGTTTCCGACCCGGCGCACGCTTCCTTCGAGGACGTTCTCCACGCTCAGAGCTTGCGCGATCTCGCGCAAATTACGGGCTGCTCCCCCACCGCGGTACTGCGAAACCGAAGTACGGCTAATGACTTTCAAGTCACTGATTTTCGCCAGACTGGTCAGCACGTCGTCCTGAATTCCCTCCGCGAAAAAAGCGTTTTCTTTTTCCTCGCTCAGATTTTCAAACGGAAGCACGGCGATGCTTTTTTCCAGTGCTGTGGCCGCGGCCGGCGCAACGCGACGCGCCTGTATCCAAAACGCGGCGCCTATCGCACACACCACCGCCAGTGCGCCTAACGACCAGGTAACAGTCCGCCGACGCGCGCTGACAGTTTCCAGCCGCCGCAGCCGGCGAATTTTCTCGGGCAGCGCGGAATTCCCCACTTCGCCATCGACGAAGTTGACGATTCCAATTCTCACTCCGTGCTTCACTTCCACGTCCCCGAGCTCTTGCAGGTGTGGTTGCCACTTGGTGTATTGGTTCAGGTCATCCGCGACGCGCTTCGAAAGGAGGATGTGACCCGCATCGCCGCAATCCATCACGCGTTGCGCCATGTTGATGCCGGCGCCGGCCACGTTCGACCGCTCGTTCACGTCGGAAATCCGGTCGACCGGCCCGCTATTGACTCCCATGCGCAGCCGTAGCTGCGGGTGCTCGTGCGACGCGCGCGCAATTTCGATCGCACAGCGCACGGGAGCTTCCGGGCTGGTGAAGAAAACGAGCGCCATTCCATCGCCCGTCGGGAACCGGATGAGCTGCCCGGCAGCTTCGGTTTCACCTACGATCTCGCACGCCCGCACGATGTGAGTCAGCTCCGACACCGTCTTGGATTGCACGTCGATCGAAAGCTTGGAATAACCAACCACGTCGAGGAAAAGAACGTGCGCGATTTCCAACCGGAGCTTGGATGCTTCGTTCTCGGCCATGTCGATCCGATGTTAGGCGCTCACCACACGCGCCTCTACATCATTCTTCAACTGCGGCGATGAATGGAATGCAAAGCGATGGTTGACCACGGCGCCGTCTTGAGCCGGCTACTACTTCGGCGCGAGGGAGGCGACGATTTTCTCGAAGCGCGGATCGCCGCGGAGAGAATCCCACGCCGGACTCAAATGGAGCTGACCATAAGTTATTCCTCCGGGAAGTTTTGCAAGGATATCGAGTTGCTCTATCGCGAGTTCGCGCTCGCCGCTCCAAGCGCAAATCCAGGCGAAAGAGTGCAGCGTACTTAGCCCATCGAGCGGATTCTTGGCAATTGGCACAAGGTCCATCACCCGGCGCCCTTCGCGCAACGCCTCTTCTTTTCGACCCAAGCCTGCATCAATTACACCCAGGCTGCCAAGCAGATCAGCCTTGTCGGGCCGTTTCCGGAGCGCTTCCTCCAGCTCGGCACGGGCGCGGGTAAATGGGTCGCGCGCCGCAGCCGCGTCTCCCTTGGCGCGAGCAACCACGCCTTCCCAAAAAGCCCGGCCGAGCCCGTCTTCTAAATTTTCTCGGGAAGCGCGGCCGCCGCACGTTCAGCGGCGGCAAAGTCGCGTTCGTACAAAGCGAGAGTAAATCGCGCGCTCTTCATCTCTTCATCCTCCGCGGCGGCAGGATCGGCGGCCAGAATCTTCTCGATCGTGGAGTGCCATCTCCCGGTTTGGCCGCGCTCATGCATCTCAAGCTCGCCCCCGAGGTCTAACCTCGCAGCGATATCGTCTGGTTTGAGCGCGAGCACACGATCCAGGGCTGTCCTGGCCTGCTCGTAGTTGTGCGTGGCAAAATAAAACTGGGCCACGGTGTAAGCTAAGGTAAGGTTTTGCGGATCGAGCTCACCGGCATGCCCCATATTGCGCACCGCGTCAGACCAGCGGCCCTGCCGGCGATCAATCAACGAGGTCACCTGGAAAATGCGCGCGTTGTTAGGCAAGGTGCGTCGAGCGATCTCCAGTTCCGCCCGGGCGTGATCGAAATCGAAGTAACCCCAGTAGAGATGCATGGCCAGGGCCAGGTGCGCTTCGCCGGAATCGGGTTTCAGGCGAAAAGCGGAATCGATGGCGGACTTTGCCAGAGCGAGGCGAGCGGGGGTATGGTCGACATCATCCAAGTATAATTGATCGTGCGCGCGGGATAACCAGCAATAGGCCAGGAAAAAGCTGGGATCACGCGCGACCGCCTTGTTAAGCAAGTCCTCCGCCTGGAGAAGGAGCTTCGGATCATTTCCGGATCTGAACTCTTCGATCAAAGGCGTCGCGCGCACATAGAGATCGTAAGCGACAAGATCCTGTGTCGGCTGTTCTTCGATCAGCGACTTTTCACTCGGCGAAAGTTTGGCTTGCAGTTCGTTGGCGATCGATTGCGCCAGCTCAGTCTCGATCGCGAAGACATCGGCCAGATCACGGTCATAGGTCTTGGCCCAGAGATGTCTGTCTGTCCGCGCGTCGATAAGCTGCGCATTCACCCGCACCGTGCCTCCCGCGCGCTGCACGCTCCCTTCCAAAACACAAGCAACCCCAAGTTGCTGTGCGATCTCGCGCAGATTGCGCGGCGTGCCGCTCTTATACTGCATGACCGAAGTACGGCTGATCACCTTCAAGTCCGCGATCTTGGCCAGATCGGTCAGGATTTCATCCTGGACGCCATCGGCGAAATAAGCGTTCTCTTTCTCCGCGCTCAGATTTTCGAAGGGCAGCACCGCGATGCTTTTTTCCGGAGCAGTGATGACAACAGGATGGGCCTGTTCAGTGCGACGGGACTGAATCCAAAATGCCGCGACCACGGCGGCCACAGCCGCAACTCCACCGAACGACCAGATAATTGTTCGGCGCCGAAAGACTGCTGTTTGCCCACGACGTAAGCGACGAATTTTTTCGGGCACGCCGGCATTGCCAACCTCGCCATCGACGAAATTAACGACTCCGATTTTTACGCCGTGCTTTACCTCTACTTCGCCGAGGTCATGCAACTGCGTTTGCCACTTGCTGTATTGGCCGAGATCGCCCGCGACTCGCTTCGAAAGGAGGATGTGTCCGGCGTCGCCGCAATCCATTACCCGCTGCGCCATGTTGATGCCGGCACCCGCGACATTCGATCGGTCGTTCACATCGGAAACCGGATCCACCGGCCCGCTGTGAATTCCCATGCGTAACTCCAATTTGGGGTCGAGCTGATCCGCCTTGCTCAGTTCAATCGCGCAACGCACCGGCGCCTCCGGACTGGTAAAAAAAGCCAACGCCATCCCATCGCCGGTTGGAATGCGGATCACCTTTCCGGCTGCGTCCGCCTGCTGAACTTGCTCGGTCGCGCGCACCAGATCGTTGAGCCGCCTAACGAGCGCGGTTTGCTCATTCACCAGCCGCTTAGAGTAACCGACGATGTCGATAAAAAGCACATGCGCGATCTCCAGTTGCGCATCATCGGCGTTCATTTGTGCTATGGCTTAATTGTCGTCGCTTGGAATAACGAGCGTCGAAAAGGTCGGCGCGGCGCAGATTGGCCACACTCTTGTCGCGGCACTGGAAACAGGCCGCAAGAATGTCGCCCCACTTATGGCTGACCTTTTTCCTAATGGATTGCCCTCGCTCACTACGAACATATTGTAGCTATAGCCTCGGGAATGGCTGTTGCGATTGCTTCAGGATCTCGTCGAAGTGCGGGTCTTGGCGAAGTCCGTCCAGGATCGGGTTATACTTTAACGGGCCGTATTGACCGTACCCGTCGGCCATCGGAATCTGGACAAACTTCATAAAAATCTGCATAGCCCGCTCGTTTTCACCGGCATAGACGTACATCCCCCCCAGCCTGCTCAGGCGGCCAGCGTTGGCGAGCGCGTCTTCCGATATTGGGTGTTGCCGCACTGACTGCTCCGCAATACGAACTGCCTCTTCTTTCTTTCCGAGCAGCATTTTCACATTGCTCAAAACGATGATTAGGTCGCCTTCCTGTTCCCGGCCGATGGGACCGGCCAGGCGCTCCTCCAGACGCTTCTCTGCGGCGCGCGCAGCTTCTTCGTCGAAGGGGAATTTGCTCATGAAATGGAGCTGGAGCTCCTTGTCCCAACGATCATCCTCCAGCTCGGGATATTTGGCCGCTTGAGCGACCAACTTCCTGCACTCCTCGTAATCCCGTCTCCAAAAACTAATATAAAAGAGAGGCCAAAAACCGTCAGGCATGACAAAATGAAGCTCCTCGAAGATTTTGTTTCCCTCTTCGACCTTTCCACGCCAGCGCAGCGTCAGTCCCTCCTCCATGTGGGCGCTTTGGCTTAGTCGCGGAAACTGTTTAGTTAGTCGCGCGCGCATGCTCGCGGCATCATCCCACCAGCGTAACGCCACGGCCGCCATTCCGGCAATCATATAACCACCAGGATCCCGCGGGTTCAGCTCTGTCGCTCGCTTGAATTGCGCGAGGGCTTCCTGCCAGCGTCCAAAGCGGCGGTAGAGAAGTCCGCGGGTCATCGTTACTTCGGCGTTGTTTGGCAGAGACCTGGCCGCTTCTTCCAACGTCGTCAGTGCGCGGGTGAAGTCGAGGTAGCCGTAGTAAATGACCCGGGCCTGGGCATGAAGCGTCTCACCAGCTTCGGGCGCGATTCGTTGTGCCTCTGCCAAGGCCGCTTCCGCGCGCGTGCGAAAATCTGTGTTAGGTGGATCACCATTGTGGTATAACTGAATGTTAGCTTCACTAAGTGCCCAGTAAGCGCCGGCAAACTGAAAATCGCGCGCCACCGCCTGTTCCAGCAACTGCACCGCGCGCGTGAAATCGTCTCTGAACTTGTCGTCGCCGTCGTCGCCGGTAGTTTCCATCAGAGCACGCGCGCGAATGTAAGCTTCGAAGACAGCAATATCCTGAGTAGGTCGGCGGGCTAGCTCAGTGCTCTCCCGAGGAGATAGCTTGGCGCCTAACTGGTTGGTTATTCGCTGTGCGATCTCGCTTTGAAATGTAAGAACGTCGGCCAGGTTACCATCGTAGGTCTCGGCCCAGGCATGTGCATCTGTCCGCGCGTTGATTAACTCTACCGTGACGTGGATGTGGCTGGCTTCACGTTGCACGCTGCCTTCGACAATATAGTTAACCCCTAGCTGTTCCGCGATCTGCTTTAGGTTACGCTCCGGTCCCGGTTTATAACGCATCACGCTCGTTCGACTAATGACTTTCAGATCGGCGAGCTTCGCCAGATTGAGTAGGACCTCGCGATGAACGCCGCCGGCAAAGACCTCATTGTCTTCGCCGGCGCTTACGTTCTCGAAAGGAAGCACCGCGACACTCTTCTCCCGCTGCGCCGCCGCTGCCGTGGCGGCGCGCTGGAGTGACCTGTTGTGTCGTTGCCAGGCCCATAGACCGAGCAAGACGCCTATGCATAGGATGGCGACTGTTGCGAGACTGATCTGGATGCGGCGGCGCCTAACGAGTCGTTGCCGTTGCAGCTTTCGGGGTAAGGCAGGATTTCCAGTTTCTTCGTTATAGAGACTGGCGACGCGCACGCGCACGCCGTGCTTCACCTCCACTTCACCAAGGCTATGGAGCTGCGCTTTCCACTCGGCGTATTGGGCGAGGTCGTCCGCCGCGCGCGCGGAGAGCAAAATATGCCCGGCGTCTCCGCAATCCATCACGCGTTGCGCCATGTTCACTCCCGCACCGGCCAGGTTCGGCTTATCGTTCACATCCTCGACCAGGTCGACCGGTCCGCTGTGGATGCCCATGCGCAGGGGGAGATCGCTCCGCTTTCGCAGCGCGCGATCGATCGCGATCGCACAGCGCGCGGGAGCGTCCGGGCTGGTAAAAAAGGCGAGCACCATCCCATCGCCCGTCGGAATGCGCACCAGTTTGTCGTTTGCTTCGGCGACGCGGAACTGCTCCGTCTCGCGCACGATGCGGTTCAGCTCCTGCAGCCGCTCCCGCTGCTCGTTCGTTAACAGCTTCGAGTAACCGACGATGTCGATGAAGAGGACATGCGCGATCTCTAAACGCGGTTTTGTCTTTTCCTCATCCGCCATGGCGCGTGAGCTTAGGTGCTTGGCGCAAGCACCTCTACATCATTCTTTCGGAGCGAGCGACTCTACGATTTTCTCAAAGCGCGGATCGTCACGAACAGAATCCCAAATAGGATCGAGACGCAACGTCCCGTAGTTCACGTCACTCGGAATCTTGCTCAGGATCGATAAATTTTCGAGCGCGCGATCTTTGTCTCCGCACCAGGCATACGTGATCGCCAGATGTCTTAAGATCGCGGCACCGATGATTGCATCCTGAGTAATAGGAAGCAGTTCGCTCGCTCGACGAGCTTCCGTCACGGCTTGTTCTTTGTTTCCAAGCGCTGCATGATCATTGCCAGCACGGAGAGAGGTTGCGGAAATTCGGATTGGCCAGTCAGCATCCTGGCGACTTCCGCACGCGCGGCAGTAAACATGGCGCGAGCACCGGCGGCGTCACGCTTTCCCTGCGCAATCAAACCGCCGTACCAGGCACGCGGAAAAACAAAGGCATCCTCGAGTCCGCCCGTTTCTCCCATCCCGTCCAGTGCACGCTCGGCCGCGCTGAAATCGCGCTCGTACAATGCGAGCTGGATCAGCTCAACCGCCAATTCCAGGCTTAGTTGCGGGCTCTCGCGAATCATTGCGTCGAGAACGGTGTCGCTCCACCTTGGTGTCACCGCGGGCGAAGAGATCGATCACGGCGCGATTGAGCCGCGCGCCTGGATCGTTAGGCGCCACCGCCAAGGCGCGGTCCATGATGATGCGCATCTCGTCGAAACGCCGCTGCTGTTCGTAACTCAGGGACATCTGTTGCAGGAAATAAAAGTTGCGCGGATCCAATTCGAGAGCGTGACGCAGATTGCGCTCCGACTCTCGCCAGCGGCCTTGGCGTCGGTCCATATATCCGGCAAGCTCGAAGACGAGCGGCTCATTCGGGAGCGCGCGTTGGGCCGCGGCCAATTCCTGGCGAGCGCCATCGTACGCGAGCTGGCAGTAAAGCAGGAAGGCAGAAGCGAGATGAGTCTCACCGGCATCGGGCTGCAGGCGCATGGCATTTTGCAAGGCGGTTTCAGCCATGCGCAGGCGCGCCGGCGTATGATCCATTCCCAAAAGATAAAGTTCGCTGTGGACCCGAACGAGAGTGCAATGAGCACGAAGAAATTCCGGATCGCGCGTAGTCGCCTGTTCGAGCAGCCGCACGGCCTGCAATCTCTTCTCCTCGCCCTGCGCCACAACTGAGGTCGCGAGAAGTTCGCGCGCCTGCGTGTAAAGTTGGAACGCCTCCAAATCGGAGGTCGGCTTGCTCACCATCGCCGCTTTTTCCCCGGGCGAAAGTTTCGCGCGCAGCTGGGCAACCATTGCTTCGGCAATTTCGCTCTCGACGGCGAAAATATCCGCCACCCCACGGTTATAACCCTCCGCCCAGATTTGCGCGCCAGTCATGGCATCGACCAGTTGCGCATTGACGCGGAGCTTCGGCCCGATGCGCTGAACGCTACCCACCAGGATGTGAGCAACGCCGAGTTCGCCGGCGATTTTGCGCAAGCTTTCCGGCCCGCCAGACGAGTATTGCATCGCAGAGTTGCGGCAGATCACCTTGAGATCGGCCACCTTCGTCAAGTCGGTCAGAATTCCATCAACGATCCCATCGGCGAGGTAGGCGTTTTGTTTATCGTCGCTGAGGTTGGCGAAGGGCAGGACGGCAATCGATTTGCTCTCGATTTTGGCTGTGAGTGCGCTTTGCTTCCCTGTTTCGCTGCCTTGCTGCGAACGCACAAAGCGAAAGACCATCAGCCCGACCGCGCGGCCGCCGCGAGCACAGTGACCAGAGCAGTTAGCTTACGACCAGTCTTGCGGACGATTGATGGGCTGCGATCGACGTCTTGCTCGCGCTTGATTCCTTCCGGGGTGATCTCGAAGGCCCAAGCGCGAACCATGGCCACGGGAAACCCAAGGATCAGCAGCAACACGACCAACTGCACCGCCCAGTTGGGAATTTCGAAGAACGGAAAGACCTGTGTCGCGACCTGAATGAGCAGCCACGCGACGACTGTATACGCGACCGCGACCTTGTAGACATTGCGCCGCTTCAGTTCGGCGAAGAAATTGCCCGAGTTCACAGACGTTGGTTTTCGATCAGGCTCTGAAAGCGCGGTCCTTTGTCGATCAAGAACTTCGAGTCGCCCACGATGCCGATGAAGAGGACGTGTCCGATCTCGATCTGTCTGTTAACTTTCAGCGGCCATGTAGGGACATTACTTTGCCGCCGTCGATCCGGCGAGCTTCGGGAAGCGCTGGGAAACGTTGCGTCGCTTCAGCGCGGCAAGAGAGAAGTTCTGCAAATCGCCTTCACCTGGCCGTTTCCTCCGGCGCGAGCGAGGCGACGATCTTCTCGAAGCGCGGATCGCCGCGGAGTGGGTTCCACTCAGGGGATAATCGAAGTAACCGTAACCCGCCCCGCCGGGAAGTCGAGCCGGTCTATTGGCAGGGCGAAGTGGTGGGCCACGTCCGCAAGTTCGACTCCCGTCTGCGGGTCGAGATGCTCCGGGCTCGGATGCCGGATCGCTTCAAGGCGCCTGGGAATTCGGTGGCAGTGCACGCGGGCCAAGGAGCCAATCTCCTCATCATCGGACCTGAGGAACAGGCGCAGTTGGTGGCTAACCGGCGCAAATACCTACTCGCGATGCAAGCTACACGTGAAAGTTCCACCAATGGTGGGAGTCCTGAAGACACCGCGGTTGAAGCGGGTGGCGCAAGGGAGGGTCAAGCAGGAGGGCTGGGTTAGCGCAATACCGGACCCACCCCGAATTCCGCGAATCGCATCGTGGGCTGATATAGACGTTTACGACCGCGTCTGACGATGTCTTCGCTCTTCAAACGGATCTTGCCCAAAAAATTGTCTACTCGTTGCAAGCGAAGCTTTCTCCGAACGAAAAAGCGCGACTCGACCGCCTGCCGACGCCGGATCCGACACGCTCCAAAGAAAATTCCCTGAGGCACTTCAGGTAATCCAACAATTCCCTAAAGAAACATTGACCGGGTTCAATACTGCGCCCACTCCGAAGGCTTACCTCCAAGGTTTGATGTACAGGTTCCAGGGAAACCAAGTGAAGGCACAGACGGCATTCGAACACGCGCGGGTAATGGCGGAGCAGCTCGTGCGTGAAAGTCCCGAGGACGCCTTTCGACATGCGCAGCTTGGCTTAATTTTAGCGGGCTTGAACCGGAAAGAGGAGGCGATCAAGGAAGGAAAGCGCGCGGTTGAATTGCTACCGGAATCGCAAGACGCTTTTGATGGTCCGGGGATCGCGGAAACGCTCGCGCAAATTTACGCATGGACCGGCGAACGAGACCACGCGTTTAGCCTGTTAGATCATTTGCTCACTACACCGAATTACTTCAACGTCCCGATTCTTAAGCTGGATCCTGTCTGGGACCCGCTGCGAAGTGATCCGCGCTTCCAGGCTCTGATCGACAAGTACGAAGCGAAAAATTAGGACGATTGGCGGTGCGAGCATTTAGCTGAGCCTAATGAGGTGGGAAACAAGCAGCCTAAGCGGTAAGCCATTGAGCGAGGAACCAGTTTGCACGATTGCCTCCCTGCTTTCGGGCAACGCCGGTTACGGAGATGCAGCAAAAGTCTCTGCGGCTTGATGAGCCGCAAGAACAGAAAGGAGGGGTTACCGTGAATTTCGGCCTTCTGCGGGAAGAGCCACCGCGCTGCCTTGAGGCGTCTGCGACGACTCGTAATGATAGTAGAATCTCCGCGAACTAAGCAAAAATAAAGCTCAACACGGGCCGACGTGGGGGAACGCCGCGCAGGGTTGCGGAGCGTTCTGGCATCTAAGGCGCGTTCCTGCCGATTCCACGCGTCGAGCGCCAAATTGAACCGCTGCCAAGCTTGAGCGAAACCGGATTTCTGCCAATCAAAGTTCGCACGGCCTCAGCGTAGCTGACGGCCATCCTCCTTCGCAGTCTCGCCGACCGATTACGGCGAGGGCCGGCTGGGCGGAGCTACGCTGTGGTCACGGCCTTTTTGTGCAACTAGATTGAAGCGTTCGCATGCGCTTGCAACAACGAGTCCTGCCGCTGCTCGTAATGATCTGGGCTAAGGCATTTGCAAAATAAAGCTCGACTCGTCCGAAACGGCGCCCTCATGCTGGCGGCGCGTCAAGTCTCTAAGGCGTCTCCAGCAAAGCACCTTTCTCTCTTCCCGCTTCGCTTCTGAACGAGTGAGTCGTTCGGAGAAATGAAAAGAATCTTCCGTCCCAATGATCACTTTGCCCCGCGTTTCCTGTTTGTAGTGGTGATCGACTCAACATAGAAGCTCCCGCCATGAAACCCGTCGCCCTCATTCGTTCACTTGTCTATCTCGCAATCTTCAGCGCTGTGTCGGCAAACGCGCAGTGTCCCGCGCCCGTCTTTGCCTCCGGGTTGCGAGCACCCACTAAAGTCATCTTCTCCCCAAAGGACAATCTCCTGGTTGCGGAACAAGGCACAGCCACTCCCAATACCGGCCGAATTTCAATCATTGACCCCAACAGCGGTGCTGTGCGCACTCTTCTTCGTGGTCTTCCGTCGGCGCTCAACTTGATCGGCGCGGAGCCCGCACCCTCGGGGCCGGATGGTCTGGCGATGCGAGGCCGCACCCTCTACGTTACTATCGGCAGTGGAAACGCCACTTTGCCCGGTCCCGTTCCTGGTTCGGAAAAACCAAATCCTCACCCGGCCTCCAGGCTGTTTAGCTCTGTCTTGGAGGTGCACTTCAGCGCAGAACTAGAAATGAACACAAGTGGGTTTCGTTTGGGACCGGAGGACAGGGCCGCACTTGCTCGCGGAGAAACGCTGACGTTGGGCGACGGACCTGGCGGATCTCTCACCGTCCGATTGGTGACCAACTTCCCTGACTATGTGGCAGCGCCGCGGCCCGACTTTCCAGAGAACGTGGTAAGCTCCAATCCCTTCGGGGTTGTCGTTCGCGACGGCTCATTGTTCGTCGTCGATGCGAGCTTGAATCTCATTGCGGACGTAAATGCGAACAGCGGCGCGAGCTCAACCTTGGTTCACTTTGCCAGCGTGCCAAACACCTTGCAGACAGGACCGCCGACCGTTCAGCCCGTGCCCGACAGTATTCGTTTCTTCGGCAACGATCTGCTCGTGCCATATTTGACCGGCTTCCCATTTGGTTTTGGCGCGGCCAGCGTGCAATTAGTTGATTTACCGGGTGGCGACTACCACCCTTTAATCAGTGGTTTGACCAGCGCCATCGACGTTCTGCCTTTGGATTCACGAACCAACGCCGCCTCTCAGTTTCTCGTGTTGGAATTCGGCGGCGCGGGACTGTCGCAGCCAGGGCGGCTGCTGCGATTTGCCTTCCCAAAAGGCAGAGGGACCGTCATTTCCGGTTGTCTTATTACACCGACGAGCATGGCTTTGGACGAATGCTCCAACGCACTTTTTATCACCGAGATCGGAACCGGCAACCTTATCCGCCTGCAGCTTTGAAGGGCAAATCCGCACCTTTTCGCAACGTTGAACTCAACCAGTGGCTCAACAGCAAAGCTGATTGAGCCACTCACCGCATGTTCTTTACAAAGCGTGCCGGATCGCAAAAGTGAATGACAGGATGGAGCTCGGCCGTCCGGCAGCGAAGCTCGTAAACTAGAGGCGGGCAGAAATACACGCGCCCGCGCGCGTAGTGCTCCGCCAAAAATTAGATGATTGACAACCGTTTCAGAATTTCGTTAACACATTCCGGTGGATTAAAGCACTGCAATGCATAACTCCATTTCAGCTCCGCTCCGCAGTAAATCCGGCGAAGGGCATTACTCGGGGAGACAAAACCCAAACCCAGCTAAATAACTTATGAAAATCTCCCGCCTTCTCCTCGCGCTCGTATTCGATCTAACGCTTAGCGTCCACACACTTTGCGCGCAGCCAATAATTCCCACTTTTAGTTTCCACGAGAACGGCCAAGGCCAGCTCGAGCTTCCTAACGGCTTCATCGTCCCCTTTCTGGGCATGCTCACGGCCGATCCGGGACCGGGCGGTCTGTCGAGTGCTCTGGCTTTTACGGCGCACCCTCAGGTGAATCCCCTCGTCGTAGGCGATGTCGTCCTCCTCGACGCGAGCGGGCACGTGTCCGACATCCTGCGGTTCGATTCGGCAACAAGCTCCGCATCAGGATTGACCCAGTTAATCTTTTTCTATTCGAACGATAACGGGGGGCTGCTGGCTGACACGGGGCTTCCCTCTCTGATGCTTAGCAACACGGTTACTATTCAGGAGAACCCGTCCGGTCCAACCATTTATACTCCAGCTGCAGGGCAGCCAGGCCTCTCTTCCGATACGCCTCTGGGAGATAGCTTCCGCATATTCTCGACACCGGACACGGGCTCGACGCTCTTGATGCTAAGCGCTGCAGTGTTTGGCCTCGCGGTCGTCCGGCGCAAAATGTTGTCGGCTCGATCATCGGCGTAGTCTGACGTAGAACGCTTGCTCACTACAAAGCAACGTTCAAACAAATAAAAAACTCAAGATAGATCTGCGCGGGTTTGCGCGATGGATGTGTGGTCCAGCGGCTCTTACTCCTATCCGAGCGTGAGCGCTTGGTGATCTCAGCACCATTTGATTTATGCTTGTGGTGGAAGAGGAACTGGACTTGGCCGCTGTTAGGGCGTCGGACAAGTGCTTGTTCAGGTTAGACAACAGGCGCTGAGGCAGTGTCGCAATCGAGATGCTCCGGGCCCGGATGCCCGACCGCTTCAAGGCGCCTGGCGCATCGGTGCAGGTCAATGCGGGGGCAGGGGCCAATCTACTGGTGATCGGGCCGGAGGAACAGGCGCAGCTGGTGGCCAACCGCCGCAGATACCTACTCGCGATGCAGGCTGAACGCGAATGTCGCCCAATGGGCGACACGTCCGCGAAGCGGAGGAGCAAGGTGCACAGCTATGCACGCGCACGCGCCGCTCTGAGATGGCGATCGCCTTCTAAAGCGTTGCGGAGACCTCGTCGGTTGGCCAGGGACCGTGTCTGTAGCCCGTTACCGACACGGTGAGGTCTTCCTCGTGGTTAGATGTCCCCAACGTGAGACAAACGGTGGGTTGAAGCGCACCGTTCGTCGGCGCAGTGAAGAACACGGGTGGGCTAGTCCAATAGCGCCGATGCCCCACAGTATCGCGCCGCAAGCGGTTTAATGCGACATCTCGACACGGTAACCGGCGGCGACGCAGAACGTTCGTATTCCCGTCTCGCACAAGCGCTTTCGCCCGGCGTGCACCATCGCGACTGCGTGCTCCTGAGCAGCGACGACCTGCGCGTCGAAATCTGGGATCTGACCCGCACACGGCCGTAGACACCGTGCGCAGATCCTGACTTCGCCCGCTCAGTGCGAAGAAGCAGACGAAATGGTCACTCAGCGCCTGCACGACGCCTGTTTCGCCTCTGCGGTCGAGGGCGACATCGAACCCGTCTACTGGCAGGGGATAAAGGTGAGCCACGTCCGCGAATTCGACTCCCGGCTGCGGATCGAGATGCTCAGAGCCCGTATGCCGGACCGTTTCAAGGCTCCTGGGAGCGCAAACGTCGCGAGATGTCTCCGACCGGAGACACCTACATACCTTCTGCGGCTGATGAGGCAGCGCGGATGCGGCCATAGGTGTGCTATAGTAGTCCATAGCGCCTCGATGGGCAGCGCGAAGAAGGGCCAAGCCGGAGAGTCGGGTTAAGCCAATAGGCCCGACACCCCGAAAACTTTGGCGCGCAACGGGCGGTGGGACAGACCGGACAAAGACATAAGCCACCCAGCACTTTGAGAATTGTAGTACGCACCAACCGAAAGGTTACTACAAAGTGCTGGGTTGGCTTCATCGGCGCGATCTCGCCCATCAGGGTGCTTTGGTCATCCACGAGTCGGGGTCGGCGCCGAGGCGCCTGCCTTCGGCCGAAAGCTGGCGCATGTTCTCTTTATCGAAGTGTTGATCATTGAGGGGCTTCCAGGTTTGCGGCACGGCGACCCAGCGCACTTCGACATCTCCATCACCGCGTAACCTCGTCGCCTCCGCGATCGCGTATAGATGACGCAGCGCGATCGCTTCCGCCGAGCGGATCGACACGAAGATGCTGCGGTCGACGATCGCCGGCCATGTCGGCTGCAACGTGACCGGAGTCGGCCGAATGTACTCGTTGATGATCACCCAGTAGCGCGTCTTCGGAATCGACACGTTGGGATGCTCGCGCCGCCATGTCGCGCCAAAGGTGTCGCTCTCCTCCATGGGGCCACCATAGAAGAAGTTGCTGGTGATGCCACCGTCGGCGTAGAGCCTGCCCTGAATCTCGCGCGGCGGGAACGCGCCTGGAATGGCGGCGGAGGCCAGCAAAATATCGCTGAAGAGCTTTGGCTCACCTGTCGCGACCGCCTCGCGGGCGGCGGCCACCGCATCGAATGCGCGACCAGTACCGAGGTCGACGTCGGTGGCTTGAATGAGCAGCACGCGTCGTCCGTCGGAGCCCGCTCGCGCGATTCGTTCGGCGAACTTTAGGTCCATCTCCGAACGCAGGTCGCGTACTAGGCCCGGCACGTCGGCGAAGCTCGCGTTCTCGGGCAAAAAGAAAAACATGCCACGCCGCACCACCCAGTCCGGCTTTGGATCGCGAAAGAGGCGATCGATCGTCTCTAAATCGGCCTGGGTTCCCAAGAAGGCGAATGGTGCGATAAGCGCGCCGGCGCTGACACCGGAAACGCCGTCGAACTTTGGCAGCGCGTTCCCTCCCTCGACTGATGCCCAACCCAAGAGAAATCCTGCGCCAAAGGCGGCGCGGTCGCCGCCACCGGAAAGCAGGAGAAAATCGAGCGTGGCATTTGGGTCGCGCTGCTGTCGCGCATATAGGGTCTGGACAAGATGGGCGATGTCCGCACGGTTCTTTTCGGCGGCGTCCTTCATGTCCGCGGCATACCTGGCCGCCAGTTCAGCTTCAGTCTTGGGTTGGCGCTTCGGTAGCCGCCCGCCGGTGTCGAACTTACGAATGCCGAAGTATGCAACGATCAGCAGCAAGGTGACCGAAAGAGCACCGCTGAGAAACGAAACAATGGTGCGGCGCTACCAGTGTGACCGACGCGCGACCTCGCTCATCACCTGAGCCCCAGTCCCCGCGCGATCACACCCCGCAGGATCTCGTTCGTCCCGCCGCGCAAGGTGAAGCCGGGGCGGCTCAGCAGTGTCGTCGCTAAGTCTGCGGCCGAAGCGTCGTCTCCTGATAAGCGCGGCGTCAGATCAGGAAGCTGTCGCAGACCAGAATCGGCATTTAAACGTGACGTAGGCTGCTTCATCGCTAACAGGGTGTCACCATCTAACAATAACGAGATCAGCCACCGCTGGCGAGGGCGAGCCTTGCTTGGAGTGGAGGTGTTTTCACAAACAAAGGCGCGGCTTCGGAACGCCAGCGGTTAGTAACTGTGTTGACGTCAAGCATGATTCGGAACCCAGAAGACGTTCTCCGCTTTGTATTCGTCGGGATTTTCGGGATTCGCGCCAGCGTATTCGCCTTTGCCGGCGACCAGCTTGGCGTGATGCTCCTCAAAAGTATCTGAGATGTACTTAAGGAAGATGAGGCCGAGGACGACGTGCTTGTATTCGGCCGCGTCCATGTTGCTGCGAAGCTTGTCGGCGGCGAGCCAGAGCCTGGCTTCGAAGCCGAGATTGGCGCTGGAGTTATTCTTTGGGGAGGTTAACCGGGATTTTCCCATTTTGGCCCCGTTCCTTTATCCCTCGGCGCATGAAAAAGGAAGTGAACAGTGCCTTGGTGCTCGACTCCGAGCGCCGTGGATCAGTGAGGCAATGCAAATTTAAGTGCATCGAAAAGACAGCGTTCTTGGCGCAAAAAGAACTCATCCCATTTTTTCTAACCTGCGCCAGAAGCAATCGGCGCCATGGGGACCGGGCCGTAGGATTCACTTTTGTGAGGGAGAGTTCAGAAACGGACCGGCGCGGTCAGTAATGATTTGTTGTAAGTTGAAGGCCGTCCGCGTCAATTTACGAGGGAGCGGTGAGGGAGGGATTCGAACCCTCGGTAGCCTTTTGGACTACGGCGCTTTAGCAAAGCGCTGCTTTCGACCACTCAGCCACCTCACCGATGAGTTGCGAGAATATGGGGTCGGGGTAAGGATCGTCAACGATCGGGCGCGAGCTGACGCAAAAACGCGCGTAGCGAGGACGATTTGCCCGCGGATATCCGGATTGCTTCGTCTGCTGACGACAGAGATCGTGCCGGATTCCGGCATCTGTTTCTTTAACGCCGCAGCCGAAGCCGTGCGTACGACGCCGGCCGCGGGACGTTACTTAGCACTGGAGACGTTTACGCGGCCATCCGCTCGCGACGAACCCGGTGATATCCGAAGATAAACAGCGCCGCGATAGCGCTCAGGGTCAATGTCGATGACGTATCGGGGACAGTGCGGAGGGTCAGGTTGTCAATGCCGAAATCGCTGCTGGTGTCAGTGCTCAAATTGAAGGTCGAAAACGGCACGGCGCTGCTAAACGTGAGGATTCCACCCAGATTAGCGCCCTGGGAAGTACTGATAACGCTGGTGCTTCCCGAGAGCGAGGTGAACTCAAGCGTGGCGGCGAGCCGGGTTGAGAAATCGAGGCTAACGCTGACGACGGGCTCGTTCAATGTGATCGTAAGCGTGTTGCCTGCCACCGACGTGAAGAGGGCATTACCGGACAACAACAGATTGGGTTGGAAATTCAAGACAGCGAACCCGGCGGGGTCGTTGGGCGAGGTGAAATTCGCTTGAAACGATGCCGGCCCTGAATCTGGGGCGACATTGAGCAGCGGAGTGAAGTTGACTATGGGACCTCCTAGCGGTGGGAACGTTGGGGCATCGGTGAACTGCTCGAAGGTGTAAGTGACCGTGACTGCGTTTGCCCGCTCCGCAGAGAATAGCAGCAGCAGCCCAAGCAACGCCGCCGCGGGCGCGAGTTTTCGAAAGATGGCGATTTTCATGTTAATAATTTTCTCCAAGGTTGTTCGACGCCATCCCGATTCCCTGGGCGTTGATGATGTTCCGACAAAATTACAGCATAACCAATACCCATCACCGGCAGCAGGCCCACCGTCTAACGAGTAAACAGCGTGTATGCGGTGACTTAGCTTTCGTGATATAATTACTAGGATATCGGGAGTTTCTGCCGCGAATGTGAAAACTGTAGCAAACAGACAGAATCGAGGTTGTTCGAGTGAAATGATAAGGCGGACAATTAGTTGCGACGAATTTCTTCGCTCGAGCTCTGCTCAGGGCCCTGCGGCAGTCATGGCGCTTTTGCCCCACCAAATTGCGCAATATTGGTTTAGGGTGAGGCTCTTCTTGCGCAGGCGAGCGGGAAGCCGGCAGTTGGCGCGCCACACTCGCTTCGAGACCTGATGTCCATGGTTAATCGATGATCTCGGAACAGGAAGCGCGCGCGGCAATTCTCGGAGCCGTCGGCCCTCTTCCGTCACGGTCCGCGCTCCTCACTGCCGCACTCGGCTGTTTTGCTGCGCAAGATCTTTACGCGCGGGTACCGCTGCCGCCATTCGACAACTCCGCGATGGACGGGTATGCGGTCAGGGCGGAGGATTGCCGCCCGGCCGGGCAGCTGCGAGTGATCGGCGAACAACCGGCTGGAATTGACCGCGGACTGAAGATCTCCTCGGGTGAAACCGTGCGCATCTTCACCGGCGCACCGGTGCCAAAGGGTGCTGACGCGGTCGTGATGCAGGAGGAAGTCTCCGTCGATGGGGAGCTTGTCAGTATCCAAGGCGAGGTCAGGATGGGAGACTACGTGCGGAGAGGTGGGTCAGATCTCATGCCTGGTCAGAAAATTCTCACGCGCGGCGAACGGATTTCGGCAGCGACTCTGGCGTTGCTGGCGGCCCAAGGAATCTCCGAAATCAATATCGGCGCCGCGCCCTGTGCCGCGCTCGTCTCGACCGGCGACGAACTTGTGCGCCCCAGCGACACGTTGAAACCGGGCCAGGTCTATGAAAGCAATTCAGTTTTGCTCAATGCTCTGGTGCAAGGCTGCGGCGCGATCGTCGCTTCGGCCGAACATTGTGCTGACAATCCCAAAGATATGGAGAGCGCGTTGCGGCGAGGAATCGAGAACGACGCGCTCATTATCAGTGGCGGAGTCTCGGTGGGTGATCTCGATCTCGTGAAGCCGGCGTTGGCGGCGATTGGTGCGAAACTGGATATTTGGCGCGTCTCAGTAAAGCCGGGGAAGCCGTTCTTGTTCGGTCGCTGGGGAAACTGCGCGATTTTCGGTCTGCCAGGAAATCCGGTCTCGGCGTTCGTGACGTTTCTCCTCTTTGTTCGTCCCGCTCTCTTGAAAATGGCTGGCGCTTCCGAGAGCGAGCTTGCTCCGGCAACGGTCCGGGCACGGCTTGCGTGCGAGGTCGCTAATCCCGGCGACCGTGCGCATTACATGCGTGGTCGCGTTGCGCATCACATTTTCGAACCGACCGGGCGGCAGGAGTCGCACGCGCTTTATTCGTTGAGCCGCGCGAACGCTCTGCTCCCGGTGCCGCCCGGCGGAATCTTGCCGGCCGGCGCGGAAGTCGAAGTGCTGACCTGGTAATCGTGGACTTACATCCGGCTCGCGGAGCTGTGCCTCTGGGGAGCGCACGCATTCCTTGCGTGCTGGCGAGGGCGTCCCGCACTGCCGTCAACCTGAGTGAAGCGCGGCGGAGTCGAAGGATCCCGTGGCGCTCCGTCCGTATGGCCACGGGGTTCCTCGACTTCGCCCGGTATGACGGGACGCTCTCGCCAGCATCCAGAATGCGTGCAGAGATACGAGTGATCGACTCAACCGGCGACGGAATTTATCGGTGCCTGGTTTGACAGCCTCATCTCGTATTTTAGCTTAGCGGCGTTGAATACGATGCTGGCCATCCCCGTTGAGCCCAGAAAGATGGACGATATTCGTGCGGACGCCGAGCGGCTTTCCCACATCATCATGGAAATGCAGCGGTGCTTCGTCCTGCATCTCTGCAAGGAACTGGCGCCGGGCAATGTGTCCTTCCCGCAGTTTTTTCTGCTCGCTGCCCTCGATCACAAGGAAATCCTCACAATGTCTGCAATCGCGCAGAAAATGGGACACACCACTGCCGCCGCGAGCGGTTTAGTGGCCCGGCTCGAGAATCTCGGTTACGTGGTCCGGTCGAGCGCGAGGGAGGATCGGCGGAAAGTGATGGTCTGCATTACGCCCAAAGGCTCGACGTTGGTCCGCCGGATTCGCGAGGAGATGGTCGGCAATGTCATGAAGATCATGAGCCATCTCACTCCGGGAGAACAGAAAGCGTGGCTCCAGATCTACAGTAAGATCTTCGATTTCTGCCAATCTAAATGATTGCTCCCCGGCGCTGGCAGTGTTAACACCCAGCGCTTAGCGGCACGTCGGCGCTTGTTGACGCTCTCCGCCGGCGGTGCTTCTGGCTTTCATGAAACGACTTACGATATTTTTCACCGCCGTATTTCTCGCCGGGGTCTTTTCCATTTTCGCGGGTTCCGATGGCCGAAATGTGAGCCGCGCGCCGACCTTCACGCTCGACCAGGCGATCTTGACGGCGCTCCGGCAGAATCCCGACATTCTGCGCGCACGCCAGGAGATCGAACGCACCAAGGGCCTGTACCTCGAACTACGCGCGGAAGCATTGCCGCGAGCGGACGCGAACGCGAGCTTTCAGGACACTGATCCGCAGTTGCGCCGATTCACAGGCGACGGCGGGAACAGCTTTAACGGTGGGACTGGAACGGGTGGCCGCGGGTTCTCGCGCGGCGCCGAACGACAATACGGACTGAACCTGGTCGCGACGCAGGTCGTTTTCGCGGGAGGCCGGATCGTGTCGCAAATTCGCTCGGCCGATTTTCAGCGCGACAGCAGCTACTTCGCGTTCCGCAACGAGATCGATCAAATTGTCTCCACGGTGCGCCAGCAATTTTACCTGGTGCTGCTGAATCGTGCGCTCATCGGTGTCCAGGAAGAGTCCGTGAACCTTTTGCAAAGCCAGTTGCAGGATCAACAGAATCGATTCGAAGCGGGTACCGTTCCGCGCTTCAACGTCCTGCAAGCGCAGGTCGCGTTGTCGAACCAATATCCGCAGCTGATCTCTGCGCGGAATGCCTACCGGATTGCGCAATTGCAGCTCGCGAAGACACTCGGGCTCGATTTCAACCCCAACCGCGGCAACAACTCGCCCATCGAAGTTGTCGGCGAACTGCGTTACGAGCCGCGGAGCGTGCCTCTGGCGGGCGCGATTGAAGTTGCGAAGCGGAATCGCCCATTTCTCAAACAACAGAAAGCCGGCGTTCTCAGCAATTCGGCGCAGGTCGGCGTCGCCCGCTCGGGATTCTTTCCGCAAATCAATGCGACTGGGGGATACGACTTTAACAGTTCGCCGATCACCGACAACATCCGCGACACTCGATCCGGTTACGTCTTTGGCGGCACCGGCACTTGGGCGATTTGGGATTGGGGCGCGACTTACGGAAGGCTGAAGCAGGCGCAAGCGGTTCTGGAGGAATCAAAGATCGGGCTGGATGACGCGGTTCGTCAGGTCGAGCTCGAAGTGCAGCAAGCCTACGCGAATCTCGAGCAGGGGCGGGAATTGGTGCAGAGCCAATCAAAGAATGTCGAGCAAGCGTCGGAGGCGCTGCGGTTGGCGAGTGCGCGCCTCGGCGCGGGCGCGGGCACCCAACTCGAAGTTTTGGATGCGCGCGTGCAGCTCACGACCGCGAGTTCCACGCGTTTGCAGGCGCTCTTCACCTATAACGCCGCGCTCGCGGAGTTCGATCGCGTGACCGCGACGGAGGTCACTTACGCGAGCAGATTGGATGTGCCGGTGACACGAAAGAAGGTGAAGACCGACGCCCTTTCAACTCCGGCGCCGAAACCGACACCGTTGACTTTGAGGCCGTCGCAATCAACCCGGCCGAATCCGTGACGAACCTGGCGGCAACTCCCGGCGGCGCGTTTGCAAAATCCAGTCCCTCCAGTTGAACAATTCGCCGCCTTGACGGCGACTGGCGTTTGCGAACATGCCTTTGTCGGACGCGTGCAGGGGATAGATGTTGGCTTCGAAAAAGCTGAAGTGCTGCGTCGCCTGGACGTTGCCCACCGCGAAGTTCGTCAGCGATTTGGATTATTGCAGAGGCCGTTCGCGACCGCCCAGCAGGTTCATGGCAACAAGATTGTCGAGATCGATCAGGCGTTGTCGGAAGATCGATGTTTCGATGGCTGTGACGGAATCGTGACCGACCAGCGTAGTCTCTGTCTTGGGATTTACGTCGCGGATTGCTGTGCAGTTTATCTCGTCGATCCGATCAGACGCATCATCGGCCTGGTGCATTCAGGACGAAAAGGGACGGAGCTCGGCATTGTGCCACGGGCGATCGGCGTGATGACGGATCGGTTCGCCGCACGCGCTTCTGATATCATCGCGCAGCTCAGCCCGTGTATTCGCCCGCCGCATTACGAGGTCGATTTCGCGGCGGAAATTGTGCAGCAATGTCGCGCGGCAGGCTTGGATAAAATTCATGATTCGGGCGTCTGCACCGCGTGCGATCTCGATCATTACTATTCCTACCGCGCAGAAAAAGGGCGCACCGGTCGAATGGTCGCGTTGTTGGCGCCGCGGTAGCGTCGGAAATTATCTCCGCTTCATTCGCCCACACCGCTCGTGTGACGGTATGGGACAATGCCTCGCTTCTTTGCATTGCCGACAAAGGCGAAGAACTCGCGGCCGAGCGAACCGAATTCCGCCTCCGCCGCTTTTGCCAACGCCTGCCGGGTGTTGAGTCCGCTCCGATAGAGAAGCTTGAACGCGCGTTTGATCTCCTCGCGTTCCGCAACGCTAAACCCGGCGCGCTTCAATCCGATGAGATTGATGCCGAACGCGAAATTGCGCTCAGCCGCGAGGACGAAAGGCGGGATATCTTTGCCGAACGCGGAATTGCCTTGCGCCATTACCAGCCGGCCGACGTGCATATTCTGATGCAGCGTCGTCCCGCCGCCGAGAAAGGCACGGTCATCGACACGAACATGTCCGCCGAGAAGGCAATTATTCGCGATGATGATGCCGTTTCCGATTGCGCAGTTATGGCCGATGTGCGCTCCGACCATGAAGAAATTGTCGTCGCCGATGACGGTTGCGCTCCCCGGAATTGCGCCGCGATGGACCGTGCAATATTCGCGGAGAACGTTCCCTTTGCCGATTCGGACGCTGCTACTCATGACTGGATCGAAATTCAGGTCCTGCGGCGGCGCTCCGATGACGGTGCCGTGCCCGATCAGGTTCTCCGGTCCGATTTGCACTGCGCCTTCGAGCACAACGTGCGATTGCAACGCGCAGCCGGGGGCGATTGTCACTCCCGAGCCGACGATCGAGTAGGCGCCGACGGTAACATCCTCCGCGACTCGCGCCGCCGAATCGACGATCGCTGTCGAATGAATCTTCAAAGCACGCCCGCTTCCTTGAAACTGAAGTACGGCAGCCTCTCCTCCGCGGGAGAGCCGATGATGATGTGGTCGAGCAGTTTGATCTGGAGTAGCTCCGCGCCTTCCGCGAGACGTCTCGTCAAACTGTGATCCGCCTGACTCGGCGCCGGATCACCCGAGGGATGATTGTGGACCACGATCACTGCGTAGGCCGAAAAGATCACCGCTGGCCGAAAGACATCCCGCGGATGAGCGATACTTTCGTTGACTGAACCGAGCGACACCTCATGCAGACGGATCAAATGATAGCGCGTGTCGAGAAGAATCACCCGCAGCGATTCCTTGTGCAGCGCCCGCATTTCTGAACCGACGAGTTCATAAACCAGCTCGGGCGAGTCGATCTTTTGCTGGGAGAGCCTCTCGCGCGCAAGTCGCTGCCCGAGACCAAACGCGGCCACCAGCTGAAGCGCTTTCGCCTCTCCGATGCCCGGAATCCCGGAGATTTCATCCACGGTGCAACGGCTCAGGCTGGTTAAGCTCTGGAAGCGGTCGAGCAGCTGACGCGCGACGTCGACGGCGTTCGCGCCCGGCAGTCCGGTCCGTAACAGGATCGCGATTAGTTCCGGGTCGGTCAGCGCCGAAGGGCCGCGTTTCAGAAGCTTTTCGCGTGGCCGCTCGCCCTCCGGCAGCTCGCTGATCTTTACCTGCACGTCCGAAAGCGCTACGGCCGCAGTTGGCCGAGCATCGCGCTCAGTGCACTGCCCAACTCGAGGAGCGATTCGAGGTGCGGAGTCGATCGCATGCCATCGAGCGCGGCCTGCGCGTCGCGAGCCATTTGCTGGCCGGCGTCAATCGACGCATTCAGCGGATTTCCTTTCGCGACGCTGGCGAGCAGCTCACCAATCTCTTTCGTTTTTCCGTCAAGAATCAGGTCACTGAAACGATTGCGCTCGACCGCCGCGGGAGCGGCGCTGAGCAGCAACAGGACTGGGAGCGTCAGTTTCCCTTTGCGCAGATCGGTCCCCAGTGTCTTCCCGGTGGCGCTCTCATCCCCGGCGAGGTCGACGCAGTCGTCATAAATCTGATAGGCGGTGCCAAACTTCGTTCCAAACTCGCGCAAGCAAGCCACGCTCTCGGCATCGGCGTCGCTTATGATTGCTCCGAATCCAGCGGCGGCTGCAAACAGCGACCCGGTTTTCATTTCGATAATCCGGAGGTAATCCTCGATTCCCAGGTGCAAATCAAAGCGGCGCTGGGTCTGAATAATTTCTCCCGAACAAACCTCGCGAGCGGCGCGCGCGATTCCCCGGCTGATCTCTACATTGTCGAAGCTCGTCGCGAGGTGGAGGGCGTGCGCGAACAAACAATCGCCGAGCAGCACGCTCAACGAGTTCCCCCAGCGCGCGTTTACGGTCGGTTGCGCCCGCCGCCGTTCTGCTTCGTCGATGATGTCATCGTGCACTAAAGTCGCGACGTGAATTAACTCGACGATTACCGCTAGGTCGAGGTGCGCGGAAGTGATGGTTCGCGTCGCGCCGCCGCTGAGGAGTGCGATTAATGGCCGCAGGCGTTTTCCGCGACCGCCAACCGCGTAAGCCACATAGCCTTCGATCGCGGGGTCGAAGGCGGACGCCTGCTGCGCGATCCGCGACTCCACTTCGCAGAGCTGCGGATGCACCGTCAGCGCGATACGCTTGAGTGCATCATCCGCGGATGATGAGAGGCCGCGAGATCGTGCGAAAACTTCCACTACTGCAGGATAGGAGACCAGTTTTTCAAAGTCAAAACAAGTGGTGCAAGGCTGCCGAAGCAGCGGTGCAGTGTACGAACGACAATTTCGCCTATAAGCGCCATAAAAATTAAATCAGCAAACCAGTCGCCGGGCAGTTCACTTGTCCTAGAAGGCGTCTCATAAATGCAACGCAGGCGCGTCAGCCCGAGCAAACTCGAGGGATCCGCGGCATTATCTTGAGGTCCGATCACGGGACGGAAAGCCCGGCCTCGTTCTTCGGGCTGCGTGGCGGCTTCGACTTCGCTCCGCTCCGCTCAGAATGACGCTACCAATTATAGCTGACTTAGCCTTACGGGTCGCGGTGAGGGAATTCACCACTTCTAACGCCGCTTCAGCCAGGATTCGGTGGCGTATTTTTCCGATGCCAGAACCGTCGCTCGCTGTTCTACCGCAGGAAGCAGATTCCGATAGGCGGGGCGATCGCAAAGAGCATTCGCGAATTGGTGAGCGAAATCCGGCGACAGTTGAATCCCTTGGATACTTCCTTGCTGGAGTAGGCCGCGTTGGGTTCGTCGCTGCGCTGCGCCCGCCACTTTCTGGCCCGCGATCAGCACGTCGGCGCGGACAGGATTCGCAAAACATGCTTCGGAAAACTTCGGCGCATCCGTTAATGCGTTCGTCGCCGACAGTCCATTTGCGATTAACACGCGCGCGATCGCACTGTGCACCGCGGTGTAGATCGACCGGGGCGACTCCGAGAAAACCGAGAAACCGACAGGGATGATGAAAGAGTAGGTAAAATCACTTTCGTGGCCCACGATTCCTCCTCCAGTCCAGCGCCGCACAATTGCGAGCTGGCTGGCCCGATTCGCGACTTCGGCAAAGCGACCAAAATAGCCGAAGGAGAGGGAAGGGATTTTCCATTTGTAGAAGCGCAACGTTGGCGCGTCAGCGAGTTCGAGGAGTGCCTCGTCGATCGCCATGTTGAGGGCCGCTGCGTGCGGCATTGCATCATCGATCACGTGCAGCACATCGAACGTTGCCGTCACGGCCGCGCCGCTTGCTCCATTTCGCCGACAATCATTGCCACCGCTTCCTGGGGATTTGGATGTGCAGTTATCGGTCTTCCTATCACCAGGTAATCCGCGCCGCTTGCGATGGCCTGACGCGGCCAGGTAAACCGCTTTTGGTCACCAGCTTCAGCCCAATCAGGCCGGACACCCGGCGTTACGAGCGTGACCGCTTCTCCTAAATTTGTCCGCAGCGCAGTGATCTCGTGCGGACTCGCCACGAGCCCGCCGACTCTACATTCCCGACCGAGCCGCGCTAATTTCACGACGTGGTCTTCGATTGAATCATTGATTCCAGTTTCGCGCAGAGATTCAGCATCCATGCTCGTTAGAACCGTGACGCCGAGCAGCAGGAGATCGCCGCGCCGAGCCGACACCGCCGCTTCCAGCATCGCGCGCCCTCCGCTCAGATGCACCGTCAGCATCTCGATGCCGAGTTCGCCCGCCACACCCACTGCTTTCGCGACGGTGTTGGGAATGTCGTGGAGCTTGAGATCAAGAAAGACTTTCGCACCGGTCGCCGCCACCGCGCGCACAACCGCGGGTCCCGCCGCGGTGTAAAGTTGCAGCCCGATCTTATAGTGAAAGACACTGCCCGCGAGAGTCTCGACGACCTGTAACGCATCCCGCTCTGTCGGCAGGTCGAGGGCAACAATTAGCCGATCGCGCGCTGCAATGTTTGGTTTCGACGACTTCATTCTGTGATTCGGGAGCGGTCGCAGGCAGAGTCGATTCTATGCAGCTTTCCGCGCCAGCGAAAATCAATCTCTCGCTCAAAGTCCTGGCGCGGCGCGGTGACGGCTTTCACGAGATCGAGACGCTGATGCTTCCGATTTCCCTCCGGGACGTCCTGACGATTGAAAAAAAAGATCAGACTGCCGAAGTGGAGTTTCAGTCCGATGACAGCTCGATTCCATCGGGCGAAGATAATCTCGTCGTGCGTGCTGCTCGCGCATTTATGGCTGCTGCGAGCGTGAATGCGGGAGTTCGCATTACGCTTCAGAAACACATTCCACATGGCGCCGGACTCGGCGGCGGAAGCAGTGACGCGGCTGCGACTCTCCTCGGTCTGGATCAGCTTTTTGCGACCGCGCTGGATCCTAACGACTTGCTCCGCATTGCAGCTGAAATCGGATCGGACGTAGCGTTTTTCATTTTGCGATCGGCCGCGATCTGCCGCGGGCGAGGGGAACTGGTGACGTCAATCGATTTTCGCCCTGCGCTGCCGCTCCTTCTTCTGAAGCCGGCGTTCCTTGTTCCCACCGGCTGGGCCTACTCTCGCTGGCGGGACTCAAGCGAATTGACCGATGTTGACTATCGGCCGCAGGAGCTGGGTGATCGAACTTTATTGAACGATCTCGAGCGCCCGGTGTTTCAAAAGTACGTCTTCCTCGCGCAATTGAAGTCGTGGCTGCGAGGGCAACAAGAAGTTCTCGCCGCGTTGCTGTCGGGCTCCGGCTCAACGGTCTTTGCAGTGTTGCGGAACAGAGACGAAGCGCAGTGCCTCGGGGAGCGCGCGAAGGCAGAACTCGATCCCGACCTGTGGACCTGCGCCTGCGAGACGATTGGCTTGTGATGCAATTATTCGCCCGCGCTCTCGCGCAGAGCGGCGACAGTGTACTCGCGATTTAACTTCGCGATCAAACTCGCACTGATCTCGGCTGGGCAAACCGCTTCGCACTCAAAGGTGTTGCTACAGTTGCCGAAGCCTTCCGCGTCCATCGTGCGCACCATCTTCAGAACGCGCGTCGTCCGCTCGGGTGCGCCTTGCGGCAGGAAGGCGAGGTGCGAGACCTTCGCCGCCGTGAACAGCATCGCCGAGGCGTTCGGACACGCCGCCGCGCAGGCGCCGCAACCGATGCACGCCGCCGCTTCCATCGCGCGGTCGGAATCATGTTTTGAAACCGGAATCGAATTCGCTTCGGGCGCCGAACCGGAGCGTGCCGAGATGAAACCGCCCGCCTGGACGATCCGATCCAGTGCGCTGCGATCGATGACCAGATCCCTGATAAGACCAAACGATTTTGCGCGAAATGGCTCCACCACAATTGTCGCGCCGTCTTGAAAGCGCCGCATGTAAAGCTGGCACGCGGCCCCGGGATGATCCGGTCCATGTGCTTCGCCATTGATCGTGAGCGCGCAGGTGCCACAGATGCCTTCCCTGCAATCGGACTCAAAAGCGATCGGCTCGTCGCCGGTGTCGATGAGTTGCTCGTTGAGGATGTCGAGCATCTCGAGGAAGGAGGTATTTGGCGAGATGTCGCTGACCTCATACTTCTTCAACTTGCCCCGGATTGCAGGGGACGTTTGCCGCCAGATCTTGAGTTTGAAATTCATCGATCGTTAGGCAAAACCGAGCGCGCCTCTCCGCAGACGTGTCGTCATTCTGAGCGGAATTTCGCGACGCGAAGCGCAGTCGAACTCGTTACGCAGCCCGACAGGGCGAGGTCGGGCCCTCGATCCCAAGATTCTATCGCGGAGGTGAATTTCACGGGGTCCTTCGACTCCGCTGCGCTTCGCTCAAGATGACGGGAGTTGTGTTTAGCCAGGCGCATCATTTGTAACTTCGCTGCGCGAGCTCGACCGCTTCATAGGCAAGTGGCTCACGGTGCAGTTTCGGCGGAGCGATCACACCGTTTCCCTGAAATTCCCACGCCAAAACCGAGGCGAAGTTTTCGTCGTCGCGCAGCGCTTCTCCTTCCGCGGTTTGATGCTCCTCACGAAAATGACCCCCGCACGATTCGTCGCGCGTGAGCGCATCCGTGCACATCAGTTCGCCAAATTCAAGAAAATCGGCCACGCGCCCCGCGCGTTCGAGCGACTGGTTATACTCTTCGCCTTCCCCCGGCACAGAAACGTCGCGCCAGAATTCCTCGCGTAACTGAGGAATGCGCGCGAGTGCTTCACGCAATCCGGCCGCGTTCCGCGCCATCCCGCATTTGTCCCACAGCATCAGGCCGAGTTCCCGGTGGAATGAATCCAGCGAGCGTTTCCCGTTCACATCGAGCAACCGTTTCACCCGCGCACGCACGCCGGCTTCGGCCTTTTTGAATTCCGGATGATCAACCGAAGGCCGTTTCCCAATTTGGCCGGCGAGATAAATCGGCAGCGTGTACGGGAGCACGAAATATCCGTCCGCGAGGCCTTGCATGAGCGCGCTGGCGCCGAGTCGATTCGCGCCGTGATCGGAAAAGTTAGCCTCCCCGATGACGTGCAGGCCGGGCACGTTGCTCATCAGATTGTAGTCAACCCAGAGCCCGCCCATCGTGTAATGGACGGCGGGATAGATCCGCATCGGGCGCTGATACGCATTTTCGCCGGTGATCTTTTCGTAAATGTCGAAGAGGTTGCCGTAGCGCTCGCAAATTGTCTTTTCGCCCAGGCGTGCGATCGCGTCCGCAAAATCCAAGTAAACGCCGCGGCCAGTTTCGCCCACGCCGCGACCGTCGTCGCAAGCTTCCTTCGCCGCGCGTGAGGCGATATCGCGTGGCGAAAGATTGCCGAAGCTCGGGTATTTGCGTTCGAGATAATAATCGCGCTCAGCTTCGGGGATTTCGCCCGGCGTGCGCGTGTCACGTTGTTGCTTCGGAACCCAGACGCGTCCGTCGTTGCGGAGCGACTCCGACATCAAAGTCAGTTTGGATTGATGCTGCCCGCTGACCGGAATGCAGGTCGGGTGAATCTGCGTGTAACAAGGATTTGCGAAGAGCGCGCCTTTCTTGTACGCACGATATGTAGCGGTGACATTGCAGCCGCGCGCATTCGTTGAAAGATAAAAGACGTTGCCGTAACCGCCGGTCGCGAGAACGACGGCGTCGGCCGCAAATGTCTCGATCTTCCCGGTGCGAAGGCTGCGGGTAATGATGCCCTTGGCATGGCCATCTACGAGCACGAGATCGAGCATTTCGGTCTGCGGATACATCTCGACCGTGCCGGCGGCGATTTGGCGGCAAAGCGCCTGATAAGCGCCGAGGAGTAATTGCTGGCCAGTCTGTCCCCGCGCGTAAAACGTGCGCGAGACCTGCGCGCCGCCGAAGGACCGGTTCGCGAGCAAGCCGCCGTACTCCCGTGCGAACGGCACGCCCTGCTCAACGCACTGATCGATGATCAAATTGCTGACTTCGGCGAGGCGGTAAACGTTCGCCTCCCGTGACCGAAAATCGCCGCCTTTGATCGTGTCGTAAAAGAGACGGAAAACACTGTCGCCGTCATTCTGATAATTCTTGGCGGCGTTGATTCCGCCCTGGGCCGCGATGCTATGAGCGCGGCGTGGACTATCCTGATAACAGAAGCATTTAACGTTGTAACCTTGCTCGCCCAAGGTGGCCGCGGCCGATCCGCCGGCGAGCCCACTTCCGACCACAATGATCTCAAATCTGCGGCGGTTCGCGGGACTAACGAGCTTCGCGTGATCCTTATGATTCGTCCATTTTCCCTGGAGCGGACCGGAGGGAATCCTGCTCTCGAGCGCGCCGATCATAGCTGTTGCGCCGGTTTCACAAAACCGAGGAGGACGGCAACTGGAATCGAAGTGTAGCCGATAAAAATCAACCAGGCGAAAATGCGACCCGCGAGCGCAAAACGCGGTGTCAACCGCTTGTTATTCAATCCGACCGACTGAAAGAAACTCGACGCGCCGTGGGTGAGATGAAGCATGAGGAGAAACATCGCGAGCACGTAAAACGCGGAGACGACTACGTTCTGAAAGCCGTAAACCATCATCGAGTAGACGTCGTAGCGATTGAGCGGATCAGCTTTCAGCAAGGCGAAGCGCGGATCGGCCACGCGAACGGTGAAATGCGCGAGGTGATAGAGCAGGAAGGCGAGCACGACCAGCCCGCTGAGCCACATGTAACGCGACGCGAAGGTGGCTTTGACGTAATCTTTTTTCACATAAGCCTCAGGGCGCGCGCGGCGGTTATCGATCGCGAGGCGGATGCTCACGTAAATGTGCACGATGAAGCTGAGGAGCAGGAAAACGCGAATCACCCAGAGCAACGGGCCTAGTGCGCGCAGATGTTCCGCGTAAGAATTGATCCAATCTGGGCCGAGGAAAATTTGCAGGTTGCCGAGAAGATGGCCGACGACAAAACTGATCAGGACCAATCCGCTGACGGCAACAATCACCTTTTTGCCGACCGACGTTCGATAGAAAGCGGCGGCGTTCACATTAACTGTGACGCGGCGCGGAAGACGGCAGGCATCAATTCACACTATAAATAGGAACTGGTGCGTCAAGAATAGCGCGCAAGCGAAATCTTATTTGCTGCCGAGCTTGACGGCTGGAACGACTGCGAGATCGGGCGGTAATTGTCTGCCTCGAACCTCTCCATGTTCATCTGGATCAAGCTAAGCAAGGGGCAGTCGAGTCTGGCTTGGCGGCGCCGCTGCGATCCACGTTACGCTAACCACATCGATGACTCCGCCATGAGAACGGACGATCTCGACTGTTTCCTGCACCACGTGTGGTCGCGCTGCTTCCGTTCAGATGATACAGGGCCGCCAGTGCAGTTCTTACAAGCCATGGCAAAAGTGGCAAAGCGTGGTTTTGTAGCGAGGTAAGGACGGACCTTTGTTGCTCGTGGCGTTGATCGCTCTCGATTGTTCACGAGCCTCAACTGGATCCCGCTTTATCCCGCGAATCTGGTATGAATTACTCCCACGCATCGACGGTTTTTTGACCGC
This sequence comes from Chthoniobacterales bacterium, assembly GCA_038232335.1. GTDB lineage: Bacteria > Verrucomicrobiota > Verrucomicrobiia > Chthoniobacterales > UBA10450 > JACCXL01. The sequence goes on from JBBSIA010000017.1 coordinate 45,543, forward strand.
CATCCGGACTTTCGTCAGAAACTGCGATCGCCTCAATTTCGACGCGGGCGCCCTTTGGCAGTGCGGAGACCTGCACGGTCGAGCGAGCAGGCGGCTGTTGCTTGAAATAGCTGGCGTAGATTTCGTTCACGGTCTGAAAGTCCGCCATATCGGTCAGAAAAATCGTCGTCTTCACGATGTGATCGTGGGTAAGATTTTCGGCCTTTAGAATGGCTCCGAGATTTTCCAGGACACGGCGTGTCTGCTCCGCAATGTCCTCCGAGGCGATCTGACCGGTCTTCGGGTCGAGCGGGATTTGTCCGGCGGTGAACACCATCGCGCCGACCCGAATCGCTTGCGAGTAGGGACCGACGGCAGCAGGCGCTTCGGTCGTGGAAATGATTTTCTTCATGCGCGGATGTTAACCGCGAGAGATCGCGACACAACTGTCATCCGGACGGAGGCGAGAGCACGGGAAAGATCAATCCCGAGCGAAGTCGAGGTGCCAGCAGGGTCATCCCCTGCTTGCCCCAATTTTTCGGACAGTTAGTTAGAGATCAATTCTGTTGGTGTATTTGTTGGGATTCAAAGGTGACGGGGCTGAGGTAAACAAGACTGGAGTGGAGGCGGGTACGGTTATAGAAGGTCTCGATGTAGTTGAAGATGGCGCTTCGAGCTTCGGCGCAGGTGGCGAAGCGCTGGTGATAGACCAGTTCGTATTTGAGGCTGCTCCAAAAGGATTCAATGAAGGCATTGTCGTAGCATTTGCCTTGGCGGCTCATGGAAGCGACCAAGCCGTGGTGGGCGAGGACCTGCCGGTAAGCGGTGCTGGCAAACTGCATGCCGCGGTCCGAATGGACGATGAGAGTTCCTCTGGGGCGACGTTGCAGGAGTGCCATGCGCAGGGCGGCGATGACGAGGCGGGCATCGAGGATCTGATGCATCACCCAGCCGATGACGCGCCGGGTCCAGACATCGAGGATCGCGACGAGGTAGAGCCAGCCTTGGCCGGTGAGGATGCAGGTGGCATCGGTGACCCAGACTTGATCGGGCTGGCGCACGGCGAGGTTTGGCAGGCGGTTAGGCGCGATCGGTCTGCCATGGCGGCTATCGGTGGTCCGCGGCCGGTATTTGGAGCGCTGGCGGGCGAAGATCCGCTCCTGGCGCATGAGACGGGCAATGCGATTGCGCCGGCCGGGACAGCCCAGCGCGTGCGCCAGGCGCGGACTGCCGTAGGTCTTGCGACTGCGGGCAAACTCGTGCCGGATGCGCTCACGCAAGTGGAGGTTCTCGAGCTGCCGCGGCCCAGGTTGGCGGCGGCGCTCCACCCAGTCGTAATAGCCGCTGCGCGAGACCAGGAGAGCCTCACAAAGCCAGGCTACCTTGTATTGGCCGCTCATCTGTTCGATCCGGGCATACCTCTGGGCGGCACTTCGGAGAGGATGCCCAGCGATTTTTTTAGCACTTCACGGTGCTCCAAGAGTGTGGCGTTTTCCGCGCGCAAGCGTCGGTTCTCCGCCTCCAGTTGCTCGACGCTGCGCCTGGGTTTTTGGCCTGGCGAGGAGGGTGGACTGGAGTCGCGCTCCGTGCGCGCCCAACGGTAAAGCAGCGGTGGGCGAATCCCCAGATCCGTTGCGACCTTGGCCGCACTGCGACCACTGGCACGCCAGAGCTCCAGCGCTTCCTGTTTGTACTGCTCGGTGTAACTCGCCTTGCCGCGAGCTGGCTTCGCTAGCTGTGTTTTCATGTGGGCTCCCTGGGGTTTTGATCCCAGGCCCACTGTCCGTCAAATCAGGGCAACCCCATCCCGAGCGCAGTCGAGGGACCCGGTGAAACGGCCAAAGGTATGCTCCCACGCCCCGGAGGTCCGCAAACCGCGCTGAAGCTCATACGACGGGATTCCTTCACTACGCTTCGCCCCGATCGGAATGACAACAGATAGGGAACCGCGCGCCAGTTCGGTTCTCCGCGTTCCGTTCCGGTCCTTCCCTGCGGTCGCTCCCAGCCGAGAGGAGGCAGGGAACACGCGCCCAAGTTTCGTTTGCGATTTTCGCCTCCTAAAGGGATTGTTTCGGTTCCGGTAAACCCCGGAAAACACATGGTAGGCTGGATATTAAAAAAGGTTCTGGGCTCGAAAAATCAGCGCGAAATCAAGCGCATGATGCCGGCCGTGCGCCGAATCAACGAGTTCGACGAGCAGTTTAAGACGCTCTCCGACGAGGAGCTGCGCGCGAAAACTGCGCAATGGAAGGAGGAACTCGCGGGCATCGCGGAGCTGCCCGACCAATGGGCGAAGCTCGACGAGATTCTGCCGGATGCGTTCGCACTCGTGAAGAACGGCGCCCGGCGCCTGACGGAGCGTCAGCAGGAATTCACTGTCTGCGATCAGCCGATGACGTGGAACATGGTGCACTTCGATGTGCAGCTCGTCGGCGGGATCGTTTTGCATCGCGGGCGCATCGCGGAGATGGCAACCGGCGAAGGCAAAACCCTGGTCGCGACCTTACCGCTCTACCTGAATGCGCTGACCGGCAGGGGCGCGCACCTAGTGACGGTGAACGATTACCTCGCCCGGCGGGACGCCGAATGGATGGGTGAACTCTATCGTTTTCTCGGCCTGACCTGCGGCTGCATCCAACACGATCAATCGCCCGACCTCCGGCGCGAGCAGTACGCGATGGACATTACTTACGGGACGAACTCTGAGTTCGGTTTCGATTATCTGCGCGACAACGGCATGGCCACCACGCGCGAGCAGCAAGTCCAGCGCGGCTACAACTACGCGATTGTCGATGAAGTGGATTCCATCCTCATCGATGAGGCGCGCACGCCACTGATCATTAGCGGACCGGCCACCGTCTCGACGCACCAGTACGACAAATGGAAACCGCTCGTCGAACAGCTCGTGCGCAAACAAAATATGCTTTGTAACCGCCTTGCGAGTGAGGCGAAGGAGAAATTCGACGCGGGCGCAATCGAGGAGGGCGGGCTCCTGATGTTTAAAGTGAAGCTCGGTCAACCGCGCAACAAACCGCTCTTGCGGATGATGGAAGACCCGGAAAAACGCAAAGCCATCGACAAAGCCGAACTGCAATTTTATCAGGACACGCGCAAGGAAGAGCTCTTCGCGTTGAAAGAAGAGCTGTTTTTCACGATCGATGAGAAGTCAAACGAAACGGATCTGTCTGAGCAAGGTCGGGAGTTTCTCAATCCGGATGATCCAGATGCGTTCGTGCTGCCGGATTTAATCAGCGAGTTCACCGAAATCGACCTCAACCGGACGCTTTCCGACGAAGAGAAGGAGCGAATGAAGTCCGAGCGTCAGCAGCATTGCGACGCCCAGGGCGAGCGCATCCACAACATTTCGCAGCTGCTGCGCGCGTTCTGCTTATTCGAGAAGGACGTTCAATATGTGATCGAGGAAAACAAGGTAGTGATCGTGGACGAATACACCGGTCGCAAAATGCCGGGGCGCCGTTGGAGCGACGGATTGCACCAGGCGGTCGAGGCGAAGGAAGGTGTGCAGATCGATCGCGAGACGCAGACGCTGGCGACGATTACGATTCAGAATTATTTCCGGCTCTACCACAAACTCGCCGGCATGACGGGCACCGCCGATACGGAAGCGGCCGAGTTTCACGACATCTATAAACTCGACGTCAACGTCATTCCCACGAATCGACCGGTCGCGCGCAAAGACGCCAACGATCGCATCTACAAGACGCGCCGCGAAAAGTACAACGCCGTCATCAACGAGATCAAGGACTGCCACGCACGTCAGCAGCCGGTGTTGGTTGGCACCGTCAGTGTCGAGGCTTCGGAGTTGGTTAGTCGCATGCTGAAGCGCGAAAAGATTCCGCACAACGTGCTGAACGCGAAATATCACATGCAGGAAGCCGAGATCGTTCAGCGCGCAGGGCAGCCGGGCACGGTCACGATTTCGACGAACATGGCCGGGCGTGGGACTGACATTAAACTGGGTGGAGGCGTCGCGGATGAAGGCGGCTTGTTCGTCATCGGCACCGAGCGGCACGAGTCACGTCGCATTGATCGGCAGCTGCGCGGCCGGTGCGCGCGGCAGGGCGATCCGGGCGGCTCGCGGTTTTACGTGAGCTTCGAAGACGACCTGATGCGGAACTTCGGCGCCGCCGATCGCATGACGAAAATCATGGAACGGTTTGGCCTCGAAGAAGGACAGGAGCTCGAGCATCCGTGGCTCAACAAATCGGTTGAGACCGCACAAAAACGCGTCGAGCAGCGCAATTACCTCCAGCGGAAACGGACGCTGGATTACGACGACGTCATGAACAACCAGCGGGAGGTGGTTTACACGTATCGCAACGACACGATCGAAACCGAAGACCCGCGCCGGCTGGTTTATGACGTCATCGATGAAGCCGTGCCCGCGAAGGTGAAGGAATACCTTGGGAGCGGCGCCGCGGGTGAGGAGACGAACTACAGCGGTTTGATGCACTGGGTGAATACGACATTTCCGCTCGGACTCACGGCGGAAAAAGCGCAATTCGAAACACGCTCCACCGATGAAAACGGCCAATTTCTGATCGAACGGATCAAGGACGCTTACGAGCGGAAATCATCGCACGAAGAACCAACCGCGGTGAAAAGCCTCGAGCGTTACATCATCCTGAATGCGATCGATCGGCTCTGGCAGGAACATCTCTATGCGATGGATGCGTTGCGCGAAGGAGTGGGACTTCGCAGCTATGCGCAGAAAGATCCGCTGATCGAATACAAGACCGAGGCTTACGACATGTTTGTCGAGCTGATGGCTAATATTAAAAACGAAGTGCTGCACAATCTCTTTCGCAGCACGTCGAACCTCCAGGCTTTCGAGACATTCCTTTCGACGCTGCCGCAGTTCCTGCTCCGCGAAACCGTGCCGAATGCGCCGACTGCAAACGGACCGGTTCCGGGGCGACGACCAGAACGTGTCGGAATCCCCGGCGGCGCCGATGGAGCGGATGGCGGAAACGGCGATGGTGACTTAAAGCTCGAGCTGTCACCAGTGCGCCGCGAAATGCCGAAGGTGGGCAGGAATAATCCGTGCCCGTGCGGGAGCGGAAAGAAATTCAAGAATTGCTGCGGGCGCAGCGCATAGAGTTCTGCATATGGCAAGCGCTGTTCGGGCGGAGTATTACGCAACTCCCGAAGACTATCTTTGCGGAGAGAAGGTCAGTCAGCAAAAGCACGAATACCTGGACGGCGTCATCTCCGCGATGGCGGGCACGGCGGTTGGACACGACCGATTTGCCGGGAATATCTGTGCGAAAGCTGCGCCAGCAGCTTCGCGGGAAACGGTGCGAGGTCTTTTCCTCAGACGTAAAGGTGCGCATCCGCAAAGACGCAGCCGATTTCTATTTATCCGGATGTCACGGTGGATTGCTCCGGCGCCGGGAATGCCGTTCTCTTCGCGGAAGAGGCGCGCGTGATCTTCGAGGTCTTATCGCCCGACACGGAGCGGATCGACCGAGCCGAAAAGCTGCGCAATTACCGGTGCTGTCTTCGCTAGACGTTTACGCGTTAGTCGATCAATTCCACATCGCGGTAACGGTTTATCGCCGCACGGATGAGGGCTGGAAAATTGAGTTTTTCACCGAAAAAGAGGATGTCCTCATGCTGCCGTCGGTCGAGTGTTCGCTCGCGATGAACCGCGATCTTACGAGCGCACGCATTTGCTGCGCTAGAACAGCGCGAGAAATTGACGAATTGCTGCGGGCAAACGGCGTAGCGGCAGCTCAGCACTCGTTAGGCAGTCGTTGTTAGCAGCAGCCTTTCCCAAGTGAGACTTCCTGCGGCTGCCATTATCGGTTACGCTTATCTCTTATCGGAGGTCGGATTGGGGCTGACCCGACGATCGCGCGGGCGCGGGAACTCGCAGGACGCGGGTTCGCGTTGGGTCCTCTGGATCGGCATTACCGCGGCCGTGTTGCTTGCGCTGGAGCTGCGAGCGGTTTTTCCAGAGGCCGCTTTTCCGCATTCGCGGGCGGTGGCGAACATTGGATTCGGCATCTTCGCACTCGGCGTGATCATCCGCTGGTGGGCGATCATTCATCTCGGCCGTTTTTTCACCATCGATGTCTCAATCGCGAGCGATCATCGCGTGATCGATTCCGGTCCTTACCGATATGTGCGGCATCCGTCTTACACCGGCGCCCTCCTGGCCTTTGTGGGATTCGGATTAACGCTCGGAAATTGGGCGAGTTTTTTCGCGCTTGTAACGACGGTGGTTCTCGTTTTTCTCCATCGCATTCGAGTCGAAGAACGCGCGCTCGCGGCCGCACTTCCGGCCGAATACCCCGGTTACATGCAGCGGACGTCGAGGCTCGTGCCGGGTCTTTACTAAACGCCTCGACGCATGCTCTCGAAATCGTTCTTTGAAACTGATCCGCTCCGATCCGCGGAGCAGTTAATCGGAACAACTTTGGTCTGGGGGCGCTGTGCGGGACGGGTTGTCGAAACCGAGGCGTACCTCACCGAGAACGATGAAGCCTGCCATGCTTTCACGCGTGCAAGCACGCGCAGTTTTGTCGAGCGGAACCCGCCGGGGGCGATTTACATCTATCTGAATTATGGAATCCATTGGATGCTCAATGTACTCGTGAAGGGCGGTCCGCAGGACGGCCTGATCTTGATTCGCGCGATTGAACCAAGAAAGGGAATCAGCCAAATGCGCAAGCGGCGCGGCACGGAAGACCTTCGGCGACTTTGCTCAGGACCTGGAAAACTGACGCAAGCGCTCGACATCACCGCGCGTCATCACGAATTGAATATCTGCGACAATGAGCGTTGCTGTTTTAATGCGCGCGCCGGTGGGCAATTGAACGTGGTGGCCGATCGCCGAATTGGAATTACCCGCTCGGCCGATCTGCCGTGGAGGTTTACGCTCGCCGACAGTCCTTTTGTTAGCGCGCGAGCCAAATCAAATGGCGAACCTTCCGGCCGCCGTCATCCTGATTCCCGAACGCTTTCGGGGTCGAAGGATCCCGCCGCATTGCCGTAAACTGCGCAATGAAGCCAAGAAATCTCGTGGGACGTTGGGTCAGGCAACGGGATTTCTCGACTACGCTGAAAGACGGGGTTCCCCGACTGTGGCCGGACTGACAGATAAGCACGCGAGCAACCCGGCGACGCAGCTATTGACTCGCCGCGTCGGACTACGATTTTACCGGCTGCCATGATTCCTGCAAAACAGCGCGTCCTGCTCGGCATGAGCGGCGGCGTCGATTCCAGCGTCGCCGGCTATTTGCTGCGCGAGCAGGGCTACGACGTGATCGGAGTGACGATGAAGGTCTGGCCGCAGGACTGTGTCTCTCGCGCCGAAGACAAATGCTGCGGACCACAGGCAGTCGCCGACGCCCGTTCGGTTGCTCATTCGTTAGGTATTCCACATTACGTGGTCGATGAGGCCGATCAATTCGAGCGGCTTGTGATCAATTACTTCTCCAGTGAATACCAGGCCGGCCGGACCCCAAATCCGTGTGTCATGTGCAACGAGAAGCTCAAGTTCGGCAATCTTTGGGAGAAGGCGGAAGCGCTTGGTTGCGACTACATCGCGACGGGCCACTACGCGATTATCGAGCACAGAGCAGACCGCGCCGTTCTTCGCAAAGGCGTCGATCCCCGAAAGGATCAATCGTATTTTCTGTTCAGCTTGCGGCAGTCGCAGCTTGGTCGCGCTCTTACTCCGCTCGGCGGGATGTCGAAGCCGGTGATTCGCGAGATTGCGCGTTCGTTAGGTTTAAAAGTGGCTGATAAGGCGGATAGCCAGGAGATTTGTTTTGTTCCAGGTAACGATTACAAGGCTTTCCTCCGCTCGCACCTTGGGGATGCCGAGTTTCATCCGGGCGGAATCTACGGCGTGGACGGCAGCTTCATCGGCGAACATCGCGGCATTGAGTTGTTCACGATCGGTCAGCGAAAAGGTCTCCCGGGCGGGTCGCCGGAGCCGCGCTACGTCGTGGACATCGATCCCGTAAGCAACCGCGTCATCGTCGGCGCGGCCGGAGACCTGATTTGTGAAGCCTTCGAGATTGATCACGTAAACTGGTTAAGCCGTGAGCCGGCTCGCGAACCGATTGAGGCCACGGTCAAAATCCGCTATAGTCATCCCGGCGCTGCCGCGACGATTACGGCATTGCCTGAAGAGCGCGCTCGCGTCGATCTGCACGACCCGCAAAACGCGGTCACGCCCGGCCAAGCCGCGGTTTTTTACGACCGAGACATCGTGCTCGGTGGTGGCTGGATTTGCCGCCAGGAAGCGCTTACGCCCGCGTGAACGAAGCCGCCGAGTCTCTGCGCGTTGTCATCTGCACGTTTCCTGACTTGGAGACAGCGCGCGACCTTGGCGCGAAAATCGTTGAAGAGCATCTCGCGGCCTGCGCGAACATCCTCTCCGGCGTTGAATCAATTTACCGCTGGCAGGAGAAGGTCGAACGAGCAGACGAGGCGCTCGTGTTGTTAAAAACGACCGCATCGCGTGTGGCCGCGTTGCAAGCAAAGATCACGACCCTGCATCCATACGGTCTGCCGGAGATCATCGTTTAGGATGTTACCGGAGGATTGCCGGATTACTTGAGTTGGGTCAGGGAAAGTTGCGTCAGCTGATCTCAAGAATCAGTGCGATTCGGCTTCTGCTCTCCGCGGCGGAGGCGAAGCATTACGAAATTCCCGGTGCCGAATTTTGCCGCCGGCATAGGCGATATAAGAGCCGGCGCCTAACGAACCGAAAGCGAGGACGACGGTTGCGACCGCGAGCGGCCGGGCTGCCTGCGGCCACTTGCGCGGCAGCGCAATCGCAGCTGCTGCCACCGCCGCGAGAACGTAAAAACTCCAAATCACTTGGTCCGCCCGTCGATTATGTTCCTCCAGCCAGGCTTGTCCGCTTTCGTCGGCCATCGACAAAACGCGGTCGTAAGCCGCTTCCCCAAAATGCGCCACCGGCCACGCCGAAAGTGCGGTCACGCAGACAAGGACGAGCGCGATGATCTCGCCACGCCGGCTCCCGATTGCGATCGCGATCAGCAGACTAAACAGTGCGACTGCCAACCCATAGACTGGCAGCGGATTGATCAGGGTGTGAATGTATTCTGGCTGCCGCAGATCACGAAGAATGGTCTCGATCATGGCGAGTCACGCATGGGTTTGAGCGCTTCGGCGCTTTTCGCGAGCTTGAACGGCGAAGGTGAAGGCGTTTGGATCGGCGACGCCACCGAAATTGCTACGAGCGAGACCTCCGGAATCACGTGGTAATGCTTCCAATCCGGCGCCACGAAATGCCACCACTCCATGCGCAAACCGTAGAATCCGGCGCCCCCCATCGCACGCTGCAAGATGCGCAGATGAGCGCGCACGAGCGGATCACTTCCGCGGTAGTGCATCGTGGCGTCCGGCGTAAATGAATCGAAATCAGTCGGCATCAGCACGTCGTTCCCCTCCAGATCGACGAGCGTCGCATCGACCGCAACGCCTCGAGTATGGAGTGACCCGACCCCATCGGAGGGATTCGCGACGAAATGGTCGTTTTGTATCGTCCTCCATAACTCCTCGTGTGCAGCCTTCGGCCGATAGGCGTCCCAAATTTTTAAGCGAAACCCGCGCTGGACCAGAAACGACTGTGCGGCAACGAGACGCTTCGCGACACTCGCGCGAACGAGCGCCGGCAGCCCTGCGGGGTAGAGGGGCCGCTGGAGGACGTTTCGCGAGGTCGCGTAGCGCAAGTCAATGACGATCGTCGGATCGGCCGATTTAATATCAATCAGCTCAGCCTCGCTCCATGGCCGCGAAGAAATAGGAGTCGGGGAGGGTGCTGCTCCGGCGAGACTGCTCGCCCCGGCGATCATTCCCACGAGGAGAAGCTTTTGAATGGGACGGCGGTTGTTCACAAGAGCTGGAAGGAATGGTCTGGCGCCTCACCTTGCCCGATCCCGCCTTGCGCGTGGCAACACTTGGATCAGTTAGAGGCGGTTGCGACCGGTATATCGGTCTTTCCAATCCGTTGCAGCACAAGCCGTGCAACTTCCTCTGCCATGTCGAAGCGCAGCTCAATGTCCGCGTTCTCGCTCGCAATTTCCGGTGGTCGCGCGTAGAGGAGGGAATCGGAGTTTTGCAGCCGAAGCCACCGCTGTGGCTCACTCCGCAAGCCTTGCACCAGGGCAGCCGCCGCGTCTGCCGTCTTCGCCTTCATCAGCAGCCGGGCGCGAACCGGGGTCTGGAGCGTCAATGCCAATCCTAACAGTTCCGTTGAACCAAGCAGCTCGTCAGTGAAGATCGGCTGAAACACGCGCGACAGATTCGCCGGCTCGCGTGAAATCATCCGCAACGCGCTCTCGCGATCGAGTGCCTGGAAACGATCGAAGAACTGGCCGCTGATTTTCAGATCGGTCGCAATCCCGAGGCGCACTCGGGCCAGCTCCTGAACTTCCGGCGCAGTTCCGATCGCGAGGGTTTTCGGCCCGACGCGAGCGAGCGCGAATTCGGGACCGACCCATAGCGGCAACCCGCTGATCGACCGCCGTGCGAACGCGGGGTCCTTCTCTACCTTTTCCACGACGGGCGAAACGTCTGCGCGCGTGTCAACGAGCACGAATTCACGCGTGGCCGATGCGCTCGCGCTCATCGCGCGGGTCACCCGCACGACGCCCCGCAACGGATTCGCGATGGGCGTGTCTTTCGCTGCGCCCACCAATGCGTTCCAGGTTTTCTGCCATGCCTCTGCTTGATCCTTGCGCCATTTTTTTGGGAGATCGTCGCGCTCAAACTGCTCGACGTTTAAAGAGAGAATATTTTCGGTTTCCTGCGGCAGCCATTCGCGCTTCGCGGGCGATTGAAACACCAGCGGCAGCACGATCGCGAGCAGGACCAGCACCGACAGGACCGCGAAATAAAATTTTCGCAGTTCTTGCTTGTCGATCTGCCCCGAGAGAATCTCGAGCTCCGCCCGATGCTGCGAATGACGATCGACGGCCTCGCGGTGCTTGTGGACCTCGGCGAGTAAATGCGGCGAATCGGGCGGCGCGATTCCATGGGTCGCCAAGTGGCGGCCAATATTGAGATACGCAGGATTCTTGCGCTCCTCGACCGTTTGATGTTGCGAGCGCGCCTCGCGAATCGCCTCCTGCTGCGCGCGGCTGGTCTCATTCAACCCGCGATCGCGCGCTTCGAATTCCCCACGCACGCGAGAAATATTCTTCTCGATTGCGCTCAGCTCAGCGTCGTGCTTATCGAGTTTTTCGCGGGCGTTCCGGCACGCTTCCGCGCTACCCATGCGCGCCCGCACCAGCTCTCCGCGTTCCTCCGGGAGTTTCGCGCGCTGACCACTTAGCGTGGAACTCTGCGCATCGAGATCGGCCGGGGGTGGGACTTTCGCCTGGAGCTCGGCAAGCCTTCGAAGCAACTCGCGGTCAGCGGTGTCATTATCCTGGACCCGGCGTTCGACGCTCGCTAATTCGCGAGCGCACAAATCAGCGGCCGCTTTGGCCTGGTCTCTCCGCTGTGCGATCGGCTTCTTTTCCTCCTCCAATTTCGCGAGCGCTTCAGCTTGCTCGTTCGCGTTTTGCTGCCGTTGCGCCTCGATCTGCTTCAGACCTTCCTCGATTTGCGCAATTCTGACCGCCACTTCTTTTTGCTCCTGCTCGAGCTTTTTAAGCGCGACGATCTCGTTGCGCACTTCCGGGAAGTTTGAAGCTTGCGAGCAGCCTTCCCGGCCGAGACTGATCTCGCTCTTTTGCAGCACCCGCTTCTGATGCCGCAAAGCGATCCGTGTCCGCTGCCGGCGGATCTTCAGCCCGATTTCGCGCAGACCTGTGCGGATAAAACTCACGCAGTCAAGGTACGCGAGCGGCGCCCCGCACCAACGCTAAAGTTACTCCTCGCCGCTGCTGAGCGTCGCCAGGACGCTGAAATCCTCCAGCGTTGTCGTGTCCCCCGTGACGGTTTTTCCGCTCGCAATCTCTTTCAACAAACGACGCATGATCTTTCCGCTTCGCGTCTTCGGAAGTGCTTCGGCAAACCGGATCTCGTCCGGCTTGGCGATTGCGCCGATGTGCGCACCGACGTGATTTCGCAGTTCCTCTTTAAGAGAGGGGCTCGCACGGACGTTTCCTTTCAAGGTCACGAACGCGATCACGCCCTGGCCCTTTATCTCATCGGGCCGCCCGACGACAGCCGCTTCGGCGACGTTGTCGTGACTAACGAGAGAACTCTCGATTTCGGAAGTTCCGAGCCGATGCCCGGCGACGTTCAGGACGTCATCAATCCGTCCCACGATCCAGAAGTATCCGTCCTTGTCGCGGCGCGCGCCGTCGCCCGTGAGATAACTGCCTTTGAATTCGCTCCAGTACGTTTTTTTGTAGCGCTCCTTATCGCCGTAAATCGTCCGCAGCATCGATGGCCACGGCCGGCGAATAATTAATTTGCCGCCGACATTCGGACTAACTTCCTCGCCCTTTTCATCCACGATCGCGGCATCGATTCCGAAGAATGGAAGCGTTCCACTTCCCGGCTTCGTGGGCGTTGCGCCCGGCAATGGCGTGATCATGATCGCGCCCGTTTCGGTTTGCCACCAGGTGTCTACGATCGGGCAGCGGCCGCCGCCGATTTTCTCGTGATACCACATCCAGGCCTGCGGATTGATCGGCTCGCCGACGGAACCGAGCAGCCGCAGCGACGAAAGATCGTGTTTCTTCACCCAGGCGTCGCCCCAGCGGATAGAGCCGCGGATTGCGGTGGGCGCGGTATAGAGAACGTTAACCCCGTAATTTTCGATGATTCGCCAAAACCGATCCGGCTCAGGCCAGTTCGGCGCGCCTTCATACATCAGCGTGGTGGCGCCGTTGGCGAGGGGCCCATAGACGACATAGCTGTGGCCGGTCACCCAACCAACGTCGGCAGTGCACCAGAAGATATCCTCCTCGCGGACATCGAAAACGTACTTTGTCGTGCTGTAGATTCCGACCAGGTAACCGCCGGTCGTGTGCAGAATTCCCTTCGGCTTTCCGGTCGATCCGCTCGTGTAGAGAATGTAGAGTGGGTGCTCGCTGTCGAGCGGGACGGGTGCGCAATCCGCGTCCACATATTCCAACTCGCGGTGCCACCAGACATCGCGGCCCTCCTCCATGTGGATCTCATTTCCGGCCCGGCGAAAGACAATCACGCGCCGAATCGAATTTCCGCCGGCGAGCGCGTCATCGACGTTTTTCTTCAGCGGAATGATTGCGCCGCGGCGATAACCGCCATCAGCCGTAATCACCGCAATCGCGCCGCTGTCCGCGATCCGGTCGCGAATGCTGTCAGCGCTGAATCCGCCAAACACTACCGAGTGCACCGCGCCGATGCGCGCACAGGCAAGCATCGCGATTGCCGCTTCCGGAATCGTGGGCATGTAAATGATGACGCGGTCGCCTTTGCGAATCCGATTCCGCTTCAGCACGTTCGCGAACCGGCAGACCCCCCGGTGCAGCTGCTGGTAAGTAAGCGTGCGGCTTTCGCCAGGCTCGCCTTCCCAGATAATGGCCGCCTTGTTGCGCCGCACTCCAGTGAGATGCCGGTCGAGGCAGTTCTCAGAAACGTTCAGTCTGCCGCCGACGAACCATTTCGCGAACGGCGCTTTCCATTGCAGAACTTGCTTCCACGGCGTTTGCCAGGCGAGTTCCCGCGCTTCGCGCGCCCAAAATTTCTCCGGTTGCTTGATCGACGCGCGATAAAGTCGCTGGTATTCGGCGAAGCTCTTAATCCGCGCTCGCTTCGCGAACGCCGCCGGCGGCCAGAAGACGCGCTTCTCGATCAGGTGTGACTCAATGTTCGAAGTCGGTTTCATCGCGCGTCGGAATGTGGAACGTACCCGTCGGGGTTCGCGCGCTCAATGAAAACTTAGCTGGAAGACGCCGGATAGGCGTAGCGCGAGCGTCCCGCTTGCGAACCCGAAGAACGCAACCGAGACGGTCGCGCTATTTTCATTCCTTTTTCAAATTACATCGGGATCCGACCCCTGAAAGATTTCGGGGCTCCGCATGACAGTGCAAAGGTAACATTTTCGATTGTCTTGCCGGTCGCGCCGCCGAAATGTGCAACATGAGCGATCACGTTTACAAAAAACTGGAATTGGTCGGCTCGTCGCCGAATGGAATCGAAGAAGCCGTCTCAAATGCCCTTGCCCGGGCAAACAAAACCATCCGCAATATGCGGTGGTTTGAGGTGACCGAGACGCGCGGCGAGATCGAGGACGGTAAGATCGCGCACTGGCAGGTGACGCTCGAAGTGGGGTTCACGCTCGACAAGTAGCCGCATCGAGCGGCGGCGGCGTTACGCCTCTTCCTGCTGCGAGACCTTGTAAAGCTTGGTCGCGCCGTAGATCAGCAACGCCGGTTTGAGCACGAGCATCAGCAGCCGGATTAAACCGCCCAAAACCCGACCAACCGGTAAACAGTTAAGGATATAACCCGCGCCCAACGCATAGAGCACCGATTTAGTCGGATTTTCGCGCACGTAGACTTCCGTCTGCTGCATCACGTCGCTGAATTGGTCCTTCGTGTAACGGAGCCCGCGCTCGGCGAAGTCGTCCGGAGTAGTAGCGATTTTGTCGTCCATCTTACCTAGTCTTCGAATCGCGGGGGTGCTCTGCGTGTCCAAAAGATTAGCGCAGGGTCAGCCAGACGGTTCGTGCCCCGGAGCCCGACGGGAAATCGAGCAGGGGAAGCTCGGAATGAAAGCCGCCGGCGCGCCTCGTTGCCTTCAGGCAAAAGCGGCCCATTACCTCCAGCGCCCGTTTGTCCAGCGTCGAGCAATTGGTCGAAAGGAGAATCCGCGCGCTCCGTTCGGCGACTTCCAATGCTGCGAGCAGGAGCTTCTCGAAATCGTTTTCGACCTGGAAAGCCTTTCCACGGTGCGATCTCGAGAACGTCGGGGGATCGAGAATGATGACATCGAACTTTTCTCCCTTGCGCGCGAGCCGCGGCAGAACCTCCATGACATCGTCGGCGAGGAAGCGATGGCTCTCGGTCGGAAGCGAGTTCAGTGCGAAATTTTCCCGACCGCGCGCCAGAGATTTTTTTGATAGATCAATGCTGAGCGTTTGCGCTCCGACCGATCCGGCCGCGACCGAAAATGAGCATGTGTAAGCGAAGCAATTCAGGAGCGTGGCCGGAGCCATCCGCTGCACGGCACGCCGGTTTTCCCGTTGGTCCAAAAACAGACCGACGGAGTACCCGGCCTCGAAGTCGATGCCGAATCGCAAAAGTCCTTCCCTCGCGATCGTCTGTCTCGGCGCATTCGGATCTCCAACCAGCAGGCGAGGTGCTTCGCGCTCGGCGTTTTGCTTCGGCAGATATCGCGCGAAAACCCGGCCAACCTTGAAATCCGCGGCCAGCGCCCAGAGATGCAGTTCCGTGCTCAGCCGCTCGCGTGCGGCTTCAGTCTTATACGAGATCAGCACATCGCTCGCGAAGCGCTCGACCCAGCCGTCAATGGCGGTGCAGAGACGGTAAGCATCGGTCTGTTCAGCCGCGAAATCGGGCAGCATCGCCGGCTCGATCCATTTGAAATTCATACGGCAGTTGTTCCGGCGGCTTCATTCTGATTCGAGGCTGCGCGTCAGGACGATTGTGCGCTGTCGTCTTGCCGCAACCGCGCAGCCCGCTACAATTGCGCCGCCCTCGGTCTCCTGTCGTCTGCACCGAGCGGCTCGACGATGGAACAAGTCACCGTTCGCGTGCCCGCGAGCACGTCTAATCTCGGACCGGGTTTCGACTGTCTCGGCATTGCCTTGCGGCTCTACAACACCGTGATGATAAACCGCGTGCGCAGCGGACGAATTCCCGCGATCGCGGCCGAAGCTGCACGTCTGGTTTTCGAAACCGCAAACGCCAAGCCGTTTGCTTTCTCGTGCAAAATCAACGGCGACGTTCCGGTTTCGCGCGGTCTCGGCAGCAGCGTGACGGTGCGGCTTGGCGTTTTACATGGGCTAAACGAATTGCTCGGCCGAAAGCTCGATCGCACCAATCTCTTCGAACTTTGCGCCAGGCTGGAAGGACATCCCGACAACGCCGCGCCCGGCGTCTTTGGCGGATTCAATGTCGTTCGCGGGAGGAGTTGTCAGCGGTTTGCGGTCTCCGCGCGATTGAAGTTCGTGCTTCTGATTCCAGCGTTCGAAATTTCCACCGACGCTGCTCGATCAATTCTGCCGGACCGGATTTCACGGCGCGACGCGGTCGAAAGTTGCGGCAATGCCTGCGCGATTACAGCCGCATTCGCGTCGGGCCGCTACGAACAGCTGCGCGGCGCGTTCAGCGATTATTTGCATCAGCCAGTTCGAAAGCCGCTGATTCCCTTTCTGGATTCAGTCATCGCCGCTGCGGAATCGGCTGGTGCGCTCGGCGGATTCCTCAGCGGTTCGGGTTCGACGATTGCCGCGGTCACCTTGCACTCAGCAGATAAAATCGCCGCCGCCATGCGCGAAGCGACGCCGGTAGGGAAAACGCGCACCTTAATTACCACGGCGGACAATCGTGGCGCGCAGACCACCACAGGCTAGAGCATGGCTGGCCGACTCGAGAATCTCGAGCAGTTCGCGATCGAAGTAATTCTCGACCGCCGACACGGGTTCCGCGCTTCCGTTCTTCGCATTCTCCTGCACGGACTTTCTTTTATCTACGAGCAGATCGTGCAGCTTCGTCTATTCCTTTACCGGAAGCGCATTTTGCGCGAGCGCACGCTCGGCTGCCTTGTCATTAGCATCGGGAATTTGACGGTCGGCGGCACGGGCAAGACCCCGGTGGTCGAGAAGTTCGCGCGCGCCCTCCAGACAGGAGGCCGGCGGGTCGCGATCCTGAGTCGCGGGTACAAAAGCGTGCCGCGGCCGGTCGCACGGACGTGGCTCGATCGAATCCGCGGCACGGAATCCTCGCCACCCCGAATCGTCTCGGACGGCAAATCGTTGCTACTCGATTCCCTTACGTCAGGCGACGAACCTTACATGCTCGCGAACAATCTGAAGGACGTGATAGTTTTGGTGGATAAGGACCGCGTGAAAAGCGGGCGCTTCGCAATCCGTGAAATGAAAGCGGACACGCTCTTGCTCGATGATGGCTTGCAGTATCTCCACCTGAAGCATCGGCTCGACATCGTCTTGGTTGACCGGCAGGCGCCGTTCGGGAACGAATATCTCCTCCCGCGCGGCACCCTCCGCGAGCCACCACGGAATCTGCGCCGCGCGAGCTACATTTTCATTACCAAAAGCACGGGGGCGCCTAACAATAAATTGATCGAGCGCATCCGTCGCTACAATCGCACTGCCGAGATCATCGAATGCGCGCATGAGGCGCTCCTTTTGCAGCACGTGTTCACCGGGGAACAAATCGCGCTCGAAGAGTTACGCGAGAAGTATATCGGTTCGTTATGCGGGATCGCCGCGCCGGAGAGCTTCGAGGAAGGGCTCCGAAAACTGGGCGCGAAACTCGAGCTTTCAATGCGCTACACCGATCATCATCGCTATACCGAAGTAGAGCTCCAGCGTTTCATCAATCGCTGCATCCGCCGTGATCTGGAAATGATCGTGACCACCGAAAAAGATGCGGTCCGTTTTCCTCGACTCACAAATCCCGAAGTGCCGATCTATTTTCTGCGCGTCGAAATCAAAATTTTGAGCGGGCACGAAAGCTGGGAGCACTGCGTCGCACGCATCTGTCAGCCGCAGCCGCTCTTGTCGCCGGAACGCTTTTTCTCGTGACGAGAGACATCCGCAGATTTCACAGATTAGAAAAAAGGCATGAATCGGAGAAATTTTGACTCCCCTTACACAAGAGCGGTCATCCTGAGCGAACCGAACAGGAAGTCATCGGCCGCCCCCGGAATAATTCGATTCCGACCATTCGCCCTTGCTTGACTTGCAAGGGCGTAGTCTCAGCAAACGCAAATTAATCGCTGTAGCCGATATATTGTCGCCATATGGCTGATAAAGCGGAACTGATCGTCGCGGGAAGAAAGCTGCCCGTCTCCAACCTCAACAAGGTCCTCTATCCGAAGGCCGGTTTCACGAAAGGGCAGGTAATCGACTACTATATCCGCATCGCGCCAGTGCTGCTACCGCACTTAAAGGACCGTCCCCTCACGCTCAAGCGCTATCCAAACGGCGTTGATGGGATGTTCTTCTACGAAAAGAATTGCCCGGCCCATCGGCCGTCATGGGTCAAGACCGCGAAAGTCTGGAGCCACGGCAACCAGCGCGACATGCATTATTGTCTCGCGCAAGACTTGCCGACCCTCGTCTGGGCGGCCAACCTCGCGGACCTCGAGCTGCATACTTCGCTCGCGCACAAAAACGATGTCGCGCGACCGACTATGATGGTGTTCGACCTCGATCCCGGTTTACCCGCCGACATCATCCAATGTTGTCAGGTTGGAATCTGGCTGCGCGACCTGCTCGGGGAAATGAAGCTGAAAAGCTGGGCGAAAACCAGCGGCTCCAAAGGCCTGCAGGTTTACGTTCCGCTCAATACGCCGGCGACCTTCGATCAGACCAAAGAACTTTCCCGATCCCTCGCGGAGCATCTCGAGCGTGAGCATCCCGACTTGGTTGTTTCAAAGATGCTTAAATCCCTGCGCGGTGGCAAAGTGCTGGTTGATTGGAGCCAGAATGACGAGCATAAAACAACCGTAAATGTTTACTCATTACGCGCAAAAGATTACCCAACAGTTTCAACCCCAGTTACATGGGACGAAATTGTCGACGCATTGAAAAAGAAAAACGCGGAACTGTTGACGTTTACATCTGACGCCACGCTCAAGCGCGTGGAAAAGCACGGCGATCTCTTTGCGCCCATCGAAGTGCTGAAGCAGAAGCTGCCCAAAGCTGGCAATCTCTAACGCCAGCCGTGCGAGATTAGCTGTGCAAAGTTGCGGGTGTTCACCAAGCGAATCAACCCACGGTCCTAAATCCTTCTTGCGACCAGAAATTTATGCGGGGGGCCTGTTCATCTGGAGCCCTTTCCTGTTCCTGCCTTCCTGATTAATCGTTGTTTTTGATCTGGAATGGCCCTCGTGCGGATTTGCTGTGCGCGAAAATCTCGCGCGAACCTTCAACAGAGCCTGTTTCTTCTCCTTCCTGGATTCTGGATTCATTCCTCTCAAGTGGATAAAATGAGAGGGCCATTCGTGCTAGCGTGTGGACGCAACCACTCAACGGCCGTTTGAAAATCCAGTTTCGCCTTCCTCCTATTTTCCTGCTTTCCTGATTCCATCGTCAAAGTTGCTATGAGAATCGCCGCTGCTCAGATCGCCTGCGCACTCGGTGACCTCGACGCGAACGTTCTTAAGATTGGCGGATTTTGTTCACAGGCGAAAGAGGCCGGCGCTGAGCTGATCGTTTTTCCAGAGATGACTGACACCGGCTATTCGATGCCGGTCATTCATGCTCATGCCAGGGCCTGGACCGAGGGAGCCGTCCCCGAGATCCAAACACTCGCGAAGACTCTTTCGATTGGGATCATCACTGGCGTTTCGGAACGGGACGCGGGCTGCATCTACAACACCCAGGTTTTTGTCGACGCGAACGGACAGATCGAAGCGAAGTACCGCAAGACTCATCTCTTCGCGCCCTCTCCGATCGAAGAGCACAAATGCTTCGCGAGTGGCGCTGCGTTCACCAGCTGCGGCCTCGGGGACCTGCGGGTAGGCTTGAGCATCTGCTATGACCTGCGGTTTCCCGAGGTCTATCGCACTCTCGCGGTCGAGCATGATGCCAACGTCTTCGTCATCTCATCGGCCTGGCCATTGCCTCGCGCCGAACACTTCCGCGTCCTCGCGATCGCGCGAGCAATCGAAAACCAAAGCTATGTCATCGCCGCGAATCGCGTCGGCACAGATGACGGACTCCCGTTCTGCGGCGGATCTGCAATCATCGACCCCGGTGGGGTGATTCTCGCGGCGGCTTCGTCGGAGCGTGAAGAGCTGATCTACGCTGAGGTTTCGGAGGAGGTCCTGCGTCAAGTTCGAAATGCGCTACCGGTGTTCGCTCATCGACGCGACGACCTTTACGCGAAGCGCGAGGGTAGCTCGCCCACTTCGTAATCGACGTGTCAGGCGCTAACCACGAGAATACGTTAGAGCTCAAGCGCGCCCTGACCCTGCGCGATCTGGTGCTCTTCAATCTCGTTGCGGTTATTGGGATCACCTGGGTAGCGACCGCCGCAAAGGCTGGACCGAGTTCTCTTACGTTGTGGCTGCTGGCAGCGATTCTCTTTTTTATTCCCCAGGGCCTTGCTGTCATCCAACTCTCTTCGAGTTATCCTGCCGAGGGCGGCATCTATGCCTGGACAAAGCAGGAGTTTGGAGAAGGACACGGCTTCCTCTGCGGCTGGTGCTATTGGATCAACAACGTCCTCTACTATCCGACGTTGCTTCTCTCTGCCGCCGTCATGGCCACCTATATCTTCGGTCAGAGCGAGAGCGGGTTGGCGGAGAACTGGCATTATGTTCTTCCTTTCACGCTCGTCGCTTTAACGCTCGCCGTCGTCCTCAACATCGTTGGCGTCGGGACCGGCAAGTGGTTGCAGAATATCGGCGGCATCGGCGTCTACCTTCCCGGGATTCTCCTGATCTTGCTTGGACTTCACGCGACCTTGACCAGCAGCCCGGCCAATTCTCTCACCGCCTCAGAGTTGAAACCGGACCTGACGAATCTGCCGGTGCTTAACCTCTGGGCGACGATCGCCTTCGCCTTTGCGGGCCTTGAACTCTCTTCGACGATGGGCCACGAGATTCGCGACCCGCGCCGCAATCTGCCACGCTCCATCTACATCGCCGCACCATTAGTTGCGCTTATCTACGTCTGTGGCACGGGCTCGATGCTCTGGCTCGTTCCCAGGCAGCAAATCAATGTTGTTGCGGGACCGCTTCAGGCCATTGCAAACGGCATGCGTGGTCTTGGTAGCGCATGGAATTGGGTCGTGCCGCTCGCCGCGGTCCTCCTCGCCATAAGCAGAATCGGCGGACTCGGCGCCTGGCTCACGGGATCAGCGCGCGTCGCTTTCGTAGTTGGGCTCGACCGTTATTTCCCTCCCGCCTTCGCCCGCATCCATCCGCGTTGGCGCACACCCCACATCGCGATCCTGATTCAAGCTCCGATCGCGGCATTCTTTCTCTTGCTCTCGGTGCTAGGCAAGGGAACAACCGTGGAAAAAGCGTTCCTCATTCTTCTCGACATGTCTTTGCTCATCTACTTTATCCCTTACATCTATCTCTTTGTCTGCTTCATGGTCCATTGCCGGAGAAGGAGAGGGGATGCTACCCTGGTCGCCCCTGGCGGCGCGACCGGCGCTTTGCTCATCGGTCTCAGCGGTCTCTCGATTACCCTCTTTGCCATGGTCGTCGCCATGGTCCCGCCGCCGGGCACCGCCGACATCTGGGTTCACGAAGCGAAACTCGGCGGCGGCTCGCTGCTCCTTGTCTTTATCGGCCTCGTTGTTTACCGACGTGCGCGGAGAAAGTATTTAGCTTAATCGCATCGCCTGGTACGTATTATGGTGATGTCATATGCGTCGCTTCCAGATCTTTGGAGGCGCGCACAGCCTGAAACCGAGATGATGATGACATCGTCGCCTGACGTAAAATACATTACGGAAGATGGGAATGGTCTGACCACACCTTGCCGAACGTGCTTGTGAACTACCGGATATATATCTGGATGACGGCGAATGATACTTTGCTCATGAGCTGAATTCTAGCCTTTAATCGTGATCGCGACAACTTCCAGCGTCTGCGAACAACATCTGACTAAATCGTCAATTACCGCTGACGAGAACACCGCAGTTGGGAAGCCGCGGGTAGACGGTACTGCCGCACAGGGTGGCGGCATCTGAGCGGGAGCAAGGGAGTCAACGAAGGGCAACTGCAATGGAAGTGTGGAGATTTCGCGAGGCATCCGAATGGCCAGCGAGCCTGCTCGCGAGAAGCTTTCGAAGTTAGCAGCATGGCTCGCTAAACGGTCAGCGTCGCAGTGGGCGACATCAAGCAAGCATCAGTCAGTAGCGAGAAAGGCATCAAGCGCGTGGTAAAATGCTAAGCGGTGACTCCAGCATGGAAAATGACCACTCTGAGGAATAACACGAACCACGACCCGCGAGAAAGAAGCAGTGATTAACGAGGAAACTGTAGCGTCGGTTGTCTTAGCGGAAAACTCCACGACAACGAGAGATCTGACATTGCGCTGAAGACGCGCCGCTTCACGTTTCGATAATACAGAGTGCTACTGTGGGGTCTCGTAAGGCGGTTCGTCGGTCGCGGTCGCTGTGACTTGCGCTGGCGCATTGATGATATTGAAGACGAAAGCGGCAACAACCCCGGCGGAGAAGTTCGCGACCAAATAAATCCAAATATTGTTCCAACTTGAGATGCCAAGGAGCGTGATTCCAAAAGCCACGGCGGGATTGAAGGCGCCGCCAGAGATGTCGCCAACCGCAAAAGCGCCAGTCATTACCGTCATCCCGATCGCGAGGCCGTAGAATGAATTTCCCGAAGTGCCTTCCGCGGTGGCCGCGTTGAGGACCACGTAAACGAGCGCAAAGGTAAAGAGAAACTCCGCGAGCAAGGCGGGACCGATTTTCGGCACAATTGCGGTTACAGGTATTCCGGCCCGAAGAAATTTGCTTACTACCAGGGCCGCGACCACGGCCGCTGCAAGCTGCGCAATCATGTAGGGAACGGCATCTGCGACCTTCAGGCGTCCTCGAATCAAGACCCCGAGCGTCACCGCCGGGTTATAGTGAGCGCCCGAAATATGGCCGCCGGCAAAGACCATGACCATGAGTGCCGCGCCGATGGCGAGCGGTGCAATCACCGCCGGAGCGGCGCCGATACCGGTGCAGCCGACCGTCAAGACGAGGAAAAAGGTTCCGATAAATTCCGCGATGTATTTGTTCATGTGTTCAAACCGATTATGTCGCGGGAATCTGCAATAGCCAGTGCGTTAACGAAGAGATTTTCGCCCGAGCTCGAGAAACTACTTTGAGTAAGGACCTTCGATGCGCCGCGGCTGACGGAATCTCGCAAATCGAGGTCGGGCATACAATTTATAAGGCCCGCCATCTGCACCCATTCCGAGACCGTAGCGGCATGAGTTGGTTGAGGTGGTAATTAACGTCCACGATGCTGGCGCACCATCTCAAGTTTCCTCTGCAAATCTGGGGGCGGAAACAACTCGTAGGCACGAGAGTACTCTGCCTCTGCATGCTCCCAATCGCCCATCGCCGAATAAATATTCCCGAGGGATTCATGTCCGTAATAATCGCTCGGATGTTCAGCCGTGAGTTTTTTCGCGAGTTCGAGCGCTTTGCCATAGTCATATCGGCGCATTGCTTGGGAGACATCTGTCCAAGGACTGGTCGTGCGGCGCGGCAGTTCAGAGACGAGATAAACAGCTAGAACGAGAACGACGATTGATACGACAGCGATCCACTGGTTCGTGTGGCGCAGGTTGCCCAACTCGGATATTATCTGTTGATTGATGTCCTCCGTTGTGGCTGGAGGGCTGCTGCCAAGCCCTGGATTAAAATCATCCGGAAGCCCTGGACCCTTCGTCTCGAGAATGCGCGATGCCTCGTGAGCGTGCTCTTCGGTTACCAGGAGCCGCACCGGCATTGCTAAGGGGCCGCCCCCGTAAAGATTCACATTTTCGTCGGCTAAGGTGCAGAAGATCTTGTGATCATCCAGAAGTGACTTTGCCAAAGACGCCTCCGCCATGTTCGAATAGCTGCGCAGCGTGATCATACTTCAAAGGGGTCTAACGAAAACAAGATCAGCTACCGCTGGAGAGAGCGAACTTTGCAGCAGGTTCAAATGAGGAAGTCACCACAAAAGTTCGTACCGGAGCGGCCAGCGGTTAGCTGCATCGTCGTCTGGTTAGGCATGCCGCATCGCGCGACCAACAGCGCTGAGCGTGGGAATAACGTTATTGAGGGCGTGAATAGATACTAAGACCCAGAAGGCATCCTTCCAAGACATGCGACGCCAGTAAAGGTACGAGGCAGACTGAATGAGGAAGGATGGTAGCACGATGAAGGCATGCGGCCACCAAGGCCAAACGTGCAGCTCGCTAATGAACAGCGCTGAGGTGAGCACCTGAATCCATTCCGGTGTGTGAACTCGGCGCAATAGCTCGAACACGCCGACGAGCATGAGCGACTCGATAACTGGAGCGAAGACCAGTAGAGCAAGCACGTCCGGAGCATCGCCGCGCAGGTAGAATGCGCGAGGCGGACGCGGCAGTCGGGCGACGCTGGCCCATGTGCTCACGAAGGAGCCGACTGCAATGCAGTAGCAACCCATGACCAGCGCAAATACGACTTTTGATCGAGTGCGTGGAATGAAGGATGTTACGCGGATTGGAACGTTTCGTTTCTCCGCGGGCGGGAGCTGCTCGGCGGATACCCGTTCTTCTGGCTGAGCTTCGCGTTCGCCAGCCAACTCGGATTCGAAGCAGCTACGGCACACTCCGCGAGCGCTGACAGGCGTGCTCCATTTGCTGTATTTCTTCCCGCAAGTATTGCAAATAGACACGGTCAGGCAGGCCTAACGAGATCAAGATGAGCTGCGGCGAGCAAGGGCGCGCGCGGCTGCGAATTGACGTATTGAACTCATGTGAACCTGGATAGTACGGCGGCTCGCCGTCGGCTCCACGCCTAGTTAGATGGGAGGGGTGATAACGGTAAAGACGTAGAAGTAAAGGTCATGCTCTTCGGGGTGAGCACAACCAATAGCGAGAGAAGCGGACGCTTGCACCGTCCGGATAAATCTCGGGCGATCACTCTAGGTCCGGCAACTCACCTCTTGACAGTACCACTCGAATCGATCTCGCGCGCCCCGCCACTCTCGTAATGAGGCCGCGCTTCTCAAGTGTCAATATCACCTGATGCACCGACGGCGGAGTCACCCGAAAATAACTCTGAATGTCCGCTTCGGCCGGTGCACATCGGTGAAGCTTGCCGTAGTAGTAAATGAAAGCTAAATACTGCCCTTGCTTGAATGTATACGCACGCCTTGTCCTCAGCGTTTACGCTTTCATGGTACGAAGGCGGATTTACCATCTAACGAAAATTGTGCGAAAGTTCGTAATTGAAGGGGAACATTTGTTCGTCTAATTCAGGAATGATGCCGGGCGGGCCAGCCGTCTTAGCCCACTTCGCGTGAAGGATTGAAGCGCACCGACGCGATTTTAGCGGATAAGCAAGGGCCTGTGAAAGCGAATTGTGCTCCGACCGCGGAAGACTCGCGGTGAGCTTTAGTTGAGTGGCTGTGTCCCGCTCGTTCGTGGGACCCCGCGGCTGGGGCGCGAACCCGATCGAAGCTGTCGAAGAGACCAGAGGCGCCGGTAAAGATCGTTCGGCTGCGCTCAAGATTACTTTAATAGCCGGCCGCTTGACCATCTTTGCGGGATTCGCTCGCGCCGACGTAGATGCGCTGGCCGTCGTGCATCTCCACTTTAATGGCCTGATAACCGCCATAGCCGCCGACGTCGAAACGCATATTGTGACCGCGTTTCTTAAGTTCACGCACAGTTTCGTACGGGATGCCGCTTTCGACTTCCACGTAGCCGCCGTCGGTCATCTTTTCGCCGGTCGGTTCGTTGTCGCCTTCATGTTGCCAGCGCGAGGCATCGCCTGCTTCCTGCACATTGAGACCAAAGTCAATCTGGTTTGTCAGCACCTGGACGTGACCCTGCGGCTGCATGCCACCGCCCATGACGCCGAACGCCTCCCACGGCTTCCCTTCTTTCATGACGAAGCCGGGAATAATGGTGTGAAATGGACGCTTGCCAGGCGCGTAAACATTTGCGTGGCTTGGTTCCATGGAAAAGAGTTCGCCGCGATCCTGAAACATGAAGCCGAGGCCGGGCACGACGATGCCGCTGCCCATGCCGCGGTAGTTGCTCTGGATAAGTGAGACCATGTTGCCTTCATCATCGGCAGTGCACATGTAGATGGTGTCGCCATCGTCGATCACACTGCGATGGTGCTCGCCCGGAAGGCGGGCGTCCTCGCCTGTCGTGGCGAACAGCGTGGCGGGTGATGACAGGCGAGACGCCTGTCTTCCGAGGTCGCCGCTCTCGACGCTCTTCGCGGCGTGGTTTGGGTCGATGAGCTTGCGGCGCTCGGCCGCGTAGGATTTGGAAAGCAAGCCTGCTAGCGGAATTTTCGCAAAATCTGGATCGGCGTAGAACTTTGCCCGATCGGCCCATGCGATCTTCTTCGCTTCGACCATCGCGTGAAGCGTTTCGGGTGAATTGCGGCCCATCGCGCGAAGATCGAATCCTTCGAGGATGTTCAACATCTGGAGGGTAGCGATGCCCTGGCCATTCGGTGGCAGCTCGAAGGCGTCGTAGCCACGGTAATTGACCGATACGGGATCGATCCAGGTAGAGGTGTGCTTTTCGAAATCGACTTTGCGCAGGAAGCCGCCGTTCGCCTGCATAAAAGCGTCGATCTTATCCGCGATCTCTCCTTTGTAATAGCCATCGCGGCCCCGTTCGCCGATCGAGCGCAGCGTGTTTGCGAGCGCCGGATTCCTGAAGATGTCACCCTTGGCGGGAGTGCGGCTTTTGCCGTCGAGCGTATAAGTTTCGAGAAACGCCCCTGGCAAACCTTTGTAGAGGCGTGGACCGAAACCCCAGTAGTAGGCGATTAACTCAGTAACGGGAAAACCTTCCTCGGCGTAATGAATGGCCGGTGCGAGATCGTCGGCGAGCTGGAGTTTGCCGAATTTCTTGTGCAACTCCGCCCACGCATCGACGCAACCTGGTACACTGATCGGCAACATTCCGATGGGCGGAATCGTCTCGCGTTTCAGGTTTGCGAGCTGGGCCTTCATCTGCTCGTAGCTTAAGCCGAGCGGCGATCGGCCACTGCCATTGAGGCCGTAGAGCTTGTTTTCTTTCGCGCTGTAAACGATCGCGAAGAGATCACCGCCGACGCCGTTCGAGACTGGCTCCATCAGTCCGAGGGTGGCGTTCGCGGCAATCGCAGCATCAACCGCGCTGCCGCCACGTTTCAGAATCTCGAGGCCGACTTGCGTTGCCGCCGGCACACTCGTGCAAACCATTCCGTGGCGCGCGAGAACTTCCGAGCGGGTGGCAAATGACTTGCCGGTGATGCGATCGATCTGGGCAAAGCCACTCGTAGCCAAACAAAATGCGGAAAGGAGAAGGAGCGTGGACCTCATGCGGAGAGCTTACCACGGACATGCTTCCGAGTGAAAGCCGAGGAATTCCGTGGAACTACGATGGCTAAGGCTGCGGGATCCTTCGATGCCGAAAGCATTCGGGGCTCAGGATCACGGGTTGTGCTTCGCGATGAACAAGCAGCCGCCGCCATGGCTGCCGCGACATCATTCGTAACGCAACGCCTTCACCGGATCGAGTCGCGCGGCGAAGTATGCCGGGATGAGGGCGGCAAATGAACAGATAACGAAAGCCATCACGCAAACCTTGACGACATCGGTGGGAACGACCTGCGCCGGAATTTGTGAGAACTGGTAGATTTGTCGTGGAAAGACTTCGATATGAAGCGTGCTGGAGAGCCAGTGGCTGAACTCATTCCGGTAGCGGATCAGCGTCATCCCTAAGCCGAGACCGACCGCAGTCCCGAAGACGCCGACTACCATCCCCTGGGCGAGAAAAACCCAGACGATTTGCCAGATGTTCGCGCCAATCGCTTTCATAATCCCGATCTCGCGACGCTTCTGCACGGTCACGGTAATCAAGGTGCTCATGATGCCGAAGGCCGCGACCAGGACGATGAAAGAGAGGAGGAAAAACATCACCGTGCGTTCCAGCCGCACCGCCTCGAAATACTGGTTGTTCATCTCGATCCAGGTCTGCGCGAATTCGGGCGGCTGAAGGTAGCGCTCGATCGCCGTCTTCACGCTCGCGGCGGCATAAGGATCGTTGGTGCGAACGGTGATCCCGTGTAAGGCGTCGCCGAGCCCGTAAAGTTCCTGCCCCACATAGATCGGGACGAGGAGGAACTCGGAGTCGTGCAGGTAATGGCCGGTCTCGAAGATGCCGGTCACTGTCAGTTCCTTGGGCAAAACCACTTCGCGGAGTCCTTCCACCGCCTTCTTCTGATCCTCGCCCTGCAAGGCTTCGAGCTTCTTAATTCCATCGAGCATCTGGCTGAGATTGCCGGGCGAATAAACCGTCAGCTTGTCGCCGACGTTGATCATTAACTTCCGTGCGAGCTCGACGCCGAGCACCGCCGACTCGCCCTCGAGATCGAGCTTGCCCTGCTTCACGAATTTCCGCAGCGGAATCACTTTCTCTTCCTCTGCCGGATCAATCCCGCGAATCATGGGCGCAAGTCGGCGATTCTGGAATTCGACGATCACGGGCCCTTGCACGTAGGGCGCGGTCGCGACGACGCCTGGCGTGTTCCGAATTTTCACCGTCAGATCACGCCAATCGCGCATCACATCTTCTGTTCCGACGAGAATGTGGGCATCGAAATCGATGACCTTCTGCCGCAATTCGCGATCGAAACCGGTCATGACCGAGATCACGAGAATCAGAACCGTGACGCCGAGGGTGACGCCGAGTACCGAGACGAGGGTGATGATGGAAACGAAGGTGCGCTTCGGTTTGAGGTAGCGAAGCGCGAGAAAGAGACTGAACGGCAGTTTCAAATCGGCGATATGGTGGCCGCATTCATTGCGCTCCGCCAGTGGCGATTCGCCACGTAACCAATCGTTTCTCCACGCTGTCATCCTGAGCCCCGAATGATTTCGAGGTCGAAGGATCCCGTTGCGCAGCCCACGATCTTGCAACGGGCTCGCGGCGCGCGGTTCCTGTGCTGGCAGGCGACAACGCCACCAGCTCGATCGGGCCGCCATCAAAAGGCGTCTCACATTCGAAAGGAACTGGTCGCGATTTTAAAATGAAATTGGCCACAAACTCCGCCATCATCAACTTTCTCCCACAAGGAGAAGGAACCGCCTCTCCCCTTTTTTGGGAGAGGTTAGGGTGAGGATCTCGGACTTGATACCGCTAAATCTGCCACTGGAAATGACATCGTAGAAGTTTCCGGCTTCTATCTTCATCGAACGGCAAGTTAGAAACTTGCCCCACTTATCTTAGCGCGTGTTGCTGCAGTTCCTCGAGGGTAGCAAATTCAAGCGCTGAAGAATGCGTGGCCTCCAGGTCTATGGGAGCGGCCCGGCCGCGGCGCATCGCCTCCACCCATCGAGTCACGCACACGCACCAGCGGTCTCCGGGTTCCAGACCGGGAAAGCCCCATTCCGGATGGGGTGTGACGAGGTCGTTGCCATCGAGCACTGAAAAATCGAGGAACTCGCGGGTGACTTCCACGCAGACGGTATGCAACCCGACATCCTCCGCTCCGGTGCGGCAGTAACCATCGCGGTAAAAGCCGGTCATCGGATCTGTGCAGCAACATTTCAGGGGCGTTCCGAGAACATTGGTTGGCATGGGAGAAAGTAGCACGATGCGTCCGAGCCGCCGCCGCCGAATTGCCGGCGGAATCGCCAGTGCGAAGCAGGGCGAGTTTCCAAACTTGCCGCACCACCTGGAAAAGTTGCGCGACCTCGTTTGAGCTTCCGACGCGCGCGAGAGAGATTGGATGTTCATGAACGACATCGTTGGCATCGATCTCGGCACCACCAATTCGCTCATCGGCGTGATGGATGCCGGTTTCCCAATTCTGCTCGCGGACTCTGAAGGTGCGCGGCTCACGCCGTCGGTAGTTTCGTTCGGCGGCGAAGGTGAACCGCTCGTCGGGCAGCCGGCGCAGCGCGTCCGCTCTCTGCCGACGCGCGACACTGTCTATTCGGTCAAGCGCTTCATCGGATTGCGTGACGATGATCTGCGCGCAGAGGACACAAATATTTCCTATGAACTCGTTCGGCGAAAAGGCGAGCCGGTACGAATTCGGGCGGCCGGCACGGAATATTCGCCCGCGGAAATTTCAGCGTACATCCTGCGTAAATTAAAGCGCGACGCGGAATCGGCACTCGGCCATGCGGTTTCGCGCGCGGTGATCACGGTCCCCGCGTACTTCAATGACGCGCAGCGGAGCGCGACCAAGCATGCGGGCGAGCTTGCGGGATTCGCGGTTGAACGAATCGTGAACGAACCAACCGCGGCCGCGCTCGCCTACGGGCTCGATAAATTGGGCGGGCGCTCCAAAATCGCAGTTTACGATTTTGGCGGCGGCACCTTCGACATCTCCATTCTCGAACTCAACAACGGCATCTTCGAAGTTCTCGCCACAAATGGGAACACACGTCTCGGAGGCGACGACATCGATAATGCCATCGTGCGGCGGCTGCGTGAAAAGAGCCCGCAGCTCTTCGCGAATGCAAAAGCGGTCTCGAGATTGCGCGAAGCTTCGATTGCGGCGAAGCATCGACTTTCAACCGAAGAGTCGGTCGCGATCGAAATTCCTTTCGTCACCGCAGACAAAAGTTTTTCCGCGACGCTGTCACGCGCTGAGCTCGAAGAGATCAGCCGGCCCGTGATCAAGCGGACACGTGAGCATTGTCTCCGTTCCCTAGCCGACGCGAAAATAGAGCCGCAGGATCTGGATGAAGTGATCCTTGTCGGCGGCGCGACCCGCATGCCGCTCATCCGGCAGTTCGCCCGCGAAATCTTCAGTCGGGAACCGAACGTTTCACAAAATCCGGACGAAGCGGTCGCGATCGGCGCGACCATTCAGGCCGGAATTCTCTCCGGGGCGGTGCGTGATGTGGTTCTCCTCGATGTCACTCCGCTGTCGTTAGGCATCGAGACCTTCGGCGGACTAATGAACGTGATCATCCCACGTAATTCGACAATTCCGATCAAGGCCGGCGAAATGTTCACAACCGCGGTGCACAGCCAGCGATCGATGCTGATCAAAGTGTTGCAAGGCGAACGCGAGATGGCGCGGGATAACTGGCCTCTCGGCCAATTCGAACTCGAGTTCGAGCCGGCGCCGAAAGGAGTCGCCCGCGTGGGCGTGCAATTCGCGCTCGATGCGAACGGCATTCTCCAGGTGCTCGCGCGCGACACCAAAACCGGCGTGGAACAAATCGTGGAGATCAGGAGCGCGGTGGATGTTTCGGACGAAGCGGTCGAAGCGATGATTGGCGATTCCCTAGAGCACGCCTTCGAGGATGTGAGCGAACGCGTCTGGACGGAGACGGAGTTGAAAGCGAAGGAAATGCTGGCGGCGGTCGAGACCGCGCTTCCGATGGTGCAGGATGAGATCGATCCCGCTGAACGAAACGAGATTTTGCAGCGGGCATCCGCAGTGCGTGAAGCGCTGCAAACACGTGAGACCAGGGGACTGAAAGAAGCGAATGAAGCCCTCGATCGCGCCACGGAAACGCTGGCCGCAAGGATCGTGACGAAGGCGATCGAAGCCGCGACCTCACCGGCTGAATAGCACGACTGTCTGGAAGGCGCGCCGCCTCCGCGCTTGTTCGGTTGGCGAGCACATGCCAATCATCACGCCGCGATGTCCGCGCTCCGTCTTCTTCTGTGAAAGCGAACGGAGCGAAACGCCTCGTCTTGTTCGTGGCGCTGGTGCTGGCGATTCCGGCGGGCGTCAGTCGAATCGTGCCGGAAAAGCGGAATTTCGATTCCCGTCCCCTTGAGATTTTGCGCGCGAGCCAGCCGCAACTGGTGTTGATCGGTGACTCCATGCTCGAGAGCCGGATCGACGCGCAGCTTCTCGAACAGAAGCTGGGGAAGCGGGTCGCGATTTTGTGGAATGGCGGCGCGGCCTCGGCGTGCTGGTATTTGATGATCAAAAACTACGTCGTTCCCAGCGGTGTTCGCCCCGGTCGGATTTACCTTTTTTTCCGCGATCGCATGCTGACCGATTCAACCTTCCGCACAACGGGGATTTTCCGGCCATACCTCGAATCGCTCATGCGCGTGGACGAGCCGGTCTGTCGACTCGTTCTCGGAAGAAATGCGCAAGAAGGCAGGGGTGGGGGAGAGAAGTGGGTAACGGCGCTTTATCCCGTGAATGGGCGCCGAAGCATGCAACATCAACGCATCAGCGAGATGATGTTCCGCGCCCTGACGGCGAATGGGCACGCGGCCAAGGGGCTCGAGCGCCGGGTCAACAGCATGTTTGAAGTCGTGAAAATGCGCGGCGAAATGATGGCTGAATCCGGCGACCTGAGTGACAAATCGAGCGCACCATTTGACGGAGATGCAAAGGCCAGTTTCCTGCCGCACATCGTTGATCTGGCAGCGAATGCCGGCATCAAACTGACTTTCGTTCGCGTGAAGCGCCACGCGCAGGCCGATGGGCAAGTCGTGCAAAGCGCCGCGTTGCACACCTACATCGTTGATCTCCGAACATGGATCGAAAATCACGGCTGCGATTTGATTGATTTCACAGACGACCCGCAATTCACCCCCGACATGTATCTGAAGGCGGAAGACGATCACATCGGGCCTTGGGCGAAGGCGCGCTCGACAGAAATTTTCGCCGCGCGAATTCAACAGGAAGGCCGGCCGTGATCTTTCACTCGCTCGTTTACCTCCTCTTTCTCGCGATCGTCCTTGCCCTTTACTGGGCGCTGCCGCGGCGTGGCCAGAACCTGATGCTGGTGGCGGCGAGCTACGTTTTCTATGGGTGGGAGCATCCGTGGTTTCTGTTGCCGCTTTGGGCATCGACGCTGGTCGATTATGCGTGCGCGCTCGGCATCGAACGGCTCCCAGCGCGGCGACGCCTTTTCCTCTGGACCAGCATCGGAGCGAGCGTCGCGTTGCTCGCGACCTTCAAGTATGCCGGTTTCGCGATTGAAAACCTGAACGCGCTCCTTGCGGAATTTCACGCGGAGCCGTTGCGCGCGACGATGCGGCTGGTTCTGCCTGCGGGGCTTTCCTTCTACACCTTTCAGTCGATCGGCTACGTCGTGGATGTTTACATGGGCCGAGTCCGAGCCGTGCGCTACCTGCCGGATTACGCGCTTTACGTTTCTTTTTTCCCGCAGCTCGTCGCTGGTCCAATCGAACGCGCCGGACACATGCTGCCGCAGTATCGCGCTGCTCGCGTCTTCAATCCGGTCGATTGGCAAAGCGGCCTTTCGCTGATGCTCTGGGGTTTTTTCAAGAAGCTCGTGATCGCGGACAATGTTGCTTTGATCGCCAACAAAGTTTTCGCGCTTTCGGAGCCCACCTTCCCGGTGCTCTGGGCCGGGGTCCTGGCATTCGCGGTCCAGATTTACGCTGATTTCTCTGGTTACACCGACATTGCGCGTGGCACCGCGCGCCTTCTCGGGATTGAATTGATGCGGAATTTCAATCATCCGTACCTTGCGACTTCGCCGGCTGATTTCTGGCGTCGCTGGCACATCTCGCTTTCAAGCTGGCTGCGCGATTTCATTTACATCCCGCTCGGAGGCAGCCGCTGCGGCGCAGCCCGGGTCGCGCTGAATTTGATCCTGACTTTTGGCATCAGCGGGCTCTGGCACGGTGCTTCGTGGAATTACGTTTTGTGGGGTTTGTACTGGGGCTTTTTGAGCCTTGGTCAGCGGCTCCTCTCCGCAACCTCGTTGCCACGCCTCACACCCTGGTTAATGAAAGTGGCGATTACGTTCACGCTGACCTGCGCCGGCTGGCTGCTTTTCCGGGAGCGCGATCTCGCGCAGATCGCGCACGATCTGACACTCTCGCCTTTCACCGCCGATGCGGATGCATGGGGCGTGGCGCGTTATCTCATCGCTCTGGTAACGCTTTACGCGCTGCCTCTGACCTTGCACATGATCGTGACCGGCCTGGTGCGGACGCGCGAGATCACGGCGCGCTTGCCGGAGATGGTTGGTTTCGCGGTGCAAGTTTCGGTTTGCGCATTATTGCTTCTCGGAATCGTGACCGCACGCAGCGTCGCGACTTCGGATTTCATTTACTTTCAATTTTGACGGCGCGCGGGGACTCTCGTGGCAAGCGGGACGCTCGCCCTACGGGATGGCGAGCACAAAGCGCAATCTCTTGGCTTAACCAGGAGGACTGGCTGACGGAGCGGGGGAAGGCGAAGTGATCTCTTCGGGAGCCACCGGTGGCGGCGTCGGGAGCGGGGTTTCCGCGCGCTTTACTTTCTCAACTGCTTCCTCCAGCAATTTTTTCTCTTCCGGGAAAACCGAGCCGCTCTCCGCAGTCGCGATGAATTCCTTCGCGGCATCCAATTCGTTGTCATCGACCAGCAGCGTTGCCATATAAGCGGCAACGTGCGGATCGTGCAGAGCGTCGGACGGTAATTTGCGCATCAAGGCGACGCCTTCAGCGGTGCGCGCGAGCACATACAAAGAAAATGCATAGCTCGTAACGCAACGAACATTATCCGGCGCGGCTTCATAGGCTTCTTTCGCGAGGCGATGACCTTCCGCTGGATTCTGATCAAGCAGAAGCCCAAGCCGAGCAGCCTCGGCGGTAGGTTCCGGCTCGCCCGGGGAGGTCTCGTGCAAGCGCTGCGCGGTCTGATAAAGATTCGGGAGATCGTTGTTCGCGCGATAAATTCCGTAAAGCGCGTCAAGCGCTTCACGCCGTGTCGGAGGATTCTTCGCCACCCGCTGCCACAGTTGCGCGGCTTCACCCGCGAAACTCCATTTCGAAGCCAGACGCGCGAGTTGCAGGAGGCGATCCGACCCCTCGTTTGCTTCGTGTTCGGCGGAATGCCAGAGCGACTCGAACTCGGCGTCGGCGGAAGATTGTCGCACCTGACGCGCCGCATACGCCTGATAGGCGAGGCGAAGATAATCAAATTCACCCCACGATCCGCTCCGCGTCCAGCGCTTCAAGCGCGACCAATTCTTGATCGCCGCGAATGCTTCCGCGACCGAGATTGCAGTCGGCGGGTTCGCGGTCGCGGCGGCCGGTAATTTTTCGATCCACCGCAAAACTTCGTTGGCGAGACGGTTTCGATTCATCCAATCCAGGAGCAGCGCGAGATCCTCGGGATTGCGGGCGGCCACGGGCTTTATCTTGTCGAGCACGGCTGTGAATTTCTTTTGATCGAGTTTCCGGTAAAAATCCAGGCAAAGCAGGTAGTCCGAGAAGGTTACCTGCTGACTCATCTGGAGATTTTGCGCCAGACGGTCTGCGGCCTCGAAGTCTTCGCGCTCGACTGCGTCGCTGAGCAGCGCCCGGACTGCGCCAGTGCGAAAGACTGGAATCTTGCTCAGCCGATCGAGAGTCTCACGAGCATCCGCGTTTTTGATATCGTCTGGCGAATGAATCTGCAAAACGGCCAGATTAAATTGATAGAGATCGTTTGTTGGCTCCTGTTTCACCGCCGCCCGAAAGTGATTCTCGACCTCGGCATCATTTCCTTCCGCGCGCGCCAGCCAGCCGGCAACGACGTGGTAAGCGGCTCTTTCTCGGTCCGCGGGCGCGACGTTCTGCAGCGCGGCGCGCGCGGTGTCGAGCTGCCCAAAACGAAGCGCGGCTGACGCGAGATTAAGCTGGCTCTCGAGATCGTGCGGCAGCAAGCGTGCGATCTGAGAGCGCCAGGCCACGGTCTCGGCGCGGTTCTGCTTCTCCGTCGCTTCAGCGAGAATATAATAAGCAGGGAGCGAGACTGGCTGAATCTCCAGAGCATCGTGCGCGGCCCGAATCGCTTCCTCGAACCGATCTTTCTGCAGCATCTCAGTCGCCTGTTGCAAAAGCCGCGACTCGCGCCACGTGGTGTAGGCGCGGGGACCGTAAATTAAACAAACCAGCCCGAGCGAAAACCCGATCGCAGTCGCCCCGACGAGCGTTCCAAATTGTTTCCATGACAGGCCGAGACGCGTCCGCGAAGTTTTCGTTCTTCGTCGACGGCGAACGTGTCTGACCTTTTCTGCCATGGTCGCAAGTCCTATCCCTTGCGACCTCGGGGAATGCAACTGTGCAACTGGCCGCGGATCACGCGCGCGCCGGCTCTTCCGCCTCGCGCACGACGGGCACATCGTCGATCGCCTCCTGCACCCGTTCGCGAAGACGACGG
This sequence comes from Chthoniobacterales bacterium, assembly GCA_038232335.1. Taxonomy (GTDB): domain Bacteria; phylum Verrucomicrobiota; class Verrucomicrobiia; order Chthoniobacterales; family UBA10450; genus JACCXL01. The sequence goes on from JBBSIA010000017.1 coordinate 81,518, forward strand.
CCCCAAACATAGCGCGCCAGCAAGACCTTGACCGTGGCGGTTAACGGGACGGCGAGAATCGGACCGAGCAAGCCGCCGATGAGCAAACCCCAGACAAAAATGGAAACGATCACCGTCATTGGATGCAGGCCGACGGAATTTCCCACGATCCGTGGGGCATAAAAGATTGCTTCGAGATTTTGAATGACCACAAAGACGCCAGTGACGATGAGAGGATGCGTCCAGTCGCCCCATTGCGCGGCGGCGATCAAAACCGCTGGAATCCAGCAGATCACGATTCCGATGTAGGGAATCATCGTCAGGAAGACCACGAGCAAGCCAATCAGAGGCGCAAACGGCAGGCCCACGATCGTGAGCGCGATGCCAATCAAAACTCCATCAACCAGGCAGACCAGGAGTTGACCGCGAAAGTAAGCGATGACGTAATTGTTGATTTGCATCAGTACCGCCGCGACTTCGTCTTTCAGCGGAGAATTCCGCAGCGGCAGATATTCTTTCCAGCGGCGTTCGATTGCCGGACGTTCTTTCAAAAGGAAGAACAAATAGATCGGCACCATCACGAGACTCAGCAGAAAACCGGTGAGGCCGAGAAAACCGCCGATGCTGGTCTTTAAGATCTTCCAGAGCCGATCCGTTAAATTCGGCAGCTGTTTTTCGATATTTGGCAACTGTTGTTCGACCCATAGTTGGATGCGCTGCCGCTCGGCGGAAGTCAGTTTCGTGGGTGTAGGCGCAACGGCTGTGGACGGCACGGTCGCTGGGGTTGTAGGAGCCGAGGTTGGAATCGGGGTTGCGCTTTGCGCCGGGACAGGTGGGGGGAGCAACCAATTGACGATCCCTCTCGCCGGCCACGCGGATTTGTTTTTCGTTGAACCTGGGACGCCGAAGTTCCGGTCGAATTTATAAATCCATTCCACCAGCTGATCGCGCGTCCTTTGCCCATACTGCGGCAGGTCTTTGATGGCATTGGCGCTTTGCACGGAAATCACCGGGACCATCCACGCGAGCAAACCGCCGAGCGCCAGGAAGGCGAACACGAACAGCAGCGCGATCGCTTTCGTTCGTCCAAGTCCACGTAGGGCTAATCGCGAGACCAGCGGATCGAGCAAATAGGCAAGGATCACCGCGATCGCCACTGGGATGAGGATAGGCTGGAGGAAGCTGATTACGTTCGCTGCAATCCAAACGACCGACCCGATGACCCCGACGAGAAAAACGATAAAGATCGCGGTGAGCGCAGCCCACATCGTTTTGTGCTGCCAGGGCGTGGGATATTTTTTCGTCACCGCAGTCTCTCAGGCAATCCCGTCACTTCCGGGGATTCTCACTTGCCGGCAGGCTTTTGCTCATTTGGGTTTTTGTCCTCTCGATCTTTTCCGCAAGCGCGTTGTTCGCAGAATCGAGGGCCGCGGCCTTCTGCCAGTATTCGAGCGCCTGCGGCATTCGATCCAGCTTTGCGCAGGTGTCACCAATGTGCTCGAAAACGACCGCGTCGTCGCGCCCGAGATTTTGCGCGGCCCGCAGCAGTTCATTTAATGCGTCTGCATATTTGCCGCGGCGGTAATCCAGCCAGCCGAGGCTGTCGAGATAGGCGCCATTGTTCGGATCGAGCTCGAGAGCGCGTTGAATCATCTCGCCTGCTTCATCGAGATGCGTGTTGCGATCAATCCACATGAAACCCAGATAGTTGCAAGCCTCAGCCGCGTTGGCCGGATCGAGTGCGATCGATTGCTTGAAAAGATCGGCTGCCTTGTCATAGAACTTCGCTTGTTCCGCGGTTGCCGCGTATTCGAAATAAAAGCGCGCATTCAGGATGTCGGCCCCGCTGGCTTCGGCTTCGCGCAACGCCTCCTCGAAAGTGACTACGGCGTCGTCCGGGTGCTTGGCCTCGCGTTGAGCGAGGGCCAGCAGATAAGTGAACTCCGGCACCTGACTGAAACGCGAGCGCGTTTCAGTCAGCAATTTGATCGCGCGTTCGCTCTGCTGGAGGGGGCCGATCAGCAATTCCGCGAGCCGCATCGAAGTGGTGGCGTGAGCCGGACTGATCAACAGACTCTGCTCGTAATTGGCCGCGGCCTTCGCGAACTGCGCCCTGGCGGCGTCGGCTTTCTTCTCACGAGCGAGTGCCCGGCCCTCCTGATCGAGCAATTGGGCGAGAAGATCGTAAGACTGATATTTCTCAGGATGCAGTTTGATGATTTCATTGAGCATCTCAATGGCTTTCGCGCGCTGATTGGTGAGAACAAAACCGGTGGCAAGTTTCTCGCGCGAGGTAGGATCATCCGGCTGTAGCTCGAGCACTCGCAGATAAAGCGGAATCGCCAGCTGGAGCTGCTGCGAAGAAGCATAAAAATCAGCCACGTCTCTCAGGACATTTGGATCGTCGTTGGCGTGCTGGGCAGCGCGTTTAAAGATTTCGTTTAAGCGACGCAGCTCATCAGGATGCGGAGGCGCATCAGTCTTCACCACGATCGAAGCATAGAGCTTTCCGAGCCGGGTCCAGAAGGCGGCATCGTTGCTCCGTACTTGCGTGGCACGATCCAACGCCGAGAGCGCCTTCTTTGCATTACCGGCCGCCGCGTAAACGTCGTAGAGCCGCTGGTAGCCCTCGATATCGGCAGGCGCGAGGGCAATCGCCTGGTTGGCATAATTCGCCGCCTGCTCGGTTTTTCCGAGATATTTCGCGTAAATAAAAGCGAGTTGAAGATAGGGAGCGGCCGCTTTCGGACTCGCTTTGATCGCGTCTTTCAAAACATCGATCGCTTCAGGATAATCCTCCTGGCGCGTGAGCAAGGCGGCTACGCGCGCCGCGAGCTGCGTCTGGCCTGGATCAACGTTGAGGACTTTGCGGTAAAGCGCGAGTGCTTCGTCCATCTCCCCTTCTTCTTCTAGACGAGCACCCTCGACGAAATTCGCCAGTCCATCCGCCCTGCGCTGTCCCTCGGGTGAGAGCGCGAGATCCGATGCTGGCCTCGAGTCTACGGAATCATCCTGCCGCGGCCATTTGGGCAGAACCGAACCGATGGCACTCTGGAGGTGAGATGGCGAAGCCGGCGCCGAACGCGCCCAAGAGGTGGAATGTGGAACCCAAAAAGCCGCGATTAGGCAGAGATACGAAATCGCAAACCGGCTCGCTTTCCACGGGGGCGCCATCTCGCGGAGTTTAGCGGCGGGAGCCTGCACGCGCCAATCTTTCCTGCGGCGAGCACGCCTAACGACCGAAAAAGCGCCGTGCGATTACGACTTGTAGCGCAAACGCTTCTTGTGGCGGTTCTCCTTCATGCGCTTGCGGCGCTTGTGCTTGGAGATTTTCGCCTTCCGACGCTTTTTCAGGGAACCCATAGAGAATTGATCAACTTGCCGCTTAAACGGAGCGCAATGCAAGCATCGGAACTCTATGACTGCAACTGACTTCTTCGCTTAACGTGCTAAACGCGCGAGCGCGGCCGTGACGAGTGCGACGTGCTCTTCGGGTTTCACTTTCCGCAGAATTGCGGCGATGATACCTCTGCCGTCGATGACGAATGTTGTTCGTTCCGTTCCCATGTATTTCCTGCCATACATGCTCTTCTCGACCCGAACGCCGTAGGCATTCACGATCGTGTGATCGGGATCGGAGAGCAGCGGGAAGGGCAGGTCGAACTTCGCGATGAACTTCTTGTGACTGGCCGCGGAATCAGTGCTGACGCCGAATACCTCAGCTTTCCCGCTCAAATCCGGCCACGCCTCCCGCAGCGAGCACGCCTGAGCCGTGCAGCCAGGCGTATCGTCTTTCGGATAGAAATAAAGAACCACCGCGGAGCCGCGAAACTCTGCCAGCGCAACTTGTTGTCCTGCGCCGTACCGGCCGCCCACCGCGATGGCGTTGAAATCGGGTGCCGGCTGGCCAACGCACGGCTCACTCATATTTAAGTCGTGACGATTTCCGCAACTGAAAACCATGCGGTCAGACAATCCAGGAAGCAGCTCATTTTTCGAAGAGGATGATTAGGATCGCCACCAAACACAGTAGTCCACCCATAATTCCGCTCTCGTACTTTTCCAGCACCGCGAGTTTAATCCTCTGCATGCCCGTCAATGTGAGGAACGTAAAGAGCAACATGCCGGCCACGGTCGCGACCGACAGAATCGCAGTCAGAAGCGCGAATCCAATCCACCCGTAGCGAACCCCGGAGACATAGATCGGAAGGAATCCTTCGCAAGGTGAAAAAGTCAGCAGCGTGAGCAGGCTAATGATGGCGGCGCGATCGGAGGTCGGCACCGGAACTTCGATCCGGGGCTCGTGCCCGCTGCCGTGATCATGATTCTGGTGATCGTGCTGATGACCATCACCATGCCGATGGAAGAAGTGACTGTGAGCGTGCCCATGACCTTTGAGTTGGCGGAAAAGATAAAACAACCCAAAAAGCAGCAGCGCACCTCCAGCGATGCGAGGGAACCAGGCGCCGATGGATTCACTCAAAGTAATGCCAAACCACGCGATCAGCAGGCCAAGCAGCGCCGTGAAAAAAGCGTGGCCGCTGCCGGCCAGCGCGGTCACGCCCAGGGTCCGCGCGCGATTCCAACGTTGCGCGCGCGCAGTGAGGACAAACGGCAGCCAATGAGTCGGGATGGCGGCGTGAAAGAATGCGACCGTGAATCCCGTAATCGCGATCGTAGTGAGAACAGTCTGGTTCATAAGAGGCGGCCCAAGGCGGCCGCATACAGAGAGCGGCAACGTCAACGCTTACACCGCAACGATCAGTCTGGAATTCGTCCTGAGCACGGGCTAATGGATTATCGGGCTGCCGGGATTCGAACCCGGGACCTCCTGCACCCGAGGCAGGCGCTCTACCAAGCTGAGCCACAGCCCGAACTGACCTAACGCACGGATACTGCGTCAGTCGCTTTACTTTGCTTGTTTCGCTCCCGATGGCAAGAAGTTGCGCACGAAACGCAGCCGCATTCCGTCATCAAGGGCCAAAAGTGGTGGTGATTTGGAGGAGAGGAGCATTTTGCTTGGGCGCGCTGAGCAGGCGAATCACAGAATGCTCGACTCGCCAGTGCTGGCCCATGTAACAGTAAACCTGATGATCGCACAATCGAGCGCAGCAGCTGGGGTGGCTGGCGCTGGTCTTTTGTTTGGGCTAGCCGTGCTCATCATCAGCATCGTGTGGTTGGTGTTTCCCTTCATCGTCATCTCGAAATTCAACACCCTTCTGAGATTATCCCGCGAAATCCTCGCCGAGCTGCGGAAACCTCTCTTGTCGCCCGCAACGCCTCCGATCCCGCCAGCCCTGCCGCAACCACGCAAGCCCGACCCTCCGAAGTCGTTGACCGGGATGGGTTCGGCAGACCCTGCGACGGGAAAGCACTACTATATTAACCGCTCCGGCGAGGTGGCCGGACCGGTCACGACTGCCGAGTTGGCACAGCTGCACACAGCTGCCGAAATCGACGATGAGACCCTTGTGCAAGCTGAATTCAGCGGCGACTGGCAACCGTTGCGAACGATGTCGTCACTGCGGTAATTCCGGCATGGTGGAACGACCGTATCAACCTTTGGCACCGGCGTTCATCCGAACCGATTTGTGGTCTCGTCCCCCAGCGGCCAACTGCGCGACCCAGTGCATCGAGTGCATCGCCGGATTCTTTCCCTTCGAGCTTTATAAGCCTAGCGGATTGCGCGCGAAAATGGACTACTGATTGAGGTAGCGACTCAAGACGTCTCTATCTGATCGGCGACATGCCCAGAGCTATCCGAGGATCGGTTATCGGCGCGAGAAATCCGGACATCTTTTCTTTTGCGTAAACTCGTCGCACCCGGCGCAAGTCACTACTGACTCGATCTTTAAGGCTTCTTCAGGGTCCTTCAGCCAAATTCAAGGCATTCGGGCATCTATTTTTCCAAGTGTGCATTGGTGTTGGTAGGGTTTCGTTCTACCTCCATAACGAAACCCTACCAATACCTGTGCATTGGTATTGGTGCTATTTGGTTATGGTAAATGAGAACCAAACCGCGCAGCAATGGCCACCTATCCTCTGAGCCGTGGCAAAACTTTTTCGAGAAAATCCGGTCTGCTAAGCCGGATGAGGTCTTCGATTTCGATGCCCTTAACCGATACCTTCGTCGGGAATGCGCCTGGATTAAAAAGAGAAAACCGCAAGGCATAGAGATTCATGATCGGCGTTAGCGCGTCGAACAAGCGCTGATGCATCGAGACGCAATCGACCAACGTCAACTCTGTGAGGATGACGGGATGCGTAACAATGCCCTTGTATGGCTGGGTATGTTGTCCATGCTTGAAAAAGTTTTGAGGGTCTCGAACGGCGTGTTGAACTTTCTCGTTCTCTGCTTCCACAAACATGTTTGTTTGCGATGGCATAATCTTCCTGTCTTTACACATCGTGTTCAGGACTCCTTGCGCGGCGACTGCCAGCGTGTGGATGGATGAAGGGTCGCCTTCTCGAAACCAAAGAAAGATAGCGGTTTCGAGCTGGCCTCTAGCGGCTTCCTTGTCGGTAATTCTCAGCACGCCAGGTAACGGCGGCGGACGGTCATCTGCTTTTGATTTACCCACTTGCGCTGAACTCTATCTGTCCGCATCTTGCTGCGGAAATGGCGGAGCCGGACGATAATAGACGCGCGTTGGAACAGGTCGAGAAGATCAGTGAATCCAAGTCCGTAAATGGCGAGGAACTTCTCGAATCGCCCGATCTAAAACGGCAGCTCCGGGAAGCCAAAGAACGGTTATCCAAGCCATCTAGCCAGGAGCCGGTCTAACAGTCCGGAAAAGTTAGATTCAGCGGCCTTCGCCGCTTCAACGTTCGCGGCGGTCAGCGTAACGGTGTAGCGCGCTTTCCCCATCGGCTTCCTGCCTGCGCCTTGGCGTTTTCCGCCTCGTTTGGGTTTCTGTTTCATTTGAAAAAATATGTATCTTTTTTTGTTGACGTGCAATGATTCTATACGTATTCTTTCAAACGTCAACGAAAGATAATTATGGCGAACAATCGAATCAGCAAAGAGAAGCGCGCTTTAGTTTTGGCGGCACTGTGCGAAGGCACTCCCATCAATGCGGTGGCGCGAATGTTTCGCGTCGGAAAGCACGGCGTCATTCGCATTATTCGCGAAACAGGCGCGGCTTTCTCTGATTACATGGACGCGAATTTGCGCGATCTGCGCTGCTCGCGAATCGAGATGGACGAGCAATGGCCAGCGGAAGGGACTCGGCTACAGCAAAGACTTGGAAACGCACAAGCTGGCGGTCGCGTTGCATTTTGGCATCTACAATTTCGTTCGCAAGCACGCGACGCTCGGAACTACGCCAGCGGTCGCAGCGGGAATTGAACTTGAGCGGTGGAGTTTAGAACAGGCGGTTGAAATGACAGAGGCGTATCTCCGCAGGAAAGAGGATGAGAAATTCGAGGCAGCGTTCGCCGCATCTAATTTCTAGAACCAATCAGCACCAATACCTGTGCATTGGTGTTGCCTCCGATTCGGTATGGTAATTAGCGACGCCGCTTTCGCCGCTTCCTTTTCTTCTGAAGGGCCGACCGAACTGTAGCTTCGCGCGAGACTTGTCCCACTTAGCGGGTTCCAAAGTTCCAAATCGCCTCTGTAAATGGGAACGCCCGCACTCAATGCGGGTTCGAAAAGCTGTTCTGGAATCGCGTTGCTGCTTAGGTCTGCAATACTACCGTCTCGCGGCGATTCTCTGGACGAAAGTTGCTAAAAGTGTTTCTGTCTGTCTGCATGGGCCCTGCTGAGGCTGTGCAAGGCGGCTGAACTGGCTTTGCAGATGGTTCAATCTGGGGCTGTGTCTCCCGGCGCGCATTCCGCGTCGGCAGCACATCTGCCATCGCGGCTTTCACGTCATCGAGGATCGGAACTTTGCGACCGTTCTCGCTCGCGTTGTCCTTCGCCAGCGTCGTGATCTTCTCTATGTCGCTGACGAAGTTCCGCTCTGTCGCGAGCACCTCGTCGACGACAAAGTGCAGGTACTCATCACGGAGACCAGGGAAGTGGATTCGAGCCACCGCGAGCAGATCCGCTTCCGAAAGCTCCTTCGGCAACTCGACGGTCTTGAGCAGCCGCTCGTCGAACTGCTCCATCGCGAAGCCTGTTGCTTTCTCGAACCGCTTCTTAGCCGGAGGGTAACTCTGCGGCGTGCAGATGAACACGGCCGCGATGTTCCGATCGATAACTGAACGGCGAACCCAATTCAGACGCGCCGGCGCTGTATTCCGAGAGTAGGCAACGGGGATAATAAATTGAGCTTCGTCGAAGCAAAGTAGCAGGGGAGAGAAGCGCAGAACGTAGTCGATGCGCTCGCGCAGCTCGCGTCCGCTGTTCTGAGGACCGACTTCAATCCCCAAAGATTTAGCGACCTCGCGGAGCAGATCGCCGATTGCATTCGTCGCCGGCGTTTCGATCAGCCGGCACGCGCCGGGATTCATCGCTGAAAAAAGCTTCACAGCTTCGGTTTTGCCGAAACGCGAATTACCGGAAATCATTATCGGCCGCTTCATCCGGCGAGCCTTGTCCATCCAGCGGAGAACGAGCCGGGTGACTTCCGTGTCAGCAAGCGTCGCTCGCATCGCTTCGCTGCGCCGTTCCATGAACTGCAGCAGCGCGTTTGCAATCGAAGCGAAATACCAAGGCGCGCCGTTGCCGAGCTCACTGCGCCGAAAACCGATGTGTGGAGATTCGCAGACCTGTTTTAGGTACTCTGAAAGCTCTTCGCGTGCGGCCTCGCAACATAGCTCTCGCACTGCAGCCGGAGTAAGTTGAGCGAGCAATCGCTGCTCCAGACCGCGTCGGCTTCCTTCCCATGTTTCCTCTTCACCATCGCTCGGATCTTTCCAGTACAAGCGACTCCCGCTTTCCTTCGTGACGCGCACGCGCCCGCCCTTATGATCGCGGCTGCCGCGACGAAAGGCATTCTCGAAGATCCATGCGTCATCGCCGAAGAGCTTTGACCGCTGCCATTGAGGAAGCTCGTGCAGTATCGTCACTGCATCGCCTACTTCATAGCGTGCGACGCCGCCTGCTTTCAACACATGCGCGGTGCCCAACGTGTCACCGGCGGTCTGCGAGATAAAGTCAGCAGCGAACTTGCTCAGGCCGCCCGCGTAATTCTGCGGGAGAGACACGTACTGCAAAAACCAAAGCGCTTCCACCAAGCGCGGCTCAGCTGAGAATTCGTCGAACAGTTTCGGCTGCTCAAAATTCATGATCTTCTCCATCTTGACGGCGAGAAGCTCGGGACGGATCGGTTGCATACGCTCCTTCATAATGGAATCGATTGTCCTTGCTCGTTAGCTTCGAGCGCTTTGATCTTCGCTTCCCATTCTTGCGCGGATCGAAGATGCTTCGCAACGCGGCTAGGGCGTCGCACCTTCTTTGCGTCGATCGATCGATTGCGTTCGGCTGCAAGCCGTTCAATTGCTACGCGCTCAGTGTCGCGCTCGGCATTCAGCTCCACCATTTGGCGCTCAAGACGATTGTGCGCCTCGCCCGCCGCGCGGAGTTCCGGGGAACCGATATCTTGCCGGCAGATTGTCTTGTTCGATGTCGGAACGAGTTCACGGAACTTCGCCCTTCCATAGCTTACGAATCGGTTCTGATGTTCTCGCGCCTCACGGAACTGCTCACGGTTAGCGCCGTGCGCTGGAACGAGTTTGAACATTGGAACTGAGAACGGCCGTAGTCCCCTCGGATCCGAAGCAGGATGGCTGACGATAATCTGCTCGGGCAGTTCATCGTTGTATCGGACGCACACCTTCTCTCCGATCAACGCGCCGAGCTGCTCGCTGCCGAAGTAATAGTGTATTGCATTGCCGATTCGCAGTTCGATTCCCTCGTTTGTTACTTTTCGGTGGGACTCGTCCGTCCCAAGGAGGAACCTCAGCGACTCTGGGAGAAGCCGATGCACTTTGCCGCGAGTTAACTGAGCCCAGCCTTCTGCAGGTGACAGACCGTCTAGTCGAACCCCGTTCTGAGGCTCCGCCGCGAACCGCTTCAGCGAGTCTTCAATGACGTGCATGCTTTGCTCTGTGCTCATGAGCATTTCAGATGGATCGACTTCGGCTTTGATGGGCTGGTCGACGCGTTTCAGCTGCAGCAGGAAACGCTGAACGCGTTCATGTTTCACTTGCTGCTCGCCTCTTCCGATGTAGCCCGGCGCGTCCTCGTCGAGATTCTGAAAAGCGCCGATCGCTTGTTCGATCACCTTCGCTTTTGGCGTCGTCACGTGACGGACCTTTAGACAGATTCCGTGTCGAGCGAAGCTCTCGTCAATCGAAGCCCACTGCGCAAGCGCCTCAACATTGCGCGCCTTCCAGATTCCCGCTTCAAACACAAATCGCTCGAAAGGTAGACCGATCTCCGGTCTCATGCAGATGCGCGTGATAAGCGTGCGGATCTGACGCGAGTTGTAGGTCGGCGCGGGCGCGAGGCTGAACCCGAGAGGGTTCCCGGTGCGCTCGTCAATCACCGGGAGAACCTGCGGCCTAACAATATTGAAGCGCCGGCCGTTGAACTCGTATTCGCCGCGATCGTTCCAGTCGTAGACGTAGTGGTTGAACGTCCAGTCGTCACTCGTGTAGCTGGCGCCAGCAGCGACCCCGGACCAATCTCGCCGAATGCTCGGCATCGCGAGTCGCGCAGCGCGCGATCCGAGCTGCTCTGGTTTGATCGCGGCTAGTATTGGACGGGCAGCATTGCGCACGCAGTTCGGCACGCGGCTTTTTTTCTTCCGGGCATTGAATGGGTAGGCGCTGCGGAACTCTTCCGAGAAGCGGACGCCGTCGTGACCGTTTCCGAGATGAAGTTGGCGGTAGGCTTGCGACAACCGGTAACCGCAGTGATTGGCGGCGTGATTTGCAAGTAGGTTGCAATTTACGTCGAAGTCCTGCGGCTGTGTTGCAGTCCGCTTCGCTTCGACGCGGCCGTCGACGATCGTGTCGATGCCATGCTCGAAGGCTTCCCGGATCTTTCGATTCAAGCCGCGTTTCACCGCGGCCGGAGTCTGGGCAAGAAACGGCGCGCTTCGAAGGATGTACTGCCTCAGCTGCTGCTTCAGCTTCGCCTCGTTCGCGTTCGAAGCGATGCGGTCGGCGAAAACTTCGACAACTTTGCGCCAACAGAATGCGCTTTCCACCAGCGTCGGCTTTGTTCGATCGGGAATCGTGGAGAAAGCGTCGTCGAGTTCCTGGAACTGGAACGCAGCGGTGAGGGGAGAAGCCTTTGCTCGCCGCCTGCTAGTCCGATCAGGAATATACAACTCTAGGCGGGCGAAGTTTCGCTCTCCGCGATCGCGCTGAAGCGTGCGATTGATCAACTCGCGAAGGTAACGATCGCTGACCGATGTTCCGAATTGTTTGAGATAATCGGGCGCCGCGATCCGTGAGAGCTGCGCGATCGGAACTTCAGGCGAACTGTGAAGACAAGAAGCCAACGCTCGCTGCAACTTTTGTGCACGAGTGATGTCAGCATTAGCCACGTGAGAGAGGGCGGTAAGCTGAGCCGACCGCGGAGCGTTCTGCAGAAGCTGCAGAGGCGTTGCATAACCGTGACGCGTCGCGAGATGAGCCAGCTTTGCGATGAGAGGCGAGGGGAGTGAGCCAAGTCCCCAGGCGGCCGCTTCCACACCGCTGACAATTCTTCTCGCACTCGGCGCAACGTCTTTGAGAATCTTCCGAACGTTCTGCGGAGAACTGTCGACACAGTTTCCGAGTTCCGCCGCGGTGAATGCTGTCTCGGGCTTCATCAGATCACATGAACCGATGAAACGACCGGGTGAATTTCGAGATGAATAATCAGCCGAATTTCGCGCGTCTCGCCTCGCTGGGGCTGATCCGCAGCGTCTAGTTCGAACACCTCCCGCGCCCGCTTCGAATAGTATGTCGAGAGCGAGGAAGAGCTTGTGCGAAAGCCGAACTCGGTGCGCATCCGGACCACGATTTCCTTGTAGCTCACATTCTCGCGAAACAACTGGTGCAGACGATCGGTCTGCTTGGGCGTGAGGGAATTAAGACTTCCCTGGAATCGAGGCTTATGTCCGTCGCGGGCAAGAGCAGCTTTAACCTCGGCGACTGATTTCTTCATCGCACTCATCCGATTCCGAGTTCGAGGCGCCGGCCGCGTACGGCGTCGAAGATGATTTTGTGCGCGGCGTCAGAGTTCATCACCATCTTGCGAAGGGAGTCGGTGTCATAGAGGGCGAAGATGTGGATCTCCGGCGCTTTGGACCCGGCGCCCGACGACCTTGATTGAGACGCGAACGAAGTCGGCGCTACGTAGCCGCCGGCTGCATAGGACGGGCCGCTGACGGTTGCTTTGTGGAGCCAGTCGAGATTCTGAGCGCCAATCGTCCGCGTTGCCGGCGCCGAAAAGACAAACTCCTCACCGTGAACGACGCCAGCCGCGCGGCCCTCGACGCCGCCGGTAAATCCGCCTTCGTGGAAACCGCCGCCGCCACCAGCGAGCGCACCAATGATCGCCGCGATTGCCGCTGCGGCCGCGGCCGCGCCTGAGACAGCCGCGCCGCCATAGGATGCGATCGACGTAGCCGCCGCCGCTGGCGCATTTGCCGCAGCGATCTGCAATCCCGCCGCAGTTTGCTCCTGCGCATTCGCGCGACTGAGGACGCGGCCGAGCGTCGCTTGCACGAGCATTTGCAGACCGACCCGAACCAGACTTTGAATGACGGCGGTGGCCGCTTGCGCGACCGATTGCCGCCAGTTCCCGGTGCGCGTGATCAGCCCGGTGATCCCCTGCGAAACCGAATTGATCGCGGTCCCGAGCGTGTTCTGTAGAACACCCGCGGCCTGTTGCGCGATCGTGCCGAACGAGTTCGCCCATTGCACCATCGAAGCCTGAAATCCGCCCGCGAAATTGAGGGTTGAAAGCTTCTGCCGGAGCTGATCGACCGTGAACCCGGCCTGTTGAATTTTGGCCGCGACCTGCTCGTAAGTCGCGGGATCGAGCGTGCCGCCGACGAGCTTGGCTTTGCCATCCGCGATCACCGCGTTTTGCTGCGCGATCTCCTGCGTGATCAACGGAAGCAGTTGCGCGTTTTTTTGCTCGTCGGTCAGGAATGGATTGCCCGTGACAAGCGATTGCTGCTGCCGGATGCCGGCAAGAAGCGCGGATTCTTCGCGGGTAAAGGCGGTGATCTCGCGGTGAGCATCGCGCGCGCCTTGCGCTGATGACTTCGCGTCGGCTTCGTGCTCGGCTTTGTCGCGAGTGGCGGCGGCGAGAGTCTCGGCTTCGCGCGCGGCGGTCAACGGATCGACGCCTTTCTCCATGAGGCTGCGCTGCGTCGCAAGACGGACCTCCTCCTGCTTCGCGGTCAGAATTCTGGATTGATTGCCGGATGCCTCAGCCTGAATAACCGCGATCTTCGATTCCACGGATTGCACGGCTTCGGCCGCTTTAATGAGTTTTTCCGCTTGCTCGGCGGACGTTGCCATCGCATGAGCGGTTTGCTCGGCTGATCCGACAATCGATGGAAAGAGCGACGCGATCTGTTGGAGGCTGTGCAGGAATTGCTCGGC
>JBBSIA010000018.1:0-86528 GCA_038232335.1 Chthoniobacterales bacterium
CTATTGCGACCTATCGAGAAACATACGATTCGGTCGTGCATGGAGAGCGCCTTTCTAAAGCGATCATCACGACAGATACTTTCGTGAAGCGAGAGGGGAAATGGATGCAGGTAGCGGCGCACAGCTCAGCTGTAGCCAAGAAATGAAGAAAGGCCTAACTAGGCGATGCAGCCAACCGCTGGCCGGTGTACGGCCAAGTCTCCACGTGACTCAAACCTCTTCTCCCGCTGCCACACGCGCTCCCGCCAACGGTGGCTGATCTTGTTCTCGTTAGGCCTCATGCACACTCGCTCGCAAATCTGACACACATGAAGACCAGAAACCGAAGGACGGCAATCTTCTTCACAGCAATAAACGTCGCCAGTTGCATCTTCGCGGCGGGAGATCAAACTCAACGCACTGACACCGCGGTACACGGCCACTATCACGTCGTTCATGCGTGGCCCATATTGCCGCAGGGCAGGGTGCTCGGCGCAGTTTCGGGTGTCGGCGTGGCTTCACACGACAACGTCTTGGTTTTTCATTGCAACGAACGCACTTGGCCAGACTCAGACGAACTGATGACTAAACCAATCGCACTCCCGACCGTGACCCTCTTCGAGGGACGAACTGGTCGAGTAGTGGCGGAGTGGGGCGAGAATCGTTTCGCCATGCCGCATGGGCTCACCGTGGACGGAAGTGATAACGTCTGGCTTACCGATGTCGTCCTACAACAGGTTTACAAATTTTCGCACGACGGCCAGCTTTTGCTTACCCTCGGGGAACGCGGTGTTGCAGGGAATGGCAGTATGCGTTTCGATCGGCCGACCGATGTAGCGGTTGCTAAAGACGGCAGTTTTTTCGTCAGCGATGGCTATCGCAACACTCGCGTGATGAAATTTTCAGCTGAAGGAACGTTCCTTTTGCAATGGGGAACAAAAGGCGCCGGCCGCGGTGAATTTGATCTGCCGCACGGACTGGCAATCGACCGCGCGGGTCGTGTTTACGTGGCGGATCGGAGCAACATGCGCGTACAAATTTCTCGTTAGGCTGCAGAAGGGACCCCATGAAGCGCACGTGGACGATCATCGGGGTAGGCGATGTGGCGAACAGCTTCAAATGGTACCTGGCTCTGTTCGGTCAGCCGGAGACGTTCCCCGCCCATGACGACTTTGGACAAATCGTCGATTCGGATGGAACCGTCTTGCTCTGCCTCCACGAGTGGGGTGCCCATGACCACCCTTCCTTGATGAGTCCCGACGACGGTACACCCGGCAACGGTCTCCTGTTGTTTTTCCGAGTCGATGATTTCGACATTGCCCTGCGAAGAGCACGCACTCTTGTCACCCGGCTCGAAGAGGAGCCCCACGTGAATCCGAACACGCGAACTCGGGAGTTCTCACTCCGAGATCCGGACGGATACTACGTCACCATCAGCGCGCTCTCTGCGGCCTAACCATGCGATGCAGCGAACCGCTGGCCATCTTTATGCCTAGATTTTCTTGCTTCATGAACGTCTCTCGTAATTCGCGCGGTGGCTCATCTTGTGTTTCGTTAGGCAACAAACAATGAGCAGATTTGAGAGTATCACGATTAGGGAAGTCGGGTCTTCCGATCTCGAAACTTTCTATGAGCATCAACTCGACCCAGAAGCGATTAGGATGGCAGCATTCGTCTGTGAAGACCAAAGGACAGGATAGCTTTCGACGCCCATTGGGATAAAATTTTGAATTCGTCACAAATCACAAAGAGGACGATCGTTGCAGAGGGACAAGTCGCTGGTCACATATCGTGCTATCCGCATGGAGAAAACATAGAAGTCACCTATTGGTTTGGAAGGGAGTTCTGTGGAAGAGGATTAGCGACTCAAGCGCTCAATAGAATGCTCCACCTTGTTGTAGATCGGCCGATTTTCGCCAGGGCAGCAACGGACAACATCGGGTCGATAAGAGTGCTGCAGAAATGCGGGTTTAAAATCATCGAAAAAAGCAAAGATTTCGCCAATGGCAGAGGCGAAAACACGGAAGAATACATTCTGCGCTTGGATCTCGATCAAGCGAATGGATGAATTAGCCTAACCAGCCGATGCAGCTAATTGCTGGCCGCTCCGGTACGAACTTTCAAGATGACCTCCACACTCAACCCGCAGCCAAGTTCGCTCTCAGCCAGCGGTAGCTGATCTTGTTTTCGTTAGGTCAAAATGAATTACGCTGTTTAGCCGATAAATAGATTTATAAACCAATCGTGAATGCCAAAGAGGAAAAAGAAATTGTCAGCAGAATAAGCTCACTTTATTTCGGAGTATCAATAAATGAATGGAATGAGTCCTAGGCCGGCTGGAGAAGAACCAGAGCCCAGAGTACCATCGGATCTTCGCAAAGACCTCGCGGCTACCCCGATGGCGAAGGCTCAGTGGAGCGATCTCACGCCGATCGCGCGCAGGGACTTTATTAGTTGGATAGGCTCAGCCAAACAACCTGAGACGCGTAGACGCCGGATCGAGAAAGCCTGCTCGATGCTTGCGGCCGGAAAGCGACGCCCCTGCTGTTATTCAATAGTGTCATTCAATCTTTACACAGCCCTCGCGGCTACCCCAATGGCGAAGGCCCGGTGGAGCGATCTCACGCCGATCGAGCGCAGGGACTTTATTAGGTGGATGGACTCAGCCAAACAACCGGAGACACATAGACGCCGGATCGAGAGAGCCTGCGTGATGCTTGCGGCCGGAAGGCGACGCCCCTGAAAACACATCCGGCGAGCAATTCCTTCCGACTGGGTTCCCGTCCGAGTTTTCCACCGCCGTAAGTGTATTGGTTGGAGTTTTCTTCCCTGAATGCAGTCGCGGCGTTGCACAATCCCGAAAAGACCAACCAGGCGATGCAGACATGTGGTTAGGTCAAGTTTAGTTTATTAATTGTCATGGGTTTGTGTCTGTCCCCTCAAGAGGAGGGGTTTTAAGGGTAGCTCTTGAGCAAATAGAGTTTCTTCTGCGCGAGGGTTTCCTTGGTCTCATGCCGGGCGCTTTGATCCCCGGTACTCCCAGTTCGGTGGCAAACTTGTGCAGCTTGGTATGGAGGGTGTCCATCCCGTTCGATCGCCCCGATGACATGACCTTGCAGGACGTGCCAGACCGCCACGCACAGTTTTCTCGCCACCGCGACCGCCGCTTTGTTCCGCCCCCGCCGCATCGCCACCGCCACCATGCGCGGCATTCGTGATGGTGAAGGTCACTATTCGACTCGAAGAGCCGCGAGACGTCGTCGGCGTTCGCGAAACCAACGAGCAGGCGTTTGGGACACCCGTGGAGCCACGGCTCGTAGACGCACTGCGAGATTCGGCCGACAGTGTCGCACTCGTAGCGACGATAGACGATCGCGTCGTCGGCCACATTCTTTTCACGCCTGTAAAGATTGACCGCCAAGCAGGGTCCGCGTTGCCGGGTTGGGGCCAATGTCAGTTCGGCCGACGTTTCAGGGCGCTGGTGTCGGTAGCAAGCTCGCGCAGGCCGGCCTTAAAGAATGTCGTCGTCGCGGGTACTCCGCGGTCGTGCTCGTCGGCCATCCAAAGTACTATGCGCGGTTCGGGTCTACGCCAGCACGCACAAGTGGGTTGGAGTGTGAATTCCCGTCCCTGACGAAGCGTTCATGGTTCTCGAGCTTGAAACAGGCGTTCTTAACGGCCGGGCCGGAGTGGTCCGTTATCGCCCGGAATTCGCCCGCAGGTTAGAATTTCGCTGATCGGAGTGCTGCCTACGGGGTGATCTGTTAAGTCAGCGGCGGCCACGATGCGGGGTTGCTCAGGACTGCAAGCATGGGAACCGTGGCGAGCGTGGTGCAGAGCAACCGGGCGCGACAGATCGCTGCTGTCTAAAGTGGGCAGCGTGCGGTCGCATGACGGGCGAGTGGCGATTCTCAGCCTTACTGTGAATCTGCGCGTCCTTGGTCTCCTGTTGTTTATTCTCGCTACTCTGATCTGCAACCTATCGGCGCGGGATGCTCGGGAGCAGCAGCGAATCGATTTCCTGCTCAGGACGGTGGAGACGTCGAAGGGACTCGTATTTATCCGGAACGGCTCGGAATACGATGGTGCAGCGGCGGCGAAGCATCTTCGGATGAAGCTGAGCTACGCCGGTGAGCGGCTGGAAAAGGCCGAGGATTTCGTGAAATATTGCGCAACGGAATCATCGCTCACGCATCGCAAATACATGGTGCGCAAGGCCGACGGCATGACAGTCGAGGCCGCGAGCTATTTTCTCGGCCAACTCCGCAGGTTTGACGAAAAGAACCCGTAGGATGGCCCGGCACCAGCTTCGAACGGTCGTATGCGGCGATCGTTCGGCAGTCTTGTAATCGTTCGGCTGCTGCATCTCGGCGGCTGCGCGGCCCTCTCGATCGCGTTCCTGAGCGGTTGCGTGAGTCACGAAGGGAAGAAGGTCAGCACGGAAGTCGCGCCGCTTTACTCCGCGGCCTCCCCGGAGTTCCGGCAGGCGACTGGCTCGTTACTCGGATCGAACTTCGTCGAGGGCAATCGAATCGAAACCCTGGTGAACGGACGGGAGATTTTCCCGGCAATGCTGAGCGCGATTCGTTCGGCCACGCGCTCGATCGATTTCGAGACTTACATTTACTGGGACGGCGAGATCGGGAAAAAGTTTGCGGAGGCACTGGCGGAGCGGGCACGCGCGGGCGTGAAGGTGAACACGATCCTCGACGCGCAGGGCACAAGCAAAATGGGAAGCGAGAATCTCGAGCTTCTGCGGAGCGCAGGCGTGGAGATTGTGAAGTATCACTCAATTCTCTGGCCCGATCTTCGGCGCTACAACAACCGCAGTCATCGTAAGTTACTTATCGTCGATGGGCGCACCGCTTTCATCGGTGGCGTTGGGATTGCCGACTTGTGGTTAGGCAATGGAGAGGCACCGGAGCATTGGCGCGACAGCCATTACAGGGTGACGGGCCCAGTGGTGGCGCAGTTGCAGGCGGTCTTCATGGATAACTGGCTGAAGACGCGCGGTGAGGTTTTGCACGGCCCTGAATACTTTCCACCGCTCGCGGCGACCGGCAGTTATACCGCGCAAGCCTTTAAGAGTTCACCACGTCAAGGCGACCTGGATATTCGTCTGATGTATCTGCTCGCGATCGCATCCGCGCAGCATGGTCTGCTGATCGAGAACGCTTACTTTCTTCCCGACGATCTCATGCGGAAGGAACTGATCAACGCCGCCAGGCGGGGCGCGAAGGTGGAGATAGTTGTTCCCGGCGAGCATATCGACCAAAAAGCGGTGCGAGCGGCGTCGCGGAAACATTGGCCGGAGCTGCTCAAGGCGGGGATTAAGATTTACGAATTCCAACCGTCGATGACGCACGTGAAGCTGATGATTGTGGACGGCGCATTTGTGTCGGTCGGCTCGGGTAATCTCGACCTGCGCTCGATCCGACTGAACGACGAGGCGAACTTAAATGTGTTGAATCGCGGGTTCGCGTCGGAGCAAGCGCGGCTGTTCGAACAGGACAAGGGCCGCTCACGTGAGATCACCCTCGACGATACGGGGCAATTGGCGTTAGCGCATCCGCTGCAACAGGCGGCAAGTCTGATTGCTCCGGAGTTGTAACAACCACGAGAAAAGCGGGACGCACGAAGTGTTTGTCGGGCACTCGGGGAATTCCGTGGCGGGACCTTCGGGCAATCCCACGGGATTCCTCCCCGAAAGCGTTCGGGGCTCGGGATCACGGATTTGCTCTGCAATTGTGAAATGATTTTAGGCTTCTGTCGAAGTTGAGCTTTTTTTGGGATAGATTATTGAGTCTCGGTGATGTCAGTGATGCCATGCCGGCTAAAAATGAGGTGACGCATTTCCCCTTAGGGTCCGAGAACCTTGACGATTCATCAGGTTCCTGAAGACGAGATCACGATGCGTAAAATTAATGCGAAAGATGTGGTGGAAGATTCGTGGTCGTCGCCGAACGGAAGGTTCGCCGGCGCGGGCAGGGGAATCTCCGAAGCCCTAGGACGCAAGCCGCTATCGATGAACCTGAACGAGCGGCATCCCTTTGATGTGGAGATCACGCGGGTTGCGCCGGGGAAGACTCCTTATCCGTATCATTCGCACGCCGCACAATGGGAGTTTTACCATGTGATTTCAGGCAAAGGCGTCGTTCGACACCAGGATGGAACGACTGCAATCGAAGCCGGCGACGCCTTTATTTTCGAGCCCGGCCAACCGCACCAGCTCACAAATGACGGCGCGGAGGATTTGATTCTTTATGTTGTGGCGGATAATCCGATCGGCGAGTCGTGCTATTATCCCGACAGCGAGAAGTGGCTGGTGCGCTCGCCCGAGCGCAGACTTATCCGTTCCGAAGGCTTGAAGTATTACGATGGTGAAGAGTGAGATCGAATGGAGTTGAGAACTAGAACTTGTCACTTTTTTCAAAAATGGATTGGTAATGCCATTAGGGGAGGAATGCCCTCATCGAACCTTCTCCGCTCGGAGGCGGTCGGGGTGAGGGAAGCTCGACCTTTGCAACCATTTTTGCTTCAATATGGTAGCGCGATGCGCTAAATTCCTCAACGGACGACTAATTGGCAACACTGACGGCGGTAAACTCCTGAGAAACATATGTGGATAAGACTACGTCTCCTCTGGCTCTTTTGTGCGGCACTGTCAGTTGGTGCGGGAAGTTTGCTTGCATCCGACGATCCACTCTTTCATTCGAGCGATCCGCTGGCGTCGCGCGATGACGCCGGAGTGTTTCACCAGATGGCGAATCTGAATCCGACGGACTGGGCGCCGCGGTATCGATCGCGTTTGTTTTATTACAATAAATCGGAAGATACGCTGGTTTCCGATCCGGCTTACGTAGGATCGCTTCAGGTTTCTTTACATCGTTACGGCTACTACTGCGGGCCGATCGACGGCGTTTTTTCGGGCGAAGTCACCGATGCAATTGCGCGGATGCAGAAGGCTTATACCATGCGGGTGACTGGCAGGCTCACGGTGCCGGTGAGAAGAGCGTTGAATCTGCCGTAGTTTCGCAGCCGCTGGCGCAGATGATTCGTGCGGAGCCGTGGCCGCTGTTACGTGATCACCGGCATGAAACGTTTGGTACGGGCGTCAGCGGAAGCGATCGCGCCCACATTCAGCGCACATTTCCGGGCGGCGCGGCATCGGAGCTACTTCCGATCGACGTTTTCAGAATTGCAGAGAACGGTTGCGACTCTGTTATTCCAGGACGAAGCGAAGATCGCGATCCAGACAGGTCCGTTCCAGGGCTTGCTTTACCTCGACGAAATTGTGTGGGGTTCCATCACACCGAAGTGGCTCGGCTCTTATGAGGCTGAACTTCACTCAGTTATTGATGGCATCATCCGCCGGAGGTACGCGACAGTTGTGAATGTCGGGTGCGCGGAAGGTTGCTATGCCGTGGGTTTCGCTTCTGTGCTTCCGAGGGCCAACGTGGTCGCATTTGACATCGACTTCATTTCCCGAGCGCAACTGTCGAGACTGGCAGAACTCAATGGCGTCATCTCGCGCATCCAGATCAGAACATCCTGCAGTCACGCTGCGCTGGACGATCTCTCGACTCCAGAGACTCTGGTGATTTGTGACATTGAGGGTTTGGAAGCGGAATTGTTGAATCCCGAGAAAGCGGCGAGGCTGCGCCATGCCGATGTGCTGGTGGAAGTCCACGAAACCTGCGATAACTCCCATGCGGTGGAAGAGTTACTGCGGAAGCGTTTCGCGACGTCTCACGAGATTCAGCGGATTGAAGCGACCGACCGGAGCGATTGGATCGCCGCGCACGCAACGCAGCTGCCTAGCGCGATCCCCATCGATCAGCTCCGTCAAGCAACGGACGAACACCGAATTACGGGACGTCTTTGGCTCTGGATGGAAAAGAAAGGCCACAACCGCAACGTACCTCCATTTCATGAATCCCTATTCGAAGCCCGGTGAGAGTAAAATTGGCGCGAAGCGGCCTCGCATCCTCCATCTTCCTCCCGACGCACTCGAGCAGCGGAATCGTCAGGAACGCCAGGTGCAGAAGGAGGCGGTCGCGGCGGAACGGCGGGCGATCAAGAAATCCGCGCGGCGATATTTAAAGGACCAGATGAACTCGGAAGTCGCCGATGCGAACTCGTGAATTGCTATGGTCGCGGTCAGGCGAGCGCGGTCGCGTTCGAGTCGAGGCTTCGGTTGGCGGCTAATCCACATTCTAGGATGAGACTGCACAGCCAGATCGAGGTGCACGCGCGAAGCATCGGCAAGGACTTATTCTTATGGCGCTGACAACACAACCTTTCGCCCAATCGCGTGAACTCGACGATGTGCGTGCGGGAATCGATAATAATGTACAAACAGCCGAACGAATCGGGTCGGTCGCAGCCGGTGTGGGTCTGGTGGCCTATGGTGTTTCCCGTCGTTCGCTCACTGGATTGTTGCTCGCGGTTTTCGGAGGCGCCCTCATCCGGCGGGGAGCGACCGGCCACTGCGGCGTCTATCAAAAACTGGGAATTAACTCGAAAGGGCTTAACACCGAGGCGGGTGTTCCTGATGGAAACGGAATCAAGGTGGTAAAGACCGTGACGGTCGATCGGCCACCGTCGGAAGTTTATCGCTTCTGGCGCAAGCTCGAGAATCTTCCGCGCTTTCTCGAGCATGTGGAATCTGTGCGTGAACTCGATCCGTCGCGCTCCCATTGGGTGGTGAAAGGTCCGGCCGGCAGCCAGGTCGAGTGGACGGCGCAGATCATTAATGATCGCGCCGGGGAAATGATCTCATGGGAGTCGATCCCAGGCGCAGAAGTGCAGAACGCAGGTTCGGTCTGGTTCGAGAGCGCGCGCGATGGTGCGGGAACAGACGTGAAGGTATCGCTGCAATATGCGCCACCCGCGGGCGTTATTGGTGTCGCGGTTGCGAAGCTGTTTGGCGAAGCGCCCGACCAGCAGCTCGACGATGATCTCGTCCGATTCAAAAACCTGGTCGAGCGCGAAGCGCGGCCCGGAGGAGTCGGGGCGCAACCGATTCATTGAGTCAGCCAGCTTCGGATTGCATCCCGGAGAGATGCGATCAGTCAGGGTGATCGAGGCTCGGGATAGTGTGCGCCTGCGGGTTATCTATAGCGTAAGCGTCTCGCTTGCGTTTGGTAAGCCGGAGGCATGGGTACTCTGACTTCAGCCGTGAACTTCCGACGGCGTAATCGGAACGCGGATTTCTTCGGCGCAGAGTGCTACAAGCGCTTCAACGCCGACAAAAACATTCAACGACGGCATCAGATGAGGACGCCATCGTCTTGCTGCGCACGCCTAAAGGCGTTTCACGGACCGTCAACCGACGCGCGCGAGATGCGCAACCCGCGAACATCGCGCGGGTCGCAAACCTGCAATCGCATCCGCGCGCGCGGAGCGTCGTGCTTGAACCAATCGATTGAGACTCTCGCGGCCTTCGTGTAACAGAGACTGATGTCTCACCGAATCGCAGCGTCCAAACTGCGCCGATGATCACGTTTTACCCGCCGACCGGGCCTGGTGTGCCTCTGGTCGATCTCGCCGTCTGCCCTGAACTGACGCGTGAGGCGATTTGGATCGATCTCTTCGATCCCACAACGGATGAGGAGCACGCGCTCGAATCGGCGCTTGGTATCGACGTCCCCACGCGCGAAGAGATGCAGGAGATCGAACTTTCCAGCCGCCTCTACAAGGAGAACGACGTTCTCTTCATGACCGGAACAGTCGTGTCAAAAGCGGATACCGACCGTCCCGAAAGTTACGCCGTCACATTCATCCTTAATTGCGACCGCCTGGTCACGGTCCGATATGCAGACGCCCTTCCCTTCCAGGCATTTCGCGCTGAGCGCGAGAAGAACCTGCAGAGTTACACGAATGGCTATTCGATCCTGGCAGGATTGATCGACGCCATTATCGATCGGATCGCCGACATCCTCGAAAATGTCGGCACGGCGCTCGATCACGTTTCCTCCGAGGTCTTCGATGCTACCGGGATGGCGAATATGTCTCCAGCGCCGGCGAAGTCGGTCGGCACGCGACGCGCGCGTAAGCCACTGCAGCGCGATTACTCTGAGACCCTGCGAAGAATCGGCCGGATCAGTGACCTGATCTCGCGCACGCGTGAAAGCCTCGTTAGCTTCGCGCGACTGACGTCCTATTTCGGTGAGGTTCATAAGGACAATGCCCGTGCTCACGAGGCGGTGGCGCACGTCAAGACCCTGGCGGCCGATCTAGGTTCACTCAGCGATCATGCCACCTTCCTGTCTGGCAAAGTTAGCTTCCTGCTCGATGCCACTCTTGGGATGATCAACAACCAGCAAAACGTCATCATCAAAATCATTTCCGTCGCGGCGGTTGTCTTCTTGCCGCCTACCCTGGTCGCGGGCGTTTACGGAATGAACTTCCACATTCTGCCGGAGTTAGGGTGGGCTTACGGCTATCCTTTCGCCCTTCTGTTAATGGCGATCTCCGCGGTTCTGCCCTACCTTTATTTCAAAGGAAAAGGCTGGCTCTAACTGAAGGAAAGCGCGGCCTGTGGTTAGGAAAGAGCCGTTTTCAATACGCTGACAGTTAGACAGCAACTTATGAAGGACCTTTTGAGAGCGAAACTGCTCGCGATCACAAGCATCTTCGAAGACTCGACGCCACAGCCGCAATATGGCTACTGCGAAACTCTTGGCGACGGACGAGGTTACACTTTCGGTTACTGCGGATTCACTTCGGCCACAGGCGACGGCCCGGAGGTGGTGAGCGAAGCGATCGCACGGTCACGAGCGGCCGCGGATTTGCTGGTACCCTATGCGGAGCGGTTCCGAGAACTCGCTCAGACGCGTGAAGATTCGATCTTAGGGCTGGAAGGATTCCAACGTGTATGGGAACAAATCGGCACGTTGCCGGGTGTGATCGCCGCACAGCATTTCATTGGCCACGCGTTGTACTACGCTCCAGCCCTCGACCAGGCCAGAATCCTCGGCTGGAAGAGTCCACTCGCTCAGGCATGCCTTTACGATGCCATCATTCAGCACGGCAAGGATGGCGATTACCCGGATAGCCTGGTGAACATGCTCTCGCGATGCCCTGAGCTTCAGCCGGAGAAGATCGGATTGCTCAATTTTTTAAAACTGCGCCAGGAAACCCTCGAGCACGCGAGCGATATTTCGACCCGTGATCAGTGGGCGTCATCTGTGGCGCGGGTGGAAGCGCTCAGGAATCTGATCGAGAACGCCAACTGGAAACTCGACCTTCCGATCCAGATTCGATCGAGTGACTTCAATTACGATATCACCGATGCAGAGCTGTTCTATCTCTGGAAGCTCGACCACCATACTTAAGCTTGAGCCAGCTCAAAAATACAGTTCGACCGTCGCTCAAATCGCGCCACGAAGTGCGATGCTCGTAGAGCGCCGCCGCAGATCGTCGTGGGCTTCTCGGCGATGGGAATAGCTCCCAGCCAGACGCCGCCCTTATGACGATGGCTGCGGAGAAGGACTCGGCTCCTGGCCTGGGACAATCGTCGTCCGCTGCATAGCAACTTGTTGCCAGCGCCCGGCCCGATTTACCCACACGCTGGTAAATCGCCTTTGGGTGTCGTAATCTTGTCCCTTCGCTTTCCCCTTGCACGACGCCTTTCCGGTCGCAACGACCACGTCTCCGTAAACACGCGTTTTGAAGTCGTCGAATGTTTCAGAGTCCATTGTCGCGGCAGGATCGAGGCAATCGGCGATAAACTGCGCCTTGTCCTCAATCCTGCCATCCGGAGTGACAAGCGTGAAATCATCCGCGAAGTAATTGTCATACCAGGTCTTATCTTTTTTGAGGTCGGCCTGAATGCGCTCGTGCTCGAGGCGTGTTATCTGTTCCACCCATGTTTTTTCTTCCGCTGACTTTTCAGTTGAGCCAGAGGCGACGGGAGTCGCCGCCGAGTAATTTCCTGTCGGCCCCTTCGACTTCTGATTCGACGAACCAGCGTGTGCAGCACGCGCCGGCTTTACGGACCCCGTGGCTCGCGCCGGCCGCGATGCCGTGCTGGCCGGCCGGCGAGCAAACGCACTCCCGAGCTGTGAAAATAACGCGACCATCAAAGCACAATGAAAAATATTTCGGATCATACGATTTGTTCTATGACGCGCTGGCGTGAGGAAAGATAACATTCCGGCGATTTGGTGAGACAGAATATAGCAGCAGAATGGCCAACGATATCAGAAAATGAAATCGCCCGTGCAAGGTCGTGTCGGCTATTTAGAATCCGATAACGATCCCGGCAGAAAGGCGCGGACTCGGGAGCACTGACGTCAGCATCACAACGGCGCGATTTCTTGCAAATCTTTATCGCTCAACGTCCCCGTAGTTCAACGGATAGAACAAGGGTTTCCTAAACCTTAAATGTGGGTTCGATTCCCGCCGGGGACAGCTTGTGAGCGGCGGCCGCAGATGTCAGGAGCATTTCTGCATAGAACCTCCGAAAGGTGGTGAGAAGACAAATTTCCGTGTTGGTATTCAAACGGAGCTGCTAAGCGGCGATAAGCCCTCACGAGCAGTAGCTACGGGGCGGTTTGTCTTCTGCCGCTTTCTTGCCCCGCCTCACAAAGAAGGCTCGGTAAGGCTGCTTCAATCAGCCGCCTCCCGGCATGTGCGATCTGATCGTTTGCGTCTTGTGCAGGATCATACGAAGCAACGCCGATCGCGCTGATCGCGAAGGCGTTTGTCACGAGTTCGATCACGTCTGGTACCGCGTCGACCGGCAGACCTCCCGGCGGGGTGAATTCGTTCGCACGTGCGTGGGTTGGCTCGAGCACGTCCAAATCGAGATGAAGATAAACGCGGTCGGTTTGATCGCGCAGAGCGTGAATCGCGGCTGCCAGGGTCGCGCGAGCACCAGTCTGGTTGATGGTTGCAGCATCGCACAGATGAACCCCGGCGTCTCGCATACTGCGCAACTCGGTGTCCGAGATATCGCGCCCGCCCACGTGAATGATGTGATCGCCCGAAATCGAGCGAAAGCCGGGCACTGAGGCAGCCATCTTCTTCCAGCAAAGACCCGCGATCGTGGCCAGCCCCATCCCATCGAGGAAGCCGCTCGTCGTTGTTTCCGGGGTGTTGAAATCGCCGTGTGCGTCCAACCAAATCACGCCGAGCCGATCTGCTCCGGCACCCGCGATGGTGCCGAGTGCAGTGTTGCAGTTACCGGAGAGAACGAGTGGAAATCTTTTTCTCTCAACCGCCCCTCGGACGCAGTCCGCAACCAGTCGATGCAGGTGGAAGGTTGTTGAAATTTCGGCGCGAAAAGGCTGTGTCGCGGTGACGGACTCGACGTGAATCTGTGACCCGCGGTCGCGCAGGCATGGTTCGATACCGCGTTCGAACAGCCGATGCGGCCCGGCTCCCATCCGCATATTCTCCTGAGCCGAATCGTAGGCCACCACAATAGTTTGAATGTCCATTAATTGCGCCCGTGTTCGTAAGCCGCCATCCGCCCTCGCGAAGCCAACCGTTTACTTCGGCTCAAAAAACTCGAGTAGCGTCGGGTCGGGAGGGGCATTCTCCGGTGAACAGCCGTTGTCGGAAACGAAACAGGAAGGCGCAATATCATCTCGCCGTCTCAAATCGCGCAGCAGTCAATCCTCCCACCCAGGGCCGCAAGGTAACCGCGGACCTGCGGGTATCTAAAAATAATGCAGCCAGAGTACGTAGGGGATGGGATTCAGGATCACCACAAACAAATTGTCGTAATCGCTTTCCCCAAGGGAAACAGGCGTCGAGATGCCGAGCGCTTTGAGGATCTCAGGCACGGTATTGGAATGCCCAACGACGAGGGCATTGCGGTGCCCAGCCCGCAATTTTTCCGCAAGCGTCGCGACGTCGCCCGCGGGAATGACGGTGACGTTCACCCCGGCGGCTTTCGCCATGGGCGCGGCGGTCTCCTGGGTGCGCTTGAATTCCGTTGCGTAAACCGCCGCGACGCCGGCGTCTTTCAATGTCTTGGCGAGCGACTCCGCGCGTGCCCGGCCAGCATCAGAGAGGTTGGAGTCTCCACCCACGGCGGGTGCGACTTCCCTTTCCGCATGCCGGACCACGAAAATGGCCGGTTCCGCTCCGGCGTCGGCGAGCAACAAACCCCAGAACACAAGCAAGTAAATCAAGTGCTTCAACGAAATCATGAGTATGTCGGCTGAAAATTCAACCGATCCAAAAGCCCCTCGGCGAGCGATTTTTCAGTGTTGCAAATAAAAAGGCAGTTTGCTACAACACAATCCAACTAACGGCCAAGAACAGAGCCCGTAATCTCAAACTAAAACATGCACAATTCCAATTCGTTCCCCCACCGCCTGCGAAAAGTCTTCATCGGCTTTGCGTCCGGAATCGCTTGCATCTTTCCCTTCGCGGCTTCGGCTGCTCCGCCGCTCGATAATACGCACGCTAAAGTCCGCGCTGTCATCGCGGTTCAGCAGGAAGTCACTGCCGATTTCATGCGGCAGCCGGAAGTTCTTGGCACCGCCGTCAGCATTGATGCCGCCGGTGCGCCCGCATTGGCCGTTTATGTTGATCGCGACGCGGCGAAGGCGGGCGAAGTCATTCGCAATTTACCGCGGGAGCTGCGCGGCGTCGGCGTGCAGATTAACTTGACGGATAAGTTTCGCGCCATGGTTGGGAAGCCGCCTGGTCACGGCGGTGGTGGCGGAGTGAGTCACACGGCGAAACAGACGCCCCCGATCCAGCTCGGCACTTCGGGCGGGTGGTCGAAAGATCTCGCGAACGGCTACTGCTGCGGTGGAACGCTCGGCTCGCTCGTCCTGATCGGCGGACAACAACACATCCTCAGCAATTATCACGTTTTCGAAGCCGACACTGTTCCCGGGGGTAACAACACCTTTGCCACAACCGGCGACCCAATCATCCAGCCGGGCCTGATCGACGTAAACTGCACCGCGAGCAGTGCGCAAACGGTTGCGACTCTGGTCAAAAAGAGCTCACTGCCGAACAGCAATGTCGATTGCTCAATCGGCAAAGTCGTCAGCGGGCAGGTCCGCAGCGACGGCGCGATCTTGGAAATCGGAGCGCTTTCGAAGTCAACGGTCGTCGCATCCATCAGCCAGCCGGTGAAGAAGAGCGGGCGCACCACTGGCCTGACACACAGCACAATCTCAGGTCTGAACGCGACGATCAGCGTTACCTATGACAACGAGTGCGCGGGCGGAACTGCCTTCACCAAGACCTATACGGGTCAGATTGTGGTCGCGAACCGTCGAAGCGGCTTCCTGGACAGTGGCGATTCGGGTTCGCTCATGGTGGAAGATGTAGCCACTAGTCCGCGCGCGGTCGGTCTTCTTTTCGCCGGCAGCAGTACCGATGCGATCGCGAATCCGATCGGCCAGGTGCTCTCCTTCCTCGGAGCAACGATGGTCGGCAACTAATTCGCCCACGAGCTGCAAATAACCAGACGTTGACGACAAAACACCCGTTCGCTTCACGCGGACGGGTGTTTTTGTTCTCCTGGCTTCTGACGGTCACGATGTTAACCAGCGGTTGCAGGCAAAATATGGCGGAAGGCAATTCCTCGCCGGCCAGGCGCGACATCAACGCTGTCCTCGCTGACCATGACAAAGACATCATGGCGGTTCCCGGAGTTGTCGGAGTTTACGTCGGGAGTTTGCCGGACGACAAGACACCTTGTCTGAAAGTGATGCTGGCCCGCAAAGGTCCGGAAACCGAGCGCCTCATCCCAAAGCAAATCGAGGGCTATCCAGTCGTGACTGAAGTGACCGGCGAGATCCGGCCTCTCCGCTGATCGCAGAGCGCTCGGCCCGAGTGTCCAGCCGCCGCGTTCCCGGTTCTATTCTCAGGCCGAAACCTGCGTGAGCGCAGGTAAGTTGGCGCCGAGGTCGCTCTCAAAAGCTTTGCGTCTTCCGGGCGCTTCGACTAGGGAACGGCCTCTGTGAGTTCCCCCGTCACGGGTCCGGTTCGCGCCGTGGCGAAATTCTTCTTCGCCGGCGACCACAAATTTTTTGTCAAAGGCGTCACTTACGGCCCCTTCAAACCGGACTGCGAGGGGCACCACCTCGGCGACACCGCACAGCTCGCGCGCGATCTCGGGCAGATGCGCGTGATCGGCATTAACCTGCTGCGCGTTTACCACCCGCCGCCGCGTTGGTTTTTGGACCAGTGTGCAGCCGCGGGCATGCGCGTTCTGATCACCCTGGCGTGGGCGAAACACATCGAATTCCTCCGCGCGAAAGCCTCGCGGGACGAGATCGTGCGTTCCGTTCGGGCAGCGGTTTTCGCAAACGCCGGGCACCCGGCGATCTTTGGTTATCTCGTCGGCAACGAAATCTCGAGCACGATGGTTCGCTGGCTCGGAGTGCGTCGCGTCACGGAGTTTCTCGAGCATCTGATTCGGATCGCGCGCGTCGCCGATCCCTCGGTTTTGTATTCCTATGCGAGCTTTCCGCCGACGGAATTTCTCCTCCCGCAAAACGTAGATTTCTTTTGCTTTAACGTTTACCTGCACAACCAGGACGAGTTCGAGCGCTACCTCCTGCGCCTCCAGAATCTGGCGGAAGAGCGGCCCGTGATTCTGGGCGAGTTCGGCATGGATACACTGCGCCATTCCGAAGAAGAGCAGGCGGGCATGCTTGGCTGGCATGTCGATAGCGTCGCGAAATGCGGACTCGCCGGCACGATTTTCTTCGCCTGGACTGATGAATGGTTCACTGGCGAGCAGGAGATCACGGATTGGGCATTCGGGATTGTGACGCGTGCACGCGAGCCGAAGAAAGCCTTTTTCACGCTCAAGGAGAAACTCGGCCAGGATGACGCCGCTCTGCCTCACCGTGTGTTATCACAGCCTCCGCTCGTCTCGGTGATCGTCTGTTCCTACAACGGTGCGCAGACACTCGGCGCATGCCTCGACTCGTTAGGCAAACTCAATTACCCAAAATACGAAGTCATTCTCGTCGACGATGGTTCGACCGACGACACCGCGGAAATTGCGGCGCGTTTCCCGGCTGTTCGCTACGTTTTCCAGACGAACCACGGGTTGAGCCACGCGCGGAATACCGGTGCATCCGCAGCCCGCGGCGAAGTCTTTGCCTATACCGACTCCGACTGCATGGCGGACCCCGATTGGCTCTACTATTTGATCAGCACTTTGCTGAGCGGCCCGTACGCAGGAGTTGGCGGACCAAACGTTTCGCCGCCGGCGCAAAATTGGATTCAGGCCTGCGTCGCCGCCGCTCCAGGCGGGCCGAGTCACGTGCTTCTGACCGACGTAATCGCCGAGCATATTCCGGGCTGCAACATGGCGTGGTACCGATGGGCCTTCGAGAGCATCGGCGGCTTTGATCCCGAATACCGCAAAGCGGGCGACGACGTTGATTTCTGCTGGCGCATTCAGCAGGCCGGGCACGAAATCGCATTCAGCCCGACGGCGATCGTCTGGCATCATCGACGCTTCACGCTCGGGGCATTTCGTCACCAGCAGGAAGGCTACGGCGAGGCGGAATCGATGTTGCGCTTCAAGCATTTGATCTTTTTTGGACCAACCGGAAGCGCAAAATGGCGCGGGCAGATTTACGGAACGCCGCGCTTCAACTGGTTCATCAACCGTCCAATTATCTACCACGGAATTTTCGGCGAAGGCTTTTTCCAATCGATCTATCCAACTCCACAATCTGAAATTGCCGCCTATCTCCGCAGCATCGAATGGTTTGCGCTCGCGGTCTTTCTTTTCGGTCTCGGCGTTTTCGTGCCGGCCCTGCGGATTGTTCCGTATCTCATGTTTGGCGGCACGCTCTGCGTTGCGATCTCCTACATGTTGCGGGCGCGCATCGAGCCGCGATTCGACACCATCGCCGCGCGTTTACTCGTGACATTTCTTGCGCTCACGCAGCCGCTCGTGCGCGGCTGGTCCCGCTATTTTACCTGGCTGCTTTTCAAACGGACGCCACGCGCCGTCATCACGACCCACGAACAGTTGCCTGCCGGAACCCAGTTCCACGGCAGCCTGAGCGAACGCTGTTACTGGAGCGAAGGAGGGAAAGACCGGCACCAGTTGTTGAGCTCGATTTTCACGCTTCTCGACGAGGAAGGATGGCGGTATTCCAGCGACACTGGCTGGAACGAATGGGACATCCAGATCTATGGAAACTTCTGGTGGAGCCTCGCGCTCCAGACGGTGACCGAATACCACGGCGGCGCGAAGTGCCTTACTCGCGCCGCGCTGCGTCATCGGCTGGTTACCACTACGATCGTGGCAAATTTAGTCGTAGCCAGTCTTTTAGTTTATTGGCAGTTGCACGCTTCCAATCCCGGCCTTTGGCTGGTCGTCCCCTACGTCTGTTTTCTCGCATTTCTAATTCTGCGCGCGCGGCGGTTGAAACGTCGCGTGGCTGAGCTCGTCGATCTGGCGGCGTATCGGGCCGGGCTGCAACGAATCGGGCGACGCTCGATTTCCGTCTCGCCTCGGGCGCAGGAGGAACCCGCCGCGGTCGGATAACTGCTTTTAAAAAATTGCGCTGCGATCGCTCTGTCGCGTCTCAGACCTTCTAAAACACCGCCACTGAGGAAGACATTGTCCGGCAGGCGCTCCCGCCCGCGGGGGGCAAAACGCTGGCAAGCGGGAGCGCTTGCCCTACAAATACACTCGGACGCAGATTTCCTTATGCCTAACCAGCTCTTTGGTTTCTTTTTCGCGCTGGCCGCGGAGTTGATACTCTGCGCCGGTTGGAATTTTTCCGACGACTGGACGCAGGAAACGATGCCGGTGCGATTTGTCGCCACGGCGCTGTTATCTGGCATCGCCTACTGGTTCGCCGTTACCTGGTTTCCCGCGTTCGCACGAGTGCGTCGGCCAGCGCTTCTCTTCTGGTCCGCAGCGATCGCACTCCGCGTCGTAGTTCTGCCGCTCGAACCCGGCGACGATCTGTGGCGTTACGAGTGGGAAGGTAAAGTTCAGCAGGCCGGATTCAATCCTTACGTCACTGCGCCTGATTCTCCTGAGCTAGCCCCCGTCGCCGGAAAGTTTCCGAAGTGGGGCCAGATCAATCACCGGGAGTTTGCCGCAATCTACCCGCCCGGCGCGGAGTTGATGTTCTCGGCCCTGAGTCGGATTTCGGACCAGCCGTGGTTTTATAAACTCGTGTTCGCAGCGGCCGACCTCGCCGCCATCGGTGTGCTCTTGCGGATCATCGGCACCGCCGATCGCTTTCAACGCGCCGCCTGGTACGCGTGGAACCCGCTCGTCGTTTACAGCTTCGCCGGCTCCGCGCACTTCGACAGCGTCATGATTCTCGCGCTTCTCACCGGCGTGCTCTTTTTGCTCCGGCAGGAAACCGCGACTGATTCGCGCCAAAAGTGGTGGTATGCGGCCGGCGCCGCGGCGGCGTTGGGCGTCGCGATCTCGATCAAGCTGGTCCCCGCCTTGTTGCTCATCCTTTGCCTCTTTGCGCTGCGGAAGCGAGCGGTCGCGCTTGCTTTAAGCGTGGCGATTCCCGCAGCCACAAGTCTCGCGTATGGCTGGCCGCAAATTCCGATTTGGAATTCGTTGCGCCGGTTCGCCTACGTCACCCGCCTGAACGATCTCTTCTGGTGGTTTGCCGAAGTTATCTGGTCGAATCCCCGGCAGAAAAACTACCATTACAATGTGATTCTGATTTGCGTCGTGATTGCGCTTTCACTTCTGTTTTTCCGGAATTGGAAACGCGGAATGCTCTGGGCTCTGGGGGCGGCACTCATTCTCAGTCCCGTGCTTCATCCCTGGTACTGCACCTGGATCCTCCCATTTGCGACGTGGCGGCGGAGCTATGTCTGGCACGTGCTTTCGATTACGCTCTTTGCCTACTTTCTCTTTTGGAACGAGCGACTCTTCGCGCTTCCCTGGCACGCCGAGCCCTGGATGCGCGCTCTCATCATCGGTCCCGTGATCGCCGCGCTCCTCCTGAGTTTGCGAAAACCACGCGGAACGCTGGAGGAAGTAGAGAGCAGCAGCGCATAGCCACCGCCACCTTTTGGCGTGTGGCGGTGCTTTTGCGGCCTGGCTGCTCTTCTGGGTCAAAACCAATCGCTGCGCATTTTTGAGCGCATTAAAGTGGCGCAAGTTTCCTAATTTGCGTTCCCGAATCCCTAAGTAACGCGTGCCTGGTAGCGCGACCGTCTCGGTTGAACCATCCCTCATTCCGAGCCCCGAAAGCTTTTGGGGAGGAATCCCGAGGAAGTCTTCCTCAACGATGTGCGAATGGACGGAATAAGTAATTTGCGGCGTTTCGTGTCGCAAGACAATCGCCCGCTTCCCCGACAAGCGGGCGCATTTAATCCGTCCTGGTAAACTCTGCCTCGAACGAGAGCCTACAGCGCAGCACCTTTCATCGCCTCGCGGAAATCATCCGGCAGCGGTGCTTCCCATTTCATTTGCTCACCGGTCCGCGGATGACGCAGGCTCAGTTTCGCCGCGTGCAGCATCTGGCGGCCGAATCGTTTTGCGAGCTTCGGCGCGTAAAGCTTATCGCCGAGCACCGGGTGACCGAGGTGATGCAAATGGACACGGATCTGATGTGTTCGTCCGCTGTGCAGCGTGCATTCGATGAGACTGATGCTGCCGCTCGAACGCACCACCCGGTATTCCGTTTTAGCTGAACGTCCGCCGCGGCGCGGGACCGTCATGCGTTGACGATGAACAGCGTGCCGTCCAATCGGAGCGTCAATCACGCCGTTTTTTTTCGCAGGCACTCCATCGACTAACGCGAAATAGACTTTCTCCACTGTCCGCGCCGCGAATTGCTCGGACAAATCCTTATGCGCCGCATCGTTTTTCGCCACAATCAGACAGCCACTCGTCTCTTTGTCGAGCCGATGCACGATCCCCGGCCGCTCCTTTCCGCCGATCCCAGAAAGTGTGGTGCAGTGATGAAGCAGCGCATTCACGATTGTGTGCGTCTGATGTCCAGCTCCCGGGTGAACGACGAGACCGGCGGGCTTGTTCAGGACCACGATGTCCTGGTCTTCAAAGAGCACATGTAGCGGAATCGCTTCCGCCAGTGTCTCGATTTTCGCGATCGCCGGTTCATCGACGACCACGATATCGCCGCTCCGCACAATCTGCCGGTTACGCGGTTGCTTTCCGTTCAGCAGGACAAATCCGTCGCCGATCAGGGCTTGGAGGCGCGAGCGTGAAAGATCGGGCAACTCCGCGGCCAGAAAACGATCCAGTCGCATTCCAGCGCTTTCGCGTCTGACGGACAGTTCACGCCGCTTTTCGTCGAAGGGCAGGGATACGGTTATTTGTTTCATGCCCTGCGGCGGAATACAACGCGCGCATGCAACACTGCCTCAATGATGATAAAAGGCGAAGCAAGGGCTATCGCCTGCGCCTTTATTTGTTCGTGCTCGCCGCACCAAAGGCGTCGTAGCGGTATTTCTCGATGACGCCGCCCTGGAAGCTGGTCAGGTGGGTGACGCTCCCTTCGTGGTCCTGCTGGGGGAAATATCCCTGCCCGGCCGGCACAACCACGTAATCACCCCGCATCACAATTTCGTCGATGCCTCTGCCGTAAACGTTGTTGCCGTCCATCGCACCCGTTGAGTCATACTTCAGGATCGGCTTCTCGCCATCATAAACGTAGTAGGTTGTGGTGGTTCCCAAGGTCCGTTTCACGCAGCGGCCGAGCGCATCATATCCCAGCGTGGTGAAATAGGGTCGCAGCGTGGTGAAACAGGGTCGCATCTAAATATTTTGACATTATTGCAAGAGTTTCGTCGAAGCACTCTGAAGCGATTTGTTCCGTTCCACGCGCCTGATTCGCCTGGGCAGGGTGAAACAGGGTCGCATCTAAATATTTTGATATTATTGCAAGAGTTTCGTCGAAGCACTCTGAAGCGATTTGTTCCGTTCCACGCGCCGATTCGCCTGGGCCACCGCGGCGTATCCATGCCGCCGAAAATTGTGCCGATCTCCCGCAACGTCAACTCGCGGAGCTGCCACACCGCCCACATCGCAACACTGCGCGCTTGCAAGCCATACTCACGCCATCGCAGCAGCCCGCTCCGCCGCCATCTCATATTTCCCTGC
The DNA here is from genome assembly GCA_038232335.1 of Chthoniobacterales bacterium. Lineage (GTDB taxonomy): Bacteria > Verrucomicrobiota > Verrucomicrobiia > Chthoniobacterales > UBA10450 > JACCXL01. The sequence continues at coordinate 22,046 of JBBSIA010000018.1, forward strand.
AACACGCTCGATGATTGCATGTGGCGCAGGGTGAAACAGGGTCGCGTCTAAATATTTTTCCCGCCGCCGCGCCAAATGTCAAAATATTTAGACGCGACCCCAACCTGCGTGCGCTTCCCTTTAAGGACGTATTGAGGGTCGTAACCTGGCGGCCGGAAGGTAGAAGATGACCGGTTCTGGGCTCGGTGAACCGCTGTTCGCCCGTTGGCGGTTGAAGCGTTCCTCCATCATAACCGTTGAACCCCACGTCCAGCCCAGTGGGATCAGCCTTATCGAGTGGATCATTGGCGCAGTAGCGATAGAGATTGTAGTCCCCGGCTTCGAAGCCTTTCGGGTCTTCGGTCAGGAAACGGCTGAGGCCATGACCCTAATTGCCCTCCCGCAGATCAATGGAAACTAGGCGCGATTTGCAAATCTAATCCTTTGGACTTAGCGAACTTTTGGATTCGATTCACCATTTCTGGTGGAGGATATGTAAGCTTCAATGGTGGCCAGGTCCGCCAAGCAATGACCGAGTCTTTGGGTACCTTGATAAGGGCTGTCTCAAGCGCTGACAGAGTAGTTATTGGGCTCATTTCTGGATAGAAGTGGAGGAGAAATGCATCGAATTCTGCAGCCGGAAAAACCTCATACGACCAACCACGATCGGTGGCCCACGAGAAAAGTGTTATCTCGGGGCGGTCGTTGCGAATCTCTGGAAAGTGATCATCCGTCCCAGCGGGGCAGCGACTTAGCATTACGCCTCCGTACAGGACGAAAAGCGCAAGTATATTTCGCATTGGTTTGATCTTCATTGGCCGTAACGCGGAACAAGCGAATCAATGAATTTAGTTGGTATCGGTAGATTTTTTGGATCGCTGGAGAAAACGTGCGTACCCTCGCGCGTCACAGTTTCGGTTGGGCCTCGCGCGTCCATATTACGAAGGCGGATATCAGCGAATGGTACATAAACGCGAAACTTCTCGCCATCGTTGGTCATCACGGATGGAACTCCCGCTTTGTTCGCTTGCGTTTTATCATCAGGAGAAAAATCGGTGCCGTTGGTGTGGGAGTGACCAAGGACCACTGTCTTATAGCCTGCGGGAGCCAGTGGCATTTTAGTCGCTTGAGGGCCAGAATACGGAATTCCCCGGCCGACGCCGGTTTCGGCAGAAAGCTTCAATTCGCGGGACCCTCCAATCCTTTGGAAGCCGCTCTTCCCTCTCTCAAGACCGAAACCCATGCTATCGTTGTTAGATCTGCCGATCTCGTATGACCGCAATGCAGCATCGATGCCCAAGCGCAGTATCGGCAGAGACAGGGGCAGAGGATCCGTATCTACACCGAGACCCATCGGGTCAGTCTTATCGAGTGGATCATTGGCGCAGTAGCGATAGAGATTGTAATCGCCCGCATCAAAGCCTTTGGGATCTTCGCTCATGAAGCGGCCCAGGCCGGGGTGATACGCTCGGGCGCGATATTCGTAGATGCCGAATCTCGGAGCGTACTCACGCCCAGTAAACAGGAAACGGTTGTTGAAGGTGCCCTGGCTATAGGTCGTGGTCGCCGCCCCAAAGGCGTCGTAGCGGTATTTCTCGATCACAGCGCCCTGAAAGCTGGTCAAATGAGTGACGCTGCCTTCGTGATCCTGCTGGGGAAAATACCCCTGGCCACTCGGCACAATCACGTAATCACCGCGCATCACAATTTCGTCGATGCCTCTGCCGTAGACATTATTGCCGTCCATCGCACCCGCTGAGTCATACTCCAGGATCGGCTTCTCGCCATCATAGACGTAGTAGGTTGTCGTGGTCCCCAAGGTCCGTTTCACGCAGCGGCCGAGCGCATCATAGCCGAGCGTGTAACTGTTGCCACCGCCGGTCACTTTGGCCAGATAGGTGTCGCCAACATAAGCGTAGGTGTTGTTCTCGCCGCCGCGCCAAATGTCAAAATATTTAGACGCGACCCCGACCTGCGCCAAAGCTCCCGGCGGTCTTCCCTGGCCGTTCCATTCAACCGCAGCAAAGCTGCGCTAACTTTTCTTTTGAAGCGTGATCGCAGCCTTGGGCGATGACGCTGGTATCTTACGCCTATGCTTCAATCGCGGTAAGCATGAGGATGCTCGGCAGAAATAAGCGGAGTCATCTTACCCTGTGACACAAGACGCTTCAGGTCTAGCCATCCTCGCACCTCTCCATCCAAGGTAGCGTAGAATATGACCCGAGAATCCGGCCCCGCGCGCCGCACCAACATCAAATAGCGAGCAGGTCCACCCTGCGTCGCTTTCCAAAATGAAAGTAATTCATATTTCGCGTTTATGGCTCCGACTATTAGCTGCCGTGCGGGCTTCCCCACATCAACCCAGGAGTCGCTGCTCTGAAACTCCTCTCCCGGATCGACAACAAAGGATTTCAGGCCATCCTTGGCTCTGATCACTCCCGCGGATACCAGGTCGGCTCGCGGGATATCTTTGACATGATTAATAACATTGAACGAATCCTCTTGAATGATTCTCACGACCTCGGCTCGGTTAGCAAAAACAGTCCCGCCAGCAGCTGCCGTCGAGACGGGTCCTAAACTGCCAAGGAAGACCCACGCGAGCGGCACTACTGTCCACAAACCGCGCAAAAGTTTGCATCTTAGTGAACCCATATCTTTGCGATTAGACAAAACCCTTTTATTCTCCTGTCTTTTTGAGCGGTACATTGCTGTTGACGCCCTCAGTTTCTGGATACTTCTTGTACTGCTCATACGTAGGTCGAGTAGGCTCTCCTCTCTCGCGCCCGTATTGCTTCTCAGTCTTCATTGCGCTCTCTTCATTAGGCGATGACATCGAAGCTTTGTGAGGTCCGATGCTTCGAGTATCTCTCTTATTTTCATTTTCAGCGTACTTCTTGGGATCCTTGATCCAGTCGGCGACATGCTTTACTTCATGTGCGCCACGCACGCCGGGGCTATTGACTCCGCCTTCTTTGAGTTCTCCACCATGATACGGGTCAAAATACAATTTACCGTTGCTTTTCAACGCATCGTCGTTGTTTCGGTTGAGTATTACGGGCACGTTGACACCAGAGTTCGCAACCGCAGTCATCAAGGGCTTCATCGTTGGACTCGCTTTCCATGCCGCAGTTGCTTGATTCCACCTGGCTAAGTCTTCGGAGTCTCCAACTGGAGTAAAGTCCAAGCCCATGGGATCTGTTCGATCGAGTGGATCATTGGCGCAGTAGCGATAGAGATTGTAATCCCCGGCGTCGAAGCCTTTTGGATCTTCGGTGAGGAAGCGGCCGAGAGCGGGGTGATACACTCGAGCGCGGTATTCGTAGATGCCAAATCTCCAAGCGTATTCACGCCCGGTAAACAGGAAACGGTTGTTGAAGGTGCCCTGGCTATAGGTCGTGGTCGCCGCGCCAAAGGCGTCGTAGCGGTATTTCTCGATGACGCCGCCCTGGAAGCTGGTCAGGTGGGTGACGCTGCCTTCGTGATCCTGCTGGGGAAAATACCCCTGGCCAGAGGGCACAACCACGTAATCACCGCGCATCACAATTTCGTCGATCCCTCTGCCGTAGACATTATTGCCGTCCATCGCACCCGCTGAGTCATACTCCAGGATCGGCTTCTCGCCATCATAGACGTAGTAGGTTGTGGTGGTTCCCAACGTCCGTTTCACGCAGCGGCCGAGCGCGTCGTAGCCGAGCGTGTAAGTGTTGCCACCGCCCGTCACTTTGGCCAGATAGGTGTCGCCAACATAAGCGTAGGTGTTGTTCTGGTAAGCGCTTACCTGGTGCGCGGGCAGGTATCCGACCGTGCTGCCTCCGACGGTCGTGTAACGATTGATGTTGTCCGGCGCGTAAGTCGTGCTCGACCCATTCTCCACGACCGAGAGCCGATTGCCCACTTTGTCCAGATTATACGTCACGCTCCCACCCGAGACCGAGGCCCCGCTCGTTCGCACCGGGCCGAGTCCACCCCCACCGGGATCGGTATTGTCGATCAAGATCTCCGTGACGACCGAATCGGTCATGCCGGATTTGTAGGCGAGCGCGTGGATGTCTCTGGCAGTGTTCGGCAGCACTGCGACCGGCGTCCCACTGTAGGCCTGGGTGCCGCTCCCTGGCGTGCTCGCGCTGTGGGTTGGGGCGGCGTTGTTGGTGGTGTAAAAGATTGTTGCTCCAGCCGTGGCACAACTCATCGTCACATGCGCTGCCTGCGGGTAGCGGTGACCGTCGTCAATCAACTGCACCGGCGCCACCTGTGAGGCTGGCGGCGGTGTTGGCGTTGGGGTGGACCCGGGGGACGGCGGCGCCGCCAGCCCATACTGCGCGGTTTTCAGCTCGCCGGCGTCATTGTAATCAAAGGCATCGGTTTTCCCATCCTCGCTCCGGCTGACCCAGTCCATCCGGCTCATGGGGTCATAATGATAGGTTTCCGAGGAAAAATTGACACCGTTGAGATTGAGATCGCGGCGCGTCATCCGGTTCAAGGCATCGCGCCCATAAACCTGGGCCACTTTGCTGAAATAATTGTATCGCTGCGTTTCATTGGAAGCCGCATCGTAGTTGTAATCAAACCAGTCGGCCAGATCGGAGGTGTTCTTGATCTTGTCCAGCCGCCCCATCGGCTCGTAGGTGTAGGTACGATCATAGCCGTTGTTATCCGCAACATAGAGGCGCGTCGGTTTGCTCTCAGCGTCATATTTGTATTGCACCGATTTGCTCGGCAAACCCGCCAAATCCTGCGTGTCGGAAATCAGACGCCCGGCATTATCATAGCCGCGGGTGACGGCTGAGAAGAGATTGTTGGCATTGGTCAGGCGGCCCGCGGCGTCATAGCCAAAGGTGCTGTCGTCCGCGACGCCGTTCGCCCAGACCAGATCGGGAGAGTTCGGGTCGGTCGAATCATGCCAGCCCATCGAAGTCTTCCGATTGCGCGCGTCATAAGTGAAAACCTGAAACTTACCGGAAGCAGTCTGCCGGCTGGTCAGGTTGTGATTGAGATCGTAGGCGTAGTTCTGCTGATCGGCGTTCTGATAAGTCATGCGTGTTTTCATATCGGCCGCATCGTAGAGGAAACTGGTGGTATGGAGATTGGCGTCCTGGACGGAGTCGAGCGTGCCGGAGGGATCCCAATTAAAAGTCGTGACCCGGCCCATTGGGTCCTTGTCCGTCCGGAGACGTTTCATCGCGTCGTAAGTCTTGATCTCCGCTGGAGTGTTATCGGGCCGTTGCAGGCTCGTAAGATTGCCGGCAGAATCGTATTTCCAGCGGGTAATGTAACCCCACGGCGATGGCGAGATCGCCTGGTCTTTGCGGTTCCGGCTGTCGTAATGGGTAGTGGTGGTGAAGGCAGGATTGTTTAAGTAGCCGCCACGCGGATCCGTCACCACAGTCTGGTTCCCATTCGGATCATAATCGAAAAAAGTTGTCGCCTCCACTCCCGCGACTCCCTCCGCCTCAATCTTCGAAGCGACCCGCAAGTTGTTGTCGAACTTCTGGCCGGTGACGACCGCGGCCGGGGTTCCGAATGCCGTGGTCTTCTTGCGCACCGAATTGGTGCTATGGGAGTACGCTGAGGCAAAGTTCGTGGCCGTGTAATCGAGTTGGGTCACCGCGCTCGGAACCTCCGGAGTCGTCGGCAGCGTCGTGGTGACGAGCCGGTTATAGTCGTCATACGTGTAAGTGGTAGTATGCTGGAGTTCATCGGTCTCCGAGATCTTGTTGCCGAAACGATCGTATTTAAACGTTTTAAAGCTGCCACCGGGTTCGGTCGCAGTGGGCGGGTAGGTGATCTTCGTCACCAAGCCACGGCCAGAACAGGGCTGGCCGAGTGTGGCTGAAGCGAAGCTGACGTCGTACTCATAGGTCGTGGTGTTTTGCCGCGGATCAGTCATTGTCTTCACGCGATCCTCCCACGCGTGACCGGCCGGGTAGTATTGAAATGTTGTGTGCGGGTCAGCATCGAGCGGCACGGAGTTAATCTTCGGATTCCAGAGCGCGGTCAAGAGACCTGTTCCATCGTAGGCTGCTCGTTCGTAGGCTCCATTCCTGCGCCGGTGAGTCAAAACCTGGCCGAAGGTGTTATAAGTGAAGGTTTCAAAGGCGGTCGGAAAGCCGGGGTAATCGATTTGTGTAATTCGATGCGTGTTTGGATCGCGAGTATAGGTCGTAATGTTGTCATTTTCATCCTTCACGGTAGCGACGTAATACGGGTCCACCGCACTGGTATAGGTATACACGGTGGTGCTCGCGCCAAAAGCGGTCCCGTCGGCAAACGTACCGGCTGGGTGCGTGACGGTGGTAGGCCGGCCGAGGATCGGCTCATTTGCGTAGAGAGTGATATAGCCTTTGCGGTCGGTGAATTTGTTCAGGTAATTCCATCCATCATAGGCAAAGAACTCTTTCACTTGGTCGAAATCGGTCTTGCTATACATGAGCGGGGTTTCATCATCCTTCTGGATATCGAAGGTGCGCTTCGGACTGTCTCCGCGGGTTTCGGTGTGGCTACCGTTGCGCACGTAGGTCGAGACCGGGATATTACCCGCACGCGGATAGTGATACTCGCCCGCCAGCTCACCGGCGAAGTCCGATGGCCCGTTTGGAACGTAATCATAGGCAATGGATTGCATGGCCCCCTCGGCACGGGTGTCCTGGGCCCATGCCATTACGAACTTTTTGATGGGATTGCCGAAATCGTCTTTGCTCGTCTGCACTACATAACCGTAGGTCGCAGATGTGCCATCGCTGTAATCGGCCCGGGTGATGACCTTCGCGAAGGGGCCGCTGGGCTTAGTCGTATCGTAAAGCAGGTTCGTCCAGGTGAATCTTACCCACTCTCCCGTGCTTGCGACAACTTGGATTAAGTAGACCGAGTTTGGTATGTACGTAAAGGCGAACGAGCGCCCGCTCTTGTCAGAAGCGCCGCCGGGTAGACCATACGGATCCGTGATTCCAGCCAAGGAAAAGGTATCGACCGTCCGGTTTGTGTCCAGGGGATCGCCGGCATATTCGGGTCCAGCCCCAAGTGACCTTGCCTCCGTCCTCCAAATCGAGAATGACGCTTCCATTGTAAAATTCTGGAAACTTCGCGTCGTCGCCTGGATGCACTTCCAGGCGCTCCTTGGTGCCATGGCTCGAGCGATAGATGTTTCTGCCCATTTCCCCCGGGATAAAGGAGGAGAGTTTGAATCGTGCGATCCGCCCGTCTGGGAAAGTGACGGTAAAAGGATGCTCCAGATCCGTGCGATCACCGTAGATTTTGTAGTCGAACGACCAGGACCAGCCGTCCCTCAACTTCGACGATGAGGAATAGGTGCGAGTAAACCTTAGGCCTTCGCTCCTGACAGCCCCCGGTACGGCGAGGTCGTTGATTTTTCTGCGGACCGAACCACTCCAGGCGTCGTATCCGCCACCGGTGCTGATTATCGTCGAGACATCGGAATTAGTAGTAGGCGAAATATCCTTGACCGCCGGCGCTTGCGCGCCAGCCTTTTCGGCAGTGAAAATGATGATACCACAGAAAACCCAACCCGCCGCGAGTGCCGGAGAGAATCTCTTCATACAAAACCTCCTGTTTGTCGCGCGAAGGCCCGGTCTGGCTTTGGAAACTAAGCCGAGGTCAGGCGGACGGTCTGGGAGTGACGAGCGCCAGTGATAGCAATTCGTTCGCACGACTGGCAAGAACTATTTGTGATAAATCGAAAAAATGTTTTCGCTCGGAGGAAAGCACGATTGTCGGCACGCCGGGATTGCAACCGGGAACGGTCGCCCCACGATAAATTTGTCCACGACGAAGCCAGTGCCGGCGCTGATAGAGCGCCGCTACAAAGGCGCTCTGTCACCAAACGCAGAGAAATCCCAGGTGCGGTTACCTGAAATGGCTCCGGTCAGATCGCGGCTCATAGAGCCGTGGCTACAGATTGGAGGTTACAGGCAGAATGCCTGTTGGCCGCACAGGCTGAAAGCCTGTGTTCCTCACGCGGAGGCGACCGAAGTGCGCGGGACGGAACGGTTGGAACGGAGAGCGGCTTTGACGAAGTTATTACCAAGCTCCCACATGGGGCCGGGGAATTTGCGGCAGTCGGTGAGGACGTCGTCGAGCGCGCGCACAAACATCTCCACCTCTTTTTCTCCGATAATGAGCGGCGGCAGAATTTTAATGACGTCCATGGCGTGGCCGGCGACCTGGGTGAGGATGCGATGCTTGCTCAGCATCTGGGTCACAACCATTTGCGCGAAGAGCACCTTGTCGACCTTGTGAAGTAGTTTCCACGCCATTTTCAGCTTGAACTCGTTAGGCTCGTGGAATTCAATTGCGATCATCAGCCCTTTGCCGCGCACTTCCTTAATGAAGGAATGTTTCGCCCGCAAGGCATCCACGCGTTCCGCCAAGAGCGCCCCCATGCGCGCGGAATTCTCAACCAGCTTCTCATCGTCGATGATTTCCAGCGCGGCGAGCCCGCAGGCCATGGCGAGATTGTTGCGACCGAAGGTGGTCGAGTGCACGACGCACCGATCCATTCGGCTAAAGGTCTTCTGATAAATCTCGCGCCGGGTGACAATCGCGCCGCAAGGGACATAGCCGCCGCTCAGCGATTTCGCGAGCGTGATGATATCGGGCTCGAGATTCCAATGCTGGAAACCAAACATTTTTCCGGTCCGTCCGAGACCGGTCTGAATTTCATCGGAAACGAAGAGCGTGCCATACTTGCGGCAAAGCTTCTGTGCGCGGACAAAGAAAACTGTTTTTGGCGATTTGCAGCCTTTGCCCTGCACCGGCTCAATCACGAACGCGGCGACGTCGCGCTTCGATAATTCGCGGTCGAGTCCGATGCGGTCATCGAGCGCAATCCGCGTATCCCATTCATCCATCAATGGTCCGAAACCTTCGGTGAAGCTTTCGCAACCCATGAGCGATAACGAACCAATGCTCAGTCCATGAAACGCGCTTTCGAGTGAGAGCACCCGCTTCCGGCCGGTGGCGGCGCGCGCGAATTTCAGGGCACCTTCGATCGCCTCCGTGCCGGAATTGCAAAAGAAAACGGCGTCGAGATGCGGCGGGGTGCGTTTTGTGATTGCTTCGGCGAGCAAGCCGCTGAGGAGCGAGCAATCCATCTGCACCATGTTTGGGAGGTCCATCTCCAGCACTTCGCGAATGGCTTTCTGCACGGCCGGATGGTTGCGTCCGATGTTAAAAACAGAATAGCCGCTCAGGAAGTCGAGATAAGCGGCGTTATCCATGTCATAGAGATAAGCCCCTTCCGCGCGGGCATAGACTTTGTCGAAACCGATCACGCGCTGCGCCGAAACCAGGGTGCGGTTCAAGTGGCGATGATGCAGCTCGTAGTTCTCGCCCAACCGGGATGCGACGATCTCTTTGAGGTCAAAAGGCATGGTCAACGGTTAGCCAATGTCACCGCGAACGCAATTGAAGCGGCGGTGTGCTGACGTGTTCGTGCTCAAGCAGGGCTCGTGATCCGCTGAGACAGCGGACACTACAAAAGACGGACATAAAAAAGCCGCAGAGCTCACACGGAACTCTGCGGCTTGGAAATGGGAGCGGCCTCAGCGCCGCGATTTAGGGCGCGCAGTCAGCCGCCTCTGCATTTTGTCGTTAGTCCTGATCGACAACGACACGGTTCACGACCTGAGTGTCACCGGTGTTGTCGTAGTAAACGTGCACCGGAACTCCGGGGCGGATGAGCGACGATTCGATGGTTTTCCCGGCCCGATTTACGTAGCGGACGGTTTTCCCGAGCGCGTAGCTGATCGGATCGGTCACTCCGGCGCGGCGGACGACGATCGTCTTACCGGGTTCGAACGTGCTGACGGTTCCGTCGGTTGACGTTGTCGTGGTGGTGGTTTCACTCGATCCCGTGACCGGGTTGGTCGAAGTCGATTGCGTCGTCGTGGTGCTGCTATCCTGGGCGAAGGCAAGCGGTGCGATCGCGGCGCAAGCGAGTGTCAGTATGGCCTTTTTCATGGTGTCTCCTTGTTTGTGTTTTGTGAAAGCTGCCCAAGTTGGTTCGGTGCAGCCTTGTGGACAGCTTGGAGAGCGTCCGGCGTGAGATTCTTGGACTGAGCGCAGGGCACGGTTATTCACGATTCGGAGGCGAATTCAGCGATTGAGCGGCAAGTCACATCAGCTAACGTGCGCAGCAGATGGTCGAATCCCCCGAGCTCGCTGTCACTCCTGAAATGGTCGCGAAACACGGCCTCACGCCAGAGGAGTTTGAGCGTATCCGCAAGATTATGGGACGGGAACCGAACTTCACCGAACTCGGGATCTTCTCGGTCATGTGGAGCGAGCATTGCTCGTACAAAAACTCGCGAAAGGAGCTGAAGAAATTTCCCACGGCGGGGCCAAACATTCTCGTTAAGGCTGGTGAAGAGAACGCAGGCGTCGTGGATATCGGCGACGGCTGGGCGATCGCGTTCAAGATTGAATCGCACAATCACCCGAGCGCGATTGAGCCGTTTCAGGGCGCCGCGACCGGCGTTGGCGGGATCATTCGCGACATTTTCACGATGGGCGCGCGACCGGAGTTTCTGCTGAACTCCCTGCGCTTCGGTCCCATTGTGGGGCAAGTTTCCAACTTGCCATCGGGTGAAAAGCGCAAGTTGGAAACTCGCGCCACTCTCGCCGCGAACCGTCGTCTCTTCACCGGCGTTGTTTCCGGAATCGCGCACTACGGCAACTGCGTCGGCGTTCCCACGATCGGTGGTGAAATTTATTTTGACGAGAGCTTCGAAGGCAATCCGCTGATCAACGTTTTCTGCCTCGGAGTTTTGCGGCACGATCAGCTCGCGCGGGGAGCAGCGAGCGGCATCGGCAATCCGGTGTTTTACGTGGGCGCGGAAACCGGCCGTGATGGATTGGCAGGCGCGGCGTTCGCGTCGCGGGAGTTAACTGAAGAGTCACGCGAAGACCGGCCGGCGGTCCAAGTCGGCGATCCGTTCAAGGAGAAATTACTCCTCGAAGCTTGTCTCGAGTTGTTCGCGACCGAGGCGGTTGCGGGCATCCAGGATATGGGCGCGGCCGGCCTGACCTGTTCTACCTGCGAAACCGCGAGCCGCGGCGGGACTGGCGTAGAGATCGATCTCAGGAAAGTGCCGAAGCGCGAACCCGGAATGACGCCTTACGAAACGCTGCTGAGCGAGTCGCAGGAGCGAATGCTGATCATCGCGAAACGTGGGCAGGAGCATGTGGTCCGCGACGTTTTCGCCAAATGGGGCGTAGCCTGTGCGGAGATCGGACGCGTCACCGGAGACGGGATGATGCGCGTGCGCAACAACGGCTCGGTGGCGGCGGAAGTTCCGGCGAAACCGCTCGCGGATGACGCGCCGCTTTATTCACGCGAAGCCACGGCGCCTTCACCTGTGGCCGAGCTTGATCTCACCAGCTTGCCCGGGGTCGACAACCACGCGGCCTTGCGCACGCTGCTGAGTGATCCAACGATCGCTTCGAAGAACTGGATTTACCGGCAATACGACCACATGGTGCGGACAGGAACGGTCGTTAGGCCAGGCTCCGACGCCGCGGTCTTTCACGTCCGTGCCGCGAACAAATTTCTAGCTGCCACAACCGACTGCAATTCACTTTATTGCCGACTCGATCCACGCGAAGGCGGACGAATTGCAGTCGCCGAAGCCGCGCGAAATCTTACCTGTTCGGGCGCGCGGCCCTTGGCGGTGACGGACAACTTAAATTTCGGCAACCCTTACAAGCCAGAAAATTTCTGGCAATTGCGCGAGGCGGTGGAAGGAGTCGCGGAAGCCTGCCGGGCGTTTCGAACGCCAGTCATCGGGGGGAACGTTTCTCTATATAATGAGAGTCCCGCTGGCGTGGTGGACCCGACCCCGACGGTGGCGATGGTTGGATTAATCGATGATGAGCGGCACATCACGACGCAATTTTTTAAAGGAGCCGGCGACGTGATCGTGCTGGTGGGGGACATTGGCACGGAACTCGGTGCCTCACATTTCCTGAAAATTTGCCACGAACGCAAAGCCGGGCGTCCCCCGCGACTTTTGATCGAGCGCGAAATGATGGTGCAGAATGCGACGCGGGAGCTGATCCGCGCTGGCCTTATTAAGAGCGCGCACGATTGTTCGGAGGGCGGTCTCGCCGTCGCACTCGCGGAATGTTGTTTCAACCCGGAGGGCAGCGTCGGTGCGGAGGTAAATCTCGCGGCGAGTGGCGTGCGGCTCGATCAGATTCTGTTTAATGAATCGCAGTCGCGGATCGTGATCACCGTTGCCCGCGATCGTTCCAAAGCAGCGCTGGCAATGGTTAAAGCTGCCGGCGTTCCCGCGGCAATCATCGGAACGGTACGAGGCGAAGAGTTGCGCATTCGCGCGAACGGGGTCGAATTCCGCTGGGCAGTCGCCGCAATCTTCGACGACTGGTATTACGCAATTGCGAGAGCCCTGGACAGCGGCACGGCCGACCCGCTTCGCGCGCTATGACGTCGCAACCTTCGTTTGAGCGATCTCCGAAATCGACGATGCTCTGACTGAGATGTCCCCCCCACATCTGACGCACGAGGAAGTGCCGGATCGCGTTGCATTCCCGCAGCACGAATGCGGAATCTTCGCCGTTTTCGGCCACCCGAATGCAGCCGTCCTGACGTATTACGGCTTGTTCGCCTTGCAACATCGTGGGCAGGAGAGCGCCGGCATCGTCACCAGCAACGGCCCGGGCCAGACCTTCCAGATGCACCGCGACATGGGACTGGTCTCGCAGGTTTTTGGCGCGGAGGAATTGGAAGAGTTGAAGGGCACGCGCGCGGTCGGCCACGCACGTTATTCCACGACGGGATCGAGCACGCTAAAAAATGCGCAGCCGTTCGTGGTTGATTGCTTTCGCGGACAGATCGCGGTCTCTCACAATGGAAACTTAATCAACGCGGGGGTGCTGCGTGATGAACTGGAACGCAAGGGTTCCATTTTTCAAACGACCTCCGACAGCGAGATCATCCCGCATCTCCTGGCCCAACCACAGCAGAATGGCAGCAGCGCGTTGAGCGTGCTCCGCCGGCTCGAAGGCGCGTTCTCGCTTGTGATCATGAGCGAACGCGAAATCATTGCCGTGCGCGATCCGTTTGGGTTCCGTCCGCTTGTTCTCGGAAAACTCGACGACGCTTACGTGATCGCGTCGGAGACCTGCGCGCTCGATCTGATCCACGCGGAGTTTATTCGCGAAGTCAAACCGGGCGAGGTCCTCATCATCAGCGAAGAGGGCCTGCGCTCCGAATGGCCATTCCGCGACGAATCGCCGGCGTTTTGCATGTTCGAATACGTTTATTTCGCGCGACCCGACAGCATCATCGGCGGCGTCAACGTCGCAAAAGTGCGCACCGAAATGGGACGGGAACTCGCTCGGCGTTTTCCTGTCCCGGCCGACATCGTGGTCCCAGTGCCGGACTCAGGAAATTATGCGGCGCTCGGGTTTGCGCAGGAACTGAACATTCCGTACGAGCACGCGTTTGTGCGAAACCATTATATCGGCCGCACTTTCCTGCAGCCAAGCCAACTCATTCGCGACTTCGACGTCCGGGTGAAGCTGAATTTAATCAAGGAAGCGGTCGCTGGAAAACGCGTCGTGGTGGTTGACGATTCGATTGTCCGCGGAACCACCGCGCGTGCACGGGTGGTGAATTTGCGAGAAGCGGGCGCGAAGGAAGTGCATATGCGCGTGAGCTGTCCGCCACATCGGTTCGCCTGCCATTACGGGATCGATTTCCCAGACCCGGAAAAGCTGATCGCGAACCAGCTTTCGCACGCGCAAATCTGCGAGTATCTGGGCGTCGACAGCCTCGGTTATCTGGATGTCGATGGAATGGTGAAAGCGACCGGGCAACCGGGAAATCACTTCTGCCTCGCCTGTTTCACCGGCAACTACCCGTTGCCCGTGGACCCCGAGCTCGACAAGTTCATCATGGAAAAGCGCGAGAGCCGCTCGAAAGCGCTTGCCGCCGATGAAGCGCATCCGGAATTGTTCGCGGATTTGAAGTGAACGGCATCAGCCGTGTTCTGAGCGAAATGAAGCGCAGCGGAAAGCCGTTGAAGCAACCCCGTTGGCGCGTGATCACAGGATGACTCGACTTCGCTCGACATGAGCAAAAAAGCCTACGCACGCGCCGGCGTTGATGTTGATCTTGGAAACCTGGTAAAGCGGCGCATTCTCGCTCGCGTGCGCGAGACGCACGGACCGGAAGTTCTCAGCAAAATCGGTGGATTCGGCGGTTTGTTCGCGCCTGATTTTTCCGGAATGCGCGAACCGGTGCTGGTCGCGAGCGTCGATGGTGTCGGCACCAAGTTGAAAATCGCTTTCGCGATGAAGAAGCACGATACCGTGGGCGCCGATCTTGTGAATCATTGTGTGAATGACATTGCCGTGCTCGGCGCGCGTCCGCTGTTCTTCCTGGATTACATCGGCGCTGAGAAGCTCGATCCTGACGTTCTCGATCAGCTGCTGCGTGGGTTTACTCGCGCCTGCCGCTCCGCCGGCTGTGCTTTGATCGGCGGTGAAACCGCACAGATGCCCGGCATATATGCACGGGGCGAGTATGATCTCGCGGGCAGCATCGTCGGAGTGGTTGATCGCGAGAAGATCATCGACGGCAGCAGAATCAGGAAAGGAGATGTGATCCTGGGACTTCCGTCCGCCGGGTTGCATACGAACGGCTATTCGCTCGCGCGCAAAGTTCTCTTCGAACAAATGCGCCTGACGCCTACTTCGAAGCTCCCCGAGATCAATCGCACGCTCGGCGAGGAGTTGCTGCGGACGCACAAGAATTACCAACCGATGCTGGCCGCGATTCCGGTGGAACGAATTCACGGACTCGCCCATATCACGGGCGGTGGCTTAGTCGATAATCTGCCGCGCGTCCTGCCAAAAACATGCGACGCCGTAATCCACGCAAACAGTTGGAGCCCGCCACCGATCTTCGGGATTCTGCAAAAGCATGGGCGGATTGATCGCGCGGAAATGTATCAGGCCTTCAACATGGGAATCGGAATGGCAGTGATTGTCGCAAAGGCAGACGCGGCGGCGGTGGCGCGGGAGTTGAAAGCAACGCCGATCGGCGAGATCGACCGGGGTCACGGTCTGACGCGACTGGTGTTCTGAAGCCGCCGCGGAATCGCGGTCGGGATGACAAGCGGACGCGGCCGTCCTAATCTCTCGCGAATGGAAAAGCGCCAGTTTGGGAAAACCGATATGAGTGTTTCGGTTCTTGGATTTGGCGGTTCCAAGATCGGCTATGAAAACGCGTCAGAATTGACCGTCGAAAAACTGCTCAACTCCGCGCTCGACGCCGGTCTGAACGTTATCGATACCGCGGAATGTTACGAGAGAAGCGAGGAACTAATTGGGAAGGCGGTGCACGGTCGGCGCGACGAATTCTACCTCTTCACCAAATGCGGTCATCCGCGCGGCACGGGCAGCGAGGATTGGTCGGCCGGCTCGATTATGGAAAGCATCGAACGAAGTCTGCGCCGTCTTCAAACTGAGTGTCTCGATCTCATCCAGCTGCATAACTGCTCGGAAGCGATTTTGCGCCGCGGCGAAGCGATCACTGCATTACAAACCGCGCGCGAGCGAGGTCACACCCGCTATCTCGGATACACCGGGGACAGCGTCGCAGCAAAATTTGCAGTCGAGTCAGGCGTATTCGATTCGTTGCAAACTTCCATCAACATCGCTGACCAGGAGTCGATCGAACTGACAGTGCCGCTCGCCCGCCAGCGGCAAATGGCAGTAATCGCGAAACGCCCGCTCGCTAATGTTGCGTGGGAATCCGGGCATAAGCCGATCGATCCTTATCAACACACCTATTGGGATCGCTTGCGGAAGCTCGCTTACCCTTTCATTCGTGGCCTCACGATCGAACCATCGATTACGCGAGCGCTTCGCTTCACGCTTTCCGTGCCCGGCGTGCACGTCGCGATCGTGGGAACCAGTAAGCCCGAGCGCTGGCAGGAGAATGCAGATAAGCTCGAAGCGGCCACGTTAAGTGAGTCTGAGTTCGACCGCATTCGTGAACGTTGGGAAGAGATCGCTCCTGCCACCTGGATCGGTCAAACGTGAAGCAGCGTAGGCTCGCCGCGGCTGGCGCCTTCGGCTTTGCATCTGGTGATTCCTGCTGCTGGCACAACCAGGCGTCCACGGACCTGCAGAAATGCGGCCAGTTAGCCTAACGAATTACGATTGCGCTGAGGAGCGATTGAATTTCCTGGAGCGTCGTCGCTTCATTAAAAGGCATCATCCACAGCGCTGGCATTCTGAGTCGCCGGCGCTTGGAGCCGTAGCGCAGTCGACTGGCCCTGGCCACGCTTTCCATCGTGTGGCGAGATGCCGGTAATCTCGCGGAATCCTTCGACCCCAACAGCGTTTCAGGGCTCGGGATGACGGCCTTTCATTTGTGTTTACGAGATGCTTGAAGCCTGCCCTCTCGATTGAGCCTGCGATCGGTTCACAAAAGTGGCTGCAAGAGTCGAGACCCCTCCCCCGTTTGGGAGAGGTGAATTCCTTCTCCGTGCGGGAGAAGGTTAGGATGAGGGGCTTCTTCGCAAACTGCCCGGCCGATTTTATTTGAAGTCAATCCATGACGGGACACTGAGCCGGGATCTGTGCAGTTGTGCGTTCAGCGTAACTTACATTGCCGGGTTATAATCTTTCGCAAAAGTTGTTGTCTTATCCTGTAAGTCCATCTAAGGAGAGGCATGGACTCATCTCTTAGAACACTGGAATCCGCTGTTTCGATCCGACGTCAAATTGACGATTTGGAGACGCGGCTGGCTTCCTTACTCGGCGGCTCATCAACATCCTCGACTTCTAGCTCACGTTCCGCAGCTAGTTCGGATTCTGGCTCTGGCTCAACCTCAACTGCCTCCGGCAGCGGAAGACGACGCCGCGGAATGTCAGCGCAGACTCGGGCCAAATTATCGGCTGCAGCCAAGGCCCGATGGGCAGCGCGGCGAGGCACGCCTGCGACTTCTAGCGCGACGCCGAAAGGCAAACAACAGCGCCGAGGAAATATCAGCGCTGCGGGCAGAAAGAAGCTTTCTGACATGATGAAAGCGCGCTGGGCGGCCCGGAGGAAGGCCGGGTCTCGCAGTTAGAACGCGTTTCAGAATGGAATTGGCAATCCAATTTGCCGAGAAACGCCTAATCCTAATCTTCTCCCGCGGGGGATTGAACCAGCTCTCCGTTAAGAGAGGGTTGGGGTGAGGATCTCGAGTTGCAGCCCGTTCTAGCGTGATCCTTCATTCAGTTTGCCAGCTCTGATCCGGTGGGATTCGATCAGTATCACGAACCACCGGACGAGCTGCCGGCGCAGACGCGCACCTTCGCGCGGATGATCGCTTCGCTAACCGAAGAAGCCGAAGCGATCGGCTGGTATGAGCAGCGTATCGCAGTCGAGAAGAACACGGAGGCGCGGGCGATTATGCGCGACGCGCAGAAAGAGGAGTTCAAGCATTTCGGGATGGACTTGGAATTCCTCCTCCGGCAGAAACCACACTGGCGCGAAATTGCGCAAGGTATCCTTTTCCAAAAAGGCGATATCGTGGCGCACGGCGACGACGCGGAACAAGAAGCGGAATGAGTGAATAACCTCATCTCGCGGAGTCGATCCTAGACTCGGCAGCGAGGCCCTTTAGTCCTGCCGACGGGTGGAATGCCTGACAACGTGCTATCTCCGCGAGCTCATCTGAGACTTGACCACGGCCAGCGCGTCGCAGTGGACGAGCAGGGGAACTGGCCTGCAAAGTAGCTGGGAATTTGGTACGTCCTCCTCGGAGGTTGCTCCGTCAACTGTGTGAACGAGAGCTTCGTTCGAAGTTCGCTTCGGCAGAATGGCGAAACCAGCTGCGCTCCCCGGATGTGACTCGCTGTTAGGCAGTCAAGTGATTACAAGACACCAGGAGGAAGCGACCATCTCTTGGAAGCGGGGATTGCCGCGGAGTGAATCCTATTCCCGCTCCACCCGGAGGAAACCCGGAGTCGGCCCGCCGGGCAAAGAGATCGATGGGGACAACTGCCGCAAAGCCAACTCTGGTTCGCCTGCCTGTGCATAGACAACAGCCCCGAACGCTTTCGCGGAGGGATCCCGTGGCATCACCTTGAGGTCCGATCACGGGATGGAAAACCGGCCTCGCCCGGTCGGGCTGCGTTACGGTTCGACTCCGAAAGCTTTCGGGGCTGAGAATGACGGCATTGAGTATGAGATGAGTCATTGTTCATTTTACCTGTACCGCGCGCTCCTACTCAGAGGTAGCCATGCGATTTTCCGAAGTCCATCCGCCAGAGAATGGAAGCTACGAAGCAAGATGGATTGGCTGGATAGAGACTCGGTCGAGTTCGCGGCGAAAAGGGTCCGCAGGGCGGCGCCCTTTCGAATCAATTTCGCTCGGTAGGCTTGGAGCTAATTTGCAGTCGTGGCAGCCGGCGCCAGCCGTCCGTCAGTGGAAGGAGATGGAGCCTCGCCTTCGTGGTGGGTGTGGGCACTTCGTAGGAATGGGACTTTATCGAGCACATGCTCCTGAAACCACTCAAGCCAGAGGTAGATGACGGGTGTGACGAACAGGGTGATCAGCTGCGAGAATATCAAACCGCCGACGATGACGAGACCGAGCGGTTGCCGCGATTTGCCGTCGGCGCCGTAACCGAGCGCGAGCGGCACGGCGCCCATCAGGGCGGCCAGCGTCGTCATCATGATGGGACGAAAGCGTTCCACGCTCGCTTCGTGAATGGCGTCACGCAGACTGAAGCCTTCGTCGATTCGTTGCAGCGCGAAATCGACTACCATGATGCCGTTTTTCTTGACGATACCTAACAAAAGGAACAACCCGATAATGCTGTAGAGCGAAAGGGTGGAATTGAAAATCCAGAGCGTGAAAAGCCCGCCGACGACAGCCGGCACGATCGCCGGGAACAGCACCGTGATCGGGTGAATGTAGCTCTCATAAAGGATGCCGAGGATGACATACATGACGAACAATGCGCCAACGAGGAGGAGCGGCAGCGAGGCGAGTAACTGACCGAAGACCTGCGCCTCGCCTTGAAACGTGCCTTGCACGGTGGGAAATGCCTGCCGCACTTCGGCGGCCGCTTTGTCGATGAATGTTTTCGCATCACCGATCGCCACATCCGGCAGCAGGTTGAAGTTGATCGTGACGCTCGTGAATTGGTCGAGGTGATTGACGGCTTGCGGGCCGACGGCTTGTGTCGTGTGCGTCACGGCACGGATCGGCACGAGGTTGTTGAGCGTTCCGGTGGTGGCGTTGACGTTGCCGGCATTCGCGCCAGCCGTGGATGGCGTGGCGCTGGAGTTGGTGCCCGCGGCGGCCCCTGCGGCATTACCGCGGACGTAAAGGTCGGCCAGATCGTTAGGGTGCGCGCGCTGATCGTCGGCCACTTCCAGAATCACCTGGTATTGGTCGTCCGGCTTCTTAATCAGATAGACATAGTTCTGCGAGTAGGCGGTGCGGAGGAGGTTTTCGATCGCGGTGGTGGAGACGCCGTAGGTGGAAGCGCGGTCGCGATCGATTTCGACGGTGAGGTTTGGCGTCGCATTATAATAGTCGGAGCGAATGGTGGAAAAACCCTTGAACCCCTGAAGCTTTTTGAGCAGCTCATCGGACGCTTTGTAAACGTCATCGGGATTAATGCCGCTGAAGGTGTACGCGTATTGCCCCTGGTTTTGATTGGTCACGCCGACATTGATCTGCAAAACCGGGTTCGGACGGAGGATCGCAGTGATGCCAGGGATGGTGCTGATCGATTTCTGCAACTGCTGGATGCAGTGCTCGATGTCGGGCCGCTCCTTTTGCGGTTTGAGGAAGGCCAGGATCATCGCCTGTGAAGCGGCGTTGCGGGAGGAAAAACCGGCGAGGGTAAAATATTGCGCGACGTTCGGGTCCTCCTGCAATTTCTGGTTCACCTGTTGCTGGTAAGCGTGCATCTGCGCCGGCGAAGAGCCTTCCTGCGCGATGAAAATTCCGCGAATGAATCCGCTGTCGCCGGCCGGGAGCAGCGTGAAGGGAAGGTGAGTAAAGAAAAACCAAAGCCCGACGATGCAACCCAGCAGGATCGGAATGGCGAGCCAGGAACGATCGAGGAATGCATCGAGCCATCTGCCATAGGTTTTGACGATGCGTTGAATCCGGTCGCCGACCCAATGCTCGACCTTCGTCTTTTTGTGTCCCGGGCCGTGATCGCGCAAAAGGCGGGCGCACATTAACGGAGTGAGCGTGAGCGAGACGAGCCCCGAAGAGAAAATGGCGACGATGATCGTGATGGAAAACTCGCGAAAGATGCGTCCGAGCAAGCCGGGCAAAAAGACGAGCGGAATAAAGACGGCCGCGAGCGAAACCGTCATGGCGAGAATCGTGAAGGAGATTTCGCCCGCGCTATTGTAGACGGCCTCGACGATCGGCTCGCCATGTTCCGCTCGCCTAACGACGTTTTCGAGAAAGACGATGGCGTCATCGACCAGAAAGCCGACCGCCAGCGTCATCGCCATCAACGTGAGATTGTTGATGGAAAAATTCAGCATGTACATTACCGCGACGGTAAGCAGGAGCGAGAGCGGCAGTGCGACGACCGGGATCAGCGTATCGGTGGCGCGGCCGAGGAATGCGTAGATAACCAGCACGACGAGCACAAACGCAATGAAGAGCGTCGTTTGTACGTCGTTGACGGAATGGACAATGCTTTGCGAGCGATCGAAAACCTCAATGAGCTTGATCGAGCCGGGCAGGCTGGCGTTTAGCTGCGGGAAAAGAGCTTTCACGGACTTGGCGACCGCGACCGCGTTCGCGCCCGCCTGCCGGGAAACCGCGAGCACCACCACCGAACCCGGTGGTTTCAAACCGCGCACCCAGAAGGTGCGCGACATCCGCTCGTCCTGCAGGCTTTGCTCCACCTCGGCGACATCACGCAAAAAAACGGGAGAGCCATCCCGGTTGCGCGCGACCATCAAATTCCGATATCCTTCGGCTTCGTCGATCTGCCCGTTCGGCTGAAGAATGAAAGTGCGATGCGGTCCATCGAATTGTCCCGCACCGGAGTAAGCCGTGCCGGTTTTGATCGCGGTGGAGAGGTCGTCCATGGTGAGGCCGCGCGAGGCCAGCGCCGCCGGATTTGCCTTAACCCGGATCGCCGATTGGGCGCCATAGACCTGCACTTGCGACACACCAGGCAGGATTGCGATCCGCTGCGAGACCGCGGTGCTGGCGTATTTGTAGAGGTCGCCGTCGGTGAGCGTGTCAGAGAGCAGGCCTAACAAGTAAACCGCCTGGTCGTTCGGATTCGATTTCTTGAAGGTGGGAGGGCTCGGCAGATCGGCTGGCAAGCTGCCGCTCGCGCTTTGGATCGCCGCCTGCACGTCGGTCGCCGCGTCAGTGATGCTCTTGCTGAGGTTGAACTGGAGGTTGAACTGCGTGTTGCCCTGCGTGCTGGTGCTGGTGATGAGGTCGAGGCCGGGGATTTGCAGGAATTGTTTTTCGAGCGGCGTGGCGATGGTGTTGGCCATCGTCGTGGGATTCGCTCCGGGATAAGAGCAACTGACGTTAATCACCGGGTAATCGACCGCCGGCAGATCGTTGACGGAGAGCTTTCCGTAGGTCGCGACGCCAGCCACGATCGCGGAAAGCGTAAGCAGCATCGTCATCACCGGCCGGCGAATAAACGGTCCTGAAAGGCCGGAGCCGGTGACCGCGATCAGCTTGCCGCCGGGCGTGTTCTCGGGTTTCGCGCCGGCCGTGACAGGTTTCGCTGGCTGCTGGCGATTCGAAGCGGGCCGGGGGGGCCTTGGTTCGCCACCATTCGATCCGTCAGTGTGAGAGGGAGAAGCCATGCCGGAAGAGTCGCCTTTAACTCTTATTCGTCGGAACGCGCGATTCGTATGGTTGCGGTGCGACTTTTACGCCCGGTGCTAAAGCCAACTGTCCGGTAACGACGACGGTCTCGTCCGCACGCAAGCCTTCCGCTACAACCACCATATCTCCCTCCTGTGGCTGGCCCGGCTTCACCGGACGCAGTTCGATGGTGTTATCCAGTTTCACCACAAAAATATAGGGGCCGCGCTGGCTGATCTGCACCGCTTGTGCCGGAACTAACTTCGCGCCTTTGAGCGTATCCAGAATCAAACGCACCCTGACGAATTCTGCCGGCCAGAATTTGCGATCTCGGTTCGGCGTTTGCGCGCGCGCTTTGACCGTTCCCGCGCCCGGCTGAATGGCATTATCGATGAAATAGAGTTCGCCAGTCCGCGGATCGCCCGGATCTTCCGGCGCGATCGTCAGCACTTTCAGGGGCGCGCCACCAAGGTATTTGCGCACCTTCGGGAGGTCTGGCTCGGCGACGGTGAAATCGGTATAGATCGGATCGATGCGCTGGATCGTCAGCAGCACCGGTCCGCCACCGCCGCCATTCCCGCCGGTGATCACGTTGCCGACATCGACGTTCCGTAAACCGGCGCGTCCATCGATCGGCGAGCGGATATTGCAATAGTCAAGGTTAACCTGTGCTGCTTCGACCGCTGCTTCCGCACTTTTCAGCTTCGCTTCGTCATTATTTACCGTCCCCTGAGCGGTATCGAGATCCTGCGGAGCGACCACGCCTTTCGAACGCAAATCCTGTTGTCGTTTCAAGGTGATCTGATCGAGGGCGAGCTGCGATTTCGCCTGGCCAAGGAGTCCTTCGGCCTGGTCGAGCGCCGCCTGGTACGGCCGGGGATCAATCGTAAAAAGAAGGTCGCCTCTTTTCACATCGGCGCCGTCTTGAAATTCGCGCGCCGTGATTTGGCCGCTCACCTGCGCCTGGATTTGCACCGATTCCACGGCGGCGCAGGCGCCAATTTCGTCAAGATAAAGCGGGACGTCTTTCTCTACAGCCTTTGCGACCGCCACAGGCCGTGGCGGAGGAGCCGGCTGCGCTTTCTCTTTTCCGCCGCGAGCGCGAAGCAAAAGGAAGACCGCCAGCAAAAGAAGAATGCCAGCGCCAATATAAAGGCTTTTGCGGCCGAAGCGGCGCTCGAGATTACCAGCCGTCTCGCGGGGCGTGAGATTGATCCGGGACATTGCCGTCATTTAATTCGCCTGCCGTTCCCGTTCGACCGCTCATTGCGATCACCATTACGTGCGCGATCGGCTCTGGTGGCGATTTCCTTGAGGACACGCATACAGGTTCTGAGATCGCGCTGCGGAATCTCGGAGAGCAATTCGTGTCGTAATTCGTGAGCGGTATTGAAGATTTTATCCAGCACGGCCTTGGAGCGTCGTTGCAGCTGCACGGTATTACAGCGGCGATCCTGGGAAGATTCGCAGCGCTTCACCCAACCGTCCTGCTGCAAACGATTGAGCAAGCCCGCCAGGGTGGGTTCCTGGATCTCCATCCGGCTGGCGATTTCCTTCTGCGTGAGCTTGTCCTCGGCGCGTGCAAGATGAATCAAGGTGCGCCACTTTCCCTGGCTTAAGCCGAGGGGCCGCAACCGCTGATCCAGCGCAGTGCGCCATGCGCGCGCGGTCCCGAAGAGCAGCTGTCCGAATTCATCGGTAGCGGAAAAAGGCATGATATTGGTTAGCAGGCTAACTGAATTTATAACGGTTTCCTGAGAATGCCTTCAAAATCTTTGCCCACGATTCCCGAAAGGGACCGCCGTCGCGAGCCATCAGCTTTGACTTTCTGGCGACAGGGCGGAGGAACGGCGCGATCTCTGCGGCCGCAGTCATCGCTCGCACATTCGCGCGTAAGCCCCGCAGTGGGCGATCAGCGAGTTATGCGTACCCTGCTCCACGATTCGACCGCCTTGCATGACGAAAATTCGGTCGCAGTGGACGACGGACTCGAGCCGGTGGGTCACGAGCACGATCGTGCGCAAAGTTTTCAGACTGCAAAGCGTCTCGACCAGGTGCTGCTCGTGTTGCGGGTCGAGCGCGCTCGTAGGCTCGTCGAGAATCAGAAAGGGCGCATTTGTGAGCAGCGCGCGTGCGATCGCGATGCGCTGCCGCTGACCGCCCGAAAGGTTTTGGCCGCCCTCCGCGACAATGGCATCATAGCCTTTGGGAAGCTCCCCGATGAACTTGGCTGCGCCCGCCATTTCGGCCGCGTGTTCGATTTCAGCTCGCGTCGCGCGAGGCCGTCCGTAAGCGATATTGTCGGCAACATTGGCAGGGAGCATCACGCTCTCCTGACCCACTAACGCCATGTGACCTCGCAAATCGGTGATCCGCACATCGCGGAAATCGACGCCGTCAAGCCGCAGCGCGCCCGTCGTCGGATCGTAAAAGCGGAGCATCAGGGCCAGCAGCGTGCTCTTACCCGTGCCGCTTGGGCCGATGAAAGCAACCATCTCTCCAGCTCGAATCTCAGCTGAGACGCGATCGAGCACAATTTGGCTCTCGCGATAACCGAAGCCGACTTCCTCTAGCGTCAAAGTGCGCGGCCGAATCGGCAGCTTCACAGCATCCCGGGCTTCGACGATGCTTTCCGGCGTATCGAGGATGCGAAAAACGCGTCGCGCCGCCGCTTCGAACACACGAACTTTCGCAACAAACTCTGTCAGCCATTTGAGCGGATCCCAGAGCTTGCGGACGTAATCGAGGAAGATAAGAAGAACGCCGACTGTCATCCCGCCGGCGACTGGACGCAGAAACTGCTCGCGGTAGACGAGGTAACCGCCGTAGCCGAGAATAATCGCGCCGCCGACCGCAAGAATGCTGTCTCGCGCCAGCGGATAAAGTTGCTCCTGCCAATTGAGCCGCAAGAGGCCGTGAACGCTGCGTCGGACCGCAAACCGAAAGTGGCGAAACTCATACCGTTCACGCCGAAACGCCTGCGCGAGTGGAATGCGGGCCATCTCCTGCTGAATGACACTGGTCAGGTCGGTATCGATCTGCTTCGACTCGAGGGCGCGCTGGTGAATCCGCAGTCCAAAGCGCCAGTTGCTCCAGATGATGAACGGCGCAACCGTAAAGGCGGCGAGAGTTAGCGAGATATTCCGGGAGAGCAGAATCGCGGTCATGATCGTAAGCGTCACCGCGGCCACGGCCGTCCCGATCACCGTATCCATGATGCCCCAGGGCCCGAACGCGTCAGTCGTTAGGCGATAAATCGCATCGCCTTGCGGCCGCGTGCGATGATAGGTGAGTCCGAGTTGCTGGAGCTTGGTAAAGAGGTCGTAGCGGACTCGTGTCGTGCCCCAGTAATTCAGATGATAGTTGATCATCATCCGCGCCATCCAAACAAAGTAGCCGATGATCTGCAGGCACATGCCAATGAGAACGAGGCCGGCGATCTGCCCTATTTTGGTCGCCGGGAGCACGGACAGAAACAGGTCGTGGATCCAGTCTCCGTGTGAGCCCTGCGTCAAGACGCTGTCGATGAGCACGGCAAGGGGCCACGCCTCTAGCAGTCCGACGGCGACGGAAACCGCGATGAGTCCCACCAGCAGAGCGATCCAGGGCCAGTCGGGCGCGAAGTAGGAGATCGCCCGGCGGTCCACCGCCAGGGAATTGATGGGCGATGTCCCGTAATCCGGAGCGAGATCCCGGGAATTTCGAAGATCCTCGATATCGCTCTTGCGGCCGGCCTTTGCCAATTTTGAGTTACTTTCTGCTCCCTCGCTGATCGGCCTCTTCAGCGCTCGTCAATGGGGAACGTGGGATCGCCATCTCAACTCGAACTGAGAATCGTCAGGTGAAATCACCCCGGCTCCCTCTCAAGCGAAACTTCTCAACAACGGCTGCGCGCAATGAACGCGTGAGCAACGAGAAAACCGACCTTATCGAAATCCGTTCTGGCGCAAAAATATCACGTTGCCGACTATGCTTTTCTAGAACTCCTCTTTCCTGAGTTCCTACTCCTGATTCAGTCCGTTCCTGCATTTCAGTCACGCGCGTTCGAATCGAGTAGGAGAAGCTTTAGGACGACAGGAACGCGAAAGCACGTTGCCGGCGAGTTTCACATCTTCCGGGGCGAACTAAACAAGTCACACGACCTTCCATGCGCGCAGAGACGATTTCGGTGTATGGACTCAAGCACGAACGACAAAATCAAAGGTGGAATCCACGAAGCCAAGGGCAAGATCAAGGAGAAGACAGGGGAAGCGATTGGCAATCCTGACTTGCGCGACCGCGGCACCGCCGAGAAGACAGGTGGCAAGGCTCAAGGCAAAGTTGGCGACATCAAGAAGGTGTTTGGCAAATAGCTGAGAACCGCAACGGATAGAGAAAGAAAAACAATGAACGAACCATATACCCCATCGATTGACGAAAGGTCGACAACGGCAACGGAGACGCCCGATCCGACCAGCAAGTTCGAGAGCAGCAAAACCCAAGCGCGTCGCGCGACTGACGATCTCAAGACCGCGGCTCGCACCACCGCAGATGAGTATCGAGGCAAGGCCGAGCAGGTGTGGGGTGATGCCCAGGAGCGGGTTCGCTCTTTCCAAAAGGACGGAGAACAGTACGTTCGCGAGAATCCGACGAGAGCCATGTTTTCCGTGCTCGGCATCGGATTTTTGCTCGGGCTGATTTTCCGACGATAGGTGCGAGTGGTTGGCGCCGGCCGGCTTCGGCACAACCCGTTCGGTACTCTCTTCCGCGTCGGCGCTGGCGACTTCCTTTAGTTTGCCAGTGGCCGCGCGGATTTGGTGGAGCGTTCGACTGAGTAAGAAAGTAGAAGAAAGCAGCGAATTTCGGCATCGCAGACCGCCGCACACCCGCGGGAGCGCTTTTGAAGACGCTCAAGCGCTCAGTTTTTCCTAAAGCGCTCCAATATGCGGAGCACTGAAGCCTACGGCTGCTGGTTTTGTTCGCTCTGCTTGCGCACTTGATCGGCGACTTCGCGAGCACGATCAATGGGGCGTTTAATCCAGTTTTGTGAGGGCTGGTGTAGCGTGGGGCTGATCGATGCGCCAGCGATTGCTTTATCCGCCGAGGTGGGACCCGTGGAAGCCGGCGGTTGATGGTTGCGCTGCCAAAGAAAAACTACGGTGGCAAGCAGAACGATCGCGAAGAAGGTCTTCATAAGGTCAAACGTAGCACTGGGTGCGCCAATCGATATTGCGAATCCCGGTTGTGCTGAAGCAGCGAGCGCTTATCGTTTGGGACGCCCAAGATCATCGGGCGCAAAGGAAGAAACAATGGTTACTGCGATTGCTGAAGAGAAGACAACTGGCGCGAAGCTGAACCAACTGGAGCAGCTGAAAAAGTTTACCAAGGTCGTTGCCGACACCGGTGACTTCGAGTCCATCAGGATATTCAAACCACAAGATGCGACCACCAATCCGAGCCTGATTTTTGCGGCGACGCAGAAAGAGCAGTACGGACATCTGCTCCAGGAAGTGTTGCGGGACCGGAAGAACTCCGGGTTATCCGGGGCGGCCCAGATTGAAGATATTATCGAGCATCTGCTCGTGAAATTCGGATGCGCGATTCTCCAGATCGTGCCGGGGCGCGTATCGACTGAAACTGATGCGCGTTATTCGTTCGATACTCCGGGCTCGATCGAAAAGGCGCGAAAATTGATCAAGCTCTACGCAGAACAGGGGATAGGGCGCGAGCGAGTTTTGATCAAAATCGCTTCAACTTGGGAAGGGATCATGGCCGCCGAACAATTGCAGAAGGAGGGGATCAAATGCAATATGACGCTGCTGTTCTCGCTGCCTCAGGCGGTGCGTTGCGCGGAAGTGAAGGCGCAACTGATCTCGCCGTTTGTCGGTCGCATCTACGATTGGTTCAAGGCGGCGAACAAGCGCGACTACGTGGGCGCGGAGGATCCGGGCGTGCAATCGGTGCAGGAAATCTACACCTACTATAAGAAGTTCGGTTACCCGACGGAAGTGATGGGAGCGAGTTTCCGAAATGTGGGCGAAATCATCGAGTTGGCTGGCTGTGATCTGCTGACGATCAGTCCGGAATTGATGAAGAAGTTGTCGGAGACGACCGAGCCTCTGGAGCGGAAGTTGAGTCCCGAGAAGACGAAAACAGCGGACGTGAAGCGGCTGGAGCTGGACGAGAAAAAGTTCCGTTATCTGGTGAACGACGATGCCATGGCGACCGAGAAAACGGCGGAGGGCATCCGCAAATTCGCGGCTGATATCGTGAAGCTCGAGACGTTTGTGGCGGGCAAGATTAATCGGTAGCTCGCGGATTTCAGAGGCTGGCAACTGGCTGCGAAGTGGCGCAACTTTCCCAAGTTGCGATCCGAGGAGCCTGCGGAGAGACCTTCAGCAGATGTTCAACATCGTCCTGGTCGAGCCGGAAATTCCACCTAACACCGGTAACGTCGGCCGGCTCTGTCTCGCGACAAAGTCGCGTCTGCATCTGGTAAAGCCGCTCGGCTTTTCCACCGCCGATCGCGAACTGCGGCGGGCCGGGCTCGACTACTGGAGGGAGGTGGACGTGCAAGTGTGGGATTCGCTTGGCGCGTTGCAGGCGGCGCAGCCGGCGATGACGGATTACTTCTATCTCACGACCAAGACGAACCGCTGCTACTATTACGCCACGTTTAAACCCGGTAAATTTTCTCGTTTTCGGGCGCGAGACGAAAGGTCTTCCGGAATCGCTTCTGGCTGCCAATTCGGAGCGCTCGCTCACGATTCCGATGCACGGCACGCGCAGTTTGAATCTGGCAACCGCGGTTGCGATAGTTTTATTCGAAGCAGTGAGGCAGCAGAGGGTCGGAACTTCTTTGGCAGCTCGGAGTTGAATAAACGCAGCAACACGATGTCGAATCCTCCACCAGAGTAAGAATTGAAGATATGAGATTGATCGCAGGACTCGGTTTCGTAGCTGTTTCCACCGGCTTGATGCTGACCCGAGGCGCGCGTGCGCAGGACAATCAGGTGGCGCGTCCTCGCGCGCATGCCGAGCAGCCCGAAACCGCGGATGACGCAGCCGGATCGCCTGCAAGTCAACCTGCGGCTGTTCCGCCGCGAAATCCTCAACGCGATCGGAACCCTGGAAATAGGGTTAATCCTAACCAGCCAAATCAACCAAACGTTCCGCGGAGGCGTCTGGGTAATTCCCCCGCGCCCGGTGACCGCAATCCGAATGATGCCACACGAGGCCGGGCAAACCCGGCGGTTGCCCCCAGACCCGGCGCTACGAACCAACAACTCGGCGGACGGAGTTTTAATCGCCACCAGCCAGAGGTGACGCCGGAACAACGCCAGACCCGTCGCGCCACGAACCAATCGCGAATGGGGCAATTCAATCGCAATGGTTACTCGGAAGCTTCGCGACGGTGGAATCATGAACATCACGACCGCGACTGGTGGCGCCGTCATTGTAATCGCATCATCCTGATTGGTGGCGGCTACTATTTCTGGGATTTGGGTTACTGGTATCCGGCGTGGGGTTATGACACGACCTACAGTTATTATCCGTATGACGGACCGATCTACGCTTACAATGATCTGCCGCCAGACCAGGTAATCTCGAACGTGCAGTCCGCTTTGCAGGAGGACGGTTACTACGACGGGTATATCGATGGCGAATTGGGACCGACGACGCGGCAGGCTCTCGCGCGCTATCAGCGCGATCACGGGCTTGTGGTCACATCCGCGGTCGACGAGCCAACGCTGGCGTCGCTCGGCTTGTTGTAAGTTCAGGCTTAAGTTTCGAGCCCTCTCGAGGGACGATAAAAGCCGTCATACAGAGCGGAGTCGAGGGTCCCGTAGCCTTACGGCAGGTCTCGCTACGGGGATCCTCGACTTTGCTCGAATGACATCATTTATGAGGTCGCATTGATATCTTCTAATCCTTTGTTGTGCTCGATTCGACCCTGCGGCAGATAAGCGCTTCAAGGATGAACTCCGGGAACGCTCAGCTTGTTGCTCGTGATTTGCGGCGGTCCTTCCGCATCGGCTCGCGGCGCATCGAAGTGCTGCGTGGCATTTCCCTCGGCGTTTCCGCGGGTGAAGCTGTCTTCCTTTGCGGCGCCTCCGGTGCGGGAAAAACAACACTTCTCTATACGCTTGCTGGTCTTGAGCGGCCTGAGGCGGGCACCGTCGAATTTGAGGGGCGGCGACTCTACAATGGGAGCGCGACTTCCCAGGCCAAGCTTCGGAACGAAAAGATGGGCTTCGTTTTCCAGGGGTATTTTCTGCTCCCGGAATTGACTGCACTCGAAAACGTGATGTTGCCGGCAATGGTTGGGAGGCGGGAAAAAGCGGAAACGGCGGAGGCCAGCCTCAGTGCGGTCGGGCTGGGCGACCGCACGCATCATTTGCCCGCGGAACTTTCGGGTGGCGAGCAGCAGCGGGTCGCGATTGCGCGCGCTCTGACCAACGATCCGGACATCATTTTTGCCGACGAGCCCACGGGCAACCTGGATTCCAAAACCGGCGATACGATTATCGATCTGCTACTAAACCTGGCGCGCGACCGGCGGAAAACGCTGCTGGTGGTGACTCACGACAGCCGCGTCGCCTCCCGCGGAGATCGTCAGCTGCGGATTGTGGATGGCCTGCTGGAGTAGGACAAAGGTGTCTCGCCTGTGAGAAGGAGAAGCTACCGCAGACACACACGACGGCTCTGATGGGACGCGGGGAGCACGGCATTTGCTGCTTGAATTGGATGCTGAACAACCGAACGTTTTTCCGTGCTTACAAAAACTTCTGAACGCGGCGCTGGCGAAATGGTGATGGACGAGCCAAAAAATCGCGGCGCGAGCGCTAAACGCGCGGTCAAACCCGCGAGCGAGACGCAAACGACCTCGACGGCAACTCAGTCGAAGCATGCAAAGATTTACATAGACGGCGAGCTACTGCCGGAGAGCGAAGCGAAGGTCTCAGTTTTTGATCACGGTCTGCTTTATGGAGACGGGATTTTCGAAGGCATTCGTTTTTACAACGGTCGTGTTTTTCGACTCGAAGAACATCTCGAACGCCTTTGGGATTCTGCACGCTCCATCTGCCTGGAGATCCCAATGTCACGCACGGAGATGACCGCAGCGCTGCTCGAGACAATCCGCCAAAATGATTTGCGCGACGGTTACATCCGGCTGGTCGTGACTCGCGGCGTGGGCAACCTGGGATTGAACCCGATGCAGTGCAAACGACCGAGCGTGATCATCATCGTCGCGACGATCGCGTTATATTCCGAGGAGGTGTATCGGAACGGCCTCACGGTTGTGACCTGCGCGACCCGGCGGATGGGCCCGGCGGCGCTGAATCCGGCGGTGAAGTCTCTCAATTATTTGAATAACGTTCTCGCGCGGATCGAAGCGAATCTCGCGGGCGCCGACGAAGCGCTGATGCTGAACGATGCTGGCAACGTCGCCGAATGCACAGCTGATAACATTTTTATCATCAAGCGCGGCCACATCTTCACACCGCCGATTACGGCAGGAGCGTTGCGCGGGATCACGCGCTCGGTTGTGTTCGAGATCGCGGCGGAGCTCGGAGTTAAGATTTCCGAAGCGGACATCACCCGGCACGACGTCTTCATTGCCGACGAGTGTTTCCTCACCGGGACCGCGGCGGAAGTGATTCCAGTAATCAAAGCCGATGGTCGCGTGATCGGGACCGGGAAACCGGGATCGATCAGCACGCGAATGATCGCGCGATTTCGCGAACTGACCCGCGAATCCGGAACGCCGATTTTTTCGTAATTTCTGCTGGACGCAATCGGCGCAAAAGGTGCTGAAGACGCAGGTTGAATGTTTGGGTCGTTTCGCGGTCTAATCTACGACGATGTTGTGCGACGTTTGCAAATGTAATGATGCGACAGTTTTCCTGACGCAAATTCTGGAAGGCAAGATGCAAAAGGTAAATCTCTGCGACGCCTGCTCGAAAGAAAAGGGGGTGCAGGACCCGACTGGATTTGCCCTCGCCGACTTGCTCCTTGGAATTGGCGCAGCCGAAGAAATCGAGAAGTGCGCTCCGAGCGAGCGCTGTCCGGTCTGCGGATTTACGCAGGCGGACTTTAAAAAAACGGGGCGGCTCGGGTGCAGCAGTTGCTATCTAACATTCTCGGAAGGACTGGGCAGTTTGCTGAAAGCGATGCACAAAGGGACTGAGCATGTGGGAAAACTCCCGCAGCGTGCTCATCGGGCGCTGGAGTTGAGCGATCGCATGCGCAGCCTGACGGAAAATCTGCAAAAGGCGGTTACGGAAGAGAATTACGAAACGGCGGCTTCGCTACGCGATCAGATCAAGCAACTGGAACATGAACTCGCGGCGGCTTAACTAATGAAGTTTTCCAATGTCATGTCGACCGGCGGAGAATGGCTCCGCGGCGAAGGTCCGCACCACCAGATTGTGATCAGCAGCCGCGTCCGGCTGGCGCGGAACCTCCGCAATCGCGCGTTTCCCGGCTGGGCAAAAAAGGCGGAGCGCACGCTCGTGCTCGAACAAATCAAACCGCGCGTCGAAGAGCTGCCCGAGATGCAGGATTCATTTTCGGAACTGCTTCAGGATCTCTCCGCGCTCGAGAAGCAGGTTCTGGTGGAACGGCACCTGATCAGCCGCGAACACGCGGCCAAGAGCATCGGCAGCGCGGTGGTGATGAATCGGCGGCAGACGCTCAGCATCATGGTCAATGAGGAGGATCATTTGCGAATGCAGTCAATCCGATCCGGTCTGCAGTTGAAGAGCGCGTTCAAGCTGGTCGATAAGGTGGACAGCACGCTCGAGGGAAAGCTGGATTTCGCCTATGACCCGAAGCTGGGTTATTTAACCGCCTGTCCGACCAACGTCGGCACCGGAATGCGCGCATCGGCGATGCTGCATCTGCCGGGACTCGTGCTCAGCGAGTTGATCAACCAGGTAATTCAGGCCGTCAATAAAATCGGCCTCGCGGTCCGTGGTCTTTACGGTGAAGGCACGGAGGCGATGGGCAACCTTTTTCAAATCTCAAATCAAACGACGCTCGGCGAGAAAGAAGACGAGATTATCGGCCGCCTCAGCAAAGTGATCGAGACGATCATCGAAAAAGAGCACGACGCGCGACAGATGCTGATCCAGAAAAAATCCAACACGCTTTGGGACCAAATTGGGCGCGCTTATGGTGTACTGACGTTCGCGCACGCGATGACCTCGAAGGAAGCTTTGAATCTGCTGTCGATTATGAAGCTGGGCATTGATCTCGGGGCGTTTCCCGAGGACCGCCGGCTGCCGATCGATGAGCTCTTCATCGACACCCAGCCAGCCCATTTGCAAAAGAGCTCGCAACAGAAGCTGAACGCGGAGGAGCGCGACCAATTACGTGCCCAAATTATTCGCGAGCGATTGAATGTGTTCCCGAAACCTGATATTAGTAAAGTGGCGCGGGAGTCAGAGAACGGATCAACTGCGGCGCCCACCAACAATGAATAATTTCACGCCGCGAGCCCAGCAAGTCCTGGCGCTCGCTCGGAAAGAAGCAGACCGCTTCAACCACAACTACGTCGGCACCGAGCACTTACTGCTCGGGCTGATCAAGCTCGGGCAGGGCGTTGCAGTGAACGTCCTGCAGAAGATGGGCCTAGACTTGGAGACAGTGCGAATGGAAGTCGAGAAGCAGGTCGGAACTGGGCCGGAGACGAAGATGGTCGGCAATATTCCCTACACGCCCCGAGTGAAGAAGGTCCTCGCGCTGGCGGGCAAGGAAGCGAAGGCGCTCAATCACTCCTATGTCGGAACCGAGCACATTTTGCTGGGTCTGCTGCGCGAAGGCGAAGGTGTCGCCGCGCGGGTCCTCAAAAGCCTCGAAGTCGATATCGAGCGCACACGCAACGAAATCCTAAAGGAACTCGATCCAAACTTCACGCCACCCGAATCTGAGCAGGAAGGAAATGGCGGCTCGGAGGGATCGTCGAAGAAAGATGTGAAGACGCCGGCGCTGCGTGCCTTCGGCCGCGATCTGACCGAGCTGGCGAAAAAGAACGAACTCGATCCGGTCATCGGCCGGCAAAACGAAATCGAACGCGTCATTCAGGTTCTCTGCCGGCGTACGAAAAACAATCCGGTGCTGTTGGGCGAAGCTGGGGTCGGGAAGACGGCGATTGTCGAAGGACTCGCGCAGGAAATCGCGAGCGGCAATGTTCCGGAGCTTTTGCGCGACAAGAAAGTTGTGACGCTCGATCTCGCATTGATGGTGGCGGGGACAAAATATCGCGGCCAGTTCGAGGAGCGGATCAAGGCCGTGATGGATGAGATTCGTCGTTCGAAAAACGTCATCCTCTTTATCGATGAGTTGCACACGATCGTCGGCGCGGGTTCAGCGGAAGGTGCGATGGACGCGTCGAACATTATCAAACCGGCGCTCAGCCGCGGGGAATTACAGTGCGTCGGCGCGACAACCCTGAACGAGTATCGAAAATACATTGAGAAAGATGCGGCTCTCGAGCGCCGCTTCCAGACCGTAAAGGTGGAAGCGCCGACCGTGGAAGAGGCGATTCTGATTCTGAAGGGCCTGCGGCCGAAGTACGAAGCGCATCACAAGGCCAAATTGACCGACGAAGCCCTGGAGTCGGCCGTGAAATTGTCGGATCGCTATATCACCGGGCGTTTTCTGCCCGACAAAGCGATCGATGTGATGGACGAAGCCGGCGCGCGCGCGCGCATCGGCGCCATGACCCGGCCGCCTGACGTGAAGGTGATCGAGAACGAAATCGAAGAAATCCGCGTCGAAAAAGAGGCGGCGATCAAGGCCCAGGATTTTGAAAAAGCGGCGTCGCTGCGCGATAACGAAAAGCAGACGAAAGAGAAGCTCGAAGGGATTCTCGCGGCCTGGCGCGAAGAGCGGGAGGAGAAGGAAGTGCTCGTGACCGCGGATGACATGATGCACATCATCGCCAAGGTCACCGGAGTCCCGCTCCAGAAGATGGAGCAGAAGGAGACGGAAAAGCTCCTCCGAATGGAAGAGGAGATGAAAGGCAAAGTCGTTGGACAAAACGAAGCCGTGATCGCGATTTCGAAGGCGTTGCGCCGCAGCCGCGCTGACTTGAAAGATCCGCGCCGGCCGATCGGCTCATTCATTTTCCTGGGACCAACCGGGGTCGGCAAAACCTTCCTCGCCCAGACCCTGGCGGAATTCATGTTCGGCGACCGGGACGCACTCATTCAAATCGACATGTCGGAGTACATGGAAAAGTTCACTGCCTCGCGATTGATCGGTTCGCCTCCGGGATATGTCGGTTACGAAGAAGGCGGACAGCTTTCCGAAGCGGTGCGGCGGCGTCCCTATTCCGTCGTCCTCTTCGACGAAATCGAAAAAGCGCACCCCGACGTCATGCACTTGCTGCTTCAAATCCTGGAAGACGGCAAAGTGACGGACTCGTTAGGCCGGAAGATCGATTTTAGAAATACGATCATCATCATGACCTCGAACGTGGGTGCCGAGATGTTGAAACGAAACACGACCATGGGCTTCGGTGCGACCAAGCCGATTGGCGAGCATGAATACGATGTCATGCGCGATCGCCTGCTGGAAGAGGCGAAGAAGGCGTTCAAGCCTGAATTTATCAACCGCCTCGACGACATCATCGTCTTCCACCAACTCTCGAGAGAGGATTTGTTGCAGATCGTCGATCTTGAGGTTGCAAAGGTGCTGAAACGAATCAAGCAAAAGGAAGTGCAGATCGACCTTGACGACAGCGCGAGAGAGTTCCTGATCGAGAAAGGCTACGATCCGCAATACGGAGCGCGACCGATGCGCCGCGCGGTAGAACGCTATTTGGAGGACCCTTTCGCCGAGGAGCTGTTGCGCGGCAATATGAAAGCCGGCGACGTCGTGCACGTCACAGCAGCAGACGGGAAGCTTGCCTTCCACGTCACGGAACCGCAAAGCGCGGCCGCGAGTGCCAGTTGAGATAAGGCAAGGTCATCCCGAGGGGAGTCGAGGGACCCCGCCGCTTTACTCTAAGCTCCAACCACGGGATGAAGTTCGGGGCTCGGAATGACTACGC
Source organism: Chthoniobacterales bacterium (assembly GCA_038232335.1). Lineage (GTDB taxonomy): Bacteria > Verrucomicrobiota > Verrucomicrobiia > Chthoniobacterales > UBA10450 > JACCXL01. Next base: position 57,926 of record JBBSIA010000018.1, read on the forward strand.
GCGCGGATGCGCCTCAGCGTACGCTTTCTTTAGTCTTTCAACGGTGACGTGAGTGTAGATTTGTGTCGTTGATAAGCTCGCATGCCCCAGGAGCGCCTGAACGCTGCGAAGATCTGCGCCGCGATCCAGCAGATGCGTGGCGAAGCTGTGCCGCAATTTGTGCGGACTCAGCGCGATGGGGATTGAGGTGTGGCGAAGATAACGTTTGAGGGCGAGCCAGATTGATCGCGACGAAATTCGACGCCGCGATTTGTTAATGAACAACGGGCCAGCCTGAACATTAGCTGCTGCGCGATAACGTGAAATCGATTCCAATGCCGGCGCGCCGACTGGGCAAACGCGCTCCTTTCTCCCTTTGCCGAGAACGCGCACGGATTCGGTGTAAACATCCAAGTCAGCGACATTGAGTGCAGCCAGTTCACCAAGCCGCAAGCCGCTGCTGTAAAACAATTCCATGATCGCGGCGTCGCGCGTCGCCATCCAGCCAGGCGCGGCCTTTTCCTTCGGTGCGCGGAATGGCGCCGAGAGGAGTTCGTCGATTTGCAGCCGGGTCAACACGAGCGGCAATTTCCGTTCCGGTTTTGGCAGCTGTAGTTGCCGCACCGGATCGAGGCGCAACCCTTTTCGCTCGACCAGCCAACGATAAAAGGTGCGGAAGGCGGAGAACTGAAGGCGGATGTAGGAGCGCGCCTGTCCGGCTTTCATCAAGCCGAATAAGTAATCGCGAAAATCATCTGCGCTTCGCTCTTTCCAGCGCGGTGGTTCGTCGCCGGCCAGGGCGTTTAACGCCAACCTATATGCGGTTACCGTCCGTTCCGAAGCATTCCGCTCGACGGCGAGGTAGCCCAGGAATTCCATCGCCAACGGATCTCGCCGCGTGCGCGAGACCGGCGCGCTACTGAGGTTTTTCAATCTGATAACGGCTCGTCGCGGCTTGGGCGCGCCCACTATATTGACTGGCAAAAATGGGGGGCGGATTCGTCGAGACGAGCTCGTAATTCCTGAGCACAAATTCCGGATAGATGCCATTGCTGGCGGGCTCGTAAACTTTGTCTCCGCTGAAACCGCCGTAGAGCTTGTATTCGTAATTGTTGTCGTTGCCGAAGTTCACCTGTTCGCGGTCGGGCGCGAGTTTCTGTTTCTCATTCAACATCACGAGTTGCGACGTGCTCCAGGGCTGTCCAGGACGGCGCACATAACCCCAGAATTTGTAGTCCGGTTTGTAGTACCGACGGCCGATAAAGTAATCCCCCGGCGGCTCGGATTGAATACGCTGCGTCATCGCGACGCGCGCCTGCTGGATTCCTTCTGGCATCGTCTCGCATCCGCCGAACAGGAAAGCGCCCAGGAGCAGTGGTAAGGCGATCGACAAGCGCGCGGGTCGAAAGATCACAGCTCTGCTTTTATCGCAGCACGGGGTCGAGCGCAATCCGCAGCGTAGAAGCAGGCGCGCACGATTGGCGTTCTTCAAGACTTTCGGTTATCGCTAACATCCACCAACGTTGAACTCGAAACGTCTGGCGGCGTTCGTGAGTTCGATAAGAATTCTCGAACTCGACCATGAATAGATGAACCTAGTTTTCCTCGGCTTGCTCAGGATCTGGAGAGGCTCGGCACGCAATTGGAAGCGCCTGCAAGCACGCCACCTGAATTGACCACGGTTTCTCCGCCGCGGGAAAACGACACCCGGTTCGTCCGCGAGAATGCGCCAGAGTTGCGCGCGGGAAGGACAACGCAACCACTCAGCGTCTGAAAAGCGGAACGCGCGCTGGGCAGCAGTATTAACATGATCGCGCGAATCATCACCGCCGTCGGCGCCATCGTCGTGGGCCTGTTCACCTATCTCGGTGAACTCGTCCTCCTCGCTGGCGAAACCTTTCGGTCAATCTTCACGCACAAGCTGCGCGGCAAGTTGTTGATGCAACAAATCGTGGAGATCGGTTTGCGCTCGCAACTCGTGGTCGTGATCACTGGCGGATTCACGGGCGCAGTCTTTGCGGCGCAAACCTATTTCCAGTTCAACAAACTCGGGATGGGTTCGGCGGTCGGCGCCGTCGTTTCGGTTGCGATCTGCCGGGAGCTGGGGCCGGTCCTGACTGCACTTATGGTCACGGGCCGCGTGGGTGCCGCGATGTCGGCCGAAATCGGGACCATGAAAGTGACTGAGCAGATCGACGCCCTTCGCGCGCTCGCGGTTCACCCGATCGACTACCTGGTCGTGCCACGGGCGCTGGCGATGATGATTTCGATGCCGCTGCTGGTTGCGGAGTGTATCGGCTTTGGAATCGCCGCCGGTTACTTCGTCGCCATTTTCCTCCTGGACGTGAATGGCACTTACTACATGGCGAATATGGTGCGCTGGACGCTGCTTCGCGATATCATCATGGGGCTGACAAAGGCGTTTTGCTTCGCGTTGCTGATCGTTTTCATCAGCTGCTACAAAGGATTGACGGCGCGCGAAGGGGCGGTTGGCGTTGGCAAAGCCACCACGGAAGCGGTAGTCGATTCCTCGCTGGCGGTCCTGGTTTCCAATTTTTTTCTGACCATGTTCCTCAACATCATCTTTCCGGCCGGTTACCAATAGACAGGTAAACTGAGAAGGAGAGTTGAAGGTTTACACTGAAATTGTCCATGATTTCAACAGTATCTGCCGGGTTGCCGCTCAATCCTGAATTTTCATCGAGTGATTCTGAAGTCATGGTCTCGGTCCGTGCTCTCGAGAAAAGCATCGGGCGCCAGGAGATTTTGCGCGGCATCGATCTGGACGTTGCAACTGGCGAGACGCTGGTGATGATCGGCCGCAGCGGCGGCGGCAAGAGCGTGTTTCTAAAACATCTGGTCGGCTTGTTGCAACCTGATTCGGGCGAGATCTGGATCGAGGGCGAAAACATTATCGGACTGAACGAGCGGAAACTTGCGGCGATTCGGCGAAAGGTCGGGATCCTTTTTCAGGGCGCGGCACTTTTTGATTCAATGACGGTGGAAGAAAACATCGCTTTTCCTTTGCGCGAAGCGGGCGAGCGGGACGCCAAAGTGATTTGCGATCGAGTGAGTGAGATGCTCGAGGTCATCGGCCTCGAGGGCCAGGAAACGAAAATGCCGGTCAATCTGAGCGGCGGGATGAAGAAGCGCGTTGGTCTCGCGCGCTCAATTATTCGCCGGCCCTCCTGCATGCTCTACGACGAACCAACGGCGGGTCTCGACCCGGTTGCAGCGGACAGTATCAATCGGCTGATCCGTCGATTGCAGGAACGTTTTCATGTCACCAGCATTGTGGTCACGCACGATATGAAGAGCGCGGTGCACGTGGCGGATCACATCGCGTATCTACATGAAGGTAGAATCTATTTTCATGGGACGCCAGGCGAATTGGAGCGGACCACAGATCCGTTGATTCAGGACTTTCTGTTTGGGCGTTCGGGCGAAGAACGCTAGCCACGAGCTGGCCACTGTATCGCGAACAAAAGGCGTGATAACTTCGGCAGCGCGGAACGGAACCATTAATGGCTCAATACGAACGAGGAATAGAATTCAAGACGGGCGCGTTTGTCTTTGTCGGGCTCGCCGCGCTTGCCGCCCTCGTTGTGCAGTTTGGCCGTGTCGGTGAGGGTTTCAAAACCTACTACCCGCTCACGGTCCAATTCCCAGATGCGAGCGGCTTATTAAAAGGGTCCGACGTTCTGCTGGCAGGCGCGAAAATCGGACGTGTCTCCAGCGGGATCCGGCTGGCGGCGGGAGGCCAGGGTGTGGAAGTGCCGTTGCGGATTTTTGATTATGTCAAGATTCCGGTCGGCAGTAAATTTACCGTCGGCAGCTCGGGTCTGCTTGGTGACCGATTTGTCGCCGTCGCGATGCCGACTGGCCAACCCTCGGGCTACTTAAAGAAGGACGCGAAAATCGCAGGCGTGCGTGAAACTGGGCTCGATGATATTACCCGCGAAGGCGGGTTGCTCGTGGCGGATCTCCGCGCCGCCGTGCAGAATGTCAACGGCACCGTCACACGCTTGAACGAGCAGACCTTATCCTCGGCCAACATGGAGAACCTGAAGTCGAGCATCGATCATCTAAATCAGGTGACCGGCGCACTCGCGGAGTCATCAAAAAAAATCGATGGCGTCATCGAGAAGGCGGACGCGACGATGGGATCATCCAAAAAAGCGGCGGACGATGTCCAGCTCGCGATCGCCGACGCGCGAAAAACGATTGCAGCCGCCACCCAGGTGATGAAGGAGGCGACGAACGGAAACGGGCTGCTTCCGAAGCTGCTGAACAACCAGGAACTCGCGAAGGATTTACAGGCGCTGATCAGTAACCTGCGCACCCATGGCATCTTGTTTTACCGTGACAGTGCGGCGAAAGCGGAAGCGCACGCCCCGCAAAGTCGGGAGCAAAACCCACCGCGGCGAACTGGGGCTCGGCCATGACTCCGCTCTTCACGGTCAATCTGCTGCGCGTCCTGTTCGTGACGTTTTGCGCGTCGATCGGGGGCATTGTCTCGTCGGAATTGCAGCAGAATGCAGTCCCAGGGATTCTGGCCGGCGTGTTGTTTGGACTGCTGGTCGTTCTGGCCGATCGCTTGTTAAAGGGTTTTTCCCTTCGCGCATTTTCATCCGCCACCTTTGGACTCTTGCTTGGCCTGCTCTTCGCCAATCTTCTGATGGCATCGGATATTCTCCGCTACCAATCGGAGACCACGCAGTGGGCGGTGCGTCTGATCGTTTACTGCACGTTTGGGTATCTCGGGATGATGCTCGCGATGCGCAGTAACCGGGACGAATTCTCGCTCATCATTCCCTATGTGCGATTCGCCCGCGAAACCACGCAGCACGAGCCGCTCGTCGTGGATACGAACGTCATCATCGACGGGCGTATCGCCGATCTCTGCGCGAGCGGTTTTCTGAGCCAATCCCTCATCATCCCACGCTTCGTCCTTGCGGAGCTCCAAACCCTGGCGGATTCGCGCGACCCAATCAAACGCGATCGGGGACGGCGTGGATTGGAGATTCTCAATCAATTGCAGCGTTCACGAGAAATCGAGCTCACGATCCACGACAGTACCGGCGACGGAGATCTCCAAACCGATGCGCGTCTGGTACGGACAGCGAAGGTGCTGCACGCGCGGTTGCTCACGAACGACAACGCGCTTTGTCAGGTGGCGCGATTGCAGCAGGTGCCAGCGTTGAATTTAAGCGAGCTCGCGCGCGCTCTTCGGCCGATGGTAGTCGCGGGAGATGAGTTGGATCTACAACTCGTCAAAGAAGGACGCGAGCCGCATCAGGCCGTCGGATACCTCTCGGATGGAACCATGATTGTGGTGAATCACGCCCGGCCGCACTTGGGGAAAACGGCGACGATCGTCGTCTCGAGCAGCTTACAGAGCGCTGCTGGTCGTCTGGTTTTTGCCGAGCTGGTGCAAAACGGGCGCGCGCGACCGACTGTTTGATGCCGGCTCAAGGTCGTTAGGCGAGAAGACGACTCCCTTCCGTCTGCAAGGCGGCAAGGGCGATTGACTTCTGGCACCGTGTGGCGGTGCTTCGTCACTCCGTGTGTTCTCAACTCCGGCTAGGAGCGAGGTCGCCAACAGTTCTTGCATTGGGTGGAGGATTTCCCAGCGAGTTCAATCGACTCGTTGCAACCCCGCCTTATCCTCAGCGGTTTGGCATGCTAGCGGCTCCGTTTTCGCTCTCTTGTTCGACAGCCGAAATTCTCCGGACCCACTATAATTACATATGACATACCATCACTCTTCTTTTGTTTCCTCGCGCCGATTTCAGGTCGAACGATTGATGTACCTGAGCAGCCGAACCCTCGCTCTGATCGCAGCGGCCGCCTCGATCATGCTCGTAACATCTGCGGCTTCATTTGCCGATACTGCGCCAGCATTTACCAGCGCCTCGACCATGATGTTTCCGCAAGGCATGTCGGCGAACTTCCCAATCACAGCCACTGGCATTCCTTTGCCTGCTTTCAGGCAGAGCGGGAGACTCCCGGGTGGCGTCAAATTCGTCGACAATGGCGATGGCACCGCGAGCCTCTATGGCCGGCCGGGAAACGGCCTCGGGCAGGTAGGCGACTATTTCCTTACATTGACAGCGTCCAACGGTGTCGCCCCGGCTGCCACGCAAAATTTTAAGTTAACGATTACCCGACCCCCGGTTATCACGAGCGTAAATAACGCCACGTTCGTGGTCGGCGCATCGAACACCTTTACGGTTGGAACGAAAACATCTCGACTGACAGTGAACTTGAGTTTCACCGGCGCGTTGCCGGCAGGGGTCACTTTCGTGGCGAACACTAACGGCACTGCGACGCTGAGCGGAACGCCGCCGCCCGGCTCCGAAGGACCTTACCCGATCACGATCACGGCATCGAACGGCACTCTGCCGAATGCGAAGCAAACCTTTACGCTCACCGTCCAAGACGCGCCGCCGGTGTTAAAAGCGCCTGCCATAACCAGCTCCGCAAGCACCACCTTCACCGTCGGCACAGAAGGAATCTTTACTGCCCGGACAACAGGCACCCCGACCTCGTCCTTGACCCTAACGGGGACGCAGCCGAGTTGGCTGTCATTCATCGATAACACCGACGGGACAGCTACCTTTGTCGGCGCCCCTGATCCGGGCAGCGCGGGGAACTATACCTTTACAATCACAGCGACGAATGGCGTCGTCCCGGATGCGACACAGACTTTCACGCTGGTTGTCGTGGATACATCGCCGGTCATCACCAGCGTGAACAACGCTACTTTCATAGCCAGCGCGTTCAACACTTTCACCGTGAAGACGAAGACCTCTGTTCCAAGTGCAACCTTAAGTTTCACAGGAACGTTGCCGGCAGGTGTCACTTTCGTCGCGAACACCAACGGTACCGCGACGCTAAGCGGGACGCCGCCGCCCGGCTCCGAAAGACCTTACCAGATCATGATCACTGCGGCGAACGGCACTCTGCCGAATGCGACGCAGATCTTCGTGATCACGGTCCAGGACGCGCCGCCGGTGCTGCAAGCGCCCGCCATCACCAGCGCCGCAGGCACCACTTTCACCGTGGGGGCACCAGGCACGTTCGCTGTCACGGCTACTGGCACCCCGACCTCATCGCTGACTTTAGTTGGACCGCGGCCGAGTTGGTTGTTGTTCGTCGATCACACCGACGGTACCGCAACCATGAGCGGCACGCCCGACCTGAACAGCGATGCGAGCTATGCGTTCACAATCACGGCGCGGAATGGTGTCTCACCGAGTGCGACGCAGACTTTCATTCTCACCGTCCTTCAAGCGCCGGCAATCACGAGTCCATCGAGTGTCACATTCACGGTGGGCGCGCCAGCCAGTTTCAACGTCACCACGAGGGGCAATCCAGCTGCTATTCTCACGCTGACAGGTGCTCTGCCGAGTGGCATCACCTTCACCGACACCGGTAACGGCGGTGCAACTCTCGCGGGCACGCCAGCGGCAGGCACACGAGGGAGCTACGTAATCACGATTACCGCGGCCAACGGAGTAACATCAAATGGGACACAGAGTTTCACCCTGACTGTTATTGATCAGCGTTCCCAGCTGCTCAACCTTTCTTCACGTTTACAGGTCAGGACTGGAGCCAACGTGTTGATCGGCGGTTTCATCATCACTGGTAACACAGCGAAGAAAGTAATGATTCGCGGGCTCGGTCCATCCTTAAGTAACCTTTTCGGGACCAGTGCTCTCCACGACTCCACCTTGGAGCTCCATCAGGGCAGTCTGGTCGAAACTAACGATGACTGGCAGACTGACGCTAACGTTGGGCAGATTCCGAACGGATTCCAGCCGAGCGATCCCCGCGAGTCGGTCCTCGTCAGAACATTAACGCCGGGTTCCTACACGGTGATTTTAGCTGGGAAGAACGGCACCACCGGGGTTGGCCTGGTAGAACTCTATGATCTGGACGCGGCCGCCAATTCGCAACTGGCGGAGCTGAGCGCTCGGGCCTTCGTGCAGGGGGGCAACAACGTGCTGATTGGCGGATTTATCATCGGGGCCAACACTTCCTCCAATAACGTGATCGTCCGCGCATTAGGACCCTCTCTGGCGCAAGCGCAAATCGCAAATCCGTTGGCAGATCCTACTCTCGAGCTGCACGATGCTAACGGCGCACGTATTACGTCGAATGACAATTGGCAGGACGACCCGACTCAAGCTGCTCAGGTTATTGCCGCAGGTATCGCGCCGAGCAACAGGCTTGAGTCGGCGATTGCTGCAAGTCTTTCGCCCGGGGCATACACTGCGATTGTCGCTGGCAAGAACGCTGGGACCGGCGTCGGGCTGATCGAAATTTACAACGTTCAGTAAAAGCTGAGCGCCACCATCCTCGGATCCTGCGAACTCTTTCGAAGGCTACAATCCCGCTGCGTCGCGCACCCGCGCCATGACTTTTTCGGCAATTGAGTTCGCCCGCTCCGCGCCGCCGGCAAGGACGTCGTCGATGTAGTCGGGCTGCGCGAGAATCTCAGCCCGGCGTTGTCGCATCGGGGCGAAGTATTCCCAGATCGTGGCAAACAGCTGCTTTTTGAAATCGCCGTAGCCGATGCCTCCCGTCCGGAACGCATCCCGCATTCTTTCCGAGTCTGCTTCGGAAGAGAAGAGAGAATAGAGCTGCGCGATTGTGGAGGTTTCCGGATTCTTTGGGGCTTCCACTGGAGTTGAATCGGTGACGATGCTCATGACACGTTTTCGCGTCTCTTTTTCGTCACCGAAAATATCGATGGTGTTCCCGTAACTCTTGCTCATTTTCTGGCCGTCGATCCCTGGTACGACCTCTGTCTCCGCGTGAATGCGCGGCTCCGGCAGCTTGAAGATTTCGCCGAAGATTTCGTTCATTTTAGCTGCGATATCGCGCGTGACCTCGAGGTGCTGCTTTTGGTCTTTGCCGACCGGCACGATGTCGCTGTCGTAGATCAAAATGTCGGCGGCCATCAACACGGGGTAGGTGAAGAGACCCGCCGAGGCCGAGGCGCCTCGCGCCAGTTTATCCTTGTATGAGTGGCAACGCTCGAGCAGGCCCATCGGGGTGACCGTGCTCAAGATCCATGCGAGCTCGGTCACATGCGGCACGTCCGATTGCAGAAAAAGCGCGGCGCGTTCCGGGTCCAAACCGCAGGCCAGAAAATCGAGCGCGACGCGGCGGCTGTTTTCGCGCAGCGCCTGCGGGTCGCGCAAGCTCGTGAGCGCGTGATAATTCGCGATGAAGTAGAGTGCTTCGCCCTCGGCTTGGAGCGTCATCGCCGGACGCATCATACCGAAATAATTCCCGATATGGAGGATGCCGCTCGGTTGAATGCCGGAAAGAATGCGCATGAACTTCGGATTCTTACCTGCCATTCAGAACGAAGTCGAAGAATCTCGTCTCTCGTCGAAATGAGTAGAAGCCATCTCATAAATGCAACGCAAGCGCGCCGCCCCGAGCGGAGTTCAGGGATTCCGTGGCGTCATCTTCAGGTCCCAGCACGATGGAAAGCCGGCCGCGCTCTGTCGGGGCTGCGTTACGGCTTCGACCCCGAACGCTTTCGGGGCTCCGAATACGCGGCTAATTCCACCCGCTTCGCCCCCGGCGCTCGACTGTCCTCCGCCACGACAATCTGCTCGCAAACCTCTGGCGCACCAATTAGATAGACTCCCAATGCCAGCCAGTTCAAAGCCAGTCTCAGTCGTGACCGGTGGTGCGGGATTTCTCGGTTCGCATTTGACTGATCGACTCCTCGCCGAAGGCCATCGCGTGATCGCGGTGGATAATTTGATCACCGGAAATCTTGCGAATATCGAGCATCTCGCCGGAAATGAGGACTACCAGTTCATCAAGCACAACGTCTCGAATTACATCTTTGTGCCTGACGAAGTGAACTACGTCTTTCATTTCGCCTCGCCCGCAAGCCCGATCGATTACTTGGAGCTGCCGATTCCAACGCTGAAGGTCGGCGCGCTTGGCACCCATAACTCCCTTGGTCTCGCCAAGTCCAAAGGCGCCAAATTCCTCCTCGCCTCGACCTCCGAGTGTTACGGCGACCCGCTCGTGCACCCGCAGAAGGAAGATTACTGGGGCAACGTCAACCCGATCGGGCCGCGCGGCGTTTACGATGAGGCGAAGCGTTTCGCGGAGGCGATCACGATGGCTTACCATCGCTATCACAAGCTCGACACCAAAATCGTGCGCATTTTCAATACCTACGGCCCACGGATGCGACTCCGCGACGGCCGCGTAGTCCCGGCCTTTATCGGGCAGGCGCTCAGTGGAACACCTCTCACCATTTTCGGCGACGGATCGCAGACGCGCTCCTTCTGCTACGTCTCGGACTTGATCGACGGCATCTTCCGGCTCTCGCAATCGGATTTCCACGAACCGGTGAACATCGGAAATCCGCGTGAAATGACGATCCAGCAGTTCGCGGAGGAAATCATCCGGATCACCGGTGCGAAATCGGAGATCGAATATCAGGCGCTGCCGGTGGACGACCCGAAGGTGCGGCAACCCGACATCGGTCGTGCGCGCAAGGTGCTCGGCTGGGAGCCGAAGGTCGAATTCGATGAAGGCATCACGCGCACGATCGATTACTTTCGCGCTTCGCTGCAACGCGCCCCCATCGCGAAGGCTGGTGCGGAGTAACTGTGAGACTCCGAATTTCCCTTCCCGTCATCCTGCTGCTGATCGCTCCCGCACGGCTTAAATTCGGCAATCGAGTGCGCTTCAAAAGGCGGATTTCGAAGTCGGCGGTGAGGAGGTAACACTGTAATGGAGAGCGCCGACATTTACGTTCTCGCGCGTTTGCGGTGGCAGTTCTTCGGTTCTCTTCCGTTTCGCACCGAACGCCTTCCCGAGCGTATTCGGATGTCGATGTGCTTTGCGCTCGTGAGAAAGGTGGTGAAAGATTTTCGACTATACTTTCCGAATCTCCCATGGTGCTTGCGGCTGGAGCGTGGCGAAATCGGCGGCCGGATACACAATCACTTTCTGCTCGGAGGTTGCCCGAAAACGCACCCTGCGCCGCGACGTGTTCGCGATGATGCGGACTTGGGAGAAACTGCGTGGTGGACATCCCTGAATCAGAGTTTTCGATCCACACGCCTCAGCGGTGTGGATTACGTCGCAGAATGCCTCGGCTATGATGGCGCAGACTCCTACGAGTCAGCGAAGTTTGGCACGAACGGTAGGGAGTTGCATTACTCCCACGCCGTCTGGAATGAGAACCATTTTCGCAGACGGTTAGACCGCTGACACTTCGCCGGGGTTCTTACCCCAAAGTGAAATCGAACATTCGGTTCGCCCGCGCACAGCGCGGGCGACCGATGCTTGGAGAACTCGTGTGCCTTGATGCCAGCATCGGAGGCTGATATAACACATTTCGTGGCCGATGCAGGTAAGGACGATTCCCAGGCAGCTTCCAGTATACCGATCGCTGCAGATGCAGGTCGCGTAAGCGATAAGCCACCGCCGGTTCCTGGCCCGACAGTTGCGCCCAAAGAGGACAGGGTGACGCTTGGCTGGCGCGATCACCGACGGATTGTTGAGGATTTGTCAGACTCCCTTTCAAAAAACTGGCGATTCAAGTGGCAGGTGTGCGGCATTGTTATCGCATTGTGCGCCACGCTGCTAGGGTTGGTTACGCTGGTGGTCGGCGGGAGGATCATTGACGCGGGAATTGCGGTCGTCGACACGCGGCTAACTGCGCGAACTACCGAACTTACAGGAACAGTGCAGACCCGCCTGCAAGCGGTAGACGATCAACTGAATTCGGTGCGTCGTCGCGTCGAGGCGCAGATTGCGAAGCAGTTTGAGGAACCGCAGATTCAACGAACGGTGCAGAATGTCGCGGAATCGGCTGCAGGGAAGGTAATCACAGAGCATGTTCAACCGGCAGAGAATATGGTTTCCGAACGGCTGCGAGACTTTGAGAAGTTTTTAGATGAGCGCAAGGCGCAATACGATACTGACCAAGCCGCCTTCCGCGCGGAGATCGAGACATTAAAGAAGCGCAACGAACTCACGCGACTTGCCGATCGGGCAGTCGGTGACGGCGAGTTGACTGAATACCAGCAACTTTTGCGGATTGCGCGAGACGAGAGTGATCCGGAGGTCAAAGCAGCGGCACTAGCTGAGGAGTTTCGGGTTGTTAGTGCCTACGGCGCGCTGTCCGCGTCACGTGTGAGTGCCATTACCCTCGACGCTTCCGTCATAAGCCCGGGCAAAATGAATGAAAGCGAGCTCACGTTGGACGATTTGGGACGCGTTCTGACGACTCCGAATGTAAAACCGATGGCGCGGGCAAGAGCGGCGTTTCTGATGCGCGATAAATCTCCGACGTTCTCAATTGCAGAATCGCTAAAAAAAGCACTCGAAACCGAAACACACCTAGAGGCATTGAGGTTTGAAAAAGTCGCGTTTGCGCATGTCTGCGGCTTCAAATCTGAGAAGGGCGCTCTTGACGCTTCTGAGGAGTTAAAATGGTGGCCGGAAAATGTCGATCACTTGCGAAAAGAACTGCCGAGGTAGACCGGAGAAGCATTGAATCAGCTCTACTATGGCGACAATTTGCAGGTCCTGCGGGAGCGCGTTCGATATGCGTCGACCCGCGACCAGTGGGCATCATCCGTCGCACGTGTGGCAGCGCTGAGGAATCTGGTCGAGAACGGCAACTGGCAACTCGATCTGCCGATCAAGCTCCGATCAACTGACTTCAATTACGACATTACGGAAGCGGAGTTGCTCAAATTTCCGCAAACTTCACGGAGATGGTTCACCGCTCGCGTCAGACGGCGCCCCGGTCACGCGCACCGCGGAGGGAAGTGCACAAGATCGTGGTGAGCGTGAAAGGAGGCGGCGTCAAGCCGGATGACGTGCGCGCGCTCAACCACGTGCGCGAACGCGAGAAAGCAGAATTGGCGCCTTTTCACCTCGTCGGAGCAGCCAACGCCGGCAATGGTGAAGGACGCGGCATCAGTCGGCTTCTCCTGTACACTCACCCGCGATAGTCGCTTCGAGTCCAAGCGTGTCTGCGAGGGTCCAGCTCCAATCCGGCAAAGCGGATTTATTAAGCGCAGCGGATCAGACATTTAGTCCCTCAGAGTCCGCAACTGTCCACGACAGTGCACAGATGGCAGATGGTGCGCGATGCAGCGTTCGAACCTGTTACCTCTTGTGCCAGGCAGCAGTGCGGCCAGAATGCGGGTCAAAGACACTGAGGGATCTCGCGTCGCGCAATGTTGACGGCGTTATGCGCACAGCCTCAAGAGAAAGGCTGCATCCGGTTGCGCATGTCAAACTTCGCCATCAACTTCGTGCGTGAGCGAGGATACTGCGATTCTATCCGAATTGATGCTACACGCCGATCAGTTCTGCGGCCGCCTAGAGTCGGTAATCAAAGATGCTCCACCAGAAGCTCAGGAAGAGGAAGAATTACGGCTCAAGGTTGGCCAATGTCGTAATCTTCTCGCGCGGCTCCAAACTGCTTTCGATCGCGATGAGTTGAACATTGGAAATGTGAGTGTTCGAGGAGAATTCCGTCAACTCGTGATGGCGATTCTGTGGGTCTCATTTCGAAGCCGCCGCACAATGGATTTCAAGCTCTTCCGTATGGTTGTCCAGATTGAGTCTGGATTCACCTACCTTCTGATCGCCGCATTAGACAGGTGAAGACGCTGAACGCAGTATCTGAAGCGAAGTCGTTAGCGAGCCTAGATCTCAGCCAACGGACACTTAACGCATTTACCGCCATAGGTGTTACCACCATTCGCCAGCTAATCAACGGTGGTCGAGACAGTCTCACACAGCTCTGCGTGGGAGCGAAAAAGACAACTGCTGAAGTCGACGAAGCCTTATGCGCGCTCGCCCTGAGTATCACTCCTGCGGGCGATGTGGATTGGATCGCATACGCGAACAGACGTGGCTTTTTGATTGTGCCAGAGGTCGCAAAGGCAGCTTGGTCGGCGTATGAATTTCTAGAAGCGCTTCCGCACGTAGCAGAAGCTATCGTGAAACATCGCTACGGCGACCGGGGACTGATTGTCTTGAAAGGTCGCCTTCTGCGATATGCTCAGGACTGTATGAGTCTTGAAAGCGTCGGCAAACGTCTGGGACTAACGAAGCAGGCAGTGCAACTGATCGAGGCGGAGTTAAGTAATGTGTTTCGTAACACAATGCGTTACGACGAATATCGGGGTTGCAAGTTTCGAATCCGACCGCAGTTCGTACAGACAATGTTGGACCTCGTGTCAGTATTTGATCTTCTGTCGAAGAGATCGTATTCGCACTCTCAATGGCTGCAGATAGTGACGGAAACCTGGGGAGCAGAAGCAGAACAGCTGGCCTCTACAGAACACCTGTTGCTCGAGATCGTCGGCCTTAAACTTCGGGTAATAAAGGGGGCAGGTGAGCAAACAACTTTTCTATGTTTGCCACAGAACGCGCAGAGCGTGCGTATGGCGCTAGGTGAAATTCAGAGACTTCTAACGTGCCGAAGTCCCCGCGGCCTTTTACCAGAAGAATTGCATCAAGCGTTGCAGATGAAACTTGGGCCACACTCTTCCATCCTCCAGGAGCTACCCGAACTTATGCGTCTCCTCCCGAGGTTCGAGATCAATGAGGCTAGCGGCCGATACAGAACTCGAAGCTCGGGATTGAGCAGCTGCAGCCTTTACGAAACAATTTTAGTAGAAGCTGGGAAACCGCTCCACTTTCATGATATTTGGCGTGCGGCGAGTCGAACTTGTAATGACAGAAACATACTGCTTCAGACGGTGCGGTCGGGCCTCTCAGGAGATTCTCGGTTCGTTGCGCTCTCCCGTCCTGGATTTTGGGGGTTGGCGGAGTGGCCAAACCTTGAGACAAGAACTATCGAGGAAGTCGCTGCCGAATTGTTGAGCAGTTCCAAAGTCCCAATGACGGAGCAAGCCCTTTTCGACGTGATCGCGACGCACCGTCCGATAAAGAAAAGGTCGATCGGCACCCAGCTTGGTCGCGATGTGCGGTTTGAGCGTGCCGCGCCGAAAACTTGGAAACTAGCGGCAAAATCCGAAGCGTGCCGCCACGTGTAAATAGCATCACCGAGACAGGTGATCACATCACTGAGTTGATACTGTGTCAGGGCAATGCCGCCGTTATGCGCCAATTTTGCTATTCATTTGTTCATTTGTCGTTTTTTGCTGGGCGTATTCGGACCGCTGCTGGAGCGCTTTATGAGCCAGAAAACTGATCGACACTATTCTTGACCGTCCGAACACCCGGTCGCCCGTGTCTACTTACTTCGCTTCACTCTTAGAAGCGAGATAAACAAGATTACTGCCGCGATTATATTAGTACAAAGGTCGTGTGCCACCTCTTCAATCAGTCTCCGATTTCAACGCATACGATATTCTTTGGTACGCGAAAAAGTGATGGATCGAAAGCAATATCTGGTTCGTAGCTGATGTAATGAACCTTGAACATGACTGCGTCCTTCCTCAGGGCGTGCAATTCAACAGGAAAGTTTGTCACAGAGTCCGTGTACAAAATGAGTCGGTAGTCGCCTACGACGCGCTTGCGCCCTTTACACCTGCGGCCACTCAGCTGCTGCGCTGGGACGGAATCCGTCAGCGCGCTATCAAAAAACTTTGCTTCCCGGCCAAATTCGCAGTCCGCAACCTCCACCGGACCATTAGCACCACAGATAGGTTCGTGGACCTCCTGCACCGGTCCATGATTGACGCTGTGTTGCCCCGTTTGATGTTTTAAATCGACAACCCAAACGTTCGGCTGATCGACAATGATTACGCTGGCTTCGACACCCGCATTGTTTCCGGCCTCTTCAGTTCGCGCGTAGCGGTTACCCGAAACATAAATGGTCTTTGGTTTCGCGCGCGAATCTTCTGAAAGATTGGGAGCGACGTAAAACGCCACGATTTTGGTCATAGTGGGCGGCAAGTCCGGGAAAGCGGTTGCGGTAAACGCGCAGACGAGCATGCCAGCGGCGATTGATTTCGTGATCATTGCAGAATGCGCGCCCCCAAAAAGGAGCATTGTAAAATTACGCGCTGCTGAATTGCAAATCTGATGAGCTGTACGACGGATGGTCCTGCATCAGTGCGTTGACCGTGGTCATCTTCAGCCGAGGATCGTATCCGACGCGCGGCTGCAAACTTTAAGACAATCGGAACGGGTTTAACTGTAATTGAAATTGGACGGTGTCGGTGGATTGGGAGCATCCCCGGAGACCGGTCGGACTGCGAGGACCAGCCGATGATTTATCAGCCGGACGACCCGTTGAAACGAGAAGCGCCCCGATCTAGTCGAATGTTGCTGTAGTTTGACTACGGACGATAAACCAAACTAAATGAGGAAAGCCGCTTTTTCGCTGCTCGTCATCTCTACTGCGCTTGCGTTCGTCACGACGATCCCGGCGTTCGGGGCGAGTAAGAAGAAGAAAGCGACACCTGCACCGGGACATCACGACACGCTCATTTCAGACGTGAGCCCAAACGCAATTACTGTCATCAGCGACCAAATCGCGAGGACATTCACGATTACACCGTTCACAGAAATCAATGTGAATGGGCAAAAAGCCAGCATTGCCGATCTGAAAGCTCGTATGAGGGTGACTGTCACAATCGACCTGGACCCCTCCCGCGCCCGACGCATCAATGCCACAAACGCACCGTAATGATGACAAGGTGAGCCTCGTTTCTTTCGGCAGTTCGGTTCAAAAAGAGTAGTATCCCGAAGCTCCAACAAGAGAAGTAAGCTAGCCGGCCATCGGGATCACTGGGTAGCAACCGCGCGCACCCTCTGGCTGCGCTTCCACAGCTACCCTTTCGAATTGCTACTCGTTTGGTCCTAGCCGCGAAAAAATCCGTCGGCTTGGCTTCAGGGGAGCCGAACGCCACGTATAGCTCAAAACCATCGGCGGGTTCGCCTCCCTTACGCCTCGCGCCAGTGACGGTGCCTGCCAGGAAGTCACGGCTGCTCGTTGCGCGGCCGCCCTATCCGTTCAGCAGCAAGTGCAGCCCCCGACAATGAACCAATCATATCCTTCATACGCAAGAAGGTTTCTACACAACAAGATGACTCTACACTACCCTGCGCACGCGGCGCTCGCTCTTCCGTCGCGTGATTTGTCGTTAGGCTGTTCTGCTGAGGCAACGCTGCTGGCTCCGTGCAATCGCACGAGCTAACGCGAGCTTTGCGTTACTCGTTTTCGTCCTCACCTATGCGCTTAAACCACCCTTCCAATTTATCGAAGACGTTAGCGCTGGGATAAGGGATTACGTCTGCGCGTCTGGCCCAAGCTTCCCACTTGTCCGCGAGCTGCTTGGCCAGCTCAGGTTTTTGTGCTGCAAGATCACGCAATTCGGTTCGGTCATTTTTCAGGTCGTAAAGTTCCCACGCACCATGCCGGCTAAAGCGCACGAGTTTCCAATCTCCTGTTCTCACAGCAGCATTGCCTTCGTGCTCCCAAAAAAGCGCATCCCGCTCAATCGGCTTGTCGTCGAACGCGGGCAGAAGACTTTTCCCTTCCATCGGCAGTATCGCTTTGCCCTTAAATTCGGCGGGATACTGCGCGTGCGCAACGTCCACCAACGTTGGCATAATATCAATGACGTGGCCAACCTGCTGGCGCCACTCGCCCTTGGCGGCGAAGCCCGCCGGCCAATGGACAATAAGCGGCGTAGCGATCCCCCCCTCGTGGTTGTAACGTTTGTAGCGGCGGAACGGTGTGTTTGAGACCGTCGCCCACGACTCGCCCTCAAAAACCGTCGAGGCGAAAGCGCCAGGGGGCATCCCTTCCAAGCGTCCGTCCGGGCCGCTCTCGGCGTTACCGCCGTTGTCGCTCATAAACAAAATCAGCGTATTGTCCAAAGCCTCCCGCTGCTGGAGGGCATCAACAAGGCGTCCGACACTGGAATCCATGTGCGAGATGGTCGCGGCATATATCGCCATTATGTAATCGAAGCGGTCCTGCTGCTCCGGTGTGAGTTTGTCCCAAGCCGAGACCATTTCGGGTCGAGGCGACATTGGCCAAGCTTCGCTCACAACTCCGAGCTCTATCTGTCTGGCGTGCCGCTGCTCGCGCAACTTGTCCCATCCGATTTTATACTGCCCGCGAAACCGGGCAATTTCCTCCTGCGGCGCTTGCAATGGAAAGTGCGGCGCGTTGTGTCCGATGTAGAGAAAAAACGGCCTTTTCGCTGCGAGTGCCTCGTCGATAAACTTTATGCCATAGTCCGTCCACAAATCGGTAGAATACCAATCCTCGGGCAGCTCGCCGCCGCGGTTCGCGACGTGTTCACCGTTTAAAAACAGGTCTGCGCGCGGAGACTGCGGATAATAGAATCCACCGGCGGCTGATGTGAGATTACGCTCGAATCCGCGGCCCCACGGTGTGACACCATGATTTTGCCCGACATGCCACTTGCCGGTGATGGCCGTGAAATAGCCGGCCCCGTGCAGCACCTCCGCGAGAGTGACGCAGCGGTCGTTCAGCCTTCCGGTGTAGCCGGGCATTCCCTGATCGGTGGTCATGTGCCCAACGCCGACCTGATGCGGATAAAGCCCCGTCAAAAGCGAGGCGCGCGTTGGGCAGCAGCGGCCAGTGTTGTAAAACTCCGCGAAGCGCAATCCTTCCGCTCCGAGACGATCAATGTTGGGTGTTGGAATCTCGCTCCCGTAACAACTGATGTCGCTGAAGCCCATGTCGTCCACAAGGATGACGACGATGTTAGGCTTAGCCGGTAAAGTCGCAGCCCATGAGGTGACGGAAAGGCCGAGCAGCACGCCCCAGATGACGCCGGCAGATTGTAAGCGCTTAAGCCAGGCGTCCGGTATGGGCAGTCCCCGCGAGGATCTTGTGAGGGACTTGGGCAACATAACAGTTTCAGGTGGTCGTCGGAAGGCGCACGGACATTCCTAGTGATCGTACCAACGACTCGGAACTTCAGGAGACGGCTCGATTTATCGCTTTCCCAGGCAAAGAAACCTTCGCAGGATTCGCGGCAACGCTCGCGCAGCTTAGAGGCGACCGGAGCGTTGCCTTGAACAACACCCTACGGGTTTGAAGCTCGGCGCCACGCATGAGGAAATACGCCTTTAATTCCGGCGTGTAATTCCTCCCGTCGTACTCGCGATTGAAATCGAGGCAAAGCTGCCCGCCCGGTCTCAACTGATTTTGCGCGATGTCGTTCAGAAAAAATTCCCACTCCGGAATTTTCCACAGCTTTTCGCTCTTGTGCCCATTGAAACAAATCATGTGCGCAGTAATGACGTCGAACTTTTCCCCGAGGGAGGGCAGCGGGACGAACGCCTCCACGCGCCAGATGACGCGCTTCAGCGCGAGCAGATTCACCATATCGGTAAATCCCGGTTCGGCATCCAGATCGATTCCGAGCGTGTCATGCCCCAACCATTCGCAAATGTATAAAAAGTAGCCAGTGCCACAGCCAATATCGAGCACGCGCTTACAGCCGCCGAGATCGAGGTCCAGGTCGCGAACGCGACGCAGGTTGATCTCAATCCAACGCTGTAGATCGAGATATTTCGGCCACGCACCTCCCGGATTTTCGACTGCGTGGCGTCGGTAAATCTCCGCGAATTTCTCGTGATCGACTGTGCGGGTAAGGCGCGCCGCAGCGACGTCGAGCATTTCCCGGCGGAGCGCGATCTGCCGCAGGTAGCGCCGCGCGCTCGTGCAAGCGTCGCCGGAGACCAGCTTTCCGAGCTTGTGAGAAACGCGCACTTCGAAAAATCGATGACGAACGCCCGCTCTCTAACTGACGTTTGCGCTCACGATAAAGCGCCCGTCCCTCATCTTATGGCACCAGTAATGAAGCATGCGCTGCCCCGTCCGCCGCGGTCTAGCCCCAGCTCCAATCGGCACGAACCCCTGCGACAATAGCTTCCAATACTTACCCCAGGCGATCGGCGAATTACACGGATCTCGGGAGTGCATCGAGAGCGGAAGCGCCGATTTTAATGATTGAGTGCCGTAAGATAAATACGACAGCGCAAAGCCGAAAACGCACGCTGAAGTAAGCATCCAACAACGTGTCAAGGCAGAGCAGCCAAATGATGGCACAGGCGATATTGGTTTCACCGCGCCCGAGCGCTGTCTCCAGCTTGGCATTTCTTTCAATCAAGGGGCGCTGCGCGTCCATTGCGAGGAGTGTCGCGACCAACCTGGCGCCCTTGCGCGATATGTCGGTATTGCGAGGGCGGTACCCTGCAACAATTGCCCGATGGTGCACGCTGTGGAAGGATCGCGCCGCGCGAAGAAGCATGTCGTAATCTTCCGCCGGCTCGAAGGGCGTGTTGAATCCGCCCAGGCTCTCAACGAGTGCCCGCCGGAACATCACGGCGATCGTATTCGCCACGTGATTCGCCTCAAGCAACTCCTCATAGTAGTTCGCTTGAAGGAGAGGATAACGGAGGGAATTCCGGTGCGCTCCAGAGCTGGTAATGCATTCGATAGATCCGACTGCAAATGCCGCCCCTGGATGCTCTGCAAAGCAGCGCAGGTGCGCCTCGACTGCGGTAGGCGTCAAGCGATCGTCAGCGTCAAGGAAGATGATGTACTCTCCACTGCTGGCGCGGAATCCGGCATTGCGCGCCTGTGAAATCCCTTGGTTATCCTGCGAGAGGTAATGAATGCCAGGGTGACTGGCGGAGACTTGCGCGGCGTTATCGGACGACCCGTCGTCTACCACTACGATTTCTATCTGTGCGTGCGTTTGGCTTAAAACGCTCTCGATGGCTTCGTCCAAGTAATCCGCGTGTTTGTCGCAGGCGATGACCACGGACACAGAAGGTGTCTCGCTCGTAATCGCTAGCGGGAACATACGGCCGCGGGCTTGCGTCGCTTGCGCTGGGCACGTGGCGGGTTCGTGTGAGGCTGGACGGCAAAATGTCACTCTGCGTGCATAGATCACCCTCACAGAGAGCAGGAGGTCGCGCTTTGCCGCCAGCGTGACTACGCCTATTTAACCTGTAGGGCGTCCCCCTACACCCCTCGGATTCGCGTAGTCGCGCGAGAATTGTCTTGCTGCGGGCTGATGACTGATCCTCGTTGATGGGCAAAAATGCGTGAACATTCTAAGGCCCGGCAGGCGATCGAATCGTGGAGGTGCCGTGATCTATCACAAGAGACAAACTTCGCTGCTTGCGGTCACGAAGCTGGCGGTCATCCCTTTTTGCCGCTGAGTTGACGTATGTTCAGCACCCAGTCGTTTTTGCGCGGTCGTAGTTCCCCAGTCCTGGTGGGAATCGTGTGCACAGCGATGGTGGGTGCGGTTGGTGTCGTCGATTACCTTCTTGGCTACGATCGATCAATTCTCGTCGTTTATTTCCTGCCCATCGGTCTGGCTACCGGAGCCTGCGGGATGCTACTCGGCGCGATCATCTCGGCCCTTAGTATTGGCACGTGGATGGTTTCAGACATTCTGGCAGGCGCTTCGGCTGTGCGCTTTTGGGACGCAGCAACCGGGTTCGCCGCCTACGTCGTTTTTTCGTGGATAGTCTTCAGGTGGCGCAACCTCCTGGACGATCTTGAACAACGAATTCATAACCGCACCGCGGCGTTACGACGTGAAGTTCGAGAGCGCGAGCTGCTAGAACGCGAGCTGGCGTCGGTGAGCGAACGCGAGAGGCGGCGGCTAGGGCAGGACCTGCACGATACCTTGTGCCAGCAGCTCGCGGGTACTGCTCTGATGACGCAGGCGCTTGCACAAAGACTCGCGGCCAGCGAATCCCCCGAAGCAGGAGACGCTCAAGAGATCGTACAACTGATCCAAACTGCAACCACCTTTGGCCACGATCTTGCCCGGGGCCTGTTCTCACCCGAGTTGGAAGCAGGAGGATTGCCTCTCGCCCTCGAGGCAATTGCCGTCGAAATTTCCATGCAGAAGAAAGCAGAATGCATCTTCGATGGCGATCTGCATATGACCGTGCGCGATTCGATGCTCGCGACGACGCTTTATCGCATCGCCCGAGAAGCGGTCACGAACGCGATCAAGCATGCAAACGCGCGGCAGATCGTGATTCGACTCCGTTCGACGGATGACAATCTTATTCTGACTGTTTCTGACGATGGCAAAGGATTGCGGAAGAGGGAGAGTAAACACCAGGGATTAGGCATGCGGATGATGGAATACAGTGCCGCCGCGGCGGGGGGCCACTTTTCGATCGAAACCGGTTCGCAAGGTGGGACAACACTGAGTTGCACCATCCCCACCGCAGACATAAGGAGCTAACGAGCTTGACGAAAAGTAAAATCTTCCTGGTAGACGATCATCCGCTCGTCAGGCACGGGCTTGCGGCTTTGATCAACCAGCAGCTCGATCTTCATGTATGCGGGGAAGCAGGCGACCCGGCAACCGCATTGACGGGAATCACCGCCAGCAAGCCTCATCTCGCACTCGTGGATCTATCGTTGAAGAGTTCGTCAGGTCTGGAGCTGGTGAAGGACCTCGCAATCCAACATCCAAAGCTACCTGTGTTGGTGCTTTCGATGTACGATGAAACGATCTACGCCGATCGTGCTATCCGAGCGGGCGCTTCCGGGTACGTGATGAAGCGCGAGACAGCTGACGATCTGCTCGTTGCCATTCGACGAGTGATAGGTGGTGGAGTGTTCGTGAGCGATCGTGCCATGGCGGCAATGGTTGCAAAAATGGGCCCAGCCCGACGGGTGCGTAGTGAATCGATCGTCGAGCAACTGAGTGACCGCGAGCTGGAAGTTTTTCGCCTTATGGGTGCCGGTAAGAGCACGGCGCAAATTGCAGACGCAATGCATGTCAGCATCAAAACAATCCAGGCCTATCACGCCCGGATAAAAGATAAGCTCGGGTTACAAACCGCCACCGAACTGCTGCGGGCTGCCGTTCGGTGGGATGCCGCACTAGATAGCAATTGATTATGCTTCACCGTTCCGTGACTCGTTACGGGCGAGTCTGAGCTCATCATTCGCTACGGCTCGCAAAAGTCGCCAACGTGTTCGTGCACGGCAGCGAGGTTTCCGTCTTCGTCTACACGCGAATCTCTGTCGGACGGAAGCGACTGAAAACCCCGCGCATCACCGCGTCGTGGACTGCATCTGTTTCCTATGTCAAGCGATCGAAATGGCAGGGCATCGGCAATGAAAAATCGTGGTGTCTACGGTTTTCCCGCGGACGAACGTCAAATACGTCGCGCCGAGTCGATGTGCGAGGTATTTGGATCGTCAGTCATCTTGAGATGTTCGGGACAATTTCACATGAGGCGTCTCCGCCGTATCGGGCAGAGTGCCGGCGACGCTACTTTGAAGCATTAGCGGGGTTGATCCTGAACAACTGTGCTTGATTACACCTTCACGGGCCGGTGCCGCAGCTAGCCGCAGTTCTCACTCGCGATGAAGAATCTCGTCACCACGCTCGCATTCATTCTCGCCGCTTCCGGCGGTTACGGCTACGTCCTCGAAGGACAATCCTGGACGCGCGACCGCACCGTCGTCTTGCAGTTGTCACTCGGTGGCCCGCGCCTCTTAAGTGACGGGTCGCATTCCTTCAACGAATCGGCGCAGAACGCTTTGAATGTCTGGAATCCCTACCTGGCGCATCTGCGACTCGCGGGGGTTCTCAATTCCCCGGTAAGCCCGTCGAACTCCGACGACGAGATGTCGGTGCTTTTCTCGAACACGGTTTTTGGCCAGAAGTTTGGCTCCCGCACGCTCGCGGTGACGCTGCTGAATTATCGGGGCAGCGTCATGGAAGAAACCGACACCCTATTCAATACCGCCTTCACGTGGGATTCATATCGCGGTCCACTGCGCAGCACCGTCGAAGATTTTCGGCGAGTGGCGATTCATGAATTCGGGCACACGCTTGGTCTCGATCATCCGGATCAAGCGAATCCAGCGCAGCGCGTGACGGCGATCATGAACGCCAACGAGAGCAACCTCGACACGGTGCAGCCCGACGACATCGCCGGCGTGCAATCGATTTACTCGACCGGCCCTGCGTATCAGACAGGGAACAACGCGTCGGTGATGCTGAACATTTCCACCCGGTCGTCGATCGGCACGGGAGAAAACGTGCTCATCGGCGGATTCATCGTGCAGGGATCACAACCGGCGACGCTGGTGCTGCGTGCGATCGGTGGCTCGCTGCGTGCGGCCGGGCTGACGAACGTGTTAAACGACCCGACGATCACGGTCTATGACTCGCTCGATAATCTCGTCGCCACGAGTGACGACTGGTTCATCAGCGCCAACGGGAGCACGATTGCGGGTTATCACCTCGACCCGCCGAACAGCATCGAATCGGCGCTTTATCTCACGCTCAATCCGGGCTCGTACACTGCGGTCGTGAAATCTTTTTCCAGCTCCACGCAAGCGCCCGGCACCGGAATCGGCTTGGTGGAAGTTTACGATCTGCACAGGACGAACAGCCGCCTCGGCAATATCTCCGCGCGCGGGCAAGTGCAGACCGGCGACGACATCATCATCGGCGGCTTCATCGTCGGTGGCCTCCGGCCAAAGCCCGTTGTGGTCCGCGGGCTGGGGCCAACCTTGGGCGACCGAGGTGTAAGCAATTTCCTTGTCGATCCGACCCTCGAATTGCGCAACGCTTCCGGCACCCTGCTAGCGTCGAATGACAACTGGCAGCAAAGCACGAACGCCGCCGCGATTCAGGCAGAAGGGCTGGCGCCGGGACACCTGACGGAATCGGCGCTGCAAGCGACGGTTAATCCTGGCAATTACACGGCGTTGGTTCGCGGCGTGAATAGCACGACTGGCGTGGGATTGCTCGAGGTCTACGATTTGAGCGTTGCCCCACCATAAGGGAGAGAACGGAGACGAACGGCCGGAAGTCAGCGGGCTGAGATCCCATCCGCGTTCAGCGGCGAGGTGATCTCGCCGGCCTCGTGCAGCATTACGGAACACAGGCATGATGCCTGTGCGGCGCACAGACTTTCAGGTCTGTGTTCCAGCGGCGTTGACAGGCTGATGGCGCAACACGAAGGCGAGGTGCCGCTGCTTTTTTCGCGCTTCCTCAGATCTCCGATCAGCTCGGTACCGCAGCTCGACTCTTAAAGTAGCGACGATACCGTGTTGATCGTCAGAGCGAGGATCACAGTGTTGAAAGCAAATGAGAGCATCCCGTGCACAAGCACAACCCGGCGCAGAACTCGCGAAGTAATTTGCACGTCCGAAACTTGGAACGTCATGCCAATTACAAAAGAGAAATAGGCGAAATCCATGTAGTCTGGCGCGGCATTTCCCGGGAAATCCAGTCCGCCTGCGTGAGCATTCTTTGTTTTCGGGTCGTCATCGTCTCCATAGAACGTGTGCGCATAACGCAAGCCGAAGACGGTATGCACGAGCAGCCACGAAAAGACAATTGCCAGTAAGCCCGACACAAGGTGGAGAATGGAATGCGCGCCTGGTTCGTGTTTATTCGTTCGGAACAGGAACACGACCGCAAAGAGTCCTGCGCAGGCCGCAACAATGATGAAAATGAATATGACTGTGTGCCCGAGATCTTGCTTCTGAGCACGGAGCCGAATCTTATCGCGCGGAGTCGTGGTGATCGTCAGCCAGGCGAGAGCGAGAACGCACAATGCAAATACGTCCCAAGTGGTAATCCACTGCGTGGCCGAGGCAACGCGCCCATGCAGAAGAGACTCGGTTGCGGCCGCCACGAGCATGGCAATGACAATTCTATGGTGGGCGTCCAGTCGTGAAATGACTTCGAATGCGCGCTTCATCCTAAAATGCTAAAAGCCAAATTATAATTAACGCACGCACGTCATCCCGAGCGAAGTCGAGGGATCCCGTGGGTTTAATCCTGAGGCATCATCGGGGCGCAAAGCCAGGCCTCGGTCGCTCCAGCGCGTTTATGACTTTGCTTCGGTTCGCTGAAAATAAGGCGCTATTTATGAGATGACTTGATGACTCACAGTAGATACGCGAGCGAGCTTTTTTGAAGGCAGAGTTGTCCTCCCAGGAGATCAGACCCGCACGGCTTCTAGTTTTTCGTTCTAGCAAACCGAAGAGACGCTTCAATAATGTTTCGATTCTCGGAGCGTTTTCGTGACAGCGAAGTAGAAGAGGGCGTGGCGGTCATCGGAATCACCGGCGGGATCTCGACTGGTAAGTCGACATTTGCCAAGTCTCTGCGCGGGCTGCTGCCGGCTGCCTTCTTCTTCGACGCCGATGTCATGGCACGGGAACTTACACATCGTGATCAGAGCGTCCTGCGGGAGATCCGGGCACAATTCGGAGCGGAAGTCTTTGATGCGAATGGTGACTTGAATCGCGCCCAGCTTCGCTCGATAGTCTTCACCGACGGGGACAAGAAGCGCGCGCTCGAGGAAATTCTCCATCCGCGCATCCGCCGTCAGTGGACGACCGAAGCCGAAATCCGGCGCAACTCCACCGAACTCTTTTTTGCTGATATTCCACTTTTATATGAAACCGCCGGGGAAACTCTGTGCGATGCCGTCGTCGTGGTCGCCTGCTCCGGGACGGTGCAGCTGCAAAGACTGATGAATCGCGGGCCTTTTGATCGTGTGACTGCCGAACAGCTGATTGCTGCCCAAATGCCGTTGACCGAAAAAATTCGACGCGCGGATCACGTGGTCTGGAACAATGGCGCGCCCGCGGTGCTCGGCGCGCAAGCAGCGATCCTGGCGAAACGTTGGCAGTCATAATGGAGGAGGGGACAATCACTCCAGCCGATTCGAAGACCGCGGCAGCAACGGTTATCCCAGATGAGGTGGACGCTCCGGCGGACGCGGGATCGAAACCGGCTTCGCTCGACATCAACAACCTGCAGACGCTTGAACCGGCGGCGCTCGACGAACTCTGCCGCCGCTTCAATCTTCCCTTGCATGGCGGCCGCACGCGCCATCAACAGATCGCGGATGTGGTTCATTGCGCGTTGAGCGACGGAATTCCTGTCACCGCGGAGGGGTTCCTCGATCCAAGCGCGGTTCTGCGGTCGCCGAAACTGAATTTTTTGCCAGTGCCGCCGGATGTCAGCGTTCCGCGCGCAACGGTGCAGCAGTTTCAGTTGCGTCCGGGTCAGCAGCTCGCGGGACGGGTGCATTTGCGTCAAAACCGTGAAAAATTTGTGCTCGACGAAGTCACCTCGATCGAGGGCCAGCCCGTGGCCGAGTGGGCGCCGGCGAAGCAGTTCGATGATCTCACGCCTCTATACCCCGAAGGGCGGATCCTGCTCGAGAACGCCAGGACGAATTCAATCAGCGCGCGTGCGATCGATTTGCTGACTCCCCTTGGCCGCGGTCAGCGCGGTTTGATCGTAGCCGCGCCGCGCGTGGGCAAGACGATTTTGTTAAAGGAAATCGCGAAAGCAATCCGGGTAAATCATCCCGAGATTAATCTCATCATCCTCCTCGTCGATGAGCGACCGGAGGAAGTGACCGATCTCCAGCGCGAAGTGGATTGCGAGATTTACAATTCCACCTTCGACGAAAACGCGCGCCGGCACGTAGAAGTGGCCGAGCTCGTGCTCGAGCGGGCGAAGCGCCTCGTGGAGCTGAAAAAGGATGTCGTTATCTTGCTCGACAGCATCACTCGCCTGGCCCGCGGCTATAATTCGCTTACCGGCGGGAAAGGCCGGACGATGTCGGGCGGCGTGGAATCGAAGGCGTTGTTGAAGCCGAAAAAGTTTTTCGGCGCGGCGCGCAACGTCGAGGAAGGCGGCAGTCTTACGATTCTGGCGACGGCGCTGGTCGATACCGGCAGCCGAATGGATCAGGTGATTTTTGAAGAATTCAAAGGCACGGGAAACATGGAGCTACATCTCGATCGCTCGTTAGTCGAGAAACGGCTCTATCCTGCGATTCACGTGCAGCAATCGGCCACGCGCCGGGAAGAACTCCTTTATCATCCCGATGAATGGGAGCGCGTCCAGCTCCTGCGCAAAACCATGGGAGCGCTGCCGCCGATCGAGGCGATGGAAAAGTTGATCGAAAACCTCGAGGCGACGAAAACGAACGCCGAACTTCTGCTGAGTGGCCTGCGGTGATTGCGGACGATGCCAGGATCGCTGCCCTCCTTCCGTTGTTGGAAACGGTCGAGCGCGTGGCCGTGGATACCGAAGCGGACAGTTTGCACTGTTATCAGGAGAAACTTTGTCTGCTCCAGCTCAGCTTTGCCGATAGCGACTACCTGATTGACCCGCTCTCGGGCGCTGATCTGGGGCCGCTCGCGCACGCGCTCGCCGCCAAGGAGATCGTGCTGCAAGGCGTCGACTTTGATCTCCGGCTTTTGCGCCGAAGCCTTGATTTCACCGCGCGCCGTGTCTTTGACACCGTCATCGCCGCGCGGCTGCTCGGGATTCGCGAGTTTAGCCTGGCCGCGCTTGTCCTGCGTTACTTCGAAGTGACTCTGGCGAAAGGTTCACAGAAAGCGAATTGGGCGCAGCGGCCACTGACACCGTTGATGGCGGAGTACGCGAAGAACGACACCCGCTATCTGCTTCCGCTGGCCGAGAAACTTGAGATTGAGCTGCGCGCACGGAACAGGATCGAATGGTTTCAGCAATCGTGCGAAAGGGCGCTCGAACAATCAGCCATTGATCGCGTGCGTGACGAAGACGAAGTCTGGCGCATCAAC
>JBBSIA010000019.1:0-77821 GCA_038232335.1 Chthoniobacterales bacterium
GCTCCGTTGCTCCGATTAAACTCAGAGCGGGTTCCCTCGGGTGAGGACAACTCAGTGTGTAAACAACACTTATTCATATTGTCGGGTGTAGGTCCCAGACCCGCACCCGGCAACTCCTTACATGTCATCTAGGCGATGCAGGCGCCGGAAAGACCTAGACGCTGGTCGCACCCGTATCTTTCAGCAATTTAGACTGACGCCCCGCTGAAATCTCAACAAGAGGTCTGTGACGCGACTGTGCCTGCGTCCGTTTTCCGAAACGAAAAAGGCAGCGGCCGCAGCCGCTGCCTCTGTGAACTTGCTCTCTATTTCCGAGTCTAAAACTTTTTCGTTAGTTCAAGATAGACGAAACGCCCGACGTCGGTATAAATAAAGCCGGGATAGCCGTTCGCATTGCTCTTGAAGGCGCCGAACATCACCGGCGGGTCCTGACCGAACACATTGTTGCAGCCAACCGTGATGGTGGTGTTGTTGATCAGATTCTTCCAGCAGGGCATCGAGTAGTTGGCCGTCTGGGTCGGCTCGACCCTCTTCCCGTCTTTGCCGCGGACCATTTCCTTGGCGTCTTTTGAATACCCGGCGACAGGCTGGTTTTCGACCGGCGGCGCAAAAGTGAAGTTGTAGCTGCCTTGAACGTCAAAGACTAAGGTGCCATCGACATAATGTTCTTTGGCGCCGAAGAGTTTTTCCTTAAAGCCATCCAGATAGTTCACGGTAGTGACGATATCGAAGCCATTCCAGGCCCAGTCGAGCCTGGACTTGGCTTTCCATTTCAGGATCGCATCGCCGCCGAGATTGTCGATTACGCGTCCGCTTATTTCCCTCGCTCGCGATTGCTCGGTCGCCTGGAAAATAAAGGAATCAACATAGGTGGCGTTCGTCAGGGAGGTAAAGGTGCCATAAGGAGTTTGCAGCTGGTATTGCAGGCCGAGGTCTACCCCTCGAGTATTCTGACGCCCGGCATTTTGGAAACTATCGGAGATCGCATTAATGCTCGCTCCACTTGGATCGAGAATCACGGCTTCGCCGGGCAGAAGCTGATTGTTGAGAAAGCGGTTGACCACTTCTTGAGCCGTCGGTGCGACAACAACGCCTTTCCTTTCAATATCGTAAATATCGACCGAAAGCGTCAAGCCAGAAACAAACTTTGGCGTGAAGACAACGCCACCGCTGAACGTCCGCGAGTCTTCGGGTTGCAGGTTGGGATTGCTGGAGGTAACCACTGGTGTTTCGGGGTCAAAGTTGCCCTTAAAGTTGGTCGGGAGCAGGCCCTGCGTAGGTGAGGAGAAGAGCTCGAAGAGCGAAGGTTCACGGAAACCTTCGCCCCAGGTGGCGCGAATCGTCAGTTGCTCGTCAAGCGGCTGCCAGCGCATGCCCACTTTTGGCACCAGGACGTTGCTGTCGTTGTTCAGGAACTCCTCGAACCGCCCCGAGGCCGTGAATTCCAGCGAATGGAAGCCAGGAATGGCCTTTTCCGGACTGAAGATCGGGATGCTCGCTTCCGCGTAGAACGCGTAATCCTTCCGGCCGCCGCGAGTGATCGCTTTTGGGGATTGACTGGAAAGATCTCCCTGTAGCTGCAAATCGTCTGGAGACTGAAATTCCTGCTCCCGGCGGAACTGACCCCCAAAGGCGAGACCTACTCCGCCAGCCGGAAGCTTGAACAACTGGGTTGTGTAGATGTTTAAGTCGACCGTCCCTATTTTTGAAGTATCGATTTCGGGGGCGACGACTGAGGCAAAAGCAACGGTGGCAGCGTTTGAGGGGATAGGAACCCGAAAATCGCCGAATGGGTTGTAGGGAATTGTCGTGCCGATATACTGGTCGGACTTCGGATCAAAGATCGGATCGGCGGCGTTGAGGATGCGATTGAAGCGCTTGAGCGAAAAGAATCCTGGACCATTAGTTTCAGTAAGCTTGACCTCACCGTAGCGAAATCCCGCATCGTACCCCCAGGTGCCGTCGAACAACTTATCGCCCTTCATTCCAATAGTGGCGAGGATGTTGTCTGTATCATCCGTGATGACCCGATTACCGAATTCGACCAGACGGGCACGCGACCCGCCAGAGATAATCTGGTTGAACGGATTGAACGGATTAAAGGCGTCGGCCGGGACGCCGGTCTCGGAATGAGTGGGGGTGTTTGGGGGTTCGTCGCCCGGCGCAATCGGCGTTCTGGGCGGAATGGCAATGGTCGGTTGGTTCGCGGTGACAAAATTCCCTGTAGCAACCGGGGCAAGCTCATTTCGAACTTTTACCTTTTGGTAGAGCCCATCGGCATAAAGCACTAACTGATCACCACACACCTGATGGCTGGCGGAGAGATAGCTGCCGTACCTTTCGGAAAATGGAAAAGAGCCGGAGAACTGGTTAAAGTTAAATCCAGGGAGTCCACCTCCGCCCCCACGGACACGAAACCGATCATTGTAGATGTAACTGCTTGCTGGGGCCGTTCCATGAGTGAAATCTGGTGCAGTCGCAAATTCGTTGCCACCCGGATTCAGGTTCTGGCCACCGGCGGCGGCGGCCACATCGCTGCTGACCTGCAGGTTCAACGGGCTGGCGTTGGTGCTCAGAAAGAATGGCACGGCCGAAAAGCCGCGGTCACGATTGAAGACCGAGTTTTGATGATAGTAGTCGAGCACGCCAGTCACCTGGGTCTTTTCATCGCCGATTCCGAAAGTCACATCAGCGATGAATTGCGAAGCGTCTTTGTCCAGGGTATTCCCATACTGGACCGTCGCCTCCGCACCGCGATAATCTTTGCGCAATTTGATGTTCACGACGCCGGCGACCGCATCCGCTCCGTAAGTCGTGGACGCGCCATCCTTGAGGATTTCGATGCTTTCAATCGCGGCTCGCGGAATCGCGTTGAGGTCGAAAAACGAGGTCGTGCCGCCGGTTCCAATCGGGTATTGCGGCAGGCGCCGGCCATCGATCAGCACCAAAGTGGCCTCAGGGGTGAAGCCGCGAAGCGAGATCGAGCTCGCGCCAGGGGTGAAGCCGGTGCCGTTATTCGAGAGCGGGATACCACCCCCGTTTGCGACCGGGAGATCTCTCAAGAGCGCTTCGGTATTTCGCTCCCCTGACTTGTTAATCAGATCGCGGTTAATGCTCAAAACTGGATTGGGACCGACTTCCTCCGCCGTCGGAATGTTGGAACCGGTAACGATCACACGCTCGGTAGTGGCTTCGGTGCCACCGACTGCATTGGTCTGCGTTTGATTAGGACCTGTCTGCCCGGTGTTGGGCGCGCCGCTGCCGGTGGTCGCCGGGGCGGCCGCTGCCTGAGTGGCCGGAGTCGCGGTAGGAGCTGCCTCCACGCCCTGGGCATAGGTATTTGTTGCGATAAGGAAAGGAATTCCAAAGCCGACTGCGAGAGCCGTGCGAAGCAATCCTAACTTCGTGATTACATTTCTGATCATTAGTTTCTCCATGGGTTTGGTTAGGTTTTGGGGCAAAGGCGTTGCACCTCTGCTCTGGCATCCGTTATAAAGCGGCACGAGCTTTCGATGTTAGGACGGAAACACCGACATTTTCGGACACGGAGAATACGACTTCGGACTTCTCTCGATGTCGTTGCTCCTCTCGATGAAAAGCGAGCCAGGTTACTTTGTGAGTTAACGGACGCCATTCCAAGTGCCCCGAAGAACATGCTTGCAACGCATTGAACGCCTCGCTGCGGGAGTTGGCGGCGCAGATGGGAGGCCTGCGTCAGCCGAAATCAGAGGAACAGCCGCAAGCGGCGCAGAACACTAATTGCCCCTGCGAGACGAAACCATCGGCGATCGCATTGGGCCACGGCTTTGCAGACCAGAATCCGCATCGGATCGGAACCGCGCACGGAAATTACTTGGAGTTAATCCGAGGTGACGTTCGAACGCGCGCCGAAACGCATCAGCGCTCTTGAAGCCGACAGACACAGCTACATTCTTAATGGTTGTCTTCGGTGCCAGCAAACGTCGCCGCGCCTCACCCAATCGCAATTGTTCAACAAATTCTGCTGGCGTAGTCTCGAAAACAGATTTGAAAGTCCGGCTAAAATGACGCGGACAGAGGCAAACTTTCTCAGCGAGCGCTTCGACGGAGAGATCGTCATGTAAGTGAGCAACAATCCAGGCGGGTAGATCGGACAATCTTTCGGATGACTCCTGCTCAGATTTGGGAGGAAACACCACGCTCTCATCAGCGCCCGGCGGCCGAAGGCGCATGACAAATTCGCGCGCCACATCGAGAGCGACCCGCGGACCGTAGTCTTCGTTGATCAGCGCAAGGGTCATCTCAATTCCGGCTGTGCCACCACCGGAAGTATAAAAAGGACCGTCTTTCAGGAAGGACGCTGTCTGATTGACCTGGAGTTTCGGAAATCGGGTGGCAATATCTCTCGCAAAACGCCAATGAGTCGTGACATTCCGGCCGTCCAGCAGCCCGCTTTCGGCCAGCGGATAAATCCCGCCGCACACTCCGGCAAAGCGGCGAACGTGAGTCTTGTTCTTCGCTAACCAGGCGTTGAGAGCCTTGTCTTCGTCGGGTTTCACGCTTCCGGTGCCGCCCGGAATAACCACTGTGTCCAAAGCGGGGATCGCCTGGATTGTCGTGTCCGTTTTAAAAATAAGGCCGGAGCCGGATCTAAAAGTCTTGCCCCTCAGACCGATCACAACGACTTCATAGCACGACTGAATGCGATGGTAGTTGTCATAGCTTTGAGCGCTCTTGAAAGCCTCGAGAGGGCCGATGAAGTCCAGAGTGGCGACGGAATCGAAGCCGAAAATTCCAACCAGCTTCGGCGGAATATCGCTGGGCAGTTGCACGACGTTATCTTCGATAGCCACGAGGTCATAAAAGAATAGAATGGCATTGCGACAAGACCCATATTCAGTAAATAGCAGGGGCCACTTTTGAAAGCGATAATTCGCTCGCGCAGGGACCGCAATGGAAAGAAAAGTTTGCGACCCCGAAGCTTTCGGGGGTCGCCAGCAGCACCCAGACTGCGTGCGCTCCCTGGGACGCGCGTTTTCGCCTGATGGTCGCTACACGGGATACGGATCCACTGCGCTAGCGAGCTTCTAACCAAAAAAATCTAAGCACGACAAAGAATGAAACCTTGACCCTCACCTCTACCGAAAGCCAACGAGAAGTTCTCTCTCTCACAACCGACAAACTTCTGTTCGCTCATCAGAGCCAGCGCAAACGTGAGCGCCTGGTCGGATCCAGGACGACTAATTCTGGAATATCCTTTAAGAGGTTTGTCGCGCACAACCCCTCTAAGGAATGCTCTACCACGGGTTTAAATTGAGTCTCCAACGCCTGATTGTCTTCTAAAATCGCTAACCATACCAGGTATGGGCCGTCCGTTCGTACCGGATGCTGTGGGAAATTGTTTGGCACATCCAAGGTAACCAGGATGCCGGCTTCGCGCGCGCCCGCGACCCGATAGCGGGCAAATACCGGTTCCGCTTTCTTGGCAAAAGCATCGATATCATCGGCTTTGAGCGCAAAGATCTGAGCCACGGCAACACCTTGCGCACCTTCTTTCTCGGTCACGGGATCAACAGCGGGGAGAACTGGGATGGCTCGTTCCGGCATGAACGGGCGGAGCAGCAGCACGTTGTCGCTGTCGATCAGGCGGTCGTTCATCACTGCGGAGTGTTCTCTCCACAAAGGCCCGTAATAGAAGGCACCATTCACCGTCGCACGTGCGTAGATATCTTTGAACCCTCTGATCCAGGTAAACCTGGAAGCATCGGTGCGCTCAAAGAATTGGCCAAAGACAATCGCTCCGAGCTGCTCGAAAGCTTCAGGAAAGTAGCTCTCGAAATACTCTGCGAAATGCTTTCGTTCTCCCCGTTTGATCGTATAGCGCCGAAGCTCGGTAACTTGGAAATCTCTGAGGTGTTTCACACTATCCATATTGGTTCCCTTCCAGAGCGATGTCACCGCATAGTCCACGTGGCTAACGTTCGATCGTTGTACGCACTTCCGATCACATTAATCGACAGACACCGGCCATTATTTGTCGCAAGGTCCATTTAGCGAAATCTCGCAAGCGCCACTTGCGTCTTATTTGCTTTGAAAGCCCTGGGTTTATTCGCCTGTCGATGCTCTGTTCTTCAGGCTGCGCAGGGCAATTGCGAGATTGCGCACCCCTTGCCGGAGATCTTTGCTGCTGTAGCCGGTGTAGCCGAGGCGCAGCGCGCCTCGCTTGGGCCGCTCAAGGCTGTAGGCGGAGAGCGGCGTGACCTCGACTCCGTGGGCCGCGGCCTGACGGGTGGCAGCGCGATCATCAATCCCACGAGGCAGCCAGCCGATCAGATCCATTCCAGCAGCATCGGATTGGAGGTCGAGTAGCCCGGCTAATTCTGTCCCGGCCTCCTTGAGCACCACGGCCTGGCGCTCGGCGTAAAGCGCGCGCATCGTCCTGATGTGACGGGCAAAGTGTCCTTCGTTGATAAAGTCAACGACGACCGCGTGCTCCATTAACGAGGAGGCGTGAGTGACGATCGCGCGCGCCTTAATAAAGGCATCCACCAAGTCCACAGGCGCGACCATATATCCCAGCCGGAGAGAGGGGAACAAGACTTTGCTGAAAGTGCCTATGTAGATGACGCGTCCCTGACCGTCCAATCCCTGTAACGACGCCAAGGGCCTGCCCGCGTAACGGAACTCGCTGTCGTAATCATCTTCCAAAATCCACGCGCGGGCTTTGCTGGCCCACTTCAAGAGCGCGAGTCTCCTCGCCAAACTCAGTGTGCTCCCGAGCGGGAGCTGATGAGAAGGCGTGACATACACTACCCGCGCCTTATCTCCACGGCTGATTCCTGCTTCGACGTCCAGCCCTTCTTGATCGACTGGTACCGGAATAAGCGTCGCGCCGGCTGCGAGAAGCGCGGCACGCGCGCCGTGAAAGCCGGGGTCTTCAACCCAGGCGGCGTCGCCGGGGTCCAGCAATACGCGCGCCGCGATGTCGAGTCCTTGCTGCGAGCCCGAAACCAGGATGACCTGTTCGGGCACGCAATGAACCGCGCGCACAGCCCCCAGATAGGCGGCGATCGCCTCACGCAGCGGCTGATATCCCGCCGGCTGCCCATACCTCATCAGGTGATGCGGCGAGTTGCGCCAATGGCGCGCAGTCAGTTTGTACCACGTATTCGTCGGGAACGCATCGAGCGATGGGACTCCGCTCCGAAACGGACGCGGCGGGCCGGTGGCGACTGCGACGCTGACCACTGTCTTGCTAATCACCTCTCCTCGCCGCGAAAGGGCGCGACGCGCAGGTAAGGCGGGGTGATTAGCGCGACCGTTCCCGCGGACTTCCAGCATTTCGTTCGGCAAGGTGTGAGAGATATAAGTGCCCGATCCGATCCGGCCTTCCACGTAACCCTCTGCAAGGAGCTGATTGAAGGCGTTCAGAACTGTATTGCGGGAAACGCCCATCTCGTCGGCGAAATCCCTGGTCGAGGGCAATCGTGTTCTCGCCTTTAAGCTCCCGGACAAAATCGCCTTGCGCAGCTCGTCATAGAGCTGGCGGTGCAACGCCATGGGAGATTTGCGATCGAGCGAAATGCTGAGGTTTACGAACGCGGTCGTGCGCTTTGCCATATATTTTGAGCCTCGACTTAAGAAAGTGGTTCCTACATAATTCCCTAAAATGGGACTTGCGGCAATACCGCTCTTTGTCACTTTCGTCGTCGTTCTGCGAATGCTATCAAGCCCTGACCTCACAGCAGTCTAGACAATCGTGTCATCAAATAATGAAAACCTTTTCGTCCGGAGATCCTTTCCCCCAATACTCCAAACGGCCTTTCACCCGATCGCTGATGCGATTCGGATTGACCGCCTTGCCATTGAAAGCCTCCTCATGCTCGAACCCAACGAATCTCTTGCCTTAGCCAGCAACGATGAAAAGACCGTCGCCGCGCTGGACACCCAGTATCAAGCGGCCGTGAAAGAAAACGATGCCGCCACGATGGACCGCATTTTAACTGACAATTTCGTGCTCGTGACCGGCCGGGGCAAAACCCAGAGCAAGGCCGATCTTCTCGATGAGGCACGACGCAAAACCATGATCTACGAGCGGCAAGAAGATTCGAACCAAAAAGTCCGCGTATGGGGCGACACCGCAGTCGTGACGGCCCTGCTTTGGGCCAAGGGAACGGAGGCCGGAAAGTTGTTCGAGTACAAGCTGTGGTTTAGTGATATTTACCTTCGCACGACCACCGGCTGGCGATATGCCTTTGCCCAAGCATCGCTCCCGCTGCCGAAAGATTCTTGAACCTAAACAACCGCATTCGCTATGAAACCGAGATCTATCACGTTCATCAGCGCGTCGGCTCTCTTGCTGCTGCGAGGCAACGTTTTCGCCGAGGACTCGTCCATTACCGAACCTGAGCTTGTCAGGCGAACGCAGGAATTGTTTAGCGCTGTCGTGCCGGGCGATCAAACGCCGTGGAAGAAGTACTATGCCGACGACTGCATCTATCACGATGAAAAGGGTCGGAGCTTCGGTAAAGCACAGTTAATCGCAGACGTCGCCCCTCTGCCAAAGGGCTATTCCGGCTCGATCAAAGTCGCAAGCCCGCAGAGCGTGATCACGAACGACACCGCTGTCCTAAGTTACGACACAATGAGACTGAAACGATATTCGGGCAGGAGCTGCACGCTCGCTATCACGGTACGGACACCTGGCTGCGGCGTCACGGCCAATGGCAGATCGTCGCCGCCCAGACGATGCGCTACTACGAAGACCCTGCGATCGGCAAAACCGAGCCGACAAAATATCCAGCCTATGCTGGGACATACGAACTGTCGAAGGAGTCGGAGCGTAAAACCGCCATCTCGGTCGAAGGCGACCGCGTATTCATCGAGCGAACTGGCGGAAAGAAGGTGCAACTGTTTCCCGAAGCCGGCGATCTCTTCTTCCGCCAAGGCGTGGAAGGACGGATTCTGTTTCGCTTCGGCGCGGACGGTAAGGTCGAAGCCCTGATCGACCGGCGGAATAACGAAGACGTGATCTGGGAGAAAATCGGATAAAACAGGCGAGAGTTGTCTCTAAAGTTCGGCGCAGGAAATAGTGGGCGCGAAGGATTGATCGTCAGCCAAATGGTTATGAAAACGTTTACATTTACCTCATGTTTTTTGCTGGTCCTGTTCTGTCTCGCGGTCGCGTCGCCTGGTGATTCTAAAGCGAGCCAGGCGGAGATCGATAAAGTCCTGCAATTCGAACGCGATTGGTGCAGCGCCTATCTCCACGCCGACACGGATTTCCTTCAAGAGCAGGTGGTGGATGATTTCACGCTCACGAATAGCAATGCGCAGATCAGCACCAAAGCCGATGACCTGAAGGAGCTCAGCAGTGGGAAGGTGAAATATAGCGTGTTCGAGAACCGGGATATGAAAGCGCGCATTTATGGCGACACCGCGGTGATCACCGGCTGGACCAAAGTTAAAGGTATGATCGACGGCCAACCGTACGAGACCGATGTAGCCTTCACCGACACGTTGGTGCGGATGAACGGCCAGTGGTTTGGCGTGGCGGGTCACGTTTCCAAGCCGCTAAAATAAAGTCTAGGTTCGGCTGCGTCATAAATCGAGGCTGATCTCTCGAGTTGCATCGATATGGTAAGAATGTTGTTGTCGAGCGAAGCCGTCCCCTCGCTAATCGCGGTATTGAAAGACGAATCGCTTTCACATTCGCTCCGTCACCAAGCCGCGGCTGCAATTAGAGAAATTGATGACACGTCAACCCGTGAAACATTGCTGCAGCTTCAGGCTTCGGCGGAGTCGCCGACAGTGCGTTCACTCGCAGAGGTCGCGCTCGGAACAATTGCGGATAGAAGATAGCAGAAGCGGCAGTTCTTGATCGTGTTCAGAGTTGAGCGTCATCACCCAAGGCTGCGATCACGCCTGAGCGCTGGGAGAAGAAGAATTTAGCGGCGGCTGCGCTGCGGCCTAACGAACGGCATTGCGGCCGCCGCCTTGGGCAAAAGATTCGTTGCACGCTTCGCGCCGACAGAGCACTCGCCCCAACAAATCCCCTAACGAATTCTCTGCCGCCACGTCACGTACTAAAGACCCCGCCCCCTCCGCCGGCTGTCGCGCTCCGCTATTTGCACGAGCCGCCCGCGAAAAACGAAAACAGGCTCGCGAATCGCGATTTGAGACTCCACGGTTATTCTGCGTGCACTACGAACTCTTCATCAGCAAAAAGGCGCGGCGGCACTTGCGTGCTCATGACAAAACTGTCCGCTGCCAGATCGGCCAGCGTGTTGAAGTAATGCGCAATGATCTTCGCTGCGACGTAAGAAAGCTTGAAGGGAAGAGTAATCGGTACCGGTTACG
This sequence comes from Chthoniobacterales bacterium, assembly GCA_038232335.1. GTDB lineage: Bacteria > Verrucomicrobiota > Verrucomicrobiia > Chthoniobacterales > UBA10450 > JACCXL01. The sequence goes on from JBBSIA010000019.1 coordinate 10,339, forward strand.
CGTGGGCAATCATCGAGTGCTTTTTACGTTGGAACGCGGCGTGATCGCCATCTATGCTGTGAAAGACCGCAAGGAGGCGTATGAATAGCATGAGCACCCAACAGCCCGATCCGTTGACATTGGAACTTGTTTATCGCGGGCTGCGAGCGTTGCGCGAACGCGTCGAGAACCTCGAGGACTTGCAAAAGGCAATTGCTGAGAACGGTGACGAACCGCTGATTCCGTGGGAGGAGGCCAAAAAAAGCCTCGATCTTGACTGATTACCCGCGCCAGCGCGATCATCGGCGCGAGCCATCGTAATCGGCTTACTTCCCCAGCCGTCGCGGAAATCGCTCGCCACGGCTGGGAAGAGTATCTTCGCAACCATGTTGTTGCGAGCGATCCCGCTCTTAAGCGCACTGGCGCTTCTGCTCTCGCCGTCGAGCCAGGCGGCGCTCGTCTCGCCGGCCACATCAGCCACGTCACCGCCCCAAAACGCAGGTACCGCGTTTTTATTCGACGGCTCAGAATCGCAGATTGGGCCTCTTGTCTCCAATGATCCACTCGACCTCACTGATCCCATGGGGCTTGAAATATATGCGCCGGGAACATTGGATGTTTCTCCCGAGGTGCTGCAGGCGGTCTTCCCTTCGGCAAGATCCGCTGCCCTGCAGTCCGCAAGCAAATCCAATAAGCAGGGGCAAGAGGACGGCACACTTCTTCGTACAAGATTGCTGGAGGTGCGCATTGACGGCTATCGAGACAGTAACAATAAGCTGCGAGAGACATCCCACATCGAGGGACTTTCGATAAAGCTGCGGCTAATGGACAAGGACAATACCAAGCCGCGGCTCCCAAGCCCCCGGCGGGCGTAACGGAGAGTCAACGCGTGTATACGACTCATAGTCACGGACCGGCGTCCGAATACAGTAACAATGTGGGTGACAGGCGTGCTGAAAACGACGCGGATAACAACGGCAAAAGCCCTGTTTTCTGGCGTTGCGAAAACGGCGTCGCCAGATCACGTATCTGTATTTGTGCCCTCGACGAGCGCTGACATCAGATCGCAAAATAAGGGAGGCGTCGAGATTGCTACCGATGAGGGTGTCCACGCGGCAGTCGTGAGAAATAATGGTAATTGATTTTAGCTCAGCCCTGAGGCGGGTAGCGGCGCTCGCGATCGGTTTTGGTTTGATCCTTCCGATTTCAAAGCGTTCTTCGGCAGGCATTCTCCCTTCGCGAAACCAAGTTGCTTCCGAGGACGCGGAAGCAGTTGAATATCCGGTGGAAGACCACCTGGCGCCAGTAAACTTCCGATCGATACCGCTATCCGTGCGAAGGTAGAAACGATCGAGATCTGAACTGGAAAGGCAAATGCGATTCGGAGCGAATCCCTTCTTTTGAAGCTGAAGCGGGAATAGGGAGCAACCGTTTGGAAGTTAGTGACCAGAGCTAACTATCGACACTTTTGAGAGCAGCGTCATCGCCCAAGACAGGCTTACGAAGATGGTAAAAACGATCATGTAGGCTCCACAACCGCTTAACCGACGTGACGCGGGATGAGGATGGCAGGCAGGATAGTTTTGGCTACAACCTGGCGGGAGAGCTGACTGCGGCCAAATACGGCCTGGTCATGACCACGCCCAACCCCACGCCGACGCCCACGCCCACTCCTGGGGCACAGGTGGCGGCGCCGAGCTTCAACCCGAATTACTAGCCTGAGGAAAAGGGATCGCTCATTGCGTATTGACGCTCTTCATTACTGCACAGGCGGCCCGTATGATACGGGTGACAGTTCCCCTGCGGGACCGGTGCCAGCGCCTCAAGGAGAGTTTGGCAAGTTGATGCCTATCTTCGGCGCAACGCTTTATAGCTCAAACTGTCGGCTGAAATGTCCTACCCGGCACACTAAGTAGGAGTAACGATTCTGATCAGGTCGAAATCTGGTGCCGCGGTGTATTTTCCTCATAGAATTCGATGGTGTCACGGCACTCGACCCTTCTGATTTGTCACACGGCTTTCCTAAAGTATGAACCTGATGGGCCATCGTCTCCGTGATTTCGCATATGATCGGATGTGATCTAACATCGATGCCAGAGAGACCAGCTAATGTTTCAACAGAGGCACTCTGGAAAGACGGATCGAGGGGTGTTTGGATCCTTCTACGCGATATCAAACCAGACCGATTTTGGGTCGGAGTGTATTATCAAAATGGTACTCTGTGGACCGAAGGGTGGTTTGGACTCCCAACAGAAGGAAATGTCGAACTCCTGGATCGTCAATGGTTAGAGCGGAATATATCGGCGTGCTACGGAACACAAATGTTGTTGGTTGGGCACGGGTGGGCGTTTCGTTTAGAAAAAGTGTAAACTGACGAAAGCAAGAATGATCATGGCGAAAACTGCTCGCGAAAGCGCCCTGCTAAGGCAGCATGCGCCGATTCCAAAGCGCTTGCGCGCGCGGTCTCAAGGCTATTGGTCACGTAAGGCTGCAGGCGCACCGTAGAATCGGTCGCGTTGGTTCGGTTATGTATTCTTTATTGCACCTAACTTCGTGCAGATCACCTCCAGACCTTGCGAACCAGATTCGCGAACGTTTTGCGCCAACGATCACGTTGATGTCGCGTCGCAGTTAAAAAAATGGCTAAGAGCCCTCTTTCACAGAGAGGCATTGACAAACAGACCTTGAAACCGTCGATTCACTTGACCTGAGGTGACCGGATGCGAGCCGCGGCCATCTCCGGGATTCTTTGTCTATCGGGAATGAGTGCACTCATTTTCGAAACCTTGTGGCTGCGTGTGGCCGGATTGGCCTTCGGCAACTCGATATCGGCTGCGGCAATTATCCTTTCGAGTTTTATGACCGGTCTGGCTATCGGTGGGGCAATCGCATCCGTGGTTAAGCTGGGACGGTGGCGTCCTCTGCGTCTTTACTGTTCCCTGGAGGCAACGGTTGCTATTTTGGGTTGCACGCTGGTCTTTGCTATTCCTTTCCTTGGCGCTGGCATGCGTCCGTTGTTCCAGTTGCTTTGGGATCATCAAACTGCACTTAATGCTCTGCGCTTCTCCTTCTCGTTCTTGATTCTGCTCGCGCCAAGCACAGCCATGGGCCTCACGTTACCGGTCTTAGTGGAAGATTCAGTCCTGCAGCCGAAGGCTTTTAATTAAGTGCTCGGTTTGCTTTACGGATTCAATACACTAGGCGCGGTTGCCGGAACGTTGCTTACGGAGGGCTATTTGGTGCGAGTTTGTGGGCTTTTCGGCACCGGGCTGGTTGCCGGTTTCATTAGCATTATCGCAGCAGCGAGCGCGTGGGTTATCGCGCGAAATGCCGGGGCGGCTAGAAATTCAAGTCCGGGTGAACCTATTGCGCGAGTCTCGCGGGTCGATCGCCCGCTGCCGTGGCGTCTGCTTTTCATCAGCCTTTTGACGGGAATGATAATCCTTTGTCTCGAGGTGGTGTGGTTCCGTCTCCTGCATTTGTATGTCGCTTCCACCGCCACGGCATTTTCCGTGATGCTGGCGATCGTCTTCGCTGGAATCGGGCTCGGCGGGATTAGCGCAGGGGCAGTGCCCCCGCGAATGGCACGGTCTTCCGGATTTCTGCCCGCGCTTTTGTTATCCTCGGCGGGAACAACTCTGATCTCGTATTGGCTCTATCCAGCATCGACCGCCCACGGGAACAACCTTTTGCACAATCTTGACTCCTGGAAGCAAATCGCATGGCTGGCGTTCTCACTCACGTTTCCCGTCGCCTTTCTCTCCGGTATGCTCCTTCCGTCGATCGCGGCTCGAGTCCAGGAGAGTGTCGGAAACCGGACGAAGAGCACTGGCTTAACGACTTTATTTAACACCGCGGGCGCGGCGATCGGACCCCTCCTCGCCAGTTTTCTCTTTTTGCCAGCAATCGGTTTCCAATGGACGCTGATTGTTTGTGCGGTGAGCTACGCGCTGCTCGCCGTTTTGGTGAATTATCGTGCAGCGTGGGCGGTAAGAAGGCGGGGCTGGGTCACGGCGTCACTGCTCGGCCTTGGCGCGATTTTCGCATTCATCGTCGTTTGTTTTCCTTACAGGGATAACACGCACTTCGCCAGTGCCCGTCGTCCGTACGAAGTGGATGGCTCACGACTGGTGCGCAAGGTAGAGTCGTCGGCGGATACATTGCAGTTGCTGCGACGCGACCTGTTTGGCCAACCATATTACTATCGCTTGGTCACAAACGGTTTTTCAATGTCCGGAACTGCGCCCAGCAACCAGCGATATATGCGCCTCTTTGCCTATCTGCCACTAGCGCTCCGGCCGGAATCGCAAGATGTGCTGCAGCTATGTTATGGAGTTGGTGTTACGGCCGATGCCTTTGTCCACGATCACCGTCTAAAACGGATCGATATCGTTGACACATCGCATGAGGTTTTTGATTTGGCTATAGATTCTGGCCGGGGTTATCCAGACCCTTTGCGCGATCCTCGTGTCAGAACCTTCATCCAGGATGGGCGTTTTTTTCTCCAGGCGAGCCCAAGGAAGTACGACATCATCACAGGCGAGCCACCGCCTTTGAAAGTAGCTGGGACCGTGAATCTCTATACGAAGGAGTTTTTTTCTTTAATGCGGAGTCAGTTGAAACAGGGTGGTATGGCGAGTTTCTGGCTGCCGATTTATCAGCTCAAGGTCGAGGAAACGAAATTAATTCTGGCCGCGTTTCACGCCGCGTTTCCAAATGCATCAGTCTGGGGGAGCTCGGATGATGAATGGATTATGTTGGGAATCAACGGGGCCGGGCCGGCACTCAGCTCCAAAGAGGTCGGATACCTTTGGAGGGATCCCTCCATGCGAGAAGACTTAATTTCTGTTGGCATGGAGATTCCGGAACAGCTGGCGGCTTTATTCCTAATGGACGGCGCAGAAATCGATAGAATCACGCAAGGGGTTAAGCCACTGAGCGATTGGTATCCGAAGCTTCTGAGCGATGTGGCTCCCGATCCCAAGATCACTCAACAATTCGCCTACCCGTATATTGAGGCATCGTCGGCGTTTCGCGAGTTTCGGACGTCTGCGCTTATCGCCAAAATTTGGCCCGAACCAAACAGCGACGCGCTTATGGCTTCGTTTCTCGTGCGCGAAATGCGGTACCGTTCTCGCCTTTCAGGGAGCAATTGGCTGGCCGAGCTTGACTTCTACCTGCGCCACTCATCGCTTCGAACGCCGATTTTGGAGGTCTTAAAGAGCGACGAATTTCGTGTGGCAATTGCTGAACGATCCATTCAAAAATCCGAACCAGCGATCGCCCAGGCGCTTCCAGACCTTGTGGCGGGAGCACTTGCTCGGCGCGATTTGACCCGCGCAATTACCCTACTGGAAAGCGAGCAAGATCAACGCTTTGACAATCTCAACCATTTCTTCCTACTCACTTATCTTTACTGCTTGAATGGCAAAGTAGAGAAAGCGGAAACACTGGCCGCCGCCCATGCCGCTTTGATTCAGGAAGACTGGTTTGTTCATTGGCTTTGGGGGGACTTACAGGCCGAGTTCGGGTTCCGGCCTCCTCGGAGCTGAGTCACCTTCGGGCCAGGCAGAGACTCTACCGGCTCTCGTTTGCTTTATGGTTCTATACGTTAGGCGCAGTTGCCGGAACATTGCTTACCGAGGCCTGTCTTTGTGCGAGCTTATGGGCTTTTCCGCATCGCGCTGACTGCCGGTCTGCTCCGTCTTACGCGTCAGCGAGTGCGTGGCTTATGAGGAAGAGTGAGTGGGGCGGCCGGCCGAGAAGAGTTGCGGATGTAAAGAATCGGCAAGTTGGAAACTTGCCCCACGTAGTCGGCGGCGTTAAAAGCGGCGTCTGGGAACGCACGATCCCGTTCAATCCACTCTCATTGGCCCACCCCGCCTGTCGTTCCGGTGGCGGAAACGCGCCGGGCGCAGGAGACTGAGGGCTGAGACAATGATCAGCAGCACGCCGAAAGTGCAGACGATCGCGGCGCCCGATGGGAGATCCCACCAGAATGAAAAGAAGAGCCCGCCGATGCCGCCGACGAGCGCGATTACCCAACCAACGAGAAGACGGCGGCTGAGCCTGCTCGCGAGATTAATGCCGCAAACCGCCGGCACAATCAGGTAACTGAAAACCAGGAGCACTCCGGCGATGCGCACGAAGCTGGTCACCACAAGACCAAAAGCGGCGTAGAAAAGAAAGTCCCACCAGCGGACGCGCAGTCCCTTTTCGTAGGCGCCATCGCGATTGTAGGAAACGAGCAGAAAATTTTTTCGGAGCACAAAATGGAGAATTCCGACCGCCGCAAAAAGCCCAAAGCAGATCCAGACATCAGCCGGCGAAACCAGCAGAATGTTCCCAACCAGCATCTGCTTGATTTCCTCGTCGCCTTCGGCCGCGCGGCTAAGCAGCAGGACCGCCGCCGCCGCCGCCACCACGTAGGCGATTCCGATGATGGCTTCCTGCGGAATCTGGCTCGTGCGCTTCCCCGTTAACGAAAAAATTGCAGCACCAAATAAAGTAAAACCGAGCGCGATCGCGAAGGTCGCGGGGCTGTGCAAATCGATGCGGAAGAGCAATGCGACGCAAATGCCTAACGACGCCATCTGGGCCATCGCGATGTCGATAAAAATAATCCCCCGCTGGACGACATGCAGACCGAGATAAACCAGCAGCCACGGCAACAGCACGCAGGCGACGATCGGCCAGAACATTACATCCCACATCTGTCAGACCTGTGAATTGGTGGAGCAACGTTCCGCGCAAGGTGGCCGAGCGCACCACCAGGTTCGATGGGGTCTCACCCTGTCGCTGAGAAAAAGGCGCGCGCGCATTATTTCATCGCGGCCGCGAGACGCGCGACGAGCACGTCCATTAACTTTACGTAGCTTTCCGTGTTCGGAAATGCGCCGGGATATTGCGCGAAATCCACGACCTTCGCCCCAGTCGCGCTGGCGACTTTCTCGGCAATTTTTCGGTCGTGAAACGGCTCCACGATGATGGCCTTGATCTTCTGCGCCTTGATCTGCTCGATCACTTCCGCAAGATGCGAAGGCGACGGTGGAATGCCCGGTTTCGGTTCAAGGAAAATGTCGATACCGATGCCGTATCGATGAGCGAAGTATGGCCAGGAGTCGTGGTAGGCGACAACTTTCTGGCCTTTGAACGGCAGCATGGCAGTGCCCCATTCCTGCAGCTTCGCGTTGATCGTCGCTTCGAACTTTTTCGCGTTGGCGTCGTAGAATGCGGCGTTCGGCGGGTCCACCGCCCCGAAAGCTTGCGCGATGTGCTGCGCGACGGCCTTCGCGATGATCGGATCGGTCATGTAATGCGGATTGCCAAGCGCATGCACGTCACCTGCGGCGCGGGTGACGTTTGCCGGCACGTTCATTAAGCGGACTCCCTGCGACGCCTGCACGCGGCCCGGTTTGCCGACCTCGATCTTCGGATTGCGTGCATTCTGCAGGAGAGGCGGAAGCCAGCCGATTTCGAGTTCGGCGCCGCCTTCGATCAACACGTCCGCGTTCCGGAGTTGGACGACAAAGCTGGGACGCGCGTCAACGAAGTGCGGATCCTCGGTCGGCTTCGCCATCGCGGTGACGTCGACCTTGTCGCCGCCGATTTCGCGCGCAATCGAGGCGAAATCGGGCAGCGTCGCGACGACATTGATCTTGGCGTGAACAGGTAGAACAGCCGTCAGAAGGATGGACAGGATTAGTGGGATTTTTTTCATAGGTTTATTGATGGTGGCACGTCCCACTCCGCCAGTCCGAGCGAAGTCGAGGGCCGGGCTTTCAATCCCGGAGCGTAATGGATGGGTGGCGCAGCGGGATCCTTCGACTGCGCTTCGCTCCGCTCAGGATGACAAGCGGGTAGTTGCGTGATCAAAATTTGTGGGCGCCATGCGCGCCGAGGATGAATTCAAATTGGAGGAACACTGAATCGACGTCGCGGCCAGCGAGGAATTGATTCTCCTCGAGAAAATCGTGATTGTATTGCAGACGGAGTTTCGAGAACTCGGTCGGATACCAGGTCAAGTTCGCCGAGACGCGCGAGCGCGTCTGCCGCGTGTCATCGTCGGTAAATCTCGAATCCGTCATGTGGAGGTAATCGCCGCGGAGCCCGGCGGTCCAACCTTTGCGGAATCCCCAGATGACCTGCGAGTACATGCCCCAATCATGAAACGTCTCCGCGACTGGAAACGTTTCGTCGATACCGCGACCTGCTTCGAAGCGACGATACATCACTTCGCTCTGCCATTTCACAAACGGGAAGCCGCCCTCCGCGCGCGGACTTTTCCATTTATAGAGAAGATCTCCGCCATAAATTTGCGTGCGCGAATGTCCGCCGGTTTCGTTCGATCCAAACGCTCCCGACACGCCGAAAAGCACGGTCTGGGTATCGCTAAGATTGAATGAATTCTCGAGGCGAGGGATGTAAACGAAATCCTGCAGCCCGCGCGCTTCGCGATCAGTCGTCCGGCGACCGAAGAAAATTCCATCCTCGCCCGGATTGCGGAACGAAAAACCCGTATTCCCGCGACCATTTTGAGCGGCGACGATGAATTGCGAATACCATGGAACGGGCAATGTCCATGAAACCTGCGCGCCCACGCCGCGGAGCCCATCGCTGCCAAGCAAACGACCGTGAACCAGCGAGTCGTCGGCAAAATCCCACGTGTGGGGATGCATCGCGTTCAAGCGGCCGAAAGCGGTGAAGAATTGCCCCGCCTTCACCTGCAGGCCGGAAGGCAAACCGGTGGTCTGCATGAACGCTTCCTCCACCTCGATTTCGGTTTCGTTGTCGTTATCGAGTTTGAAAACAATGTTGGCGAAGCCTTCGAAGTAAGGATCGACCGCGCCGTCGAGCGCCAGCTCGATATTGCGCGCGTTAAATCCACGCTGTTGCGGATCGTGGTCGCCCACCTCGATGTGCGAGAGGTCTCGCGCGCTCGAGCCGGCAAGCGAGAACTGCCCATCGAACGAGATGTTCATGTAGTTCTTGCTGCCGCCCCCGCCAACGAGAGAAATCGGCTGGGTCAGCTCCCCACCCGTGCCCGTCGAAGTGCTGGTCGTGTCCGACGTCGTGGTCACGCTGCTGTCCGAAGTTGGTATTGTAGTCGCGCTGCCGTTCGCGCTCGCACCGACTGGATTTCCCGCCGACGCGGCGGCCGATGATCCGGAGGAAACGACGGAAGAATCGGAAGTGGGGATGAGTTGCGGCGGGCTTCCCTCCGGCGGCGGGGCGAGGCCTTTTGCGGTCGACGTCGCCGCGGCTGCCTCCTGCGAAGGCGTGGTGGAAGCTTGGGGCAACTGCGAAGAAGTTCCGCTGTTTTTCTCGATCGCAGCTTGCTGATCTTTCACCTGTTGCTGCAGCGCCTTTACAGTCTCGGTGAGTGCTTGAACTTCCTGCCGCAGTGCCTCGACGTCGGCAGTCCCGGTAGCGGAACCGGCAGGGGCTGACGGTTCAGCCGCATGCGTGCAGAGTGCCGCGATTGCACAAAACGCGACCATTAAGAACATCAATCGTTTCATTCCATCTCCTGATCAAAATCGGCGGACAGGCTCCGCCTCAACACGAACGACGAGCGGCGTTGCGCGCACATTGGTTTAGCGGCCGGAGAACGCGCCCGGTTTCGCCATCCGCCGAGGCGGAAAGACCAATGGTCAGGAGTTCGTTGGCGGCGCGTGCTCGAGTAACGCGAAGTCGAGCGGCCCGAGCACGAGAGTAGACTGGCGGGAGATGCCGAGCTCCGTGGTGCGGGGCTGCAACGGTGCTGCCAGAATGGCATCAGGCGAGAAGTGATCGCAGTTGCCGGACGAGATCAGGGTTGCGGCGCATTCGTGATGGGTGACATCGCTGAGACCGTGCAGCCGTTCGTGCCACTGCGGAGTAGCCGCGAGCGCGAGCGCAAACACGAAGAAGCAGAGCACCGCTGCTGCGATCGACGCACGCATGGCGCTCGATTGACCGCCGATCGGACGAAGCGCCATGCGGACGAATTGTGGCGGGTACCTATGAAATCCGCAACCCCGGATTTACGCTCAAACCTATTTGCTTGCTCCGTATCATATGAAGTGATAATTTGATTCAAATGAAGACATCCGCCCCGGCCAGGAAACAGGTTCCGATTCCCACTTCCGTATCCAGCGGCGGAGGGAAAACAAAACCGGCTGGTTCGTCGAAGGGAGTCGTTGCACTGCAACTGCGGCGCCCTGCACCGGAGAGCAAGGCGGGTGCAAATGAACTCGTATCGGTCGTGCGCGCAGGGCTGGAGTTTGTCGAATTGGAGGCGTTGCGCGCGCAGTTTGATTTTCCAATGGAGCAGCTCGCGACAAAACTCGGCATCTCCCGGGCCACCCTTCACCGGCGCAAAATTTCAGGGCGGCTGGCGCCGGATGAGTCCGACAAAGTGGTCCGGTTCGCGCGGCTGCTCGGACACGCGGTCGATGTGTTTGGAAGTGTCGAAGAGGCGCGGCAGTGGCTCTCCTTTCAGCAGCGCGGCCTCGGCGGAGCGGTGCCGCTCGAGTACGCGCGCAGCGAGGTGGGCGCGCGTGAAGTGGAGAACTTGCTGGGCCGCATCCAATACGGTGTTTATTCCTGATGCCCTCCGGCTGGCGGATCGACCACGCGAGCCGCGCGGGAACCGTTTTCAGCGGCGAAGGAGCCCGCCGCTATGGTGGTCGCTGGAATTCTCCGGGCGTCAGGATCGTTTACCTCAGTGAGCATCAGTCGCTCGCTGCGCTCGAAATTTTCATTCACACCCGCCCGCTTTCGCCGCGCGGATCGTATCTCGGTTACCTCGCTGAATGGGACGAAGCGCTCCTGGAGACGCTGCCGGCAAAAAAATTGCCGCCGAATTGGCGGGCCTCGCCGCCGGGATTGGTCACGATGGCGGTGGGCGACGTCTGGGTGAAGGCCGCGCGCTCGGCAGTGTTGGCGGTGCCGAGCGCGATCGTTCCCGCGGAACGTAATTTCCTCTTCAATCCTGCGCACCCGGAGTTCCAACGAATTCGGATCCACAAGCCGATCGCATTCTCGTTCGACGCCCGGATGCTGAATCGCTGACACCACTGGAATTTGGCCTCGAGTCACAACGCGGCTGAATGACGAGCGAAAGTATCGGATCATTCACGATTGAGACCTTTGGCGATTGCGCCAGAATTGCTCAGTCCGCTTCCCTGCGCGATGCCTGACTGCCATGGACGCCACCATCCTGATCGTTGATGACGAAAAGCACACGCGCGATGGACTGCGGCGGCTGCTTGAAGATGATTACGACGTCTATGTCGCAGGCGACATTGCCGGCGCCATCGATGTGCTCGAGCGCGATCAGATCGATGTCTTGATTACCGACCTGCGTCTCGGCGGCGAGGACGGCATGACACTGATCGAACGCGCTCTGAAACTGCCGCGGCCGCCAGTTTGCATCATGATGACTGCCTACGGTTCCGTCGATACCGCGGTCGAGGCGATGAAGCGCGGCGCCTATGACTTTGTCACGAAGCCGTTGAACCTCGATAAAGTCGAAATCCTGATCGCGCGCGCTCTTGGGAGCCGAAAAATCGAACAGGAAAATCGCACCCTGCGCGAGCAAGTTGATGAACGTTTCGGCCTTGAAAGCCTGATCGGCGAGTCGCCGGTCTTGCGCGAAGTCCTTGATATGATCCGGCAGGTCGCGCCGTCGTCCGCAAGCGTGTTGATCGATGGCGAAAGCGGCACCGGGAAGGAACTCGCCGCGCACGCGATTCACAATCTAAGCCGCCGCCACAAAGCGAAATTCGTGACGGTTCACTGCGCGGCGTTGTCGCCGCAGTTACTTGAGAGCGAGCTCTTCGGTCACGAGCGCGGAGCGTTCACCGGCGCGCACGAGCGGCGGATTGGCCGATTTGAACAAGCGAGCGGCGGCACCATTTTTCTAGATGAAATCGGCGAGATCGACCAAAGCACCCAGGTCAAGTTATTGCGCGTCATGAGCGAGGACCGCGCCTTTGAACGCGTTGGCGGCAACCAGACTTTGCGCGCCGACGTGCGTTTGATTGCCGCGACCAACAAAGATCTCGCAGCACTCGTGAAGGGAGGGAAATTTCGCGACGATCTCTACTTTCGGCTCAACGTCGTGCACATCACGATGCCTCCGCTGCGCGAGCGGAAAGACGATATTCCACTTCTCGTTCACAGGTTTTTGCGCCACTTCTCGCAGGCAGATGAGAAGCCGCTGCGCGAACTCGGCGGCGAGGCGATGAATACGCTGCTGACTTACGACTGGCCCGGAAATGTGCGGGAATTACGCACTGCAATCGAGCACGGCGTCGTGATGGCGACCGGCCCAAAGATCACAGTGCGAGATCTGCCAATGAACGTTCGCCAAGCAGCAGGCGCGAACCTGCCTGGCGGAATGCCCTCGAAGGCATTCGGTGGCAGAACGAGCGGCTTTGACCTTTACGAAACCGAGAAGCGCCTCATCACGCAGGCGTTGGCGACGACGAATGGGAACATCACGGCCGCCGCGAAGAAGCTTGGAATCAGCCGGCGCACGTTGCACCGCAAAATCAACGAGATGAACCGGGGAAAGAATGAAGTGCGCAGTGCGAACGGGAAAGGAGCAAACGAGTCTACCTAGAAGCTATCTGCAGTGTTGAGAGCTCCTGCGTTGGACATAGTCTTTCTGCGTATCCTTTCAGCTTCCTCTTCGACGGGCAAAATTGCCCGTTGGCACAGCCAGGAATGGCTGTGTGCCAGTTTTTTTATGGTGCTAAGCAATCTCACATGCAGCACTGACGCAGCATCAGTTTACGATTTACGAAGCGCGTTTGCGGGGTTTTGATGAACCAGTGGCGCCGCAGAAGAAAATTTTTGGCACGGACGGAGTTCGCGGGGTGGCAAATGTCGAGCCAGTGACCGCGGAGACGGCGCTGAAACTTGGGCGCGCCGCGGCGCATGTGTTCACGCAGCTGAACCCACGTGCGCACGCCGCCGGAACGCGGGCGAAGATCGTGCTCGGGAAAGACACGCGCCTTTCCGGTTACATGCTGGAGAACGCCTTTGTCGCGGGGATTACGTCACTCGGCGTGGATGTGCTCGTGATCGGACCGTTGCCGACTCCCGGCGTCGCCTACATCACCCGCTCGTTGCGCGCCGACGCGGGGATCGTGCTCTCCGCTTCGCACAATTCCTACGAAGACAATGGCATTAAATTTTTCCGGCACGACGGCTACAAACTCGATGACCAGGTTGAAGATCGGATCGAGCAGCTCGTCTTCACGGGTGAGATCGATTCGGTTCGGCCAACGGCTGGGAACATCGGGCGCGCAAGGCGGATTGACGACGCGCTTGGACGTTATGTCGAATTCGCGAAGACGAGTTTTCCGCGCGGCGTGTCGCTCGAGAAAATGAGGATCGCGGTCGATGTCGCAAACGGGGCCGGATACAAATCGACGCCCTGCATTTTGCGCGAATTGGGCGCCGATCTGACGGTTGCGCACGACGAGCCGAACGGCACAAACATCAATGCCGAGTGCGGCAGCACGCATCCTGCCGAGATCCAGCGGATTGTGAAAGAAAGCGGAGCCGACGTCGGCATCAGCCATGACGGTGACGCCGATCGCGTCCTGCTTTGCGATGAGAAGGGAGAGATCGTGGACGGCGACGAAATTCTTGCGATCGCGGCGGTGGATCTTCTGCGCTCGAAACATCTGAAGCAGAACACGCTCGTCGCGACCGTGATGAGCAATCTGGGTCTTGACGAAACACTCGCAGAAGCCGGAGGCAAAGTTGTGCGCGCTAAGGTCGGCGATCGCTATGTGCTCGAGGAGATGGTGCAGCGTGACTTGAACCTCGGCGGCGAACAAAGCGGCCATCTAATTTTTCGCGATTTCACGACCACCGGCGATGGCATCATCAGCGCGCTGCAAATTTTGCGAATCATGAAAGCCTCGGACAAACCGTTAAGCGAATTGAAGCGCTGCCTGACCAAATACCCGCAGGCTCAGCGGAACCTGCGCGTGAAGCAGAAAACACCGCTCGCCGAAATGCCCGACGTGATGACGTTAATCGCTGAAGCGGAGAAGGAACTTTCTGGCAAAGGACGTGTGGTGCTGCGCTATTCGGGCACCGAACCGAAGATTCGGCTTTTGATCGAAGGCCGCGAAGTCGCGCAGATCGATCGTCAGGCGAATCAAATCGCTGACGCGATCGAAAAGGCGATTGGTGTAAATCAGGCCGTAACGGATGCGTAGCAACGACCGCGCTTTCAAAGCCGGAAATGAGGAAAGGGAAAGAGGCCAATAAAAGCTTCGCTGGTTCTTTGGATTCTTTCCTCATTTCCTGATTAAAATTTATGAGCGTAGAATGGCTCGAGCGGCACCAGTCAGCGGGCAGTCCGCGCCTCCCAGCCGATCGTCAAGCGAATGAAACTCTCTGACCGGTCGAAAGGCGATTGGGATTAATCAGGAAAGCCGGAAATGAGGAAAGCGAAATGAGACTAAAGCGTGTTGTGCACTTCGAAAGCCGGGAAGGATTGATGTAGGCGGCTGGACGTGCGCTGTCTTAGCGCATCCTTCCCTAAAGGTGCGCCGGCATGCGGGCATCCGCACAGACAGCCCCGAAAGCGTTCGGGGCTACAACCCGCAGGAGTTACGGAGAGCGGATCGATATGTGGAGACCGAATGGAGGTCTCATCGAGAGACAAAGAAGCGTAGCCGGTGGTGAAGCGAAGCCGAGTCAGTGAACCGGCTCGTTTCCCGGAGGGCCGCCTCCAGCGTTCTCACCCCAAAGTGCATGACACGCTCTAACAACGAGACCGGAAGTTCTGAGGATTCTTTCCTCATTTCCTACTTTCCTGATTCAAATTCTGGAGCTCGCACCACTTCCGGCGGTGCCGAGTGGAGCATTGACCGCTCGCCATTTCAGGGTAAGAAATTCGCAATGATATGGGAGGCTACTGCGCTTCCCATTTCGACCTGAGGAGTACCCATGAAAAAATGGTTCTTTGATGCCGATTATCTGCAGACCTGTAACTGCGATTACGGATGTCCATGCGAGTTTTCCGCGCCGCCGACGACCGGTTTTTGCGAGGGTCTCGGTGTGTGGCGAATAGAGCGAGGAAAATACGATGATCTGTCGCTGGACGATCTCGGCCTCGGATTCGCGGCAAAGTGGCCGAAGGCAATTCACGAGGGCAACGGCACGGTCTGTCTTTTCGTGGATGAGAAAGCGTCACCGGAACAACGTGCGGCTTTGCTGGAAATCGGGTCCGGCCAGGCTGGAGGGCTGCCCTTCGAAATCCTTGCGACCACTTTCAGCACGCTGCTGGAGCCGCATTTTGTTCCCTTCGAATTCAAGCTCGACGGTCTCCGCAGCTCAGCGCGGCTGGGCGACGACGTTCGGATCGCGCTTGAGCCGATCAAAAATCCGGTGACGAGCAACGATGAACAGGTCGTCGTAAATCATGGCACCGGTTTTATTTTCCAGAGCGCCGAGTGCGCCTCCGCGCGCGAAGGGGCGGTAACGATCGACGAGATGAAGTTCTCCTACCCGGACAAGGCCGGCTTCGTCGCACGAGTCCACTACGGAAACTGAAACACGCCCGATGAGCGCGCCTCCTTCGCTCGTTAAGCGCGACCGCTGGATCGTCGGCGCCGGGGTCGCGGCGGTCGCGGCGCTCGCCTGGGCTTACATGCTGAAGGACGCGCGACACATGCAAGACCCTGGCTCGGGCGCGTCCATGGGCATGACAATGGCTGGCCCGGAGCCGGCCGGCTGGTCTGTGGGTTCCTTGCTGCCTCTTTTTCTCATGTGGTCGGTCATGATGCTGGCGATGATGTTGCCAAGCGCGACTCCGATGATTCTGACTTTCGCGAGCGTCAGCCGAAACCGGCGGCGTCAGCAACGACCGTATACGCCCGTCGCCGTTTTCGTCTCCGGCTACATCGTAGTCTGGTGCGGATTCAGCGCGCTCGCCGCGTGGAGTCAATGGATGCTCCATCGCGCGGCGCTGCTCTCTCCGGCGATGGCGAGCACGAGCGCCGTGCTGGGAGGGGTGATGTTGTTAGGCGCGGGCCTGTTTCAGTTCACGCCCTTCAAACGCAGCTGCCTCACGCACTGCCGCGCTCCGCTCGAATTCATCATCACCCGATGGCGGGAAGGAGCGGGTGGCGCGTTTTGGATGGGCGTGGAGCATGGCGCGTTCTGCACCGGATGTTGCTGGGCGCTGATGTGCCTGCTTTTCGTCGTGGGCGTGATGAATATCGTGTGGATTGCAGCCTTGACGTTGCTCGTTGCTCTTGAAAAAATTACCCCCCACGGCAGGTGGATGAGTATGGCGACGGGAGCGTGTCTGACCGTGTGGGGCATCGCGGTGATCACCGGCCTGGTTCACACAAAATAGGCAGTCTTGCGAAACGTGAGCACGGCGGAATTCTGGGTTCTTCTTTGAAATTGCGCAGCGATGGAGACTGTAAGCCGACGAGGAGAGCGATTGCGACGTGCTCAGTCGATTGACGGGTTCGGCGGTTTCTTGCCTTGGAGGAATCTCCTCGTACGATGGACCAAATACGTAAATCTCGGTCGCACCGGCTTGAAAGTCTCGCGGCTCTGTCTCGGCACGATGACATACGGATCGAGCAAGTGGCGCGAATGGGTGCTCGACGAAGCCGAGAGCCGGCCATTTCTTCAGCGCGCTCTGGAGGCAGGCATCAACTTCTTCGACACCGCGGACATGTACTCGTTAGGCGCGAGCGAGGAGGTGCTCGGCCGCGCCCTGAACGATTCTGGGCCGGGACGCGACCGCGTCGTGATTGCCACCAAGGTTTTCTTTCCCTTAGGCGACGATCCAAACCAGCAGGGCCTGTCGCGCAAGCACATCATGCACGCGATCGACGACAGCTTGCGGCGGCTCGGGACCGATTACGTGGATCTCTACCAGATTCATCGCTTCGATTCGGACACCCCGATCGAGGAAACGATCGAGGCCTTGCACGACGTCGTGCGCTCCGGGAAGGCACGCTATCTCGGCGCGTCGTCAATGTATGCCTGGCAGTTCAGCAAAATGCTGGCAGTCGCGGAGCAGCGACGCTGGAGCCGGTTCGTGACGATGCAGAACCACTACAATCTGATTTATCGGGAAGAAGAGCGGGAGATGATTCCGCTCTGCCTGTCGGAAGGAATCGGTTTGCTGCCGTGGAGTCCGCTCGCACGCGGGCTGCTCGCCGGGAGCCGAAAAAATCAGACGGTGCGCGCGAGAACCGATAAGTACAGCAAAATGGTTTATGGCGAAGAGACCAATGCAGCTGATGGGCGAGTGATCGATGCGGTGGAAAAGCTCGCCGCATCGCGCGGCGTGCCTCCGGCGCAAATCGCGCTGGCGTGGCTGCTACACCAACCCGGAGTCGTCTCGCCGATCGTGGGCGCGTCGAAGCCGCATCATCTCGATGACGCGATCGTGGCCTTATCGCTGAAGCTTTCGGCTGAAGAGATTTCCGCCCTCGAGCAGCCGTACGTGCCGCACCCGATTGCGGCCCACTGATTTCGCGCGATTGGCTGGATGGAGCGGTAGATTCCCGCTTCGAAGTGCGCGCTCGCGCCTAGAACAGTGCGAGCGATTTGCCCTCGCGATGTTCGACCTGATTCAACGTGCATTGGCGCGGCGCTTTGTCGGGTCGCCAACGCAGGATCTTGGTGCCATGGCGAAAACGTCCGCCGGTAAAATGATCATACGTGATTTCGACAACAGTTACCGGATCAACCGGCTCCCATTCGCCGCTGCGTTCGGTGCTCCAACGGCTCGGTCCGCCGGGAGCATTGCCGGTAAAGCCGGGCGCTTTCCGCAGCGCTTCGAACTTCTCTGTTAGCTCGCGACGTTGACTGCTTTTGAAAGCGGAAGTGAAACCAACGTGGTGCAGCAGTCCATCGCCATCATACAACCCGAGGAGCAGCGAACCAATCACGCGCGCGCCTGACGCGTAACGAAATCCGCCGATGACGCAATCGGCGCTTCGAATTTGCTTTACCTTCACCATCGCGGTGCGCTCACCCGCTGCATAAGCAGCATCGATTTGTTTTGCGATAATTCCATCGAGGTTGCCACCGACTCTCGCGAACCACTTTTTCGCTGTCGCGAGCTGCGCCGTTGCAGGAGAAAGACGAATTGCAGGGTTTGCGCCGAAGTTTTTCTCCGCAAAACGCTCCAGCAACGACCTTCGGCGAAGAAGAGGAAGTTCAAGCAGCGATTTGCCATCCTCGTCGGCCAGGAGATCGAACGCGATCAGCATCGCCGGATGCGCAGCGGCGAGTTTTCGCACCCGACTAGCCGCAGGGTGCAGGCGCAGTTGCAGTTCGTCGAACGAGAATGCACCGCTGATCGGGATCACCAATTCGCCATCGAGAACGAACTGTTTGGCTTTCACTCCGGCGAGAGCTTCCGCCGCGTCGGGGAAGTAGCGAGCGAGCGGCTGACCCGCTTTGGATTGCAAAAAGACATCGTCGCCATCGCGGAATGCAATGCAACGGAATCCATCCCATTTCGGCTCGTATTGCCATCCGTCGTCCGCTGGAATTTGATCGACCGAACGCGCTTCCATCGGCGCAAGCGGGGGAGTCAATTGCAGCTTCATGCAGACTCTGAATAGGTGTTACATTCGCGAACGTCGACCTATTCATCCCTACCGGGCTCAGTGTAGCGCCCCGTCGCTCTACAGGAGTTTCCAACCTTGGCAAAGCTTGCGACTGCTCTCGAGAGCGGATGATCTTGATGCGCCACACCTATATAATGACTGGGTGTTTGTAGATCGCGGGTGTTCTGATTCATTTCGACGGCGCAACCGAGGCTTCGAAGCCCTGCACGCGGGCTGCGGCTGCTTGTTTCATGTCATTCGTAAGCAGGCGCAATCCCAGCTCCGCCATCGTCGCCAAATGCAGCCGGTCGAGAGTTCGGTAATGCAACCTTCTCTCGGCATCGTGCTGCTAGATTGCTCGCCGGAAAACGGCCCCGGAAGGTTGCGGAACTCAACGGCGCAGTTTCGCGGAGGAGGCCAGCACCCCGCGGAATTCTTCATACTGCGCCTTAGTGGGCCGCTGGCGCAGATCGCGGACAGTAACGGTTTTCATGCGGTCAGGCTAACATTTCACACCTGCGACAATCGCAGCCTTCTAAACCTTATTGCGAACGCGACGTCGACAGCGTTAACCGACGCCGGATTCGCCAGCAGACACAAACAGATGGCGTATCATTCGGAAACAACTGCTGAGAGCCCTTCACCGAAAATCATATGACTGAACCTTCCAACATCGCCGCACCCAATCTCACCCAGCGTCCACCACGCAGTCCGCGCTGCCGTCTCGGCGGTTATGTCACTTTGCCGCGCATGCTCGACAAAGGCCGCGCCGACGTCGCGGGCACGATCGGGCAGTTCAAATACGACGCACCGCTCGACCAACACATCATCAACTTCCTCTGCCTCGATGTTGCGGGATTGCGCGCGCAACTCGCCGCGGGCAAGGGCGACGGAGAAATTCTCGAGTGGCTCAAGGGCAATTCAAAGAACAAGCACACTCCCTGGGAAATCGAGCAATGGAGTGAGTTCATGCTGCGGCGGGGACCCGATAGCGATGCGGAGACGCTAGGATTCTTTCTGGAGCGCCTCGGTTCGTTTTCGAAAACGCGCGAGGACATCCAGACTTGGTTTGATTTGCTCGATCTCGATGATCTCGTGACCTTCGGCGGGAAACCGTAATCACGCCCAAAGCGGATCGGCTCGAATGAAATCACCCGCTGGAGGATCGCCTCGGCTGACGAATCTCTCACGGCCTATGGCACGGTGTAAACTTCGATCAGACCTATGCCTGTTCTTTGCCCTTGGAACACAGGCATGTGCCTGTGCGGCCGGCGGACATGCTGTCCGCAGATTCCGGTGGGGCAGCCTGAAAGGCCGCCGGCCGCACAGACTGAAAAGTCTGTGTTCCGCCCGCAGTCTCACTGCGTCCGCCCGCTGTCGCCACAAACAGACACACCGAGAAAGCGCCCATGGCGCGCGGAAACCAAAGCGTCGATTTGCGCTGGTAAACCTCAGGAGATTGTCTGAGATTCACGGCTGTAGCATGTAATCTCTCCCGCGTGAATCCGACTCCTGTCTTGCCAGAAACCGGTGCTTCGAACGGCGCTCCCGCCGCCAGCCTCGCTTCTGCGGCCAGTCCGGGTTACGATCGCGCGGATCTGCGGCCGGAGAATATCGACGACGCCGTCATTCGCCTCGCCGGTAATTCACAGGACGGCATCCAATCCGCCGGCGCCTTTCTCGCGCGGCTTGCCGGGCGCAGCGATCAGGACGTCATGACTTATATGACGATCCCCGCCACCATTTCCGGTGGACCGTCGATCTTCCAGGTCCGGATGGGGACGGGCGAAGTGCTTTCGGCCGGCGATGAAGCCGACTTCCTCGTCGCCTTTTATCAGCACAGTTACCAGGACCACATCGATTTTCTAAAAGAAGGCGGTGTCCTGCTTTACGATTCCGATAATGTCGAGCCCAATCTCGACGACCGGCGGTTCGTCTACGTCGGCGTGCCGATCACCGGACTCACGGTCGAGGCGCTCGGCGGGACCGCGAAGGACAAAGGCAAAAACATTTTTGTTCTCGGTCTGATCTCAAAGATTTTTCATCTGGATGTCGAGAAGCTGAAAACTCTGATCAGCGAAAAATTCGCCGGAAAAGATGAAAGCATCGTCAACACAGCGTTGATGGCGTTTCAGGCCGGCTATGCCTATCCAGTCGGCAATGTGCTGACGAAGCAGTATCAATTTGAGACCGTCGTCAAAAAAGAAGGCGCGCGCGCGCAGATCACGATGGATGGCAACCAGGCGCTCGCCTACGGATTGATTGCCGCGGGCGTGAGGTACGGCGCCGGGTATCCGATCACGCCGTGGTCGTCGGTCATGGAAACGTTGCGACGCGAACTGGCGAAATACGGCGGCATCTTTGTCCAGGCCGAGGACGAGCTGGCCGCGGTTTCGCTGGCCCTGGGCTTCTCCTTTTCGGGATACCTGGCGGTCACGGGCAGCGCTGGGCCGGGCATATCGCTCAAGACCGAGGCGATCGGTTGGGCGTCGATGGCCGAGATTCCGCTCATTATCATTAATGTGCAGCGCGGCGGACCGAGCACGGGTCTGCCGACGAACGTCGAGCAGAGTGATTTGCATCAGGCAATTTACGGCGGGCATGGTGACAGTCCGCGCGTGGTCCTCGCCGCCGCCACCGTGGAAGATTGTTTCTACATCGCGATCGAAGCGGCACGGATCGCGCGGAAATACAGCACCCCGGTTTTCATTTTGAGCGATACATCGCTGGCCACGCGGATCGAAGCCTTCGACGAGCCGAATCTAGCCGAGTTAATGCATGACCCGAAACCCGATCTCACCCCGCGTGCGGCCGGGTTCAAGCCCTACGATCTCGATCGCATTACTCAACATGTGCCGCCTGGGACGCCCATGCTCGATGGTAAGTATCCGCTCGTCACCGGTCTCGAGCACGATGAGATGGGACATCCCACCGGCAGTCCGAAGTTACACATGGCGATGACGGCCAAGCGCCGCACCAAACTGCAAAAGCTCGCCGAAGAAATTCCGCTGCCGGAACTTTACGGCGAGCCGGAGGGCGAGGTCCTGCTCGTCGGCTGGGGATCAACCTACGGTCCGATCCACGACGCTGCGAAACGCGGGCGGGAAAACGGAGCGAAGGTTTCCGCGCTGCACTTGCGCCACATTCATCCGTTGCCGAACGGCCTCGAAAAAATCTTTGCGCGTTTCAAACGCATCGTCGTTGTCGAGATGAACGACCAGGGCGTCTATGGTTTTGGCCAGCTGGCGATCATTCTCCGTGCGCGTTTCTGCGAACCGAAAATCGAGAGCGTAACCAAGACCGACGGGCTGACGTATCGCGTGAAAGAAATTCTCGAAGGCGTTTTCGGTAGGGACGGCGCGCTGCGCCATCCTTCAACTAACGGCTCTTCTGTCGAGGCAAAGCCGCCGGCTCCCAAAGACACCGCGACCATGGCCGCCACCGACCGCGCAGAGTCGGCGGTCTCACCTGCAACGGACCGCGCTGGCGACAACACAGCCACAAAACCGGGCACCGAAGCCGTCGCTGCCAGTTCGGGCACAAACGAACACGCCACCCACCCACCCGCCGAGCGTGCCGCCGATGCCGCGATTGCAGAAGGCGTGAAATGAATCAGGAAAGTTGCTGGACTTAACCAAATGACCTCCCAATGAGCACCGAAGCCCCAACAGCAATCTCCCTTCCGGTCCCAGAGCGCGAGAAGCTCACCAAGAAAGCCGTCACTGCGGATCATCCAACCTGGTGTCCGGGTTGCGGGGATTTCGCGGTTTTGGCTTCCTATTACAAGGTCATCGAGAAACGGCAGCTCGATCACGAAAAGATCGTCACCCTCGCCGGCATCGGCTGCTCATCGCGCTTTCCCTATTTTGTGAACGGCCACGGCGCGCACTTCATTCATGGCCGCGCCGTCCCGCTTGCCTCCGGCATCAGCCTCGCCCGGCCCGACCTGCACGTCTTCCTCTTCGGCGGTGATGGCGACGGCTTCTCGATCGGTGGCAACCATCTCGAGCATGGTGCGCGCAAGAACATCAACATGACTTACTTCATCATGGACAACTTCGTCTATGGCCTGACGAAGAAGCAGACCTCGCCTACTTCGCCTATCGGTTTTAAATCGAAGACCGATCCAACCGGTGCGATCGACCAGCCGGTCAACCCGATGAAGAAACTCATCTGCGCCGGAGCCACCTTCGTCGCGCGGACGCACGCCACGCAGGTCAATCACATGATCCAGATGATCGAGCGCGCGATGGATCATCAGGGCTTCTCCGTGATCGAATGTCTGAGCGAGTGCGTTGAATTTTTCCCCGGCGTTTTCGATCCGGCCAATCCCCGCAAAGGTGGCGCGTTCGAATTGATCCAGGAGAAGCAATGGGACAACACCCCTGAGGACGAGCTGCGCCACGACGTCACCGACGAGCTCGCCGCCTACAAACTGGCGCAATTACCTTTCCCTGGCGTCTTCGGGGTCTTTTACCAAAGCGACCGCCCGACCAAAAACGCGCTCGAAAAAAAGTGGATAGATCAAACTCGAGAAAAGCTTGGCCAGCCCACTGATCTGCAACTCCTCCAAAAAACCTTCGATCGGATGAAATGAGGTCCGTTGCAAAAATTGATCCCGGGATCATGAGCGGTGCACTGTGCTTCGCTGGCACGCGTGTTCCAATCCAGAACCTGATCGATTATCTCGAAGGCGGCGACTCGATTGAGGAATTTCTTGACGGATTCCCCAGCGTGTCACGTGAGCAGGTCATCGCGTTCCTTAAGGAAGCGAAGGATCGCGTGCTCGCGGCTGCTACCGCGTGAGACTGTTGCTCGACGAATGGGTTGATCGCAGACTCGCGCGCGAATTGACCGAGCACGCGGTTATGAGGGTGCCGCAACGTGGCTGGGCGGGCATCAAGAATGGCGATCTACTCGCGCTCGCGCAGAAAGAATTCGACGCATTCTTCACCGTCGACCGTAACTTTCGCTTCAACAAATCTGGGCAGGTTCCACATTGCGGTTGTGCTCCTTCGCGCATGGACAAACCGGCTCGAAGACATTCGCCCGCTCGCAGCAGTGCTGCTGCAACAGCTCCCTAACTCGCACCCCGGAGTGGTAGCGGTCATCGGCGGGTGACGGTTGTCTCAAATACCTCTTTTTCTACTTTCGTCTTTCTACCTTCCACTTTCTCGCTGGGGGCAGCGATCAATGCTTAGCAGAAAGCCGGCAACGCTTACCGACTTAGGACTTCTCCAAAGCCCTTCGACAGAATCAGGTAGTGTTCTGCACCGGCTGAAAATTCGTGTTGACCGGTCACATCGCGACTGCTCTAGATTCGGAATGCTGGCAGCCCCGCCCACTGAAGGTGGGCTTTCTACGCAGCGGTCAACGTATTCCGCTGTGAACATGTCGCCGCTTAAGGATGAATTGCGGGATATTCTTCAGCAAAAATCAGTTTGCCGTGGCAACTTTACCCTGGCCTCGGGCCTTCAAAGCGACTTTTACGTCGACGCAAAACTCACTACTTCCGATCCGCGGGCCGCGATGCTGCTTGGGCGCGTGGGCTGGCAGCTGATTCAGGAAACCGCCGCCACACGAAAGATCGGCGTCAACAGCATCGGCGGACTGACTATGGGTGCCGACTGGATCGCGTTGAGTATTGGAATCGCCGCGCACCTGGGAGATCCTGGGACTTTTGTTCAGATTTTCAGCGTCAGGAAGTCGGTAAAGGAGCATGGCCGGCTCAAACGGATCGAGGGCAATTTCACGCCGGGTGATTCCGTCGTTGTGGTTGATGATGTCATCACGACTGGTGGATCAACCATTCAAGCGATAGAGGCGATCGAGGAGGCTGGCGGACAGATCGCTTTTGTCATCGTGCTGGTGGACAGAGAAGAAGGCGGCCGCGCCAAGATCGAGCGCCGTGGCTACACAGTTGTTCCTATCTTCACTCGCACGGATCTCATCGAGGTGAATGCCGTCGAGGATCGAACCTGAAGCTTGATCAGCGCGTTGTCTGGCGAGCTCAGCCAGCAAAAGCTCGAATCACTCAGCCGGGAACCGTCGGAATCGCGGACTAGATTGAAAATATTCTTCGCGCGGTTCAGCAACGAAATCCCGCAGAATGGAACTTTGCAGCCACTTCTAATCTCTGCGAAGAAAGCCGGCGATCAGGCGCCCGCAGGCGACACGCCTGCTACCACACAAAGATTTTTTCTCCTGTAGGCTGCAAAATCCGACTCGCCGAAAGCACAACGCGCCACGCCCCCTCTGCTAACGGAACTGTCACTTCACGGTTGGCCGGTTCCACCCGCAGAGCCGTAGACTTGTCCTGTCGCGAAGCTGGCATCACTTGCGGCGAGCTGAACGTAGATCGATGCGAGCTCTGCCGGCTGGCCTGGTCTGCCGAGCGATGTTTGGCTTCCGAACTTTTTCAGTTTTTCCTGGGTGGCTCCGCCACTCACCTGCAGGGGGGTCCAGATCGACCCTGGCGCAACTCCGTTCACGCGGATGCCTTTTGGTCCAAGCTGCTTCGCCAGCGATTTCACGTAGTTCATCGTCGCAGCCTTCGTTTGTGCGTAGTCATAGAGATCAGCCGAAGGATCGTAAGCTTGTTCGGAGGTGGTGCCGATGATCACCGACCCGGGCTGCAGGTGCGGCAGAGCAGCTTTGATGATCCAGAACGGCGCATAGACGTTGGTCTTCATCGTCGCGTCGAAATCCTCGGTTGAGACATCGAGAATCGAGGCGCGGGTTTGTTGCCGACCCGCATTGTTGACCAGAATATCCAGACCACCCAGGCCGCTCACGGCATCGGTCACCAACTTCTGGCAGAAAGCTTCTTCTCGTAAGTCCCCGGGCAAGGCAATCGCCTTGCGCCCTGCTTCCTTGATCAGCGCGATGACCTCCTGTGCATCCGGCTCTTCCGTTGGAAAATAATTAATTGCCACATCGGCGCCTTCACGCGCATAAGCGATCGCGGCGGCGCGTCCCATGCCTGAGTCACCGCCGGTGATCAGCGCCTTGCGGCCGATCAAACGCCCGGACCCTTTATAACTCTTCTCACCGTGATCCGGACGCGGATCCATTTTACCGGCGAGGCCGGGCCACGGCTGCTCCTGCCCCTTGAACGGCGGTTTCGGATATTTTGTGGTCGGATCCTGTAATTTTTCCGGTGTCATAGATTCCTGCCTCGGAGTTGCTTCAGCGGCGAACATCGGCCCGGCAGCCATGGCAGCAAAGCCCGCCCCCAGGCGTCCGATCACCCGCCGCCGGCTGATTCTATTCTCTTCGTTCATGATGATGTAATATTGGTCCGCTGTCAGCAGCGGATGGCCTTTAGTTCAAGCCACATGATTCGCGCTCGCGCCGCTCCTTGGATGGGGCAGCTTCTTTTGCCTGTAAAACGTACTTCGCTCACCAGCATCGGGTCGTAGATCGCGCGCGTCGTTCTCAAGTTCACCCCTGCTCGTAGAGAGTCTTGAGGAAGGCATGAACTTGAGAACCAAACAAGAATTCCTGTTTTTCTGAATTCGCGCAAAAAACTGGAAGAGGCGTTCATCCGTCGTCTTGCCTCGCGTGCGGCGAACGCGATGTAATCCATTGCAGGACGCGTAAACTGGGTAGCGCTTATCATACGAGGCCAGTCGCCACCTGAACTTAGCAAGCCGGTATCGAAGGATCGCAGCGCAGCGACAATCGGGAGCACCGGCGTGAGGAAATCGCGCAGGCCTTGCGATTGTCCGTACAAAAGTTGTTCGCATCACGTGGGAATAAACCGCAGCCCACCTCCTCGTAAGTTCGTCCTCAATCGAGGAAGAGCAGATTACAAAGCCTCGCAACAAATCGGAGAAATATATGTTCAAAACCGTTAAAAAATGTGCATTAAGAGCGTTCTTGTTGTTGGGCACGCTGGGTAGCGTTGCCCAACAGGTCCACGCGCAAACTCCCGGCGCGGCGGGTGCGGTTTTCGCAATGACGAATCGCGCAGAGAATAACGAAGTGATTGCCTTCAGGCGAGCCGCCGATGGCACCCTCACTCAAACCAATCATTATTCGACGCGCGGCAATGGCATTGGGGTCGACTTCGATACTCAAGGCGGCCTGACGCTCAGTAGCGATCATCGCTTTCTCTACGCCTGTAATCCTGGAAGCGATAACGTGACGGTGTTCGCCGTGAATGGGTCCGCGCTGACCTTCCTGCAGAAAGTGTATGCAGGGGATCAGCCGCTAAGCATAACTCTCTTCGGGAATCTTGCTTACGTGCTCGATGG
This sequence comes from Chthoniobacterales bacterium, assembly GCA_038232335.1. Lineage (GTDB taxonomy): Bacteria > Verrucomicrobiota > Verrucomicrobiia > Chthoniobacterales > UBA10450 > JACCXL01. The sequence goes on from JBBSIA010000019.1 coordinate 37,175, forward strand.
GACGGTCGCCGGTAACGGAGTAACCGGCTTCACCGTTCGCGCCGACGGTCGTCTGACGCCGCTGCCGGATTCGTTCAAGGCGTTGAGCTCCCCCATTGCGGTTCCTGGCGTGGTTCGATTTAGTCCGGACGGCGGCTCGCTGATCGTCACGGCAAAAGTGGGAAGCGTCATTGACGTCTTCAGTGTTAGAGATGGCGGGCGTCTCAGCGATCCCGTGCCAAATCCATCCTTTGGTCCTCGCCCGTTTGCCGCCACATTCCGTGACGACGGCCGCTTACTCGTGATCGAATCCGGTCTGCCGACACCCAATAACGCCGGCGTTTCTTCCTATAGTTTGAATCCGTCCAGTAGCACGTTATCTGTGATTACCGGATCGGCGAAGAATCGACAGACGGATGGTTGTTGGATCGTGATCAGAGACGACCAGAACGTCGCCTATACAGCAAATTTCGCCAGCGGTACGATCTCGAACTACCGGTTAGGTGTTGACGGGACTGCGACCTTAATTAGCGGATTTGCAGCCGTGACGGCACGAGATAGTCAACCGACGGACCTGGCTCTTAGCGCGGGCAGTCGTTACCTTTATAACCTTCTCCGGGGGACCGGTGGTGTGGCAGCCTATCGGGTGAGACCGCTAGGTGGTTTGGATCCTCTTGGCATCTTTGGGGTCGGTGGCGGTCTCCCAATCGCGAACGGTGCTTCCGGCCTCGCCGCTTATTAAAATTGCGTTGTGGGAACCAGCGATTGGATAGATTCCGAAAGTCAAATAGGAAGGTGGAAGTAAGAGTCGACGCCAACGCATCAAGCCGGGATCAATGGTAAATCACTAAGCCGAAACAACGTGAACCGAATCAGGAGAACCGTCTTCCTTCCCGCTTTCCTAATTAGCATGTCCATGTTTGGGATAGGTCACCGCGATTGAAAAGCGGAGGGGGTGGCGCAGAGCCATCTAGCCGTGGAGGCCCCGGGGCCCACAGACCGCAAGCCTGTGCTCTGGCGCGGCAAACAGGTTCAAGAATAGCGGCTGTTAGTATTCAGCATGGCGGGGGCGCAATCCGTGAGCCGGGTTTTCCATCATAGAGGCGAGGCCTTTGGGCGATGCCACGGGATCCTCCCCGAAAGCGTTCGGGGCTCGGGATAACGTTCTTTGATTTGCGAGATGGGGGTGAGTTCCAGCGTCTGGTTCGTTCGTCGACGTCATTAGCTTGATCAGCTGGGTTGCTGTATCCAGGCTGCTAAGGTCGCACCCACGCATTGTGAGCTGCGCTTTTGCTTCGAGCCGATCTTCCCGAGCCGCGCAGTCCCTACTCTTCCAATCGGGCGTAGAGCCGGTTCAGGAAATCGGAGGCGGCGGTGACCGAAAAGACGGCGGCGATGATTCGGGTGGCACGCGGTGCCTGACGATGCGCAAAGACGAGTGCGGACGCAACCCAAGGAGCAATGCAATACGGACAGGTGATCAAGTCGCCGATGGCTTCCTGTATTCCCTCGCCGCGCGCTTTTTCTTCGACCTCGCCCGCCCCGGCGGATTTAACGAATTTCACAAAGGGCGCCCGAAAAGGACTGGTAACGAGATCTTTGGTTACGATCCGGCCGAGCTTGTGTGTCGCAATTCCGAGCAGCACCCAATCACTCCAGCTTAGGTCGGAGAACTTGCGTTCGTTTCTCTTCGCATTTGTGAGCGCGCTGGAAAGTCCGAGGGTAAACAATCCACACAATGCCGCATAGCCCCCGAGAGGCCGCTTCTGACGCGAGTACCCGGAAAACAAATCCGCTGACTTCTGCTTCCCCCGCTTTATCGACCTTGTCGGCGCGGGCGTTTTTCTTGCCGCCATTCAACTCCCTTCAAACGAGTCGTCACGCACTGGGGATGTATTTTTCCAGCTTCGCGCGATCACCTTCGGTTGTCACAAGATACGCCTGGTCGCCCTCTATCCACGCCGCCGTCATCCATTCGCCTTCCGGCGAAAACTGCGGCTCGGCGGTGGCCCGGAGATTCGGCACAGCCGCACGATTGACAACAAACAGATGCAACAGCTTGCCCTCCCCACGGCGAAAACACACCAGCGAGACGTCGTGTCCGCGGAAGCGCAAGGAGCGACAGCCGATCGGCTGCATCTCCCGAAGCTGCTTCGGGATCTGGAACTGCGAGGGGGCACCTGATTTCGCGAGATAATCTCTGACGTGCGAAAGCTCGTTGGATTTGAGCTCGAGCGCGGGATCCACTTTGACGAAGCTCACCATTTCGTCGCGGTAATCGGCAAACGAAACCGCGGGTTGGAATGGTCCTCGCCACGAGCCGAACATCACTGCGAGCGCCACGATTGCGGCAGCGGCGAGCAAGATTCGGCGTCGCCACGCTGTCTGGCGCATTAGCGGCGGGTTCTCTTGTGATAGCAACCGTGGCTTCAACGTCGAGGGCACATCCATCTCCTGTAATTTCGAAGCGATGGCGCGGTCGGTCTCCTGCTCTTCCGTCCACCAGTCTGCCAGCGCCAGATCGGCACCGGCTCGCTGCTCGGCCTCTCGCAGACGGGCGTCGCTTTCTCCGGTTCGATGCACGCTTAGAATAGAGCGGACTTCCCGGTCATCCATGGTGATGCTCCCTTTGTAGAGGAACGACCTTGCGGTCTTCAATCGCAGCCGCGTCGGTCAGCTTCTTGCGCAGTTCCGCTTTGCCCCGCGAGATTCGCGACATCACCGTGCCGATCGGGATTTCGAGAATTTCGGCGATCTCGCGATAAGAGTGTTGCTTCATGTAAAACAGAGCTACGGGGGCGCGGTAGCGGGGTTCAAGCGCCTGCAATGCTTGTTGCACGATCCCGGCATCCAGAGAATCGACAATTGATGCTGCGATCTGCTGCGGTTCGACAAATTGAGAGTCATCTTCGACATCGACGAACCGCTCGCTGTGCCGCTTTTTCGCGAGGAATTCACGATAGAGCGTCGTGAATAGCCACGTCTTTGCTTTGGACGGATCCCGCAACTGATGCCCCTTCTTCGCCCACGTCAGAAACGCGTGCTGCGTGAGATCTGCGGCGTCGGATTGATTGCGGATCAGCGACAAGCCGAAGCGGTAGAGAGGCATGTAATATTCCTCCACCAAACGTTCGAAATTGACGTCCGCCACGCAACCATACCTACTGCCGAAAACGGCTTAGGCCAGTCAAAAACTGTGTGGCATCGGCGGATCGCAGCCGGGTGGCGATCCCGTCGATTGTTGGAGCGGAGCTGGCTCAGCACGCCCGTAAGAGTGCCGGCCCGAGATAAATATTCCACAGTGAAATAACCGCCGTAAAACCTTGCTCACATCTTTATGATCCAGAAAACATTGCTCGCGCTGACGACCATCGGTCTCTTCTCCAGCGCAAATTTCTCACGCGCGACGGAGGCAACTTTCGAGAGCAAGGTCACGAAAACTCATCTCCTCGAGTTATTCACGTCGGAAGGCTGCAGCAGTTGTCCACCCGCCGAGGCCTGGCTCAGCAAGCTCAAAGACGAACCGCGTCTCTGGCAGGATTTTGTGCCGCTCGCCTTCCACGTTGACTACTGGGACAATCTTGGATGGCGCGATCCGTTTGCGTCGAAAGCGTGGACGGCGCGGCAATACGATTATTCGACGCGCTGGAAAAGCAGCAGCGTCTATACGCCGGGTTTTGTGCTCGATGGCCGCGAATGGCGCCGGGAGGGAATTCCCAGTGCCGCGAATGAGGCCGCCGGGGTTTTGAAAATCGCTCTCACCACCCCAGACGGCGTGAACGCGACCTTCACGCCCATCGCGGGCGGCAATCGGTCATTTGAAGTTCACATCGCGCGGCTTGGCTTCGGATTACAAACGAATGTGCAAGCGGGTGAGAACAGCGGCCGCAAGTTACTGCACGATTTCGTGGTCCTCTCGCTCGCGAAGCAACCGCTGACCGGCGGCAGGGCTGAGATACGCCTGGGCGCGGGCGCGAAGGAATCGATCGGCGGACGTCAGGCGATCGCGGCGTGGGTGACCGAAGCGGGGCAGAGCGAGCCTATCCAGACCGTCGGCGGCTGGCTCTGATGACGCCGATCAGAGATTATGCCCTGATCGGTAACTGCGAGACGGCGGCGCTCATTAACCCGCACGGAGGGATTGACTGGCTTTGCCTGCCGGCGTTCGACTCGCCATCCGTTTTCGGTGCTCTCCTGGATGGCGAAAAAGGCGGCGACTTCACGCTCAATCCAGCAGGTCAGTATGCCTCGGAACGCGAATATCTCGAGAACAGCGCGATCCTGCAAACTCGCTTCACCAGCGAGCAAGGGATCGTCAAGCTGACCGATTTTTTCGTGATTGCACGCGATCCGCATGCGCGCTTCTACGATTTCACTTCGCTTTTTCCGACCCGGAAACTCGTTCGGCTCGTGGAGTGGGAGAGTGGTCGACCGATCGCGATGAAAGTGCGAGTGCGTGCGCGGCCTGATTATGCGCGGGCGACCGCGAGGTGGCAGCGAGTAGGCGCCAACGGCTTCGCACTGAATGAAGCAACGCTATTCACGAATGCGGCTTTGAGGGAAGAGGCGAATGACTTGTCAGGCGAGGTCGTGGTCGCTGAGCACAGACCGTTTTTCGCGGTTTTTGATTACACGGATCAGCGGCCATTGCCGGATGTCGAGAAAGTCAGGAACTGGCTGAATACGACGAGGGCATTCTGGCACGAGTGGAATCTTTTCAATTACTACCGAGGACCACACGAGAAGATCGTCCGCCGCAGTGCCGTTACCTTGAAGCTGCTGACTTACGCGCAGACCGGCGCTTTCGTGGCGGCGCCGACGACATCGCTTCCGGAAATCCCGGGCGGCGATGCGAACTGGGATTACCGCTTCACCTGGCTGCGGGACACCTCGCTCTTCATTCAAACGCTATTCGGCCTCGGCTATTCCGGTGAGGCGAAGGACTTCCTCAATTTCGCGATCGGAAAATGGATGGAGCGTTGCGAAACACAAGGTTCCGGTGATGACGCAGTCACGGCGGAGGTCTTGTTTGCGATCGGCGACAATCCTGTCCGCCGGGAGACATTGCTCGATCATCTCTCAGGCTACGGCGGCGCCAAGCCGGTCCGGATCGGCAATCGCGCCAAGGACCAGTTCCAGCTCGATAATTACGGTCATCTTCTCCAGAGCCTCTTTTTCTTCCGGCATACCGGCGGAAAAATCGATAGCGACAAACGCAAAATGCTGGGACGCCTGACCGGTGAAGCATTGCGTTTCTGGCGCAAGGATGACAATGGCATCTGGGAGGAACCCGAGACGCACCAATTCACCTATGGCAAGATCATGTGCTGGGTGGCACTGCAACGCGCGCGCGATCTGCTCGGTGATGACGATGGCGAGATTGAGCGGGCCTGTGATGAGATCCGTCACGAGGTCATGAGCCGCGGAATGATCAGTCGCGCCGGAACAAAAATTTTGTCCGCGAAGCTGAATCGCCCGGCGCTCGATGCTTCGACATTGCTCGCTTTCACCACCGGGTTCCTGCCGGAGCACGTCGCCGCGCTGACACGAGAAGCGATCGAGGAGGGCCTCGGCCGGGATCCGTTACTCTACCGCCATGAGCAGGGTGCGGGAAAGGAAGGCGCATTCCTGATTTGCAGCTTCTGGCGGATCAATCACCTGATTCGCGAGGGCCACCTCAAGCGCGCCGAGGAGATGCTCGACCGTGTGATTGCGCTGGCGAGCCCGCTTGGATTATATTCGGAAGAGATCGACCCCGAATCGTGTGAGTTCCTCGGCAACTTTCCACAGGCCTTTTCCCATCTGGGGCTGATCCAGAGCGTCGTTAATCTGGAAGGCGCGAAGAAGAGACGCGGCTTCCATGCCTTGCCTGACCATGAAAAGTTCCAGCGCAGCGTCGGGCCGACGGTCGGAATCAAAGGGGTTATCGCCGGTTTTCTCCGGGTGCCTCGAACGGCGCTCTTGCTGTTCTCCCACAAATCCAAGTGGCGGGAATAACTGCGCGCGTCGCGACTCCTACTTGCGACAATCGAATTCAAATGAAATTTCTTACCTTCTTCTTTGCCGCGTCTCTTGCCACCGGCGCTATGGTCTCGGGGCAGGAGAACGCCAGCCAAACCGCGCCACCAGCTATGAGTGATAAGATTGAGAAAACCGATGCCGAGTGGAAGAAAGCCCTGACCCCGGATCAGTATTACGTGCTGCGGCGGAAAGGCACGGAACGGCCCTTCGCGAATGCCTACAATGGCTTGCATGATCACGGCATTTTTAAATGCGCCGCGTGCGACAAGGAGCTGTTCAGTTCCGAGGCGAAGTTCGAATCAGGCACCGGCTGGCCCAGCTTCTTCCAGCCGATCACAAAAGACGCTGTCCGGGTCGAAAGTGATCGCTCGTGGATCATCAAACGCGACGAAGTAGTCTGTGCGCGTTGCGGCGGGCACCTGGGTCATGTGTTTAATGATGGCCCGCAGCCGACCGGTTTGCGCTACTGCATGAACTCAGTGGCGATGAAGTTCGAGAAGCAGCCTTAACCGCCGGGGCCGGCATGGCCGCTCATCATCCGATGTCCGCCTTCATGAGAACTCGAGGTCGTAAACGGAGGCCGGGAGCGCAAGGCAGCGCTTTAATCTATGGCGAAACTATTAGGTGAGCCCACGGGACCCTTCGACTTGGCTGCGCTGCACTCAGGATGACGCCGGTTATTTGCGGCGACCGCGATCGGCGCCAGTTGCGTTTTGTTCACGAGGCCGGCAAGCTATGAAACCAAAGAAACTCAGCGAGCAGTTACGCAACGGTTCCGGCGATTACTTGGAGGAACGCCGGGGCGTCATCGCCCTAAGCCTGACTGCAATTGGCTGCATGGGACTGATCGCTTTGTATCAAACCGGCATCATCCGTCGGCTCCCCGACTTGCCTCTGCCGATGATGGACTCCGACAAAGTCGACGCCTCGGACGAGGCTTACGCCAAACTTTCGACGCCGGATGCGGTTATCGGCCTCGGTAGTTACGCGGCAACCATGGGTCTGGCGGCAATGGGTGGAAAAAACCGGGTGGAAACGATGCCGTGGGTTCCGCTCGCACTGGCAGCGAAAGTCGGCTTCGACGCGCTACAAGCCGGAAAGCTCACCTACGATCAGTGGGCCAAGCATAAAGCATTTTGCGTTTGGTGTCTGTTGGCGGCGGCAGCAACTTTTGCGACGGTGCCGCTTGTGCTCGGCGAAGCAGCGGCGGCCGTGGACAAGATCGGTAAACGGGTCAAATCGCATTCGGGGGGCGGCATTCGTTCATTCCTCGCCGATTGAGTTGATGCCGAGATTCCGGGAGTTTTTCGACTTTGCACCTCGAGCGGTCGTGTGGCATCGGCTTCCAGCCGGGGATCAAGACATGGCTGGAAGCCCATGCCACGTTGCGTGCGACGTCGATCGTTGTTTCGCGGCCTCGATTTGTTGAAAAGGCACAGATCTCCAGTGGCAGCATAAAACGCTCGCGCGCCTCACTGGTTACGAAATAGCCTGACGAATGGCTTTCGACCGCGCAGAACTCGCCCGTCGTTATCGCGTCGAGAATGGCGGGAAATTTCGGCTCAAAGAATGTGATCCCGGTGACACAGGCGACATCAAATCGAAGGAACATGCGGCTGATGAACTGGCGGACGGCATGACAGAGTTATGCAAGCTGCAAGAACTCCTTTACGCACAAAATGAATGGTCAGTTCTGTTGATCTTTCAGGCGATGGACGCCGCGGGCAAGGACGGCACCATCAAGCACGTCCTGTCCGGCATCAATCCGCAGGGCTGCCGCGTCCATTCCTTCAAGGCGCCGAGCGCCGAAGAGCTGGGCCACGACTTCCTTTGGCGCGCGTCGCTCGTGTTACCTGACCGCGGGGAGATCGCTGTCTTCAATCGAAGTTATTACGAGGAAGTGCTGGTAGTGCGGGTGCACCCGGATTATCTCAAGAATCAAAAACTACCCGCAAAGCTCGTCAGCAAATCCATCTGGGACGACCGCTTTCAAAGCATCAATGATTTCGAGCGCCATCTGACGCGAAACGGCACGCTCGTGCTGAAATTTTTTCTGCACGTCTCGCCCGAAGAGCAAAGGAAACGATTGCTCGAACGACTCGAGGAAAAGGAAAAAAACTGGAAGTTTGAAAAAGGCGATCTGGCGGAGCGGAAACTCTGGGATCGATACATGGAAGTGTATGAATCGATGGTGCAGGAGACTGCGAGGGAATGCGCTCCGTGGCATGTGGTGCCAGCGGACCACAAGTGGTTCACTCGCCTGGTGGTTTCGTCGGTTGTAATCGAAGAAATGCGCGCGCTGAAATTGCATTTTCCATCGCTGAGCGCGGACGAAAAGAAGGAAGTGGCGGCAGCGCGAATCGCATTGCGCGAGGGAAGCGAATAGCTATGAGGAGGTCGCGGAGCATGCCGATGATTTTTCGATCTCCTGTTTTGCTCTTCGCGCTCGCAGTGACTTTCGCCACGGTCGCAACCGATGTTGAGGCAGCCGATTATCCGGCGCCCACGGAAGGGGATTACATCCTGCGCGATTTCAAGTTCGCCTCCGGCGAGAGCTTGCCTGAGCTGCGGATTCACTACCGGACGCTCGGAAAAGCTGAGAAGGATGCAAAAGGTCTGACGCGCAACGCCGTGCTCATCACTCACGGCACGACCGGCAGCGGCGCGCAATTCATCCGGCCGGAGTTCGCGGGTGAACTTTTCGGCGCAGATCAGCCGTTGGATGCAACGAAATTTTTCATCGTCCTGCCGGATGGAATCGGTCACGGCAAGTCGAGCAAACCGAGCGATGGCATGCACGCGAAATTCCCGCGTTACGGCTATCGCGACATGGTCGAAGCGCAGTATCGATTACTGACGGATGGACTCGGCGTCAACCACGCGCGGCTCGTGATGGGCACGTCGATGGGCGGAATGCACACGTGGCTCTGGGGCGAAACACATCCGGAATTCATGGACGCCTTGATGCCGCTGGCGAGTTTGCCGACGCAAATTTCCGGCCGCAATCGTGCGTGGCGTCGCATCGTTATCGACGCGATCCGCAATGATTCGGACTGGCGTGGTGGCGAATACGCGACGCAGCCGCAGAGTCTCCGGCTTGCGGCCCGGATGCTGTGGTTTATGAGCAGCAATCCCGTGTTGCGGCAGAAAGAGGGGCCCACATTCGCAAAGACGGACGAGGTGCTGGACAAATTTGTCGCCGATTACATGAAAACCGGTGACGCGAACGACGTGCTCTACGCGCTGGAAGCGTCACACGATTACGATCCGGGACCGGGTCTGGAGAAAATCCGCGCCCCGCTCCTGGCGATCAATTCGGCTGACGATCTGATCAATCCGCCCGAACTTGGTATTCTCGAATCCGAGATCAAACGCGTGCCACACGGTCGCGCCGTGATTCTCCCTTTGAGCGAGAAGACGCGAGGCCACGGTAGCCATACGATGGCGGCTTTATGGCGAGATGAACTCGCGATCCTGCTGGAAACGTCAGCGCGTTGACGAGAAGTTCAACCTTCTCCGCGGGAGCCCGATTACATTCAAATTTCGCAACAGACGCCGCTGGCGCGACCCTGTTCCAGATGCGCGGCGTTCGGCCTAACGCGCAAACGGCGTTGGGCTTGGCGTCACCGTTCTGCGGCGATGGGCGCGCCGCCCGCGCCGATCCCTCGAATTTCGCGAATCATAGGAGCGCCCACTCCTGCTCGAGATCACAACCGAGGCGCCGGAACCGTAGCTCCCGTACCCATTTCCGCCATAGCCGTATGGATTGCCACCATAGGCATAAGGGTAACCGCCGCGGTAGCCGTATGGATTGCCGCCGCCGTAATAACGAGGAGCCGCATACCCGGAGGAATAGTACGGATTGTATGGGCGGTAGCCAGGATAACCAGTCGCGTAGTAGCCGCTACGATATGGGCGAGCACCATAATAATCCTCCGCGCACCCCATCAAAGAAAACGTCACGGCGAGAGCGATCGCGGCTGCCGCCGAAGCCCGGCAAAATCGCTTCCGCCTCCGAATCGGGGAAGGACGGGAAGCACGCAAAAGAAGGAGAGAGCGAAAAACAGTGAGCCGCTCCGAATGGGAGTTCATACAATTTATTCGCATCTGCTCCGCCGCCTTGTCGCCTCTCTTGTGCAGTGAGTAGATGATTTGAACAGCTTAGGCAAGCCTCCCGGCAACACGTGATATCATTTCCGGACAGTGGAACCTGTGATGTGGGGGCGAGACTCAGACGAAGCCTCGCGGCGGAAAGGCTCCGCGGAGCGTCGTCCCCTTCGAAGTGACGATCAACCATGCAACGAGTCAGCGAATCGAACTATCCAATTACTCCGCTGGCAAGAACTTGGAACTGGGTATGATCGGTTTGAGCTGACCGTTTTTCATCAAAATGGTCGCGCATCCGAGCGAGATCGCTTCATTGCGCAATGCAATCGAGCCCGGCCGCGCGTGAAGTGGAAGAATTCTTTCACGCGCAGATTCCCCTGACCCGCGCGATGGGTGTGCGCGTAGTTTTCGCGGAGCCTGGCAGGATTGCGATCGAAGCGCCGGTCGCACAAAACTCCAATCATCTGCAAACTGGCTTCGGCGGAAGCATTAACGCGATCGCGACGCTTGCCGGCTATGGTGTCCTTTGGCTGGCATTACGTGAAGATCCTGTGCACGTCGTCGTTGCCGAAAGCACAATTCGCTTTCTCCTGCCTGTTCGCGAGACAATCCGCGCGACCTGCGCGCTGCCGGCCGCAGCTGAAATGGCCGCGTTTCGCGCCCGCTTGCAAGCGACCGGTAAATCCCGAATTCAGCTCTGGGTGACGATCGAGGAAAACGACACGGCGGCAGCGGAATTTACCGGCCTCTTCATCGCCAGACGAAACTGATCCGCCAGGGTTGGTATTGGCGATGGAGCTGATTGTTCTCCCATGCACTGGAGATATATTGCGAGATGAGCAAGGCGTTTACTCGCGAATCCGACGACGCGCCCGATCTACCGGTCGCGATTGAGCGTGCGACGCCGCTGCCTCCCGGTGCGAAAAATTATCTGACGCGGCGAGGCGCGGAGGGGTTGCGGGAGGAGATGGCAAATCTCATCGAGAAGAAGCGGCCGAAGTTTGTCGGAGCAGAAGATCCGGAGACGAAACGACAGCTCACAGCGATTGATCGACGCATCGCAGAACTCGAGCAAAGTCTTCAATCTGCCGAAATCATTGATCCCGCTGATGGAGCGACAGGCCGCGTTCGGTTCGGCACCACGGTTTCCGTCCGGGACGAGAAAGGCGACGTAACAACTTATCGCATCGTCGGCGTGGATGAAACCGACGCGGACCGCGGATGGGTGAGCTGGCTTTCGCCGATCGCGAAGGCGCTGCTGAATGCACGGCGTGGCGATCGCGTTCGTTTCAGGTTTCCGTCCGGCGAAGAATACCTCGAGATCATAGATGTTACTTAAGTCTGAAAAACGCAGCAGGTTAGAAGGCGAGCTATCTCATAATGCAACGCAAGCATGTATCCCGAGCGAAGTCGAGGGATCCCGTAGCGTTACCTTGAGGTCCCACAACGGGGACCCCCCTCGACTTCGCTCGGGATGACATAAGCACATTTTCGCGGTGACGCCTTCGCGGCCACCTGTCAGCGTAGGCAGTAGATGACTGATTTCCTTCCAGTTAAGATATTCGCCGTGATCATGGCTGCTTCGGCTCAGTTTTTGTCTGCGCAAGCGCCCGACCTCATGACGACGCCGGCGCCGCTCGACGTTCTCATCAAAGGGGGAACCATTTACGATGGGACCGGCGTGGAGGGACGAGCCACTGATGTCGCGATTCGTGGTGACCGGATCGTTGGGGTTGGCGACCTTTCTGCTGCAACTGCGCGGCAAGTGATCGACGCCCATGGATTAGCGGTCGCGCCCGGATTCATCAACATGCTTTCGTGGTCGAACGAATCGCTGATCGAGGATGGTCGTTCCCAAAGTGAGATTCGACAAGGCGTGACGACGGAGATCATGGGTGAGGGCGAATCGATGGGACCGCTGAACGATCGGATGAAGCAGCGAATGATTGCGCAGCAACGTGACATCAAGTTCGATATCAAGTGGACCACGCTCGCGGAATATCTGCATTATCTCGAAGGGCGAGGCATCACTCCGAATGTCGCTTCATTCCTGGGGGCAACGACCGTTCGAGAATACGCGATCGGACTCGAAGACAAAGCCCCCACGCCCGAGCAACTGGCGCAGATGCGCGAACTCGTGCAGCGTGGAATGGAAGAGGGCGCGCTTGGAATCGGCTCATCGTTAATCTATCCGCCGGCTTTTTTTGCGAAGACCGAAGAGCTGATCGAACTCTGCAAAGTCGCCGCGAAATATCAGGGCAAATACATCTCGCATATGCGGAGCGAGGGGAACCGGCTGACCCAGGCAGTTGACGAATTGCTCCGCATCAGTCGCGAAGCAAAGATTCCCGCTGAGGTTTATCACATCAAAGCGGCCGGTCAGCAGAACTGGCCAAAGCTCGGCCGCGTTCTCTCAATGATCGAGGATGCGCGCAAGCAGGGTCTCAAAATCACCGCTGACATGTACACCTATCCTGCGGGAGGAACGGGGCTCGACGCGAGTCTGCCGCCGTGGGCCGAGGACGGCGGCCAGGAAGCACTCTTCCAGAGGCTCGCGAATCCGGCCATGCGAGAGAAAATCGCGGCCGCGGTTCGCACGCCGAGCGATGATTGGGAGAATTTTTATCTCGCGGCGGGTTCACCGGATCGGATTCTGCTGGTCGGCTTCAAGTCCGAGAAGTTGAAACCGCTGACCGGCAAGACCCTCGCGGAAGTGGCGCGGATGCGCGGGAAAGACCCGATCGAGACGATCATGGATTTGATCCTGGAAGACCGTTCCCGCATCGAAACGATCTACTTCTTGATCTCGGAGGAAAATATCAAAACCGAAGTCGCCCGGCCGTGGGTATCGTTTGGGTCCGACGAAGCGTCACAGGCCCCGGAAGGTGTGTTCCTGAAATCGAATCCGCACCCGCGCGCTTACGGTAATTTCGCGCGCGTTCTCGGAAAGTATGTGCGCGACGAGAAGGTGATTTCATTGCCTGAAGCGGTGAAACGCCTGAGCGGATTGCCGGCGACAAATCTCGGCTTGGATCACCGCGGATTCATCAAAGAAGGGATGTTCGCCGATGTCGTGGTGTTCGATCCGGCGACGATCGCGGATCGAGCAACCTTCGAGAAACCGCACCAGTACGCGGTGGGGATGAGGCACGTGTTTGTGAATGGCGCGCAAGTAATTAAGGATGGCGAGCACACCGGCGCAAAACCCGGCCGCGCACTCTGGGGACCTGGAAAAACGCGCTGACTAGAACGTCATCTCCTGAGTGTGCTGTCATTCTGAGCCCCGAAAGGATTTGGGGCGAAGCCGTAACGTAGCCGCGCAGTCGCGAGGCTGGATTTCAATCCGTCACGACCTCCAGATAATGCACGGGATCCCTCCCGAAAGCGTTCGGCGCTCGGGATGCAGCTTGGATTACGTCTGAGAAAGGAGCTCGAATAGTTCTCGAGCCAACGCCCCTCTTACGGTTGCTCCGAATCAGCGCGTGATTCGATTTGCCCGAGACTGGGATTGTTTTGCTGAATCCATTCCTGGATCGCGTTCACTTCCTCCGGGTTGAGCGCGGTTGCCCTGCGTGCCTGGGCGTCCGCGACACTTTCGCTCGAACCCAGCGGTTGTGCTTTTCGCGGTGAGAACTTCCAGTGCCGCCCGAAACGGTAGAGCGCGTAATACATCGTTTTCGATTCCACTGCGCTGACGCCGCTGCAACGCATCGCATTGTAAAACATGCGGTCGCACTCCTGCCAGGGCCGCGATTTGTCATCGTAAGAAACGTCATGAAGAACGGACCCCGCGCGATAGCGTCCTTCGAACGGACCGCCCATGAAGGACCAAAGCGCGCGCGGAATCGATGCGCCATCCACCCGCGCGCCCGCGGGCGCACGCCAGACGACACCGCTCGGGTCGGTGTAACGCAGCTCGCTTAGCAGAATCATGGTGCGTCCATCTGCCTCCCAACGCGTGTCGATCGGGCCGCTGTAGTAGCCCCATTTATGCGATTGTCGGGCCTCGTTAGTCCACGGCGTCGCCGGGTTGCCTGCGCATCCCGTTAAAAGGAGAATGGCGAACCAGCGAAGCGCTTTCATTTCCGAGCGCCACGCCTCGAACACTGGTCACGCCGACACGAGCGAACCATCCCGTGCGCCTTTCGTTTTTTTCGCAAGGGTTGGCTTCTGAGTCGTCGCTCCACGCGGCGGTCGCCGGAAATCACGCAGGTAGAAGAGCATGAAAATGCCGGAGACGATCAGGAGCGATCCAATCCATTTCAGCAGCCAACCGGGATCGCGCAAAATTTGAATGGTGCTCTGGCCGAGATTGTCGGGATTCCACGAGGCCTGCGACATTTTGAATGTGAGGCCGGTCCAGGTGCGCCACCAAGCGCCAGGATAACTGAAGGGATGATTCATCCAGCATTGACCGGTCGCGTTGCCGCCTTCCGGAGTTGTGATGTACAGCGTGCTTTTAAAACCAGCCGGGCTGTCGCTGCCTTCATTGCGCTCCACTTCGAACTCCGTCAGCTCGAGGCCGATCGGCAGCGGAATTTGTCTCCAGCCATAGGAAATCGGCACTTCCGCCGCTTTCGTCGGCACCGAAATTTCCCACCCCGCCGGGACCCATTGCTCGAATGTTTTAGCGTCCTGTTGAATTCTAACCTGCACGCCGTCGGGCAAATTCTCACCGGTCGCTCCGGCGGCGACGGGCTTGAAATCCATCCATTGCTCCGCATGCTGCATCAGGTTATCGACGATTAACTGCCAGTCGGCCCAACCGGTCGGCAACGGTTTGTTCAATTCCAGTTTGCCGGTCGAGCGGCCGCCTTTCCGTGACGCGAGTTCGTAACTGATCGCGCCCTCGTCGCTGACGAAAAGGGTGAGGTGATTCGCGGAGGCGTCGCCGAGTGCTGGCGGCATCTTGGGCGGACCGCCTCCCGCGCCATGCGGATCAGGAGCCGTCGCGATCGGCACCGCTTTCCCGCGCAAGCTGACAACGACCGCGGGATTGTTGGGCTGTTCGCTCAAGGTTCCGGGTTTGCCGTTATCGATTCGAAAATCAGGCCAGTAGTTATCGATGTGCAACGCGAACGGACTGCCATCGAGCGTCAGATGTTTCCCGAGACCTTGCGCGACATCGAAGGTCCATGATTTCCCGGCCACATTCACGACGACATTGCCTTTGTTCCCGTTCTGCGGCGGCGTTAACTGGACTTTCGCTCCGGTGCTTCCGCCCTTGGTGGACTTTGCGATCTGCTGGTCCGGCGCTTTCGCGAAAGCAAAAATCGACTCCTCAATTTCGATTTCGCCTGCCGGCTTGGAGTCGTTAGGCAAAACCGTCGCAGCACGGTTGAGCGACGCAGACCCGCGCTTCAGTTCGATGTTGGCGAGTCCCATTCCGAAAGTGCCGTGCTGCGGATCATCCGCCAACAACCAGCTGTCGAGATGCTGATTCATTATCGCGGTCGCGATTGTGAAGTGCAGGGCCGGCGAACCACCTTCGCCTCGCGGCTTCGGGATTAATTTCCCTTCGATCGCCGGTGCGTAGCCGACCAGCATGAGCCTGGCGCCTGAAGCGAGTGGCCCAAGATCCCACGGCTTTTGTGCGGTGGGCGGATGGTTAATGAACTCGGTCGCATAACCTTTAATGATGCCATCGGTGTCGCGGACGCGGAGCTGGTGTTGATCGACCAGCAGCCGATTCGTTGGCGGTTCGCCTTTGAACAGCGTGATCGTCCCCTCAATTCCCCAGATGCGTCCAATCAACGAGCCGGTCAGCAGCGTAATGATCCCAAGATGCGTGATGAGAAAGGCGACGTGATGCTTTTTCCACGGCCAGCGAGAGAGCGCCGAGACCGTCAGATTTGCCGCGAGAAGCAGCAGCCAAATATTGAACCAAGGCGCCCCGTAAACGTAGGCGCGCGCGACTTTCGCGTCGAAGCTCGACTCGTAGATCGTGCCCGCAATCGCGCCGATGATGAGCACCGCGAGCAGCACGACCGCGAGCTTGATTGAAGCGAAAAAGCGGAAGACCGGATTGCGCAGCCAGCTAGCACCAGCGGACGGGGAGGTCGCCATGAGAGGAATTACCTTCCGTGAAAGATGATGCGGTTCAAACCTATTCAGCGCGGCACTACAGCGGCGAGTGCACGGAAATCCCGGAGATGATCACTTATTTCGCCGCCTCAAGTCGTAGCATTGATTTTGTCGGCTGGACAGAGTCTCGCCCCATCGAGCTTTGAGCGCAGCTCCGCCGCCTCCCAGCGTCTTGCGTGCATCGCTTCGAATGCCGCGGCCGTTTCCGCCTGCTTCTTGCTGTGACCTGCGCCTTGCCCGAGTGGCATTCCTTCCCACGTCACCTGCACGACAAAATTTTTTTCATGCTCCGGCCCGGTTTGCGAGAGGACCTCGTAGGTCGGGCTGCGAGGCGAGATTGATTGCAGCAGTTCTTGCAGATGACCTTTTGGGTTGATGTCGATCGGCTCTTTCGCGAGTTCGGCGAGAGTGCCCGCCGCTTCCGCGAGGATGAAGCGACGCGCGGTCTCGAAATCACTGTCCAGATAAATTGCGCCAATCAAGGCTTCGAACGCATCCGCCAGAGTCGATGTTCTCTCACGCCCGCCACTTGCCTCTTCACCCCGGCCCATCATGAGGAAGCGACCGAGATCGATCTCGGCGGCGTGATTTCGAAGGCCGTCACGTGACACCAGCCGCGAGCGAAGTTTCGTGAGGTGACCTTCAGCTTCCCGGGGAAATTGCGCGTAAAGATACTCCGTGATCACGAGCTGAAGGACGGCGTCGCCGAGGAACTCGAGCCGCTGGTTATCAAAATGCCGGCGCTGGGTCTCGTGGCCGAGGCTGGGGTGCGTGAGCGCTTCCGCCAGCAAAAGCGGATTGCGAAATTTATGGCCGATGCGTTGCTCGAGTGGATTCACCGAGCGACGAGATTACTGCGATGCGTGCAGATTTTCCAGCCCGGGCGTGCGGAGGGGAAAGCCGCTCTGCGCGTGGAGAAGCGATTAGCGACGCTGGTAAATGGAAAGTGAAGTGATGACATCCACCGCCCGCTGCAAGACGAGATCTCGGAGCGTAATCTTTTCCGCGTTGCGCCCGCGTCGCTGCGCAGCTTCCATCACCTCGAGCTCCGGATTTTTTCCGGCCAACAAAGCCGCTTCATTAAGATGCGCACGCTCGTTCTCAAACACGAACGGAGCCATTCCCTTCGCGGTGCTCATTTGGAAGATCTGCCGTTTGTCGCTTCTCGGAAGCTCGACCGCAATGTCTGGCTTTATCCCGCCGGGAAAGAGCGGCTGCTTTTCCGGCAGGACCACTTCACCGACTGCGATGCGCAGTGTTTTCCCGCTGGCGAGTGGCAGATCGGAATATTCCACCGCGCGACCGGCAGTAGGCTCGCCGATAATTAACGCTTTGTCCTGCAGTCGCAAGACGCCGGCCACCGCTTCCGCAGCGCCCGTCGTATCGCCGTCGGTCAGAACAATGAGCAATCCGTTGAAGGACGGTTCGCGATCGGAAGTGAAGGTGCGTTCCTGCCGCGGATTAGTCTTGCGCAAGATGAAGATCGTT
Organism: Chthoniobacterales bacterium; assembly: GCA_038232335.1. GTDB lineage: Bacteria > Verrucomicrobiota > Verrucomicrobiia > Chthoniobacterales > UBA10450 > JACCXL01. Next base: position 54,854 of record JBBSIA010000019.1, read on the forward strand.
TTGCCTTTCGCGCAGAATCGCTTCGCAAACTCCGCAGCCGTGGCGAAGTCGGTGGTGGCGGGACTGGCGCGGAGATCGAGGACGAGAGCGTCGATTTTTTTTCCTGCGAATGCCTGTAAATTGGTGTCGAGGGCCTGCAGATTTTCCGGAGTGAGCGATCCGACGCGCACGTAACCGATGTGGCCGTCGAGAATCTCGGCGTAGAATGGCGTCTTGCTTTCGTTTTTCCCAGCGTCGCCGGGAGCAACGAGCATGACTCCGCGGCCAAGGCGGGCGAGCAGACCCTGAAGCGTGGCGCGGTTGAGCTCCGTCTCGTTGAGGCCTTCCGCATTGAGGTAGTTCGTCTTTAATAACTGAATGGATTGCTGCAACTCATCCGCGCCCAAGGAATTGATCAGCGATTCCGTGGTCGGTGTGGAGGTTGGTTGCGGTGCGGGAGTCGCCGAAACTAAAGGAGCGGGTGAAGCTGAAACGGCCGGAGCCGCGGGCTTCGGCGCTTGTGCGAGAGCCGCACTTGCGAAAAACGCGACCACGGAAGCCGCGACGACGGTTTGGATTCCAGACATCAGTGGCTGCCGAGATTACGCGGAACTGCGCTCACGGCAATGTCGCGTCGATAATGACACCCCTCGAAATGAATTTGTGAGACCGCGTGATAGGCGCGTTCGCGGGCCTGCGCGACATCATCGCCGAGAGCGGTCACTGCGAGCACGCGCCCACCGGCAGTGATGATTCGGCCGTCCTCGAGACGAGTGCCGGCGTGGAAGACGCGGATGTCCGCGCTCTTTGAAACGTCTTCCAGACCGGTGATTTCTTTGCCGATTTCATATGATCCAGGGTAACCACCCGACGCCATCACCACCGTCACGGCTGCGCGGTCGTCCCAGTCGATTCGGACGTTCGCCAGCGTGCCGTCAATGGTCGCTGCCATCAGTTCCAGCAGATCGCACTTTAAACGTGGCAAAATCACCTGTGTTTCCGGATCCCCAAACCGGCAGTTGAATTCCAACACCTGGGGACCGCCAACGGTGACCATCATTCCTGGAAACAGAAGTCCGCGAAATGTGACGCCTTCAGATTCAAGACCCGCTAACAGCGGCACCATGACCGCGGCCTCAAACTGCGACTGCAATGCATTACTCCATTCACCGGCGGGACTGAAAGCGCCCATTCCGCCGGTGTTCGGGCCGCGGTCGTCATCGTGCGCGCGCTTATGATCGCGCGCCGTGCCCAGCATCCGATATTCCGCGCCGCTCACAAGAACGTGGAGAGAACACTCCCACCCGCAGAGGAATTCCTCGACGACAACACTTTTTCCCGCTTCACCGAATTGACCGCGCTTCAGCATCGCGTCGAGCGCCTCCGCGGCTTCTCCCCGATCACGCGCAATGATCACACCTTTACCGAGCGCAAGTCCGTCAGCCTTGATAACGACAGGAAACTGGAGCCGTTCGCAGAACTGCAACGCTTCCACACTGGATGTAAAACTGCCGGCCCGCGCGGTGGGAATCGATTGTCGCTGCATTAACTGTTTCGCGAAAATTTTCGAAGACTCCAGACGAGCCGCATTCTTTACCGGTCCAAAAACGCGCAGTTTTTCCGCCGCGAAAAGATCCACCACTCCAGCCGCCAAAGGATCGTCCGGACCGATCACGGTGAGATCGATGGTATTCTCCCTCGCGAACCTAACGAGTGCAGGCAGGTCGCTGGTGCTGATCGCGACATTCTCCGCGATCTCCGCAATGCCCGCATTTCCAGGCGCGCAAAAGATCCGATCGACCGCCGCTGATTGGTTCAGTTTCCAAGTGAGCGCGTGCTCGCGCCCACCCCCACCGACAACCAGGATTTTCATCGTCGTGCGATCGTGCAAGGTCGCATAGGGCTGGCAGCGTCCGCCGAAGGGGAGTGAAAGGCAAACCTGCGGCGGCGAAGGGATGGACGAGAGCGCATCCCGCGAGAACGGAGCTACACGCACGGCGTGCTCACGCAGGGGCACAGCCTCATAGGAAGATACATTCTTTATGGAGACTTACGTCCTTGTGCGCCCCTTCGCGAGACGTAGCCTTCAAATAATGAGCAAGACCTCTGTCATGAATCCTGGCTGTCTCTCTCGGGTCGTGCTCGAGCGCATCGCGGATAAATGGACGGCGTTAATCATTCAAGTCCTCGCCAAGGGGACGCATCGTTACGCAGAACTGCAACACGCCATCGGCGGTGTCTCGCAAAAGATGCTCACCCAGACGCTGCGCAGTCTCGAGCGCGACGGTCTTGTGCAACGCAAGGTTTACCCGGTCGTGCCGCCAAAGGTTGAATACACGCTCACCCCTCTCGGCCGGACGCTGATCGAGCCGCTGCAGGCGATCTGCCGCTGGTCTGAGAAACATCTTTCGCAGCTGGAAGCGAACCGCACCCGTGCACTCGCACGACTGCGGACCGAACCTGCTCTTACTCGTTAGGCTGCACTTCGATGCACGCAGCGGAAATCGTCGTTATCCTGCTCATGGTTGTCGCCGGGCTGGTTGTGCTCGCCGACAAACTGGCGCTGCCTTATCCGGTCGTTCTGGTCTTGAGTGGACTCGCTCTCGGTTTCGTGCCCGGACTGCCGCGGGTCCGGTTAAGCCCGGACATTTTCTTCTTCTTTTTTCTCCCGCCGCTTCTCTATCCGGCAGCGCTCTTTACCTCATGGCGCGATTTCCGGCGCAACTTGCGGCCGATTCTGCTGCTCGCGATTGGGCTCGTGCTTGTGACTACGGTGGTAATCGGCTGGGTCGCGCATTCGCTGGTGCCGGCGCTACCTTGGGCCGCCGCTTTCGCGCTCGGCGCAATTGTCTCACCCACCGATCCGATCGCCGCCACCGTCGTGCTGCGCCGGCTGGCTGTGCCTCGCCGGATTGAAGCGATTCTCGAAGGAGAGAGTCTCGTAAACGACGCGACCGGCCTCGTCGCTCTCCAGTTTGCGATCGCGGCGCTCATGACCGGCACGTTTTCCATCGGGGCTGCCGCTCTGACTTTCGTGTGGGTCGCGGCCGGCGGGATCGCATGCGGACTTCTCGTTGGCTTGATCGTTCGATCGGTGCAGCGCCACCTCGACGACCCACCAGTGCAAATCACAATTTCGCTGCTGACACCGTTTGCGGCATATTTGCCGGCAGAGCGGATGCATCTCTCCGGCGTGCTCGCGACCGTCGCAGCCGGCATTTTTCTCGGCTGGCACGGACCTCTCACGATCGGCGCGCGAACGCGCCTCCAGGCGGAGGCGTTCTGGCAAATGGTGGTCTTTCTCCTGAATGGTTTTGTCTTCATCGTGATCGGCCTGCAGTTGCCCGAGATTCTGCGCGAACTGAAAAGCGAATCGTTGACGCGATTGCTTGGATTGGGCGCGATGGTCAGCGCCGCCGCCGTGCTCGTGCGCGTGGGTTGGGTGGTCACGGCCACGTATTTGCCGCGAATGCTCAGCGCCAGATTGCGCGCGCGCGATCCTTCTCCGCCGTGGCGTGAGGTCGTGCTGATCGCGTGGTCCGGGATGCGCGGCGTCATTTCCCTCGCGGCAGCGTTCGCTTTGCCACTCGTGCTCAGCGGTGGCCGGCCGTTTCCAGCGCGGAGTTACATCCTGTTCTTCACGTTTTGCGTCATTCTGGTGACACTCGTGCTGCAGGGTCTGACGCTTTCCGGTTTTATCCGCAAGCTCGGGCTCAAAGACGACGGTCTGACTGACGAAGAGGAACGCGAGGCGCGGCTGCAGGCTAACAAAGCTGCGCTGCAATTTATCGACGAAGCTGTCGCCAACGGCGACGCACCCACGGACATTGCGGAGCGTCTTCGCGTGGAATACGACGAGCGGTTGCAACAGTTGCGAGTCTGTGCGGAGAATAACGGAAACCGTAGCGGCGAAATCGTGACGCGACATTATCAACAACTGCAGCAAAAGGCGCTCGCGGTTGAACGGCGGACGATCATTCACCTTCGCAACGAACATGTCATCAATGACGAGGCGCTCCGCCGAATTCAGCGCGATCTCGATCTTGCGGAAGCGCGTCTCAGTGAGGGCTAAGATCTCTTCATTTGCACGTCACTCTCGTGACTCGAAGTTCCCGGAAAGCCACGCATGCAGCGAATTTTCCTCCTTTCGCCCGCATACGCGGGAGGTTTGCGCGCGCGCTTAGTCCTGAGTGAGAAAGCTCAGTTCGATGTTGCGCTGCGACTTCGCGGGAAGAACGGCGCAACCATCGGGGAAGTGTTCACTTTCCTAAGCGGGCTGTATTTTCGCGGAAAACTTGCCTACGCGAACGAGTTCGCCCGGCCTACCCGCGGCACCTCGGGCGTGCTGGTCATCACGCCGACGCGTGGTTTGATTGAGGCGAAGACGCGCATCAACCTCCAAGATTTGCGGGAATTCGCGGAAGTCGACATCGACGAGGGCGATCCACGTTACCGAGAGCCCCTCGAACGAGACGCACGACAGCTCGAGGCGCGGTTGAAAAGGGGAGCGGCGGAGGTCGTGCTCCTCGGAAGCGTGGCGAGCGGCAAATACGTCGGTGTGCTGCTGGAGATTTTCGGCCAGCGTTTGCAATTTCCCGGCGATTTCGTGGGACGCGGCGATATGAGTCGTGGCGGCCTGCTGCTCCGGTGCGCGGCTGATGGCTGTGAGCTCCCATACGTTCCTGTGGAAGGTGCGGTGCGAAAAGGGAAACGACCGCCGAAGCTGGAGCCGCGAAGATACGCAAAGTGAAACGATCCTGCCTTTTAGCCAGGAACTGAGCCTTGGCGCCAGCGCCCCGGCTCTCGTTCATACAATTCGCCACCCGGATCACGCCGGAAAAACTCGGTGGGGTTTCTCGATCCGATCGATTGCTTTCTGCAATCGCCGGCTGTGCAATGGCTGCGGTTCGGGTTTCTGCGCTCGCATTCTCAAATTCAACATCTCCACGAAAACCGCGAAGCCCATCGAGAAGTAGGTATATCCCTTCGGAATGTGAAAGCCGGCGCCTTCCGCGATTAAATTGACGCCGATCAGAAGGAGGAAACTAAGCGCGAGCATCTTGATCGTGGGATGGCGCTCGACGAAGTCGCTAATGTGCCGGCAAAAATCATCATCACCGCCACGGCCAGAATGACGGCGATGATCATGACGGTGATTTCGTCAACCATGCCCACTGCGGTAATTACTGAATCAAGTGAAAACACGACATCGAGAAGGACGATCTGCAGGAGCACGGCAGCGAGGGACGGAGCGGCGGACCTGTTCTCGTGTTCCTCCTCGCCTTCCAGTCTGTCGTGAATCTCATGGGTGCTCTTCACGAGCAAAAATAATCCGCCTCCGATTAGAATCAGTGCCCTCCCGGTAACGTCGAACCCGCCCAGGGCAAAAAGTGGCCGCGTCAGTCCGATGATCCAGGAAAGCGAAAGTAGCAGCAGAATGCGCATCAACATCGCGAGTCCGAGGCCAATGGTCCGCGCCCGCTTCTGTTTCGCGGCAGGCAGCTTTCCCGAGAGGATTGAGATGAAGACGATATTGTCGATGCCGAGAACAATCTCGAGGATTGTCAGGGTCAACAGTCCGATGCAGGCATTCGGGTCAGCCAGCCATTCCATGCGGGTAAACTACTCGTTTGCTTAAAACTCATCACATAAATGCAAGCTGTCATCCGAGCCCCGAATGCTTTCGACGAGGGACTTCGTGGCATAGTCTGGGGGTCCGCCACGGGATTGAAAAAGCCGGCCTCGACGGCTGCGTCGGCTAGGCCACGGCATGGGCTGCGCTTAGAATGGCAGCGCTATTATCAAATGTCTTTAACAGGATCGGCATGAGCGGCGATATCCAAAGCGCGAGTCGCAGAAAATCGTGCTGTTTTCGCGTCCAGTCCCGATTCTGCTTCATAGATCAGCCGAGCACGAAGCCCTTACTACACAAGATGTTAAAGGTTGCACCGGGATAATGTTTCACGTTAAACTTCTCCGCGTGACGCCTAACGTCTGGCTCAGGATAAGCTCTAAGCACGTGCTCTAGCACATTTTGAAGGACATCGAAGTGCGCCATCTACCCTTGTATAGAGACAGGCGGAATAACCTGGACTGCTTTTGCCGGGAGAAAAGTTTTACAACCAAAGCCCGTGCGCTGAACCAGGTACGGTGTCTATAACACATTATGCGAGCGATTTGGAAAGGCAGCATTAGTTTCGGTTTGGTTTACATTCCAGTGGCGGTGTATCCCGCGACGCGGGAGGAGACGCTCAGTTTTCGCCAGCTTCGCGCGAAAGATCTCAGCCCGATCCGCTACAAAAAAGTCGCGGACGCTGATTCGAAAGAAGTCCCATCGAACGAGATCGTCAAAGGTTTCGAGTACGAGAAAGGACGATTTGTCGTTCTGAGCGATGAGGACTTCGAGAAGGTGAAGATTGAATCGACGCACTCGGTGGACATTACTGATTTTGTCGATCTCGCGGACGTCGACCCGAAGTTCTTCTATAAGCCGTATTTCCTCGAGCCTCAGAAAGGCGGCGAGAAAGCTTACGGTTTACTGCACAAGGCATTGACGCGCACCGGCAAAATTGGGATCGCGAAGGTCGCCATCAGAAGCCGGGAATATCTCGCCGCTGTGAAACCAGACGGTCTCTTTCTGATTCTGGAGCTGATGCACTTTGCACAGGAAATCCTTAGCGCGGACCAGTTGACGAACCAGCCGGTGAAGGAACTAACCGACAAAGAAATTCAGATGGCCGAGGCTCTGATCGAGAGCATGGCAGTGGCGTGGGAGCCCGAGAAATATCAGGACGAATACCGCACCGCAGTCATGGAGATGATCGAGCAGAAGGCGCAGAACAAAGAAATCGCCGCACGCTCCGAGGGACCGCGACCGCCTACTAATGTGGTCGACCTGGTGAAGGTGCTCCAGGAAAGCTTGAATCGGACCCAGAGTTCGCGGCCCAAGCGCGTGGCAAAGGGCCGTCCGACAGGCGCTCTGGTAAAACAGAAGCGACGCGCGGCAGCGTGATAGGCGTCAACGCCTAATAGCATTTGACTGACTCGGAGTGCTGTTACGCTGCCGGATCGCTAAGTTCGACCGGCAGACTCGCTGAACCTGGATCGGGCCCCACGAGTTGTCCTAACATTCCCCAAATCATTACGAGATGTCGCGAGGGGTGCTCGAAGGGGAAGCAAAAGTGCCGTCGAGGCATTCGGACTGCTCAGGCTCCCTGGCACAAAACTTGGGAGTTCCGGGAGTCGGCTATGATAAATGCAGAAATTTATGATTTAGGTACGAAAATTCCTACCTAATGGCGCGTGCGAGTTCTAATTGCTGATGATGAGGTCGGCTTCGCGGCGACGCTCGCTGCCTTGGTCCGCACTTGTGGACATGAAGTCGTCGATGTCGTGCATTGCGGTCTCGCCGCAATCCAATCATATCAGCGCAACCCTCCCGACGTGGTCTTAATGGATTACAAGATGGCGAGGCTGAACGGGCTAACTGCCTCTCGAAATATCCTCAGCATCGATCCAGCAGGCAAAATCGTGTTCTTATCGGGTGGGGATTACGCTGAAGATTTAGCGCCCGCTTTTCCAGATGCCGTGGCGTTCTTGCAAAAGCCGCTCAAAGTTGAGGACCTTGAACGGGTATTGGCGGAGTTACTCAAATCCGGTCAAAAAGAGCGAGCCGAGGCCTCGAGTTCGCCACTCATAAAGGAAAAACAGAACGGGGTGAGAGTCTCGGAACATGCCTCTTCATGAACGGGTTTGTATTCACCTCTCCCCGAAAGCTCCTCACGAGGTGGGCGATCCGAATCGCGGGGAAAATCGCTAAAAATACTTACGCCCGCAAGCGGGGAATTCTGCCCGCGTATGAGGTCGATCGGCTCCGAGTTTACGGGTCTGCCCCCTTTACAGCTGCCGTTATCGAAGGGCTCTCGCAGCTCAAGCGCCTCTATCCCTATGGGTATTCACTGGTTCAGCGTTACGTTGATGCGGTCGTTCAAAACGACAGTCACCCTGGGATCGATTTTAATGGTGTCATTTACCGGCAGTGGAAACCCGGAGGTAAATTGCCTTTCGCTCCAAACCGTCTCGCAGCGGACTTGGTTGGCGAAGCGGTGGGATTGCGTCGACTGCTGGGCTTTTCGATCTGGCGACCGCGCTCGAGACCCAGCTCTGTTCGAGAATTGCACGCTATGAAACTCCTCGGATGTGAATCTCACGCCTCTGATCGACGGAATTCGCTGCCGGATCGGAAAGGCTGAAGTTGCTGCTGATGAAATGCGCTATTGGCTCACCGCATAGCCTTGTGCACAGTTGCTAGGCCGAGTTATAGACGACTGAAGCTGCTAAGATAGCGATCCGATTTTCGAAAACGCCAGACTGCTGACCGCGCACACCGGTAGATGTATGTATTGCGTGTCCGGTCATTTCACGATACGCGAAGGCGAGTAAAGTGGGAATAACCGGTGCGCGCATGTCGACGATGAAGATGGCAGCAATGGTTCTGGTGCTCGCAACCGTCCTATTTAGCGGATGTCAGAAAACGCCTCCGCCCCCGCCTGTCGTAAAGGGGATGTCGACGCCCCCGGCTATCGTGAAGCACACGCCATCACCCAGTCCCGCAGCTAGCGTCAGGGGTTTGCCCCCCCCGGCGTCGCCCGCCTCTCCCAGACGGGTCGCGGTCCGGCAGCTCGCTCCAGAGGGAGTTTTCTACCTCCTCGAGCGAATCGCGATCACCAATGATTCCGGTGTTATCGGTGAGCTTCCCGGAACCAAGGTCACCCTCGTAACGGGCGGTGAGACTAAAATGCAGGTAACCGACGGGGAACGTACTTTCGAGGTGACACCGGCCCAGGTAACGAACGATCTTGGACTCGCTGCTTCTGCTCGTAAGTCAGACGAGACATCGCAAGCCGCGGCTGCGAGTGCCGCCTCTAAAGAAATCGACGAAGCCGCACGCAAGCGGCAGATGGAGTTCATCCGGAGCGCCGAGCCCGGCAAGCGCCCGAAGCGTCCTTAGGATTTGATTTCTCTTGTAGTGGCAGGCATATGCCTGGGGGTTTGCGGTCGCAGCGGCGTTGTTGCTATCGAGCGGATGCTTAACGATAACACCGTCGTTTTCGCGTCCCTTGGTGGCGTCACTAACCCGCGCCGTCGGCGATGTGGCGCTTCCTTGAGAGTTTGACCACATCATCATCCACAGTTGGCGCGATCCCCGTCGCCACCCCCGACGATCGTCGCTCGAGTATCTTCCAACGTTATGTGCGACGCACCTGCCGTCGAAAAAAATGGTTCGCGCGATCTCCAGCTTCTGTCGTTTAGTTGTCCTACTGACGAAAATCTTCGGTGAAAGATCGGAGCGCATATCGAGGAGGATCGAGGAATGCTTGTTTTCCCATGTCTCGGATCACTGAAGCGTCGGATCGATTTCATCCGGTCGGTAGGCGCCCGCCGGGGTGAGCTTCCCGATATATGGCGCCCATTCGCTGCGTAAGGAGACATACATCTCCGCCCCAGCGTTAGAGTCTTCGATCGTCTCGATCCCAGCATCGCGAAGACGCTGCACACTCGCGAAGTAATGCTGCCTCCACTTGAGCCGAATCTCCGCTACGGGCGCCCCCGGTATCTCGCGGACTCCGCCCGGCAAGAATGCATCCTCAAGAATTTTGACCAGGAGCAGTAAGACATCGCCCAGCTGCGAGACCGCCGCCGTGGTTTTCAACCAGCCGTAGCGCTCGTCATCTAACGCGCTTTTGATCAGCGCACCGTACGAGCGCCAGCCGCGCACTTCGTGAGACAGAATAGAACGGCTCCCGGAATCGGAAATAAAAGAGCACCGGATAAAAGTGATGCGACTCTTTACCCCCGTCATCTCAGACGCGATCTCATAATCGTGTAGCCGCTCTCGAATTGCCCCCGCGGTCCGAGGCCGGCGACCAATTCGGCAGCGTCGCCCGTTTGTCGACTCAGGACCTGAAGCTTCAGGCCGAGAGTATTCCGCTGTCGCAACGCCGTATAGACCTGCAACAGGTAGGTCACCGTCAGGGAGACGATAGTTGGTGCCGATCAGCGAGTTGATCAGAAAGAACAGCCGGAAGCCCGCCGTTTTCGGAGCGATATCGCTCGTGGTGATGATGGACACGCTGCTGCCGCCGACATACAGCGCCGTCACGAAGTCGGTTGGCGTCGGTCCCGCGCGCGACACGGTCGCTGATAATCCCGGTGCCGATCCGCGCGTAAAGGACCTTAGAAACACGTCGGCAAGGACGGTGATAATTAGCATTGCTCCGGCGAGCTGCTCGATGAGTTGGAGAAAATCAGATTTCATCGAGACAATGCAGACACGTTAAAGTGGCGTCCGAAGAATCGGCAGATCCTTCGTGCGAATGGTTTGCGCCACCGGGAAATTGGGAAACGCTCCGCGCGGATTTCATCGCAACGGTGATGAGGTAATCCAACAATTGACCTGACTAAACGAAGATCGGCGCCTGCTTAACGCGAGATATCGCTGCGCCGATTTCTTGCATGGCTTCGATGACCAGCGGATTCAGCGTCCGGCTTCGATTTATCAAGTCTTGCTTTTCAACGCAGACTTCGCGGCACGGGTGACGAACACTGTGACCACAACCGTAGCTAACAGACCAAACGCAAGGAAGGCGTATTCTAGCGGGCTGCGGTGTGTGCCGCCTTTGCTGGCTTCGAGCCCAATCTTCCCGACAGTGCCGAGATACACGTAGAGGAGCGTGCCGGGCAGCATCCCGACAAAGCTTGCGATCACATAAGGAACAAAGGCAATCGCGGTAAGTCCGTAAAGGTAGTTGCTAAGATTGAATGGGATTAAAGGACTTAGGCGCAATAGGCCCACCATCTTCCAACCCTGCTTGCCAATGGCAGCATCGATTTGATTAAACTTCTTGTTCTTCCCGAATCGTTTCGAAATGGAATCGCGTGCAACATATCGCGAGAGGAGAAAGGCGAGGCTCGCGCCAATCGTAGCGCCACAAATAGCAGCGAAGGTCCCCCACAGTAATCCGAACGCAATCCCGGCACCGACGGTGAAAATCCACCCGGGTAGAAATAACACAGTCGCGACCGCATAGACGCCCATGTAGAGAATGATTCCAAGCGGACCGAGGCCCTTGATCCAGTCAGTGAAATGTCTGAGCCAGGTGGTCACGGGCAAAAACTTGACGGCAATGATGAGGACGACCACGGCGACCGCGACTCCGATCCATTTCCACGGCCACTTCTTTGTCGCACTCATGAGCGTCTCCGTTTGTAGATCCAGTCGAACAGTTTTTTGGCGAATGGCGTCAGTCGCCTTTTGTTGTATTGATCGCCTGCCTTACGTGCTAACTCCGAAAAGGTGGGATAGACGTGAATGGTCGAGGCGATTTTTTCGAGACCAATTCCGTACTTCATCGCGAGAATGAACTCGTGAATCAGCTCGCCGGCATGTTCGGCCACGATCGTGACGCCCACGATCCTGTCGGTGCCGCGCTTGAGCAGGATCTTTGCGAAACCCGATTCCTGGTCTTCAACCACGGCGCGATCGACGTGCGCGACTTCTTGCCTGACGACATCATATTCGATCTCGTTTTCTTTCGCTTCGCTCTCGCTTAAACCCACACGGGCAACTTCGGGATCAACAAACGTGCACCACGGCACCACGGAATAGTCGGTCTTCTGGCGGAGGAGCTGGAATGGCATTAAAATATTCCGCACGACGATGCGCGCGTGGTAATCAGCCATGTGGGTGAACTGGTAGGGGCCAACCACGTCGCCAGCGGCATAAATGTGCCGTTGCGAAGTCTGCAGGTATGCGTTGGTCTCGACCCCGCGTTTCGAGAATTTCACGCCCGCGGTTTTGAGATCGAGTTCCTCGATATTCGGCGTCCGGCCGGATGCAATCAGCAGTACTACCGCGGAAATCTTTTTGACCGAACCGGGCGCTGATTTCTGGCTGTAGCTAATCTGGATCTTCCCGTCCACGCATGCGCAAGATTTCGCTTCTACCGCATTCAGAACGGTGATGCCTTCGCGCTCCAGCCGATCCTGCATGAACTCCGCAACATCAGGATCTTCTTTGCCGAGGATGCGGACGCCGCGATTCAGCACCGTCACCTTGACGCCCAAACGACAGAAGGCCTGCGCGAGCTCGCAGCCAATTGGCCCACCTCCGAGAATCACCAGGCTTTCGGGCGCCGAATCGAGATCGTCGAAGATGGTTTCATTGGTGAAATACGGAACGTCATCGATTCCGTCGATCCGCGGGATCGTTGCGCGCGTGCCGGTGGCGATGACAAAGTTGGTCGCGCGCAGGACCGTGCCATCGACTTCAACCTCATGCGGTGAAACAAACCTTGCTTCCCCGCGAAAAACGTCGACACCCAGAGATTCGAACCGGCTCTGTGAGTCGTTAGGCGCAATTTGCGCTCGCCGGGCGCGCATGCGCTCGAACACTTGCTCGAACTTGAAGCATGGCTCCTGCTTCGCGAGGCCCCACTTCTCCGCGTGCCGAATGCTGTGGACCAGCCGCGCCGATGCGATCAGCGCCTTGCTCGGCACGCAGCCGAAATTGAGGCAGTCGCCACCCATTTTATTGCGCTCGATCAACGCCACCCGGCCGCCGAGCGAAGCTGTTCCGGCAGCCGTGACCAGGCCTGCAGTGCCAGCACCGATGACGACAACGTTATATTTCTCCGGCGCTCTTTCTCGCATGATAGGTCGGCGGCGACGTGGCTGTGGGCCGGCCCGAATTAAACGGTTCCAGCCCGCGGAGCAAATAGCGAGCAGTCAAACGCAAATCACGCAGAGTGGTGCGCGCCGGACCGACACGGGCAAAGCGGCGCGACGAAGAAATCACCCGTGGCAGCAGTGTCACGATGCGACCAAATCGTTTCAGCCTTCGCGAGAAATCGACGTCTTCGAACATGTCAACCTCGCGAAAGCCCCCGAGTTGAAAGAAGGCTGATCGACGCACGAACATCGCCTGATCTCCAAGGTGCCAGCCGACGGTACGATTGCGCCAGCCGGCAAGCCAACAGGTCGCGCGCAGCACAATGGACTTCGAATCATACCGGCGCGCGAAAGCTCCTCCGATGATCGTCGGATCATCCAACGTTTGCGTAATATGGTCCAGGGCTCCGAACGGCAGCCGGGTGTCAGCATGCAGGAAGAGGAGGATTTCACCGCGCGCGTGTCGCGCCCCGACATTTAGTTGCAGGCCGCGCTGAGGCCGTGCGCTGGTCAGCACGCGAGCGCCGGCTGAACGCGCAATCGCAACCGTATCATCGCAACTGCCAGCATCGACAACGATCAGCTCAGACCGAATCTTCTCCGACCCCACAGCGGAGAAGACCCCGTCTAGAGTCTCCGCTTCATTTAAAGTCGGCAGAATAATCGACAACACCGGTTCGCCTGAATCTTCGGCCGCGTTCGTCACTTTGTCTGAGAGAGATGCCACGTGCGCGTTATTCCGGTGTCGTTGTGTGCGATCATGCGGTTAGCCGCTTGTCCGCGACTTACAGAAACCATCTGCACCGTTGGAAAGCTGGTCGGCGAATCAAGGATAACCATCTGGGTGCGGAGAGCGCATCTTCCCGCTGAAACTCGGTTTTTCAACAGTCTAAGCCATCTCACAGTCGACGATGCAGTCAGCGGGCGTGATCGCGTGGCAGCCGTATGGGTTCCGAAAAACGGTGTGCGCCTCCATATTGGGGGCTTAGCGATTGAACGTGTGGCGGGGCCGACGAGAGCAGATTCTTTCGAATCGCCTGAACTGGTTCCAATTGTTCGTCTTGTGATAATTTTCGTACTATCCGGCAATTTTGCCATCTGACGGGGAGGAGCCAATCGATTTAGGGGAGGCAAGACGATCAGCTGTATCCAAAAAATGGAAATAATTCCAAATATACGGGAATAAACGGACGGACCGGCTCTCGGACACTCACGATTAGGAAACCAAATCCAAGAAAAACCAGAAATATGACAACCCCAAGATTATACCTTTCCGCATCTTCTGTCCGCAGCAGCGTTGCGGTCAGCTGCGCGCTCCTCACGCTACAACTGCTCTGGCTACCGAGCATGAAAGCGTCCGATCACATCGATTCGCCGACAACCACCCAGGACCGCGGCGCGGACATCGCGGACGTTTACGCGTTCCTCGATCCGAACGACAACTCGCAGGTCGTCCTGATCACGAGCACGCAAGGATTCATCGTTTCGGGCGAGCACTTCGGAATGGTGATTTTCGATCACAATATCCGCTACCGCTTCGAAATCGAAAATACGGGAGACGCTAAACCAGATATGTTTCTCGATGTAAACTATACGCCAGGCTTGGGTCGTCTGACGACTCAGACCGCCACAATCACGCTCTTCGATCGGAAGACAAATTCCAGGCTCGTGAATTTCACCGGGCCGACAACGCTCTCGACGCAGAAACCCCAACCGGCACCGGCGCCAGCCCCGGTTGTCACGACTGATCCAGTCAGCGGCGTGAGGTTTTTCGGCGGCAACGCAGATGATCCATTTTTCCTGGACGATACAGGCGCAAACCGGCTGGTGGCATCCTCCCTGGCGCACCCGGGGAATCCCGACAAGTCCCTGCTCGGCTTCCGCCGGGGTCGCGACACTTACGCTGGTTTCAATACTCTAATTACCGCGGTCCGCATTCCGGCATCTCTTCTGCGCGGTGCTAACTCACACGTGATCGGGATTAACTTTGTCACGCAGCGACGCACGAACCAGGTGATCGCCGAGGGCGCAGTCACTGGCCAAGGAAAGTATGTGAACGTCGACCGGCAAGGCAACCCGGGCGTGACCAACTTCATCATTCCCGCGCCGCGAAAAAACGAATACAATGGCGCCACGACGGAGGACGACGCCGCAGGCCGGTTCGTCTTCGACCTCATTCAGGACCTGAGAAACTACGGCACCGATGCAGCGCACATCAGTATGATTCTCGATGTGATCCAGCGAAAAGGCGACATTCTGCGACTTGATCTCAACGTTCCGAACTTCGGTCCACAAGGCGGCAACAACCCCGGTGGCGGCTTCGGTCACATGGGCGGGCGCCGGCTCGTGGACGATGTCGTTGACGCCACCTTCACGCTTTTCAACAACGGCAAGCTCCTGACCGACTTCGTGGACGCGAACGAAAAACGCTTCCGCGACCACTTCCCGTTCATCGCCGATCCGACGCAGCCATTTCCTCCTGGTCAGGAAGTGGACGATCACACTCGGCAATAAACTGATGTAGCACTGGAACCATCAAGAGAGAAAGACACAAAAGATGAAAGCAAAACTCAGTGTAATCGCACTTGTTATCAGCTTCGCGTTAGCTTCGGCTGCCCGGGCGAATCTGGTGTTGACCGCCGATTCCCCCTTCAAGCCGACGAACGAGTCTCCGTCCACGCTTGAGAGCGAAATCGGCGCCCGCCTCGGCAATCCGAACCTGATCGACGCGCTTCGCGTGCAAGAGAACGGGGGCAACTTCGACAACGGCGTGGTTCACGTGGTGTTTAACAACACGGCGGGAGGACAGACGGCGACCATCAGTTATGACCTCACCGGCTCGCCCTCCGTGGGCGCCGTGGCGATCTTCGTCTTCGGCGGAAACCGCGGCGGCAATCTCTACACGGCGACCGCCGACCAGGCGGTGATTGGTTTCGGCACCGTGAATGCGCCGCTGGCTGGCAACTCCGGAAAGTTTGCGGGTATCTCGCACATCGACTTCTTCGTTCAGCCCGCTGGCGGGGGCAATCCTGTGCCGGATAGCGGAACGACTGCGATGTTGCTCGGGACCGGGTTTACTGGTCTGGGACTTCTGCGCCGCTTTGGGAAACACTAACGACCAATCGTTAAATTACTGGTGAGATAAGTTGGTAAGAAGGTGGTGGGATCCTCGCCGGTGGCAAAACACCACCGGCGAGGTGCCTGGTCCAAAGACATGGGGAGAACCATTGCCGGCCATGGACACGCGGCTCAAAGGCTTGAGAAAACCGGTGCGATCGCTCTGCGCTAAGGATTGGTCTTGGTTGTGCTTTGGATTGGATGCTTGAAGTTTACGTCCTACGAGGCTCAGGGCGTTTATAAACATGCGTCGAACAGCCCGCTTTTGTCGTGGGGTTATCAGTTCTTAGCGTCCGGGGGTTATCGACCCTGCTGGGTGTCGTAGAAGTTACTCTGGCAACACTGATTGCCATCAAACCCATCTCGCCGAAATTGTCCGTCCTCGGCAGTTTTGGAGCCATCGCGATGTTTTTCACGACGTTGACCTTTATGTTCACCACGCCGGGAGTGTGGCAAAAAGATTATGGATTTCCTGCGCTTTCCGCGTCCCCGGGTCAATTCCTGATCAAGGATGTAGTGCTGCTGGCGGCTGCGATTTGGACTGCGGGCGACGCGCTGCGAGCGGCCGTGCAAAGTTTTCCCCCTCCTGACCACGGTGGTTGCCTTGCGGCTCACGCCGCCGTAAGGAAGCGCTCCAGCAGTTCGCGATCGCCCTCTAAGGCTAGGAGATATACTTGATCGTCTGCCAACCAGGTCGCCGCGGTCCAGCTTCCTTCCGAGGAAAATTGAGGACGGGGCCCGCCCGAAAACCGCGGTAAGGCTGCCCGGTCTATCACAAACAGGTGTACCCAATTCCCCTCGGAACGACGGAAACAAATCAGCGCGACATCGTGACCGCGGAATCGCAAAGTCCGACTCCCGATCGGGGTCAGCTTCTGGAGTTCTTGCGGAATCTCGAACTGTGACACCGCGCCAGATTTTCGGAGCCACTCCATGACATGCGAGAGCTGGGTTGAGCGCATTTCGACGGTCGGTTCCACTTTGACAAAACTGACCATCTCGCCGCGGTAGTCGGCCAGAGAGGCTGCTGGCTGGAAGGGACCGTTCCATGAACCGAAAAAAGCCGCCAGCGCGACCATGGCCGCGATCGCCAGAGTAATCAGCCGCGTGCGCTGTACCCGGCGCAATGTCTTATGCCCTTGTCGAGAGAGCAGACGCTCCTTTAAATCCGGCGGCGCTTGCGGGCTCTGGAGTGTTGCTCCGATGATCCGGTCGAGTTCCTGTTCATGCGCCCACCATCGGGCAAGGTATGGATCTGCTCCCGCCCGCCTGGTGGCTTCCGGGAATCGCGTATCTTCCCAGGGCTCCCCTGCACGATAAGCGCGCAAGACGGCGCGCACCTCGGCGTCATCCATCTCGCTTTCCCCTGTTAGGCTGGACCACTTTCCGCGCTGTTTCCGCTGCGATTTCGCCAAGGCGCCGGCGCAGTTCCGCCTTTCCACGTGAGACGCGCGACATGACGGTGCCTATCGGAATATCGAGGATGGCGGCAATTTCACGATACGAAAATTGCCGCATATAAAATAAACTGACGGGCGCGCGATAACGCTCCGCCAGCCCATGCAAGGCCTTCTGCACAATCGCTGCATCGACTGCATCCACGATCGACGGCGAGAGCTGCGGCGGCTCGATAAACGGCGGATCATCTTCCATACCCACAAAATGGGCGTCGTGGCGTTTGGTCGCGAGAAATTCCCGATACAGCGTGGTAAATAGCCACGTCTTCACTTTCGACGCCTCGCGCAGTTGATGCCCTTTGGAAGCCCACGCAAAAAAGGTCTGCTGTGTAAGGTCAGAAGCATCGACTTCCGAGCGGCTTAACGACAGCGCGAACCGATAAAGCGACAGGTAAAATTCCGCGACCAAGTCCTCGAAATTAAGATTGACGGCCCCGCTAGCGCCGCCGGCAGTGGCACTCTGGTCCAAGGACGACCGAGGCTCCAAAGCGCTCGCCTGTTTCTTTGCTTCCTCCTCGTCTTTGGCGGGAGGACGGCTCACCCGGATATTGCATTGGATTACTTTCTCGGTCTCGACCCAGTAACATTGCTGACGAATTCGACTTGGATTTTCGTTCCCCTTTTCGTCTCCAGGGGAAGGTTTTCGTAGCGGATGTACTCGGTTTCTTGCAGGACCTGGAAGGCGGTGCGGTTGGCGGCGATGTCTTTGAACTGGCCGATCTCCCACAGTTTCTTCCCGACAAGCTGAGCAAAAGGATAGTCGAGCAAATCGAGGAGAAACGGATTTACATCCATGATCTCGCCGGTTGTGCCGTCGAGGATCAGGATCCCGTCCTGCGCGGTCTCAAATAAACGGCGATAGCGCAGCTCGGATTTTCGCAGCGCGATGGTTTGAGCATCTTCGCTCGCTTGAGTCGGGGTAGGCCTTTTCAATTCTCCGCCTCGTTTGATTTCAGGCGTCAAGCTTTCACGGGATAGTTCCCGTCCAGTTTCATGGAGGATTTACGATTCATAAAACCAGACACGGCTTCGCTGACGCATGCATACTATATGGACTTTTCGGGAGATCGGTCAATACCTCGTTGCTTCGCACCTCTTTGCAAAAGCTTCGTATTCAACATTTCGAAAAGCTTTCCGAAATAAATCCCAACGCAGCTGCTTCTACCCCAAAGAAGGAGAAAACATTTCGGGGACAACATGACTACCAAAACAAACTCAATATGACTGGTGGCCCCGCCCGATCAAAGTCAGCTTCAGCACGGGCTAGGCGCTCGTAGCGCTGTTGATGTCCCGCGCGACGCGCCTTCACGCTTCCGACCACATCGGTTCGCCCTCGATCGAGGGCGCGGTCGGGGAAGAATAACGTCAAACGCGGCCGATTCTACGCCGCGACGAGCTGCTTGGAGTTGGTGCCCGACGCGGTGATTACGCAGCACAGCGGCGAAGGCAAAGCCAATTCCCTTCGGCCCTGCATCGTGCCGAACACCGTAGTCGGCGACGTTACTCCAAAGAACAGTCCGATCTTTCATATTTCGTCTTTCTATGCGGCGAGATTATCGCAACGCGAATTACCGGCTGCCGGAACTCACTCGCCATGGTTTGATATTTTCATCGGTGGCCTGACCGCACGAGGAATAATTCCGCACTTCGCAAAAGGATTTGGAATAAAGAATCGTACTCGAACTCTAACACTCCGCAAAGCAACTCCGAAACAAGAAAGAACATCAATGATGATTAAGCGTAACTTAAAGCAGCGCTCATCGCGTCCGCTGCATACTGGTATCAGCGTGGCGTGCGCGATTGTCGCGACGCTGCTAGGCGGGAGCGCGGCATGGGCCGCGAACCATAGCGATGCGCCTCTTATAAAGTTAGACCCGCAGGTCAACCTCACCGACACGTACGCCTTTGTCGGAACCAAATCCGACAATCCAAGCGTGCGGGTCCTTAATGTCGTCGTGCAGGTCCGCCCTTTCTCAGAGCCGGGCGATGGCGCGATTTTCGAACGCTTTTCACCGGATGCTCGTTACAGCATCAACATTACCAACCCAGCAACGGGTGCGCTTCTACGCCGCTACGACTTCCGGTTCTCACCCGTCACCAGGGGCTACAAGCGGACGAATACGGTTCTTTCCTACGGGCAGGCGATCGCACCGCTCGGTGCTGGCGGTCAGATCCTGAATGTAGGTGATGAGAACCAGAACTACACGCAGACTTATACTCTAACTCGCGTCGACTGGGACAGCGAGTCGGACCGGGCAACTCGATCCACTGTCCTGGGCAGAAACCTGCTCACGCCGCCACCCAATGTCGGCAACCGGGTAACGCCGCTCTACAACGATGAACAGGGCAGGGCGCGTTCCGGCGCGGCCACCTTCGCCGCACTTGATCGCTACACGCAGCAGACCATTTACAACCTGCCTTCCGGCGAAACTGTTTGGTCTGGTCACCGCGAAGACGGCTTTTATTCGGACATCCCTGGCATCTTCAATCTGCTCGACCCCCGCATTCTCGCGTCTAGCGCAGCAGGCAATCCCGAGGGTGAGACACCTCTCGGCACTCCAAGTGCAGGCACGGACGGCTTCCGAGGGTATAACGTCCTTGTTTACGCCATTCAGATTCCTATCTCAGATTTGCCAAGTTTGTCTTACAACGTTTACAATAATGCAGTTTATTATGGGCCTCAGGTCCAGCGAGGAGTAGGTGTCTATGCCTCAACCGCCCGGCCGCAAGTGCGATTGGTTTTCGACCGAGCCGGTGATGGCGTCAGCAGCAGCGATGGCAGCTACGAAAGTTCGAGTGGCGCGTTCATTCAGGTCCAACGCCTCGGCAATCCAATCTTCAACGAGGGGTTGGTTGCGATCCGGGACAAGGATAACCTCAACCGCACCGCGCCGACTGCAGATGCTCAGTATGCTACCTACGCCCTTAATCCCGAGATCGCGCGTTTGGTTAACCGCATCTATGGGACGCCGTTTCAAGAGACCGGTCGCACCGACTTGCAGAGCATCTTCATTCCCGAAGTGCTCCGGGTGAACACCGAGACCGAGCCCGTGCGTTTAGCCGGTCAGCCTGGCTTCAACCGCCTCAGCACCTTCGGCGGAGACCGGACCGCGAACGGTGCTCCTGGCGGATGGCCTAACGGGCGCCGTCTGGGCGACGATGTCACCGATATCCTGCTGACAGCCATCGCCAGCGGCCCGAGTTATGCCGTCTTAACGCCTGTCGGCGACAGCGTTCCCGCGAATGATCAGTTGTTCCAGCAGGTATTCCCGTACTCGGGCACGCCGAATGCCGGTGCGCGGAACAGCAAGGACTCCGGAGAAAACTTCGGACAATAGCACTTGGGCCCGATGATGGACGGGCCGAGCAGTGCGAGAGCGGGCGGAGGATTGAACCTTCGTTCGCTCTCGACATTCGCTTGGCAGAACCAGGTGTATGAGTTGAAGGAAAAGCAGATCGAGAGACCTCCGGGGAGCGCACTGCAAGGTGCGACCACGGGATTCTTCAACTTCGCGGAGTTACCCTGAGCGAGCGAAGCGAGTCGAATGGGCTACGCTGACAATGACTGACAATGACAGCGCTATTCATAAGATAACTTCTCGCCATCCGGCGGGACATGCTTCCGCATGTCCGGGACGCGCGGAAGCGCTTCCCTTCCCGGATCAGGCCCGGGGTGACTCACTGCGCTACCCACAAAGAATCCCGTGAAGAAGACTCTCCGTTATCGCAATATGTTTTTGGTCGGGTTAACTCTCTGCCTTTCAGGAGTTGGGTGGGGCGTGAAGCAACGGGAACGAATCACTGCGCCCGCCGTTGCAAACTCAGCACCCCTGGACGTACTCGCTGCCATCCCGCACCCAACAGGGAATTCCGCCACCGACCTCGCCATTATCAAATGGACAGCAAAAGCACGGGAAAAGGGCGCAGACGCTCGTAACTGGGTTAACCTGGGCGACGCGCTCATGCAGCATGTCCGCGAAAGCGCCGATACCAACTACTATAACTACGCCGAGCGAGTCTATGGAAAAGCCATTGAGCTCGACCCCAAAGATGGCGACGCGATAACTGGTTTGGCGTGGGTTAACAGCGGTCGCCACCAATTTGCGAAAAGCATCGAGTTCGCGAACAAGGCCATCGTGCTTAACGAACGCAATAACCTCGCCTACGGCCTCCTCGGCGACGCCGAGCTCGAGCTTGGGGACTACGCCGCTGCCTTCGAGCATTATCAGAAGATGATCGACCTGAGGCCAGACATGGCTTCTTACAGCCGCAGCGCGCACCTGCTCCACGTCACAGGGCAAACTTTCAGAGCCGCCTGGCTCATGCGCCAGGCGATCAGTGCTGGAGATGTTTTCGCAGAAAACACCGCCTGGTGTCGCGCGCAGCTCGCGCTTATCTACTTCAGCGACGGAAACCTGCCCGCTGCTGAGCAGGTGCTCGAGGACGCGTTACAGAAAGCGCCAGATAATCGTCATGTGCTCGCCGCCATGGGCAAGATAAAGGCGGCGCTAAAGGACTACCCCGCAGCTATCGCCTGCTATCAAAAAGCGATTGCGCTCACGCCGGAGCACGACTCGCTTGTCGCCCTCGGCGACCTCTATGAATTAACCGGCGATAAGGCCGCGGCCGAAAAGCAATACGCGCTCGTCGAGGAGCTGCACCGGAAAAGTCACGCCGCCTCCGACACGACGCACAACTTCCCGATGGCGCAGTTCTATGTGGACCACGACCGCAATCTCGTTGAGGCATTGCGGCTGGCGGAGGAACGCAAAACGACCAAAAACGTTTTCGAGGCCGACATCCTGGCCTGGTGTTACTACAAGAACGGCGAACTGGAATCAGCTAAGAAGGCCATTCGGCGGGCGCTCAGCCAGAAGACCCCGGAGGCGAAATTCCTTTACCACGCCGGCATGATCTACGCCGCCGCGGGCGATGAAGTGCCTGCTCGACAATGCCTTTATCGCGCTCTCAGCTTGAACCCAAACTTCAGCCCGATCCTCGCTCCGGTTGCAGCCCAAAAGCTTCAGGAGCTAGGACAGGCTACGGCGAGCAACAAGTAACGTCGCCCTTGGCGGCGCCACCTTAGCAACGCGAAAGGTAAGCGTCGATGAAAGATCCGGCGGTCTGGCATCGGTGGCAACGCTTCGTCGGGACCGCCGCCGCGGTCCTATGGCTGATCGCACCCCGTGCCTATGCCCACACTCTGCCGCTTAGCCACATTGAGTTGCGCGTTATGGACGCGGGGATCGACGCAACCATCCAAGTGCCCGCCATCGACGTCGCCCATGACCTGCCGGAGGTGACGCCGGACATACTCCTGACGCCCACAGGAATTGACCAACATAAGGGAACGGTCGCTGCGATTCTCTCCTCACGCTTAACACTTGAAGCGGATGGGGAGAGGCTGACGGCCAAGCTACTCGGGATCGAACCGGTGGCGGATCAAAAGGATATTCGTCTGCATCTGCACTTCACGTGGACAAAGCCGCCCGACAACCTGCAGGTGAGCTGTCGCCTGTTTCCCTATGACCCGCGCCACAAAACATTCCTCGACATCTACCGAAGCAACAGGCTCGAGCGCCAGATCATCTTCGACGAACATAATGACCAGATCGAGTACCACCTGGGAACTCAGCAGGGAACGCTCGCCGTCATCCGGGAGTTCTTGTTCGAAGGTGTGCACCAC
>JBBSIA010000020.1:0-72979 GCA_038232335.1 Chthoniobacterales bacterium
CTTGCAAGGTATGGGGATAGCACACATTACTGGATTTGAGGATACAAATGCCAGCTTCAGTCTCCAAGGGACCGGAAAGGGTTTCACCTTCACGATCCTGCAAGCCTCGACAACGGCGACGCCTTCCTCAGTCCCAGACGGGGGATCAGCGGTTGCCCTGCTAGGTTTCGCGATGGCGGCGCTGGAAGGCCTGCGCCGGAAAATCCGCGTAGCGTAGTAGACGAACAAAAACAATTAACGAGCGATCGACCGGGCGGAGGCGTAAACCTTCGCCCGGTTTTGTCTGCCGGCGCTGCAGGTGAAAACGGAGACTAGATGGTTCAGCCAGACCAGACGTAAGCGGGCGCGGAAACATCGAGTTTTCCCCGCTCCGGCGAAATACGTCGGAGGATTTTACAAAAATCACCTTTTCATTCCCTAGCGCAGAAACTCTGAAAAACTGTATTCTCTTCTCTCCCTTTGTCTTATGCTCTGCATTCTGCGCTTGGCATCCGATGTGCTAGCTACGGTGTAGAATTACTTGGCGCTCGCGCAACAGTGGACGCCACAACAAACAAGCAGGAGCAAAACAATGAAACTCACAAAAACAATCTTAGCCGCTGTGGCGGCGACCGTTCTGGGCGGTCTCGCTTCGACAGCACAGGCTGTGATGATCGATGGCACGATCGGATTCTTTAACCCGAACGGCGGCACGGCGTCTCAGTCCATGGGCGTGACGAATGTGCATTTCACCCCGCCAATTACCGTCAACTTCACGACGGGCGACTACTCCGGTGCCGAAGGCTCAATGGTTGCGTTCAATGACATCAGCTTCTCTGGCTCAGGAACTGGCGCGGCACTGACGTCGACGAATTCACCTGAATGGAGTTTTATGTCCAACGGGAAAGCATTTTCGTTCGATCTGCTGAACTTGACCTCCGCGACGTTTAGCAAAGGCAAACCGAATGCATTGAGTCTGCAGGGCTTCGGTATCGCGCACATCACTGGCTTCGAAGATACGAAGGCTAGTTTTAGTCTGCAAGGGACCGGCAGCGGATTCACCTTCACAATTCTTCAGGCATCTACCACTGCCATTCCCTCTGTGCCGGACGGTGGCTCGGCGGTCGCGCTTCTCGGCATCGCACTGGTGGGAATTGAAGGCTTGCGTCGGAAATTTGCTAAAGCCTAAAGGAAATACATTTCGCGAAATTGACGGGTAGGGCTCTAACCAGCCCTACCCGTTCGCTTTTGCATTTTCTTCACCTGGTTCGCGCATCATTTAGATGAAGGCACCAAGCGGAGACTAGAGGCTGAATTGAGTTTACAAACATCAAACTAGCGGGTCACTAAAGCGCCTGTCCTTTGGTCGCGAAGTCGTTGTAAGAACATTTGTGGCGAGTCAATCGGATGGATGTTCAGGTGAGTTCCAAGCGCACGCTTCTCCATTTTGCTCATTTCCGCGTAAATATTTCTAGACTACCTCACGTCATATCTTATAAGCTTCCGCAATTACCTCTTAATGATTATGAAATTTAAGCTTCTGCCGTTCTCCATTGTTCTCGCTTTCGCGCTCGCGACCACTTCTATCTGTGGCAACGCACTCGCTGCCCCTGGCGATTTGTACAGTGGACAGTTAAGCGGCCTAACCGTCGACAAGTTTACGCCTGCTGGCGTTAGGAGCACATTCGCAACCGGACCGTTCGCCGACTGGCTGGCGTTTGACGGTAAAGGCAATCTTTTTGTGTCGGATACGCAGGCCAATACCATTGTGAAGGTCACTCCTGCTGGCGCGCAAACGACGTTCGCGAGTTTGGCCGATCCGGGCGGCCTCGCGTTCGATGCCTCTGGTATTCTTTTCGCAGCCGATTCCGGCGCGGGCGCGATTTACAAGTTCACACCCGCCGGGATCCGGACGACATTTGCTTCCGGAATTAACGGTCCAAAAGGATTGGCCTTCGATCAGAACGGTAACCTCTTTGTCTCGGAAGTGAACACCGATTCAATCCTAAAGTTTACTCCGGCTGGCGCAAGGAGCACGTTCGCGACGAATCTCGCAACTCCTCTCGGCATCGCCTTCGACGGCGCGGGCAACCTGTACGAGGTCGATTTTAGCAGCGGCACGATCAACAAATTTACACCAGGCGGCGTTAAAAGCTTGTTTGCAGCCCAATTGGCAGCGCCGCGACAACTTGCCTTCGATCGGAACGGTAATCTTTTTGTCGCGAATTTTGCCACTCAGGTGATCTTGAAAATCACTCCGGATGGCTCCCAGAAAACTACGTTCGCGGTCAACGTCAACGCCGGCGGCCTTGCTTTCGAGCCGGCGACAGCGGATCTCGTCAATATCTCCACCCGGCTTTTCGTGCAGAGTGGCAACAACGTCGCAATCGGCGGCTTCATCGTCACGGGCACTGACACCAAAAGGGTCGTGATTCGCGGAATCGGACCGTCGTTGCCGAACACGATCGCGAATCGGCTGGCAAACCCTACACTCGAGTTACACAACTCTGCGAATACGATCATCGCAACCAACGATAATTGGAAGATCAACGATCAAACTTTGCAATCTCAGCAGGCCGAAGTCGAAGCGACAACTGTTCCGCCTTCCAATGATCTGGAGTCGGCGATCGTGACCACTCTGGCCCCTGGTATGTACACCGCCGTCCTTGCCGGAAAGACCAGCACGGCTGGGGTCGGACAGGTAGAGGTTTACGACCTTAACCCGGCGGCGAATGCTCCTTTGGCGAACATCTCAACCAGGGGCTTCGTCCAGACTGGGTCAAATGTGATGATCGGCGGGTTCATTCTGACTGGCGGAAACGGCTTCGGCGATGTGATCGTTCGAGCGATTGGGCCTTCACTACCAGTTCCAAACAAGCTCCTCAATCCCACTCTTGAGCTCCATGACAGCAACGGCGGTCTCGTGGCTCTAAACGACAACTGGAAAATAAATCCTCAAACCGGACAGTCGCAAGAGGCGCAAATTCGCGCGACGACTATTCCCCCCACGAATGACCTGGAGTCAGCGATCGTGGCGACACTTCCAGTTGGCGAATACACCGCGATCGTTGCCGGTAAGAGCGGCGGCACTGGTGTAGGCCTGGTCGAGGTCTTCAGGTTGCGCTAACACATCTCCCGTTCCCGCCTCCTAGCCACGGAGCTCGGGGGCGCATCGGATTCACGCCTGCCGCGCGGCACAGACCGGCGCCGGTGCTGTTTCGTCCAGAAAGGCGTGGGGTCATGAGGCCGGTGAACGGCCCCGTATTTGGAGAGCGGCGGATTCATTATATGAGGGAGACGCAAAACAAATTGGGTTGAACACACGGATTGTTGCACGCTCGTGTGCAGCGGCTATGGTCGGCGAGCCAGTGGGAAACCCGTGACAAAATCATTTGAGCAGCTTCTGGGTGTTCGTGACCCCCTGTGGTTCTGTATCAAAGCGCAGCCAAAGCGTGAACATTTGGCAGCTAGTGGGTTGCGGCGTCAGCTGAACATCCCGTGCTGGGCGCCACGACTTCGGTTTCGCCGACCTACCAGAAGGGGATCAATCTGGTTCGTTGAAGCGATGTTTCCCGGTTACTTGTTCGCGCACTTTATTTATGCGGAGCAGCACCGCGGAGTCGAACACTCCCCCGGAATCCGAGGAATTTTGCAGTTTGGAGACCAGCTCGCGGTAATGGAACCACAGGTCATCGAAACGATGCGTCAAAACGCCGGGGAAGAAGAGGTTGTCGTCATTGAACCCCAAATTACCGTTGGACAACGGGTGGAGATCACGGCCGGACCGCTTCAGGGCGTCGAAGCGCTGGTCACGCGTTTGGTCCCCGCACGGGAGCGAGTACGCGTTTTGCTCGAATTTCTTGGACGATCGATCGAAGCGGAAATTTCGACGCCGGTAGTGCTTTCTCGTGTCTAGGCCTCTCAAGAGTGACTGTTGCTTCGCCCCCGAAGGGCTCTTGTTCGACTCTAATTAATATCGAGCAACGTCAAAGGTGAATTATGGAAATTAGAAAAGTGGGCACGCCAGGTGCTCTACTAAGCAGCATGACACTGGTAATTTGCTTCGCCTTGAGCGCGTCGGCCGCCCTCACCGCCATCGCTACTGCTTTACGCAACGCTCCCGAAGGCTACGAGAACAATCAGGGATTTCACTTCGCCGACGGTCGTCCCGGCTACTCGGCTCTGCCTCGCCCTCGTCAAGTGACGCTTCGTCCTGCATTCGGAGGCGCGCTGGTCGCCACCTCTCAGCTTCATCGCGCTTGATTTCATCGCGATCGCTAATTTCTCACGTCCGCTTCTCCTCGTCGTATCAACTCTTCGAGCGTTCGTCCACTCCCTGTAAGTCCGGCCGATTCTCTCTCGTCCGCGTTGCCGCTGCTGAGCGCCGCCAGGTGGAAATATCGTGGTGATTCCCGGACAGTAAGACCTCCGGAACCTTCCAACCGCGAAACTCAGCCGGCCGCGTGTACTGCGGTGCTTCCAGCGCGTTCGAACTGAAGCTGTCATCAGCAGCCGACCGCTCGTGACCGAGTACTCCGGGTAGCAGGCGCACGATTGAGTCTACGAAAACGGCAGCGGCGATCGCGCCATTTGTGAGCACGTAATCGCCGATCGATATTTCGGCGTGGACCAGGTGCTCGACCACGCGGTGATCGACGCCTTCGTAATGGCCGCAGATAATGATCAGATGCGCCTGCTTTGCGAATTCTATCGCCGATGTCTGATCGAATCGCCTCCCCTGCGGAGTCATCAAGACGATCATGCTGCCGCCGGTCCGTAGCGATTCGACCGCGGCAAAAATCGGCTCCGGTTTCATGACCATGCCTTGGCCTCCGCCGAACGGCGCATCATCAACGACGTGGTGTTTGTCCGTTGCCCAGTCGCGCAGATTATGAATCCGAAGCTCGAGAGCGCCGCTCTCCTGGGCGCGCTTCATCATGCTTTGGTTAAGAGGCGCGCGACAGATCTCCGGAAAGAGCGTGAGAATGTCGACCAGCATCGAAATAGAATGTCCACGTTCAACAGCAAACGTCACGTCGGATGTCCGGTTCTCAAGCACAGAACTTGGCACGGGCGAGACTCTGTCGGCCGAGCGTCGGCCTGTCAGCAAGACCAATGCGCAGGCTGGTTACTCGATGATCTCGATCATCGCCCGCTCACCGTGCCGCGCGGCTGCGCTCGAGAGCAAAGCGCGAATGGCTTGTATGGTCTGACCGTTGCGCCCGATGATTCTGCCCACATCGGTCTGGCGCATCTGCAGCCGAAACAATGTCGTCTTGCCACCCGGCACTTCCCAAAGCATCACTTCGTCGGGAAATTCAACCAGCTGCCGAACCACGAACTCAAGGAATTGTTTCACGCGTTCACTCTCGCAAGCATCATCATCTCGAGCAAACGTCTCTCGATCGAAACGATCGATAACCTACGGCAGGGTGTCCTACGAAGATGGTCCCCGCGCTGCCACTGACGAGGCTTCCGCCGGGCTGGCTGCCGCTTTCTTGTTTTTTTTGATCAGGCTACGAACGGTATCGGAAGGTTGCGCCCCACGTCCGATCCAGTGGTCGATCCGATCAAGCTTCAGCGTGCTGTTACGGTCGGTTTTTTTTGGATCGTAGGTCCCGAGGATTTCGAGAAATTTTCCATCGCGCGGGCTGCGGCTATCGGCCACCACCACCTTGTAATAAGGGCGATTCTTTGCGCCTTCACGGCGTAGTCTGATTGAAACTGCCATATCGTTAGTTTTTCATTCGCGCCATTTGCGCCATCATCTTCTTCATCTTGCCAGTGCTTTTGATCATCTTTCGCATTTGATTGAAACGCTGCAGCAAATCATTCACCTCAGTAACGCTGCTGCCGCTGCCGCGTGCGATGCGCTGCCGGCGCCGGGCATTCAAAAGGTCGGGCCGGGTACGCTCTTCGTTCGTCATCGAAAGCACAATCGCCTCCGTCCGTTTGAGCTGCTTTTCGTCAACCGAAAGGCCCTGCACGTTACTCATACCGGGGATCATGCCAAGGATATTCTCCAACGGGCCCATCTTGCGCATCATTTTGAACTGCGCCAGAAAGTCGTTGAAATCGAAAGACGCCGTGCGCAGTTTTCGCTCCATCCGCGCCGCTTCTTCTTCGTCGAAAGCTTCCGCCGCTTTTTCCACCAGTCCGACGATGTCGCCCATTCCGAGGATGCGGCCCGCGAGTCGATCGGGCACAAAGACCTCGAATTGATCGAGCTTTTCCCCGACGCCGGCAAACTTGATTGGTCGCTTCGTGACCTTGCGCATTGACAACGCCGCGCCCCCCCGCGCATCGCCATCCAGCTTCGTCAATACGATCCCGGTGATGCCAAGCGCTTCGTGAAAGTGCGTCGCCACACTGACGGCCTGCTGACCTGTCGCCGCGTCCGCCACGAGCAGGATCTCCTGCGGCTTGAGAAAAGCTTTGAGCCCTTTGATTTCCTCGATGAGTGCAGCGTCGATTTCCTGCCGTCCTGCGGTGTCGAAAATCTGCACGTTGCCGATTTGTTCGTCAGCCCATTTTAGACTTGCGGCCGCCGCACGGCGCACGTCTTTCTCAGCCAAAGCCGGCTTGAACACCGGCACGTCGATTTGTCCGCCGAGGGTCGCGAGTTGCTCAATCGCGGCGGGCCGCTGCAAGTCGCACGCGATCAGCAAAGGCGCGCGGCCCTGTTTTTTCAGGAGCCGCGCGAGCTTGGCCGACGATGTCGTCTTCCCCGCACCATTCAGGCCAACCATCAAAATGCGCGCCGGCTTGTTTAGATCGAGGGGCGCGGCATCGCCGCCGAGCAATGCCGTGAGTTCATCGTGAAAAATCTTAACGATCTGCTGACCAGGGGTAACGCTGCGGAGCACTTCTTCGCCAAGTGCCTTTTCTTTGATCCGTGCGATAAAGCTCTTCGCGACCTGAAAATCGACATCGGCTTCGAGGAGGGCGAGTCGCACCTGCCGCAGCGCGTCGTTAATGTTCGTCTCGCTGATCGAGCCATGGCCGCGCAGATCCTTGAAGATGTCCTGAAGCCTGTCGCCGAGTTGCGAGAACATAGCTTATCCGATTTTTGATTCGGGTAGCGCACGAGGTTCTCGCGCTGGTTTCAGCATTTGACCGAAACAATGTTTCAAAATCATTGTGATCGCGAGCATCCGATCACCAACACGCGAGAGGCATGCCCTCGTCCGGATTTGCATGAGCGCCCGTTTGTTACTTTTTCGTTGCTACGGGAGACGCGGATGGCGCGGCAGAGGTCATCGGCGCCGCACCACCCTGATCGACGTTGAAAGTCCAGTGGGTTTCAACTCTCTTGCCGCCAGATTTCGCACTAATAATCACGGTGCACGTCTTGTCGTGCAGCTTCTGAGTCACCTGGTAGGCGACGGTGGAATTGGTCGGATCAAAGCTCGCCGGCACTACTCCCAGTCCACTCACCCGCATCTGCACCGTCCCGGAATCGATCGGACCGAGCGAACTGAGATTTGCCTTGATCAAAGGGAGCGCCGTTTTGATTGTCTCGCCTTCCGCCGGCTGCGTCGATAATCCAGAGTTTGAAACTTCCGCCACGGCCGGTCCGCTCGCGGTTGTCGCAATCGCACTCACCGCATCCGCAAAAGTCTTCGGCTTGTTCGCTTCCATCAAGTATCGGCCGACCGAATCGAGCGGTGTCCGGTTCGTGATTGGCTGCCCATAAACGGTGAACATCGCTTCGTACCCGGCTTTCATGGCGACCTCTTTGATATGTCCATTGTAAAAGCCGTATGGAACCGCGAAGCAATTCACCTTCACCCCGAGCTTCTGCTCAATCATCTGCTTAGAACCGACGATCTCATTTTGCAGCCACTGCTCGTATTCTGGCGGGGTGAGACGCTTTTTCGCCACTTTGTCATATGGTTTGCGCAAATCCTGGTGAGTCGCGGAATGCGCTTGAATGTCGACGCCCGCGTCACGCATCTCGGCCAGTTGGTCCCACGTCATTGATTCGCCACCGCTGAAATGTCCGGGGCGAATGCCTTCGGTGTAAACAAACATCGTCAGCGGATAGCCGAATTTCTTCAGGATCGGCCACGCGACATCGTACTGCGATTTCCAGCCGTCATCGAAAGTGATGATCGCGCTCTTTGCGGGAATTGCTTTCTCACCACGGCGCCAGGCCAGGAAATCCTGCATCCCAATCACAGCGATGCCCCGATTCTTTAGCTCCTGCATCTGTTGCTCGAAAGCCTGAGGCGTGATTTCCGTATCCGGCCGGCGAACCTGATTCACGAATCGATGGTAACCAAAAATCACAACCTGAGCGTTTTGATCGATCGCCGGCTGCTTGGTCTTCGGAGTCGGCGCGGGAGTCGCTGCGACAGTGGCAGCAGGACTCGTTTTAGCGCCGGGTTGGCCGCTGCCATCGGCGCTCGTTTGGTGCTTTTTACAGGTGGGAAGCGCGAACGCCAAAAGCAGCGGAATAACGGAAAATCGAGCGAGCATAAAGTGAGCTACGCCTTTAAATCCGAGTCGCGAAAAGACAAGTGCTTTTTATAATTTCAGTCATTACTTGGTGGTGTCGCATGGGCCTTGCTTCATATTAGAATATCAAAGTGAGCAATGCCGGAACATCGAGGACAAAGCGCTGGCTGTGGCGTGCGTTCCGGGCATCAGCCGGCGTCTTCCGACCAATGCGTCAGGTGGTGCTCTTCAGTCTGCTGCTAGGGCTCGTCGGTTGCTCGACAGTTTCCAAACCAGCCGCGAAAAATACGGCGCGGACCTTCACCACGGTTGTGGTCGACGCGGGCCACGGTGGAAAAGACAGCGGGGCTCATCGGCGGTTCGGTCCGCCCGAGAAAGCCGTCACTCTCGATGTCGCGCAGCGGCTCGAACGCAAACTGCGGGAGTCGCAATTCCGCACCGTCATGACGCGCTCCGACGATACTTTCATCGAGCTGGATCGCCGTGCCGAAATCGAGAATTCGCAGCGCAACTCAATTTTCGTGAGCATTCACTTCAATGACGCTCGACGCCGCGGAGTCCACGGTTTCGAAACGTATTATCATGCGCCGGTTGCGAGCGGTCTCGCACAACGCATCCAATCCAAGCTTTTAACCATTCCGGGGGCGGTTAACCGCGGAATCAAGACGGCGAACTTCCGAGTTTTGCGAAAGGCCGTTTATCCGGCGGTGCTCGTGGAATGCGGTTTTCTCAGCAATCGAGGCGACGGTTCGCAGGCAGGAAGTGCCATTTATCGTGAGCAATTGGCCGACAAGATCGCGGAAGCCATTGTCGAAGAGCGTTTCGGCACCGGGGTCTATAACGCGCCGCCTCGAACCGCTTCTCAGTCCGCTCCGATCGGTTATCCGTGGAGCAACCCGGCCGCGCCGGGCACCGAGCCGGCTGGTTTCTTTAACGCCCGCTAATCAGAATTCAATGCCGCGCGCTTCGCGGCCAATCGCCGCAAGTGCGAGGACCGCCACGAAAATTCCGAGCGCGAAGATCGAGAGCGACAACGCGTAGTTGGGCTGACCGGAGGCGTCGCGGAAGTGCTCGGCTACCCTGGCTTCGTAAACTGCGATGTTCGCCGCGAAGAGATTTCCAAGCTGATAAACAAATCCCGGAAACGTGCCGCGGACTTCCTGCGGAGAGAGTTCATTCAGGTGCACCGGCACCACACCCCAGGCGCCTTGCACCATGAATTGAATGCCAAATCCACCCGCCACCAGCAGCGGTAGCGCGGGTGAAAACATCCAGGCTGGTATCATAAAAATACCGAGCGCGGCCGCTGTGATGATCGACCGACGGCGTCCCCATTTTTGCGAGAGATGACCAAAAAGCGTTCCACCGCAGATTGCGCCGATGCTGTAGATGATCCCGATACTGGCCTTCAAGTTCACCCCGTAGCCGCGCTGCTTTTCGAGAAAGGTTTGATACAGATCCTGCGTCCCATGTGACATGCAGTTGAATGCGGTCATCAGCAAAACCGCGTAAATCATGAGCTGCCAGTGACGCCGGATTGTGCTCGCAATCCCGCGGAAGCCGGTTCGTAATTCGTGGCGCCGGCGCTGCCAAACCGGCGATTCCGGCACTCGCATGCGGATGAAAATAACGAGCGCCGCGGGCAGCGCCCCGGCGATGAACAATCCGCGCCAACCAAATCCCGGAAAGACAAGCGCATAAACAACCGCCGCCAGCAGATATCCGAAGGCGTACCCCTGTTGCAGAATACCGGAGAACAAACCGCGCGCTTCTTTCGGGAGCGATTCCATCGCGAGCGAAGCGCCCAGGCCCCATTCGCCGCCCATTCCAATTCCGTAAAGCGCGCGCAGCACGAGAAAAACCGTGTAGTTCGGCGCGAAAGCGGTGAGCAGTTCCATCATCGAGTAGAAGATGATGTCGGCCATCAGCGGGATCCGCCTTCCGTATCGGTCGCCCAGGTAGCCGAAGATGAACGCGCCGACCGGTCGCATCATCAATGTCAGTGTGATCGCGAAAGCGATCTGCGGAATGGACTTTCCAAATTCGCGCGCGACTGGCGCGAGGACAAACGTCAGCAGAAAGAAATCGAGGGCGTCGAGCGCCCAGCCGAGGAAACACGCCAGAAATGTGTTCCGCTGTTCCCGATTAAGAGAGCGGAAGAGCCGCCACGCTTCCATCGCGGCATTCAAGTTTCCAGGCGCGCACTTTGGAAGCTTCGATTATTGTAACGTTGGCGTTATGCGATACCTCGTGAAAGCGCGGCTCAAGTCAGGTAAGGAGGCCGATCTTCTGCGCGCAGTCGAGCGAAGAACGCTGGGCCGGGACTCGATCGCGGGCAGTGAATATATCGAGAACATGCAAGCGGCTCGCGTCGATGAATGTGGCGTCGCGCAGTGGGTCGAGGTTTGCTTTTGCGATCCACCTCTCGATGAGGAACGTCCTTATTGGGAGAATTATTTTGAGCTGCTTGCGGTGAAAGACGCGCATGCGCGAAGCAATTGCCGGCATGAGAACGGAACCGAGCCGTGGGCCTGCTCGGATTGCGATTGCACGCGGCGGCTCGAAGAGAGCTTGCAGACAAAAGGCGCGGAATTTCTAAAAGACTCGCGGAGCGCGCCGCTCTCTTGACCTCCAAAGCTTAACTGCGGCGCGAAGGGCAACGCATCGACGTATCATGATGCGTCGATTTGTTACTTGATGGGGTTCCTCGGCGGCGTTTAGTTGTCGGCGCCAATGCCGTCTCAATCTCACCATCCTTTCGAACAGCTTCTCCGCGAGCGTATCGTCATCCTCGACGGCGCAATGGGGACCATGTTTCAGCAGCGGAAGCTGACCGAAGCTGACTATCGCGGTGAGCGCTTCCGCGATTGGACCGGGAAAGATCTTAAAGGCAACCACGAGCTTTTACTCCTGACGCAGCCTGGAATCGTCGAGCAGATCCACACGCAATATCTCGACGCTGGCGCCGACCTCATCGAGACGAATACTTTCAGCGCCACCACAATTGGGCTGCACGATTTTCTGTTCACGGGCGAGCCTGCAAACGGGCGCAAAGACCCCGAGTTTTTTCAACGCGTCGTCGACGACACCCAGCTGCGTGCTCTCGTGCACGAGATGAATGTTGCGGCAGCGCAAATCGCGCGCAGGGCAGCGGAGGGAGCGGCAGCGAGTGACGGCCGCCGTCGCTTCGTCGCAGGTTCGTTCGGCCCGCTGCCCGTCACGGCGTCGCTCTCCCCTGATGTAAACGATCCGAGCTTTCGCGCTGTTACCTTCGATCAGATTCGCCAATCCTATGCGGACCAAGCGGCGGCGTTGCTGGAAGGCGGAGTGGATTTGCTGCTGATCGAAACGATTTTCGATACGCTGAACGCAAAGGCGGCGCTCGCCGCGATCGCGGAGGTCTTCGAGCGAAGCCGCCAGCGCATTCCGCTGATGATTTCCGGCACCGTCACGGATCGATCCGGCCGCACGCTTAGCGGACAAACGGTTGAAGCATTTCTGATTTCCGTCGCGCACGCTCATCCGCTCACGGTCGGTTTGAACTGCGCTCTCGGACCGGCCGAGATGCAGCCTTACATCGAAGAACTCGCACGAAATACTTTTGCCTTTACGACTGCGTATCCCAATGCCGGTCTCCCAGATCCACTTTCCGTGACCGGATTTCCGGAAACTCCAGAGACGCTCGCTCCGCAGTTGCGCGAGTGGGCGCGGAACGGCTGGCTCAACGCCGTCGGTGGATGTTGCGGAACCACTCCTGATCACATCCGCGCGATCGCAGAGGCGGTGCGCGAATTTGCCCCGAGAGAGATAGTTCCGCCGCATTCTGTCATTCCGAGCGAAGTCGAGGAACCCCGTGGCGGAAGCTCAAGGGTGACAATGCGGGATCTTTCGACTCCGCTGCGCTCTCCTCAGGATGACAACGGGACAACCGGTGCGGCGGTCCCGAGAAACACTCTCCAGCTTTCCGGGCTCGAGCCGTTGAATATCACCTCGGACTCCGGCTTCGTCGTGGTGGGTGAACGCACGAACATCACGGGTTCTCCTCGTTTTTCCAAGCTGATCCTCGCCGGCAACTTCGACGCCGCGCTTACCGTCGCACGCCAGCAGGTGAAGAGCGGCGCCAACATTCTCGACGTCAACATGGATGAAGGCATGATCGATTCTGGGACGACGATGACTCGTTTCCTCAATTTGATCGGCAGCGAGCCGGAAATTTCACGTCTGCCGATCATGATCGACAGCTCGAAATGGAGCGTGATCGAAGCCGGTCTGCAATGCGTCCAGGGCAAAGCGATCGTGAACTCGATCAGTTTGAAAAATGGCGAAGAAGAGTTTTTGCGGCAGGCAAAACTGGTCCGCCGTTACGGTGCGGCCGCGATCGTGATGGCGTTCGACGAGCGTGGGCAAGCCGATAGTCTGCCACGGCGCATCGAGATTTGTGACCGCGCTTATCGCCTCTTGATCGAGCGCGCGGGCTTTCCGCCTTGCGATATAATCTTTGATCCGAACGTGCTCACGGTCGCCACCGGCTTGGATGAGCATCGCAACTACGCCGTCGATTTCATTGCAGCCGCGCGCTGGATCAAAACGCATCTGCCGGGCGCGCGAGTCAGCGGCGGGATCAGCAACATTTCATTCTCCTTTCGCGGCAACAATGCCGTCCGCGAAGCGATGCATTCCGCATTTCTTTACCACGCGATCCAGGCCGGTCTTGATATCGGAATTGTGAACGCCGGTCAGCTCGCAGTGTACGCCGAGATTGAGCCGGAGCTGCGCAACCTGGTCGAAGACGTGCTTCTCAATCGAAGCGCCGAAGCGACGGAACGGCTGGTCGAATTCGCGGAGAGCGTCAAAGCGAAAGACAAAGTCGCTGTCAAAGATGAAGCCTGGCGGAGCGCGCCGGTCGCGGAGCGGCTTTCTCATGCCCTCGTCAAAGGCATCGTTGATTTTATTGAGGCGGACACGGAAGAGGCGCGGCGGAATGCGAAACGCCCGCTCGATGTCATCGAAGGTCCACTCATGGCTGGCATGAGTGTCGTCGGCGACCTTTTCGGCGCGGGCAAAATGTTTCTGCCGCAGGTGGTGAAGAGCGCCCGAGTGATGAAGAAGGCGGTCGCGTATTTGATGCCATTCATGGAGGCGGACAAAACGGTGGACGCAAAACCGCAGGCCCGAATCGTGATGGCGACGGTCAAAGGCGATGTGCACGACATCGGCAAAAACATCGTCGGCGTCGTGCTGCAATGTAATAATTACGAGGTCATCGACCTCGGCGTGATGGTGCCGGCTGCGAAAATTCTGGAAGCGGCGCGGGAACGACAAGCGGATGTCATCGGATTAAGCGGACTGATCACGCCGTCGCTGGACGAAATGGTGCACGTCGCGCAGGAAATGGAGCGCGAAGGTTTCGCACTGCCGCTCCTGATCGGAGGCGCCACTACGAGCCGCGCCCATACCGCGGTTAAGATCGCGCCGCATTATCGCGGAGGCAGTGTGCACGTCCTCGATGCGTCCCGCGCGGTCGGAGTCGTGAACAGTCTGCTTAATCCTGAATTGAAGGAAACTTTTCACGCGCAGACACGAGCGGATTACGCGCGGCTCCGCGACGACCATGCCGCGAAATCACGCGACAAAAAGCTGGTTTCGTTGGAAGCCGCGCGTGCGAATCGCACGGTGATTGACTGGGCCGACTATGTCCCCCCGAAGCCCGAATTTCTCGGAATTCGCGCTTTTCGCACGGATGTCATTCCGAGTGAAGTCGAGGCCGTAACGCAGCCCGACAGGGCGAGGCCGGGCTTTCCATCCCGTGGTGCGGTCGAGAAGCCGGGCAGCGGAGACGATAAGATAAGGCCACGGGATCCTTCGACTCCGCTGCGCTCCGCTCACGATGACAAGGCTGAACTCACCCCTGGTTGTTATCGTCGAGTCTCAATGGAAACTCTGATCGACTACATCGATTGGTCGCCATTCTTTCATACGTGGGAGTTGCGCGGGCGCTATCCTGCCATTTTCGATGATCCCGTCGTGGGAACGCACGCGCGTGAGCTTTTCGATGACGCGCAGCAACTCCTCGGTCGAATTGCGCGCGAGAAACTGTTGACCGCTCGTGGCGTGTATGCGTTTTGGCCCGCGAATTCAGTCGGCGATGACATCGAGCTGTTCGCCGATGAGACTCGCCGCGAAGCCGTGGCAGTTCTGCATTTCCTGCGGCAGCAAATGCAGAAACCGAACCCGCAACAAAATCAGTCGTTAGGCGATTTCGTGGCACCACGATCGACCGGGATTGCAGATTACATCGGAGGATTTGCTGTGACCGCGGGAATCGGCGCAGATGAACTCGCAAAACAATTTTCGAAAGCCCATGACGACTACAATGCCATCCTGACCAAGGCGCTCGCCGATCGCCTGGCGGAAGCGTTTGCCGAATACCTGCATCAGCAGGCGCGGATCGCGTGGGGTTTTGGTCGCGCTGAAAAACTCAGCATTGAAGACCTCCTCCGCGAGCGATATCAGGGAATCCGCCCGGCAGCCGGTTATCCTGCCTCGCCTGACCACACCGAAAAAGAGACACTTTTCCGGCTGCTCGATGCATCCAGGCAGACAAGCATCACTTTAACCGAATCATTTGCGATGTATCCCGGGGCGAGCGTCAGCGGTCTCTATTTTTCGCACCCAAAAGCAAAGTATTTTGGTGTTGGGAAAATCGATCGCGATCAGGTCCGCGACTACGCGATCCGCAAAGGCGCCGATGTTGCGGGTGTGGAGAAGTGGCTCGCGCCAAATCTCGCCTACTGATCCCGACGCGACTCTGTGATCGAATTCTTGAGAGAGGGATCCTGAATCTGCGCTCCGAACAGGAGCAGCGCGCCAGCCTGGTCCGCTGAGACTGCGTCCGGGGCCGCGGTGACGGCGTCCGGCTTGGGCCAGACCACATTCCAAGCCAGTCCGGTTTTCTCAAGCGTCCAAATAATGTAGCGGGTCAGGTCAAATTCCCACCACTTCAATCCATGGGCCGCACAACGCGGCTTCGCGTGATGGTTGTTGTGATAGCCTTCACCGAACGCGCCGAGACCGATCCAGAAGTTGTTCTTGCTCTGGTCCGAGGTCTCGAAACTGCGATAGCCCAAGCCCTGCATGTGGCAGATCGAATTCACCGCCCAGGTGAAATTGTAAACAATCAGCATTGGCACATACAGACACCAGAGGAGACCGGCACCGCCGAGCGTGAAGTAGAGAATCGCCGCCACGCACAGGTGCGGAATGACATAGAGATAGGGACGTTCCCACAGCCGACAGTACCAAATCTTGCGCACGTCCGCGGCGTAGCGCAGGGAACGGTCGCGGAAACCGACCGGCTTGCGAACCAGCCACATCATGTGCGCATACGGGAAACCGTGGATCGGGCTGTGAATGTCTTCGTCAGTATCGGATTTCAAGTGGTGGTAACGATGGTCCCCTACCCACGTCACGGGGTCACCGGAAAGCGCAACCGCGGAGCCAGTCGCGAAAAACAATTTCAGCCAGGCCGGCATCTCGAATCCGCGATGTGTCAGATACCGATGCAGATACAAGGTCGTGCTGATCCCTGCCCAGAAATAAATCGCGATCATGATCGGCAAATATTGCCACTGGAAAGCAGTCCAGAGCGCAACCACGCCCAAAACTTGTAGACCAACCAGAGCGATGAAAATGATGAAGTTAAGTTTTTCGTGTTTAAACATGGGACTGGAGGGATGCGGCGCGGCGTGCGCTTAGCGTCGGGGGAAGAACGAGCGTGATAAGGTGCCTCGAATCGCCGCAGAAGCAATACGTTTTTACGAGATCGCGCGATTTTCGCTCCGCTTCCGCGCTCAGCGACGAAAATATCACGCGACTGACAGCCGCACGGATTGGTGTCTCTCGCGTGTGGTTCCCTCGCGATGTTAACGTCGAAGTTTGGGCGGGGAGATGGGCGACGGGGAGTAACGTGCCGCATACGCACGATTGTTATCAGCTTCATCTAACCCGACGAAACAGCGGCACGTTTATGTTTCGTACCGGAGTGCGTTTGCGCACGGCCGGTCGCATGGTCGCGGTGCAGCCGGGTGAAGTTCATTCGGCCCGCCCAAATCAAGAGCGTGGGTGGGAATTCGAAACGTTTTATGTGCCGGCGGAGAGGATGCTCGAAGCTGCGGCCGGCGTCACCGATGGCTCCGCACCGCTGCCGTATTTTCCTGACACTGTCATTACGAACGACGCGCTCGCGCAGCTTTTCCACAAACTACATCTCACCCTGACGAGACCTTCCTTGAGGCTGGAGCGAGAGTCGCTCTACAATCAGTTGCTCACGACTTTTCTGCTCCGCCATGCAGAGCGCCTGCGCACGCCTCGGCTTCCGAGCCGCGAACACGCAGCGGTGCGCATCGTTCGAGAATATCTGGAGGAGAATCAAAGCGACAACGTTTCGCTCGCTGATCTCGGTCGCCTCTCCGGCCTGAACTCATTCTATTTCAGCAGAGTCTTCAAACGCGAGACCGGATTGCCGCCGCACGCTTACCAAATACGCACCCGCGTCCGCCGCGTAGCTCGATTGCTGCGCGACGGGAAAACGGTCGTCGAAATCGTGGCTGAGCTCGGTTTCGCGGATCAATCTCATCTCATTCGCCATTTCAAACGGCACATGGGGATGACTCCGCGGGAATACCAGCGTCAGGTCAATTTCGTTCAATACGAGCCGAAGCGGCGGTGATAATCGGAAGAGACGCACAAACACAGGCATGAACAAAGTTTACTTTATTACTGGCACTTCCAGCGGCTTCGGCCGTGCCTTGGCTGAAGCGGCTCTGACCAATCACGACAAAGTTGTCGTGACGGCACGCAAGCCGGAAGCCATACAGGAACTCGCGGCGCGGCATCGTGAGAACGCGCTCGCGGTGCGGCTGGACGTGACCAACGCAGATGAGCGCCGGCAGGCCGTCGAAGCGGCGCTCGAGAAGTTTGGACGCATCGATGTGCTGGTGAACAATGCCGGCCAAGGCAGCCTCGGCGCGCTGGAAGAGTTTTCCTCCGAGCAGATTCGCAAGCAGCTCGAAGTTAATCTCTTCGGAGTCATCGAAATGACCCGCGAAATCCTGCCGGTCATGCGAAAACAGGAAGCAGGGCATATCGTTAATCTCAGCTCCATCGGCGGACTGGTGGGCGTGGGCGGCTTTGCGCTTTATTCCGCGGCGAAGTTCGCCGTCGAAGGTTTTTCCGAAGCATTGCGCGACGAAGTGAAACCGCTCGGAATCAGCGTCACGATTGTGGAGCCCGGCGCCTTCCGCACGAGTTTCGCGGGCGACGCAAACATGAGACCGACGCAATCGATGGGCGAATATGCAAAGGTGGTCGAACCGATTCGGCAGTACCTTTACGGCAGCAGCGGGCAGCAGCCGGGCGATCCGCATAAAGCCGCGCTCGCCATGATGCAGGCGGTGGAAAGCAAGGAGCCGCCTCTTCGTCTGATGTTAGGCGCCGATGCTTACGCCCTCTGGGAAAAGAAGGGCGCTTCGATGGATCAAGAATTAGCCAGGTGGCGGACGGTGGATGAGGAGACCGCCTTTCCGGGTGTTCAAGTTGGCCCGATCGGCGGTTAAACCCTTGTTCGCGAGCATTGGTTGCCGGAGGCGATGAAACCCCAAGCTCCCTCGCAAATTGGAAAGTCAGTCAGCCGTTTGGATGGCCGGCTGAAAGTGACCGGCCAGGCTCGCTATACGGGTGATGTTAGGGTCGAACACGCCGCTTTTGCGGTCATCGTGGGCGCAACAATTCCTGCAGGCGAAATCAGCGCGCTCGATCTCGCGGCGGCTGAGTCCGCGTCCGGTGTGGTGAAAGTTTTCACGCATCTGAACGCTCGGAAGTTTTCCGGTGCTGGACGCGGGCGGCGCCGGTCACCGGCATCTGCCGTTGCACAATGCGAAGATCACGTATGAGGGACAACCGATCGCCGTCGATCGCGGAGACGTTCGAGGAAGCGACACACGCCGCGGGCCTGGTGCGGGCAAGCTATCGCCCGGAGCCGTTCGAGACCGATTTTCGCCGTCGCCTCGACCGGTGCATTTCCGTCGAGGGATATTTCCCTAACGATAGCAAAGTCGGCGATGCCGCAGCGGCACTGGCGCTCGCGCCCGTGAAGATCGAGCAAACGTATCGCACGGCCGACCGGCACCACAATCCGATGGAACCTTCCGCGACCGTTTCCGAATGGCGCGACGGGAAGTTGCTGCAAAATGACGCGGCTCAAGGCGTGGTCGTGGCGCGGCAAGTCCTGGCGAACGCGTTCGGCTTGGAGGTCAAGGATGTGCGGGTGAAAAACGAATTCGTCGGCGGCGGTTTCGGTTGCAAGGGGTACGTCTGGCCACATCAAGTGCTATGCGCGATGGCGGCGCACGAACTCGATCGTCCGGTGAAACTGGTTTTGCCGCGCGCGCAGGATTTCACCTCGCACGGTTACCAGCCGGCGACCGAGCAGACCATCGCGCTGGGCGCGAAACGTGACGGCACCTTGACGGCGCTCCGTCACACCAGCGTCAACCCGACGCCGCTGGAGGAAGATTATGTTGAAGGTTGCGCGACCGCGTCGCGTCCGCTCTACGCAGTGCCAAATCTCGAGACGCAGATGCAAGTCGTTAGGGTAAATCGTGGGTCGCCCACGCCGATGCGCGCGCCGCATGAAGGGCCAGGGCTGGTCGCGCTGGAAATCGCCATGGACGAGCTGGCCTGCAAACTCGGAATGGATCCGCTGGCCTTGCGCCTAAAAAATTACGCCGACAAAGATCCGACTGATGGCCGGCCGTTCTCGGCCAAGAAGCTGCGCGAATGTTACGAAGAAGGCGCGCGGCGATTTGGCTGGTCGAAACGCAAGATGTCGCCGCGCTCCATGAGCGACGGTCGCGAACTGATCGGCTGGGGCATGGCGACCGCGATCATGCGGACCTTCCGCAATCCGGCCAAGGCGCGCGCCACTCTACACCGAAACGGCGATGTGGTGGTGCAAGGGAGCACGCAGGAAATCGGGACCGGCGCGGTCACCGTGATTTCGCAAACGGCGGCGGAAGCGCTGGGCGTTTCGCTCGAACGCGTGCGCCTGGAATGGGGCGACACCGATTTGCCCGAAGCGCCCATGACCGCTGGTTCGAGTACGACGCTTTCCTTCGGCTCAGCCGTGCATGACGCCGCGCTGAAACTAAAAGATAAACTGATCGCGTTGGCCAAAGATGAGCCGCTCGACCCAGCCGGCTTCGGCGAACTACTCGTTAGGGGACGGACTGGAAGCACTTTCCGCCGACGGCGAATGGAAACCGAGCGCCGATTCCGATGCACTCGGTCAGCCGAAGAATTATGCGATCAACAGCTACGGCGCGCTTTTCGTCGAAGTGCACATTGACCGCAATCTAATGGTCCCGCGCGTCACTCGCGGCGTCGGTGTCTTCAACGCCGGGCGCATCATCAATGCCAAGACCGCGCACAGCCAGGCGATCGGCGGATTCGCCTGGGGCATGGGTCAGGCCTTGTTTGAATCATCCGAAATGGATCACGGGCTGGGTCGCTACCTCTCGAAGGACCTCGTCGGCTACTACGTTCCGGTTCATGCTGACGTTCCTGACCTGGACATGTCCTTTATCGACGAGCCGGATTATGAAAGCAGCGCCATCGGCGCCCGGGCTGCGGAGAGTTGACCGCGACCGGCGTCGGCCCCGCGATCGCGAACGCGATTTTTCATGCGACCGGGAAGCGCGTGCGCGACCTTCCGATCACACTCGATAAGTTGATCCAGCCGGCAATGCGGAAAAGCCACAGCATTCGTTGAATTAGAGAGAATCGATTATGCCAACTGAGGAAAAAAACGATCTGCCGGTGCTTCATTCAGGAGGTGTTCAATGAAAGACGCTTGGATAAGCTGGATGAGTTCGTATCAGAGTCCTACATCTTGCGCGATGCGCCGCCTGGTATTCCGGAGATGCAGATGGATCAAGCAGGTCGTAACCATGTTTCTCGAGGCCTTTCCCGATCTCAAGATTATGCTCGACGAGCTGGTGGCCGAGGGTAACAAAGTTTGTGCTCGCGCGACGACCCGAGGGACGCATAACGGCAGCGCGATCTTCGGCGTTGCCGCGAGCGGCAAAGAAGGCTCGATAACCCTGCTTAACAATGGTGCGGGTCACCCATCGTCATCTGGTCGAGAGCTGGGTGAAAAATGCGGCCGCGTCGTCGAGATCGGCGCGATCGTTTTGGCGCACGAGGGAAGAATTGGGGGGACTTGTGCCGAAGAGGGCAGAGCGAATGCGACTTTCCTTGAACCCGCCGTATCGCTGACCGCGACCGGCGTCGGCTCCGCGAACGACAACACAATTTTTCACGCGACCGGAAAACGCGTGCGCGATCTGCCGATCACTATCGAGAGACTGCTGTGAGGCGCGGTTCCCCACGGACCGTCGTGCGCACTGCAGCGCTTGGGTGATCCATTACGGAAGTTCGCATCACGGGCACGACGTGACGTGTGTAAAGTTCAGCTTCGAAACGACTGAGAATCTTGAGATGCTGGTATGCGGGGAGAGGGGAAACGCGCGGCTCCTGACGATCGCGCCTTGGATTCGCAGGAAATAATCACGGCTGACTGCACGCTGATCGTCGTGTCACGAGCGAAGTGCTTCTGGGCAAGGTGCGGAGGGAACGCGGCATCCGCGCCGGAATTCCTTGCTGTTCTCCTCGCAACGACCATAGTAAGTGCCGATTTAGGCGGGGTGTAGCTTAGCTTGGTAGAGCGCCTGGTTTGGGACCAGGAGGCCGCAGGTTCAAATCCTGTCACCCCGACCAATGCCGATTCGTTTTGTGAAGCTGAAATTCTTCCTTTGCTGCACGGTTTGGGTTTCCGCGGTGACTCTGATCGTCGCGCAAGAACCTCCTTTACCGGAGAAAATGGAACCGCAGCCCACCGAAGGATCCTCGCCAACGCCGACACCGGCCGCTCCCGTGCCGCAGCTAATCCCCTCGCCTGTGATTCCG
The DNA here is from genome assembly GCA_038232335.1 of Chthoniobacterales bacterium. Lineage (GTDB taxonomy): Bacteria > Verrucomicrobiota > Verrucomicrobiia > Chthoniobacterales > UBA10450 > JACCXL01. The sequence continues at coordinate 21,463 of JBBSIA010000020.1, forward strand.
GCGCTCGAGCCTGAACCGCCATCGCCCTCCGTTCCGTCGGCGGTGCCCGCGCTTTCGCAGCTCGATCAATTGTTTAAGAGCACACCACTGGGAAAGGAAGCGGAAGAATTTCGGCGCCACGTCGAATGGCGTCAACTTCAGAACCGAGTGGTCGACGATCCGGATTTGATCGCGCTGAGAGCTTCGGCGGAAGCCGCCCCGACCGATCTCGAGAAGCGTAATCGACTTCGCAATTATTACGCTGCCTCGTATGGGCGCATGCGCGCGCTCGCCTCCAGTCCCGAGACAAAGACATATTTGGATCAGAAGCGAGCGGAACACCTCGCTTTGCTGGCTCAACCGCGCGTGCGGCCGAATGGTTCGCAGCCCGTGATTCCCGCACCAAAAAAGCATCCGCACAAGCGCAACGGCGGCTTGCCCTCGCGGTGACATTTGTTACAATGCGCCAATTCCAAGGCGCATTCGTCTAGTGGCTAGGACACAGCCCTCTCAAGGCTGGTGCACGGGTTCGATCCCCGTATGCGCTGCCATTGTCTTCTTGAGGTAAATCTTCGGTTTTTGAGAAATACATGTTGTTTTTCGGACAGATTTCGGACAGGATTTGCGCAGATGAGTTCACGAAACACGCAGAAACAAACATTCCCGCTCACTGTCAAACGGGGTTCTTCGTCGGTAAAGATTTACCGCGATGTGAAGTCGACCGGAACGTATTACCGCGTCGCTTATCATCTCGGCGGGAAGCGGCATCGGATGAATTTTGCCGATCTCGAAAAAGCGACCTCGGAAGCGGAGGCGAAGGCCGCGCAACTGGCTCGCGGCGACGTGGACGCGATGCAGCTTTCTGGCCGGGATCGGCTGGTTTACGGCCGCGCCCTTGACGCGGTTAAGCCGACGGGCGCGCCTCTCGACGCCGCAGCCATCGAGTACGCGGGCGCTTTGAAGGTTCTCGACGGTCTCCCGTTGCTTGACGCCGCGAAGTTTTACGTTCGGCATCATGGTAAGGGTATAAAGCGCAAGCCAGTGCGCCAAGCGTTTGACGAAATGGTCGCGGCGAAAAAGGCAGATGGCCTTAGCGGGCTTTATCTGGCCGACCTTCGGTATCGGCTCGGCGAGCTGGCGAACCGATTCCACGGTGATCTTGTTTCGCTGACTCGCGACGATGTTCGCCGGTTCTTTGACGACCTCCAGCTAAGTCCCCGCAGCTTCAATAACTTTCGCGGAGCGATAAAAACGTTTTTCGCGTTTGCGGCGGATCGCGAGTGGTTGTCGAAAGAAGCGGATCTCCTGGCGAGCGTGAAACCGCGGAAAGAAAAGAAAGCGGCGGTGGAGATATTCACGCCGGACGAATTAGCCGCACTCCTCAAACACGCGCCGCTCCCGCTCCAACGCTGCTTCGCTCTGGGCGCCTTCGCGGGCTTACGTTCGGAAGAAATTCTTCGGCTCGAATGGTCTGACATTCGGCAGCGGCCAGGTTTCATCGAGATCGCGGCGGACAAGGCAAAGACGGCCTCGCGCCGTCTCGTTCCGATTACGGACAATCTCGCGCGCTGGCTGGCCCCTGCCCTCGCTAACCACGGCCCGGTGTGGCCGCACACCAAAGCCACTTACTTTAGGAACCGGCTCGCGACGGCAACGAAAGCTAAGGTCGATTACAAATCGAACGCGCTCCGCCATTCCTATATCAGCTACCGGCTCGCGGACATCGCAGACATAAATCGCGTTGCACTTGAGGCGGGAAATTCGCCGCAGATGATTTTCCAGCATTACCGCGAACTCGCGACGCCAGAACAGGCGCGAAGTTGGTTTGCGATCGTGCCAGATGTGGCCGCGAATGTTGTGCCAATGCGCCGTAATCCTCTCCCGCGACAATGAAAAACGAATTCAACCCAGACCCCAAGTTTCCGTGGACGATTGATCAAGTTGAATCGGTCGCCAGCATGTTATACCACCGGATGCCACAGGGAATGTCTGAGCGCGATAAATGGCACGAGGCAGCGCGCGAGGCGGTCAATTATCTCAACGCGCGCCGGAACGCATGCAACAAGGCGCTTGAGAGCGACAGAGCAATCTCTGAAACCTATAGCAAGGCTAAAAAGCTTGGTGAAGAGTATGAGAAATTACAAGAAGAGTGGCCGTACAAAAAAGCGGTCAAGTACATTACCGGCGAAGAGAACTGGGATAGGGCCAATCGAAAGTTTCAGCAATTCGCCCTTCAATTGCGCAGAGGCGACGAAAAAAAGACGGAAGTAGATTTGCAGAAGTACCTTGGCGAAATCATGAAGCGAAGTGACGTCATCGAACTGCAAACGCTATTCGTTCCGTTCTGGCGCCATCACACTCTGATACAAAACCGCGCCGCAGGCAAAAAAGGTGGAAGAGGGAGGAAGCGAAAGCATTGGTCGCCTGAGCGCCGCCAAAAATCTTTGCCAAAATTGCCCACATTGCGGGACTGAATCCAGTAGATTTGACATTAAGCGGCCGTAGAAAGCTGACGCTCGCTTTCCACATCTTCGATTCAAGAGCGGTCTAACGCCGTGAACCCGGCCAATCGCTTATACAATGTCCCGCAGCCATTTCTAAAACCGGCATTTCGCTTTTCTCGTAGCGCAGAACAGCGCGAATGTGCCCGCACGATAGTGCGGGACCATGAATGCCAGCACTAGAGAAGACCACGCCGAACGCGCCTGCGACGGCTTGGATACTAAACGCACTCTCGCTCCCAAGCTGCGAGTTTCGATCCGCACCGTTGACCAGTACATGCGCGACGGGCGGATCCCCTATATCAAGGTAGGGAAAACTGTGAGATTCCGATGGTCTGACGTAACTGCGAAGCTCAACGAGTACCGGGTCAACTAAGGAGGCGTTGATGAACAACATTTCTCAACAGACAGCTTCCCCGCTTCCGCAATTTGTTCGCGACTTGCTGGCGTCACCGCCAGGGCGAGGCGAAGGACTCAACCTGTGGCTTTACCGCGTTGCGCGGGTTTTGCATCCCTACCGATCCGCGGCGCAAATCGAGCAACTACTTTCGGCAGTAACGGCTGGTGAGCCGCTTAAGCCACATGAAATCCAGCGTGCCGTAGCCAACAGCGCCGCAACGGCATGGCAACCGGGCCAGCGTATAATATCAACTCGCACGCCGCTCTGGCCACGCGTGAATGCGGAACAACGCGAGGCGATCATCGCATCTGGGCTTGGGCTGGTGGATTTATGGGAGCGGTCGCCCGTCCGTTTTTAGGACCACGCATGCACGTGGACGAAATCGTTAACGCACTTTTCCCCGGCAATCCGCTCTTGTGCGTGGGGCATAGCAATCATCGCTTTGTCACCCGGCCGCGCGAGGAACTGCGGGGGCGCCTGACGGAGATGCAGTTGATCGTGCCGTCACCGATGTCCAGTCGCACCGGTCACACGCGGGAAGGCAAGGAGTCGGCGCATTGTTTAGAGAACACTGGACCACGCCGATTCCTTGTGATCGAGCAAGATTGCGGCAACGTCGACGAGCAGTCGGCAATATTGCTTCACCTGGCGGAGCGGGCGCCGCTGGCTCTGGCCGTCCATAGCGGCAGCAAGTCGATCCATGGCTGGTTCATGGCGGCCGGCCAATCCGAAGAACGGCTTCACCGTTTCATGCGTTACGCCGTGTCTCTTGGTGCAGATCGCGCGACATGGACGCGCAGCCAATTTGTAAGAATGCCCGACGGAACGCGCGATAACGGCAATCGGCAGACTGTTTACTTCTTTAACCCGGCGGTGATCCGATGAGCACGATCCCACTGGCAGAAGAGTGGATCGCTGACGATGATGCCGGCCTCGCGGGCGCGACCTCGCCTACCCAAGCGACTCCGACCGTGGAAAGAGATTACGGTTTCCGGATTCAGGAACTCGCGGCGTTGCCGGCTATTGAGTATGACAGGATTCGGCAGACCGAGGCTGAACAACTCAAGGTTCGCTTGGCAACCCTCGACCGCGAAGTTGAACATGCACGGTCGAAACCGGAAGTCGCTGGCCAGCAGGGCTCGCCCGTCCCGATAACCGACGTTGAGCCATGGCCCGAACCGGTCAACGGCGCGAGTGTGCTGGACGCGATCGCCGAAGCGTTCCGTCGCTATGTGGCCCTGCCCGATCGCGCCGCGGACGCACTCGCCCTGTTCTGTGCGCACGCCCACGTGTTCATAGCCTTCTTGTGCTCGCCTCGCCTAAACATCCAATCACCTGAAAAGGGCTGTGGCAAAACCACGCTGCGCGACGTGGTGGCGCTCTTCGTGCCAAAGCCGTTGCAAACCGAGAACATGACCGTCGCTGTGCTTTTCCGCCTGATCGAAGCGCACGCGCCTACGATTCTTGCGGACGAATATGACGCTTGGCTCAGAGACAACGAAGAGCTGCGCGGATTGCTGAATGCGGGACACCGCCGCGGCGCCACCGTATTTCGGTGTGAAGGGGACAAAAACGAGGTGCGCGCCTTCGCTGCATATTCGCCTGCCGTTCTGTGTGGAATTGGTGCTCTCCCGGGCACGCTACACGATCGTTCAATAGTGATTCGGCTTGAACGTGCAAAGCCCGGCGAGCTCGCGGCGCGGTTTGATTCGCGACGGACGAAGCATGAGAACGATCTCTGTCGAAAGCTTGGCAGGTGGGCGGCGGATCACTTCGGCGAATTGGAAACCGTCGACCCCGTTTTGCCGGAGGGTGTCTACAATCGCGTGGCGGATAACTGGAGACCCTTATTCGCTATCGCCGAGGTCGCAGGCGCGGGTTGGCCTCAGCGGGCCGCTGCCGCTTTCGCCAAACTGACTGCGACACTAGATATGGATGCGGAAGGGATCGGCACGATGCTCCTGGCGGATATTCGCGATATCCTAGCTCGCTTGGATGGCGAACGCATCCCGGTGGCAACCTTGGCCGCGGAACTCGGAGCGATGGACGACAGGCCATGGCCGGAGTTTAACCGCGGCAAGCCGATCACCACAGTAAAGCTTTCCCGAATGCTAAAGCGTTTCGGAATCGTCTCGTCGACCATGCGCGACGGGGTGGAAACATTCAAAGGTTATAACCGAGGCAGTTTTACTGACGTCTTTGCCCGCTATCTACCTCCCGCGAAATCGTAACATCGTCACAAACCGCCGTTTCACCTAGCTAAAAATGAAAAATGGAGCGCATTTCAAGTCGTCACAATTTCTGCTTTGTGACGAGTTGAAAAATCGAATGAAAAGCTCATTTCCCCATCGCACGCGTGCTCAATTGTGACGCTGTTACGATTTCGCACCGGCTTTCTGACAGAAAGACTCAGTCGAAATTCCAACCGCACAGCCACGTCAATGAATAAAGTTAAGCCCACCGCGAAAAAGGTCGCAGCGAATAAGCAAAACGCGCAGAAATCCACAGGCCCGATCAATACAACATCGACGCGCTTCAACGCGCGAAAACACGGCCTGGTTCTCCTGGAAATAGTGTTTCTTCTCGGTCGGCTTGGTTCAGGGATGCCGGTTGGCCGCGCCGAGATCACAAAGTATTTGGACAGATACCGGTTGAGAAAACGCGCCGCTTGAGAGTTGAAGGGCTCGAGTAGCGAAAAAGATTACTTCCTCCTTCCTAAATTTCCCCGTACCTCCCTCACGATATCCATTGGCCGAAGGCTTCTTGGAGAATCGTTACATTGGTGCCGTCCCACTTGACGAAATGTTGTGCGCCGCGGCCAAATAGCGGACCCATGATGCTCGCTTCATCATGAATCCAATGCTCTTCGCCATGCTTAAGCGGATATTCTTTGACGGCGCGTGCGGCAATTTCACCTTTTGCAGGCCCAATCTCATTTATAAACCGAACGTGCCACTTGTAGTTTTCGTCGGGGTGCGCTCTCGAAAAGACCCTGAATTCCGACGACGCCAGAGACGCCACACCATCGGATGCGCCGAGAATCTCCTCGGCGGCAACGAGTCCGCTGACGTCGGACAAAACGATGATGAACGGCTCGGTTTCGGTTTCGCGCAGGTGCGAAAACATTGCACGTTCCTGGAGCAGGCGCGGCGCATAGCGATCGAGCCATGCAATCAGTGTTCCACCCTGCAGGCGGCAGCGTGAGAAGTCCTCTGCTGACAGGTTATTGATTTCTGGCAGGGGATGGTGCTTCCGGGTCGAAGCGATGTGCCGTTTCAACGCCGCAAACCAAGCAGTGCCATTTGGACTCATGGATTTTGGATTTCCATCTGTATTCGCACACCTCGCGGCAAGCGGTTTTCCTAACGCCGAGACAGCGCAACCCAGTCTCCTGCCGGACCGTCACGCGTATCTCTGTACCTGTAGCACGAGGTGAGGAGAACGCCGCTCGACCGAGGCTTTAATTCTTCAAATTAGCCGCAATTTGACTCGATCGCTCCCGCTCATTCGGCCTCTCGGCTTAACCGATCTATGTCGCTCGTTTCCCAGCGGCTCCATTCAGCGAATTGGGCGAGGGCGGCTTCCAGGTCTGGGTGATCTCGATCGCGATGACTGCTGGATCAGGGAGGTGGCGCTGTCTTCGGGGCTTCGAAAGCCCGGCCTCGCCTCTTCGAGCTGCGTACGGCGTCTTTGAGCTAGAAGATGTTGAAAGTGAGGACTCACTTCTCTTCAGCCCGCAATCGACTTTCCCCGCGAGGTCACTTGGTATCTTTGAGAGGTGGTAAGATGCGCCCGTACTCCGAGGTTTTGCCGCGCATCTCGAAGTAGTGATATACTTCGAGAGCAACCTCGCCAATCGCACGTTTGGCCGCTCGTTCGTCGCGGTCCCAGGCGGTCATGACACTTATGGCAAACGGTCGGCCTGGCACAAAGACGATACCTGAGTCGGTTCGGACGCCTTCCAGGCTTCCGGGCTTGTTAGCTACCTGAATGTTGTCTGGCAGGTAGGTTGGGATGTAGCTCTCCTTTAAGGTCGACAGCTGTTTGATGAACTCCGCGTTCAACTCCTTGTTGAGCAGCTTTCCTTTGTAGATGGCTTCCAGGAGCAGCATCATCTCTCGCGGCGTGGCAACGTTCTCGTCCCCGCGCCGGGCAGCTGCGATGTCCATCATTTTGCGTCGCAGCAACACCTTGGACAGTCCCAAACCGCGCAGCATCGCATTGACGTTTTCCCTGCCCACGCGATCGTAGAGGATGTTGGTCGCGGCGTTATCGCTCACCGCCACCATGAACTGAGCCAGGTCGTGGTTGGTCAGCCGCGTAACGCCTGGAGTAAGACCCGCCATGACCTGGCTATCCTCCACCAGGTCTTTGGGATCGAAGGTGTAACTATCGTCCAGCCTGGCTTTCCCTTGCGCTCCCGCGCGCGCTTCCTGGTCCTGATGATACAATTCCAGCAGGATCGCTACCTTGATGGAACTGGCCGTCGGAAAGAGATCGTCGGCGTTACGCAAAAGAATGCGACCGTCGGTAAGGTCAAGGATGGCTACACCCATCACGCCATCAAATTCGCGCACAATTCCCTCGACACGAGCGTCGAGCTTCTTCCAAGGCAGGTCGCCGCGGCTGTCGGAACTTTCAGTTTTCTGCTGGCCGAGACTGCTGGTTGCCAGCGCTAGCAGCGCGAGGGCGAATGCTGAACGTTTCATAATTGACCAATCAGGAACCCAAGACACAGATCGCCCCAAATTCCAACTTTTGGAAGCCCGGCCTCGAGGTTTTTGGGCTGCGTTACGGCGTCGTTGCGTCAGCAAGTTGTAAAAAGTGAGGGACCGACCCTCTGGTCCACCCCTGTGGCGACATAATCGTAACCTCGCGCGAATATACTTTCACAGTCGTGCCGAAGGCCGGCGGAGACGCGGTAACGTCGACTGGCCGTTACACAGAAATCGCGCGCAAAGAGGTGGGAAATGGGTCTATGCCGTCGATCACGCTTCGGATAATCCCGCTCAACTAACGACTAAGCCACCGGGCGACTAGTGCGAGGAACACAGCTGTCCGCCAGAGCGAAGGAGGCGCTCCGCTCAGCCGACGCTCTCAAAGCAAAGGGGCAGCTAATCAAGACTCACGGCGATTTCTCCTCGAACGGGCTTCGCCTGCTCGGAAAATAGCGGGGACCGACCCCCCCTTTCCCTTCCAGAATGGTCAAGCGACGCGCTTATAAAGGTACTGCTGGAACCCCGTGAATATGCGGTTGATCTCATCCGCATCGCCAAGATCTGCCAGCGCGTCCGAAATGGCGTTGTTGTACCGGAGCCGCAGCAAGGGCGTAAGCTTCTCGGCTGCTAACTCGTTGACGCCGACCTTCACGTACTGCGAGAGAACGAAATCGAGGAAGACCTGCTGCTTTGAGTTGAAAGCAGTGCTGATCGCGAGCTTAGCTCGCGCAGCGCGTTCTTCGCGGCTCTGCGTCGGCAGAAGATAGGCAACGTAAGCTAGCACGTCGAAGAGATCACTCTTTTCGGCATCGATGCTCTTCTGCATTTCGGCGAGCTGTTCGCGACCGAAGCCTTTTTCGGAAAGACCGTCGAGAAGCTTGGTTCGCGTGGTCGGGTCGCTCCAGAGTGCGCGGAGTTCGTCTTCGTTTTTAAAGAACTCAGGCAGCTTCCCAAAGAGCTGTTCCATGAATTGCTGCGACGACATCGGCGTGCCGTCTGGATGCCAGAAAGAAGTCATCATCATGTGCTGGATCGTGCGCTCTTTGCCGTCGGCCAGCTTAACTTTGACCTTTTTCTTTTTCGCGCGCCGGCATACGCATGGAACTTCACCGCACAAAGGACAACGCTCCTTGGGACATTCGCACGACTCCTTGCCGCAGACGGCGCAAACCTCTGCCGCATTTTCGCAAACGCATGGGCGTTGCCCGCATCTGGAGCAAGGCTCTTCCCCGATGGGCGGCCCGTCCCAGTCGGGATCGCTGAAGTGCTCGTAAGCCTTCACGAAATCGTAAATGGTGAAGTAGTCCTTCCCTTCGTAAAGCCGGGTGCCGCGACCGATGATCTGTTTGAACTCGATCATCGAATTCACCGGGCGCATGAGCACGATGTTGCGGACGTTCCGAGCGTCGACGCCGGTCGAGAGTTTCTGTGACGTGGTCAGGATTGTGGGAATCGTCTTCTCGTTGTCCTGAAAGTCGCGAAGATGCTGGTTGCCTAGCTCTCCGTCATTCGCCGTCACACGCGCGCAGTAGTTTGGCTCTTTGCTGGCCTTGATCTGATTGATGTAATCTCGAACCGCCAGCGCATGATCCTGCGTCGCGCAGAAGACGAGCGTCTTCTCCTGCTGGTTAGATTGCCCCATGAAGAGGTCGACGCGCTTCTTTTCGCGCTCGCCGATCTCGATTGTGCGATTGAAGTCCTTCTCTCCGTATCGCCGTGCAGTTTCGATCTCACCTTCCATTACCCGGTCGCCAGGTGTGTAGATATAGTCGTCCAAGGTTGTCGAAATCTGCTTCACCTTAAAGGGCGTGAGGAAGCCATCATTGATGCCTTCCTTCAGGGAATATACGTAAACCGGCTCGCCGAAATACCGGTAGGTGTCGACGTTGTCTTTCCGCTTCGGGGTGGCGGTCAGCCCCAGCTGCACGGCAGGAGCAAAGTAATCCATGATTCCGCGCCAGTTACTCTCATCCTTGGCGCCACCACGATGGCACTCATCGATGACAATGAAGTCGAAGAAGTCCGGCGGATATTCGCCGAAGTAGGGTGAAGGCTGGCCATCAACCGGCGGTCCGCTCATGAACGTCTGGAAGATGGTGAAGAAGATGTTGCCGTTCTTCGGCACCTTGCTTTTCTTTCTGATCTCATCTGGTGCGATCCGAACCAGCGCGTCTTCGGGAAAGGCGGAAAAGGCGTTGTAAGCTTGGTCCGCGAGGATATTCCGATCAGCCAGGAATAAAAGCCGCGGTCGGCGCGTTGGTTCGCGGCTCAGATTCCACCGGCTGTGGAAGAGTTTCCACGCGATCTGAAACGCGATCATCGTTTTGCCGGTACCGGTCGCGAGGGTGAGGAGCATACGCTCCCTGCCGTTTGCAATCGCCTCCAACACGCGTTCAATCGCGATGTCGCGGAAGTAGCGATCGCCGAGAGTACCGCCCTTGTCTTCGAACGGCACGGCCGCGAAGCGATCTCGCCATGCGTTGTGCTCGGCAAAGGTGAAGTTCCACAGTTCCTCGGGTGTCGGGTAGCAGGTGAGATCATCCCGCTCCTTACCGGTTTCCATGTCGATGCCGTAGATGCCTTGGCCGTTCGTCGCATAGGCGGAACGGAGTTGCAGCTTGGCCGCGTAGTTCTTGGCCTGCGCTACGCCTTCGCTCATTGCCTCATCCCAAGCCTTCGCCTCGATCACGGCCAGCTTGGTGTTGCGATACTCAAGGATGTAATCCGCCTTGACCGCTTTCCCGCGTCGACCGAGCGGTTCGATCCGTCCGGGAGAAATGAGATACTCGCGCCGGATGCGACTGCCCTCGACGCCGCCCCAGCCGGCAGCCCTCAGCGCCGGATCAATGTGCTCGGCGCGCGTTTCGGCTTCGTTCATGCGCTCGCATCACCGCCAAGCTGCCCCTCTAATGATTGGCGGACGAGACCGATGATATACGGCAACTCGATCGGTGTTGAGAAACTCACTTGTACGTCCCCGTTTCCCCATCTTCCCAGTCCCGTCACGTCTTTGCATATGCCCTTCGGATCGTTTAGCTCGGCGAACGGCATGTTTAACGTGAGCCGAAGTCGCGACTGTCTGGGGATCACATCGACGAAGTTTGTCTCAGCTTTGTAAGCAACGTAGAGCTTTAAGAACTCCTCGGTGACGCACGGATCCAGAGCGAGAACGGCTGTGCGGAAAGCGTCGAAGAGCGGACGAAGCCCTGGGGACAACAGATACGGATGGTTCTCAATAGAATACTTGCTGCCAACCGGCTTCTGATCGACGTACTGCGCGAGTGTCTCGGGTGCGAGTGTCGGCTGAGGCCAGACTTTCACCGCCGTCGCCGCAAGTCTCTCCGCGCGCTGCTTGATTGTGTCTTCGTTCCAGGTTTCCAGCTGCCCCAAGCCTTCGTTTACGCGTAAGGGGCTTTCTTTGAACCCGCCTTTCATATCTCGCTTCACCGGAAATGCGCGGTCGCTGTATTCAGAATTGTAGGCGGTAAGGGTCAGGTTCCCCAAAGTATGGAGCCAGGTCTGCTGAATGCGCTGCCACTCCGGCCCCATAGCAGCCTGCCAGGTGCTGTTCAAATTTTCATTCTGCGGGAGGATGTGTTCAATCGTGTATTCATCGACGGGCACATACTCCTTTCGGTCAAAATTCTCGAAGCGGCGTAGCCAATAGCTTCGGCTGCGGAAGTTGTAGAGATCTCGAGTCTTTATATCGCGCTGAAACTCCTCGTCGTTTGGAAAACGCCGATAAGACGGCATCAACAAGAAGTGCGCTTCGATACTTTCCAAGTAGCGGTCCTTCCGCAGTTCCTTGCCGAACGTCGCGAACGTCTTGTTAAGTGAGTTGGTGGGGATCGCGCAGATCGCGCGCCTGAAGACGTACGCCTCGGTCAGACGTACGCTTTTTGCGAGATCATCTCGGGAGAGAAGACCAAGCGTATAATCGTGATACAGCTCGAGCAGGAAAGGATAGGCGACATCGACCCGGAGTTCGCGCAGATCGCGAAAGGCGCGCTCCAGTTCTGGTTCTTGCTCAGTGCCGAGCGCCATTGCGCAGAAGTGCCGCGCGTAATCTCTGATGTCCCGCACTAAACCCTCGACGTGCTCGTTTTCGTCAGTGTCGGGGTCACGCGACTCGCGTGCGTGTGTCTTAAACGCCTCGTATACCGCGTTGATGTTCGGTATCTCCCCGGTCTTGACCGTGAGGTAGTGCCGCATGAAAGCGTCGAAATGGGTGCCGTATGCCTGTTGTCCGAATTCCACTTCCATCGGCCGCCAGAATTCTTCATACAGCCGCGTTTGGAGCTTCGGCTCCAAACCCATTAGGACGAAGTTTCGGATCAGGTCCGCCTGACTCAGCTCTTTCCCCGTCGAGTTCATGCTCTCGAAAATGAGCTGCGGGTTGTCGTGCTCCCGATTCAACGCGATGTCGACTACGACGAGCTTCGCGAGGCCGTTACAAATCGTTGAGAGATCGATCTTCTCGTCGGCTATCCACTTCTTGAACAGCGCGTGATTTTCTGTGATGCGAAGCGAGACTTCCTTCGGCTACTCTGTTTTGCCGACGATCGTTGTCAGGGAGGCTTTGTCAGTTTGCGACAGCAGGAGTTTGAAGTGGCGATCGCCGGATTCCTCAGGGTTCAGCAGGAAGTAGTTCGTGATCTTCCGCTGCGAGAATCCCTCCACGGGTTCGGCTTGATCGACTGCCTCAGCTAGAGCGGCGAGCATCAGCGTTACAGTGGTCAGGCGCTGCTGCCCGTCGATTACCAACAATGGTGCCCAGTGGCTAACGAGGGACAGGCCGCTCTCGATATAGACGATTGAGCCGATGAAATGAACCGCCACCTTTTCATTGCTTCCCGCTCGGACGGTATCATCCCACAACTGACGGCACTCCCTTTCTGTCCAGGAGTAGGTGCGCTGGTAGATCGGTATGACGAACTGCGGTGACTTCTTGAGAAAATCGAGCAGCTTGGCTTCGGTAGCTTTCATAGTCTCAGAGCGCGCCGGTGAACGCTTGGTGCAGCAGCGACCTTTTCAACGCCGCCAGCGCGGCGAGCTTTTGCTGGTAGAGGCTTTCGAGGCGTTGGGTTTCGCTCGCGAGGCCGTCGAGTTGATCTACGATCTGCCTCTGTTCAATCCATGGTGCGATCGGGACGACGCGTGCCTCCATCGAAGCCTTTCCGACGTGCATCATCGTTGTGCCCGTCCCGTGAGCTTGCTTGATCTGCTCCACGTCCCATTCGAGCAAATGGAGCAAGAACCTCTTGTCCACAACGTCCACCTTCGGAAGCACCTTCCAGATGTGATAGTGGTATATGACCTTCCCACCGCGCCAAATCCGTGGTCCGAACGACGCTGACCATGCATAGAGGAGATCACCGTCGTCGCAATACTTGTCGGGAGCGAGTTCGAGGTCCGAGTAGAACCAGTCTTTATTGGTGAAAAAATTGCCGACTCGGAGCAGTGGGTACTTCCCAGCGGTGAGCATCTCTTGTTTATTGTAGGCACGCCCATTGATCAGCTCGCAAACCTTCGCGAGCGGCTTCTCCATCCACCCTTTGCCGCGCTGGGTGAAAACGGCTTGGAGGTGGCTTTCAAAGAGCGCACGGGCGTTTTGGAGGTTCTTTTCGGCGTGGGCTTGGGCGGTGGCGAGGCCGGCAAACGCTTCGTCCAGCACGCCGACGATCCGCTGTTGTTCGGCCAGCGGGGGGACGGGAATGGCTTGCACTCTTACGTCGCCATCAGTCACCGCCGGATAGCTCGCGCCCTTCTGAAGGCTCTCCATCTGCTCCATGAATGTCTCGGTAAAGAGCGAGTAGAAGATGAAGCGATGGTCAATTCCGGGGTTCGCTCGAAGGACGAAGTAGCCAGTGCTACAAACTTGCTGATCGAGATGATCGGGAACGACTGCGATGCGCTGCAAGGTGGGCCGAATGGTGGCGAAAAGAATGTCGTTCGCCTTCACCAGCTTTCTCGCTCGGCTGGGTGCGTCCTTTCCTTTGAGGCGTTGTGTCGCTTCGATCTGAAACGTCGCATTTGAAACGCTCGAAACGTCGATGTAATCGAACTCCGTATTCGGAGACAGGAGAGGATTTACCGTCTCCGTCTTTTGCAGAACTTCGCCGAGCGTCGTGGTTGGCCACCCGTTCTTCATGCGAGCAGCGCCTTGATGTTCTCGAGCACTTCCGCGCTCTCGGCGTCCAGCGCGGCGATTTCTTCCATTATGGCCTGCGGGCTGCGGTGCGCGACTTCCTCCCCACCGTTGGGGTTCTTTACGGAGAGGTCGTAGGTCGCGGGGTCGATGCTGTTGGCGTCCACGCTCCATGACTTGGGGGAATCCGCAAAAGTCCTTTGCAGCGTGACGAAGTCACCGAGGTCGGCGTCGTTGAGCGGGTTGGTCTTGCCGAGGTTGCGGCCGGGGTTGAGCTGGTAGAACCAGACTTTGCGGGTGGGCGCGCCTTTCTCGAAGAAGAGTACGACGGTCTTCACGCCCGCGCCCTGGAACGTGCCGCCGGGGCAGTCGAGCACGGTGTGGAGGTTGCAGCTTTCCAGCAACAGTTTGCGCAGGCTCACAGAGGCGTTGTCGGTGATGGAGAGGAAGGTGTTCTTGATGACCACGCCGCCGCGCCCTCCGGCTTTCAGGATTTTGATGAAGTGCTGGAGGAAAAGGAAGGCGGTCTCGCCGGTGCGGATGGGGAAGTTTTGCTGCACCTCCGGGCGTTCCTTGCCGCCGAAGGGCGGATTGGCCAGCACCACGTCGTAGCGATCCTTTTCCTGAATGTCGGCGAGGTTTTCGGTGAGGGTGTTGGTGTGGAGAATGTTCGGTGCTTCGATCCCGTGCAGGATCATGTTCATGATGGCGATGACGTAGGCGAGGGACTTCTTTTCCTTGCCGTAGAAGGTGCGGGTCTGGAGCGCGGTGTCGTCGGCAGTGCTGCGGTTCGGGTTCGCCTTCCGCAGGTAATCGAAGGATTCGCACAAGAATCCCGCTGAGCCGCAGGCGCCGTCGTAGATGCGTTCGCCGAGCCGTGGCTGCACGACCTGGATCATGGCGCGGATGAGCGGGCGCGGAGTGTAATACTCGCCGCCGTTGCGCCCGGCATTGCCCATGTTCCTGATCTTCGCTTCGTAGAGGTGCGAGAGCTCGTGCTTCTCGGTCTGGGAGCGGAAGCGGAGCGCGTCGATGTGATCGATGATCTCGCGCAGGTTGTAGCCGCTCTGAATCTTGTTCTTAATCTCGCCGAAGATTTCGCCGATCTTGTATTCGATCGTGGCGGGGCCGGTCGCCTTCTGCTTGAAGGAGTGGAGGTAGGGAAAGAGCTTCCCGTTAACGAAGTCGCGCAGGTCGTCGCCGGTGAGGGCGGTGTTGTGGTCGAGCTTGCCGTCCCGGCCTTTGGGCGCGGCCCAGCTTTCCCAGCGATACGGCTCTTCGAGGATGAAGTTGTAGCGCTTGCCTGTTAGCTGCGCTTCGACGGCTTTGTCCTGCTCCAGCGCGTCGAGATATTTCAGGAACAGCAGCCACGAGGTCTGCTCGATGTAGTCGAGCTCGGTAGTGCAGCCGGCTTCCTTCCAAAGCACGTCATCGATGTTGCGGAAGGCTTGTTCAAACATGCGGCGGCCGTCGTTTTATCGGGTGGCGCTGGAAAAAGGAAGAGCGAAGCCGTGAGCTTCGCGGTTCTCGGTTATTTGCCGGAGGTTATTGGGGCAAAAAGCTGGAATACTGAAACGCTGAAATTGGATCGTGAAGGGCCGATTATCGGATCGGCCTAACTTGCGCGGAGTTCTGAGCTGACGTTTTCCACTCCGCAAACTCTTCGGACAAATTCGGACAACGGAACTGCATAAATCTGCGCGAATAACGCAAACACGCCATCCAGAGCATCGACATTTCCGCGCATATCACCGTCGTGGCGCGGCAGAAATGCGCGGATTCACGAAACGCTCTGAGTGGGTTTCGATCCCCGTATGCGCTGCCAAACCTGCCCGCTACGCTGCCTCACACGTGGCGCAATTCACCGGTCCGAGCGATAGTGGCAAGCCGAAGGCGCAGGGTTGTCTGCGCTCGGGAAACCGTTTCATGCTTGTGTCTTCCACCTCGTCCGCGCAGCCACTGGTTTGCCAGGATTGCGACGCCTTGCTCGAGATGCCGGAGCTTGAGGAAGGCGAAAAGGCAATTTGCCCGCGGTGTGTCGGTGTTCTCTTCACGCGCGGTCGCAATTCGCTCCATCGCACCGCAGCGTTTGCGATGGCGTCCGCGGTGCTTTTCGTGGTCGCGAATTCGTTTCCGTTCCTCACCATGCGTGCTGGCTTCCGCGAGAGCCAGATGTTGCTCTGGCAAAGCGCGACCGGGCTGGCGGCCGAGGGCTACCCGTATCTAGCTGCTGCCGTTTCGGTCTTGATTGTCGGCGCGCCGGCTTTGCTGATAGGTGGCCTGCTTTACGTCGTCATGCCGCTGCTGTGGGAACGACGGCTGCCCGGCGCGATTCCACTCTGCCGCTGGGTGCTTCACGCGCGCCGCTGGAACATGATGGAAGTCTTTCTCCTCGGCGTGCTCGTTAGTCTGCTGAAGCTCGGCAAATTCGCCACGCTGATGGTGGGCACGTCCTTCTGGGCCCTGGTCGCGTTGATTATCTGCCTGACGGCGGCGCTCGCTTCGATTCATCCGCGCGAGCTTTGGGGACGTATAGAGGAGGCGCGCCGATGACAGAATTAGCTGCCGAATCCGCCGCCGCCCGTGGGTTGGCCGTTTGTCACGTCTGCGGTCTCGCGTCTCCCGTCAGCGCACGGCGGTGTCCCCGCTGTCGCGACAGCCTTCATTTGCGTAATCGCGAGAGCCTCCAACGCACCTGGGCGTTCACGCTTGCATCCCTTCTCCTTTATTTCCCCGCCAATCTCCTGCCGATCCTGCGCGTCGAATCGTTCGCTGGCCCGCAGTCGAGCACGATCGTGGGCGGCGTTATTCAATTCTGGCAAGAAGAGGATTATCCTGTCGCCATCATCATCTTCGTGGCCAGCGTCATGATCCCGGTTTTGAAGATCATCGCCATCGTCTGGCTTTGCCTTGCCGCCAGCTCGGGATGGCAGCCGCGTCGCATGACAAGGCTTTATCGCGTCACTGAATTCGTCGGCCGCTGGTCGATGGTCGATGTGTTTGTCGTCGCCATTCTCGTCGGCGTCGTGCAGCTTGGCTCGACCATCTCTATCCATCCGGGAGCAGGCGCGGTCTCGTTTGCCGCAGTGGTGGTCCTCACAATGTTTGCCGCTATCAGCTTCGATCCGCGCCTGATTTGGGACGCGGCGGCGGCGCGTGCGCAACCGGCTCCCCAACAGTGATGGCCGAAGATGTTGCATCCGATCCGGCGCACCCGCGGCCGATCGTGAGGCCCGCCCGCCGGCTCTCGCCAATCTGGATTATCCCGATTGTCGCGGCGCTCCTCGGAGCCTGGCTAGCGTGGAAGTATTACGCCGCCCGCGGGCCGGCCATCACCGTCAGTTTCGAGACAGCCGAGGGGGTTGTGGCCGGCAAAACGCCGGTGCTGTGCCGGAGCGTAACCGTTGGGACGGTCGAGAATGTCGGCCTAACGGGTGATCTCAAAGGCGTCGTCGTGACGATGCAGATGACGAACCAAGCGACCCGCCTGCTGACCAGCGACACGCAGATCTGGGTCGTGCGTCCACGGTATGGCGCCGCGGGCATCTCCGGTCTGAGCACGCTCGTGTCCGGCAGCTACATCGAGCTCGCCCCTGGCATTTCCCACGCGCCGCGTCGCGATTTCGTGGGGCTCGAGCAACCGCCAGTCACACCAAAAGGCGTCCCCGGTTTGCACGTCACTCTCTTCACCGATGAAGCCGGCGGGATCGCGCCGGGCACCTCGATTACCTATAAAGGCCTGAGCGCCGGGCGAATTGAGACGCGCATCTTTCATCCCGAAAACGGCAAGGTGGAGTTCGGCGCATTTATCTCCGCCGAGTACGCGCCTCTCGTGCGGGCGAACACGAAGTTCTGGAACGTGAGCGGCCTCGACGTGCAGGTCGGCGCAAATGGCTTGCAGCTGCGCACCGGCACTCTCGAATCGCTCCTCATGGGCGGCATTACTTTCGGCCAGCCAGCCGGCGGAACATCGGCGCCTCCCGCGAGCGATGGCGCGACGTTCGCGCTCTACGAAAGCCTCGAAGACACGAAGAAGTTCTCGATGCGCAGCAGCGTTCCGTACCTGCTGCTCTTCACCGGCGGTGTGCGCGGCTTGAGTGACGGCGCGCCGGTCGAATTCCGCGGCGTGCGGATCGGCACCGTCAACGGCGTTTCGTTTCGCTATCTGTCTAACGATTTGGAACGACGCGTGCCGGTCTTGATCCAGGTCGATCCGAGTTTCATCACCAATCTGCCGTCCGAGAACACGGAGGCAGCGGAGAACTTCCTCGCGGATGCGGTGCGCAACGGAATGCGAGCCAGCCTCAAGACCGGCAACCTGCTGACGGGGCAGCTTTACGTTGATCTCGATTTCCAAAAGGATGCGCCCGCGGCGACGGTCGTTGAGCTCGACGGCTATCGCGTCATCCCAACCACCGCCGGCGGCCTCGGAGAACTTCAGGACAAAGCCACCGCGCTTCTCGACAAGCTCGCAGGTCTTCCGCTGGATGAAACGGTCCGCAACGCCACCACCGCGCTCGAGTCGATCAAGGCCATGTCCGAGAACCTGAGCAAAACGGCCGGAGGCTTCAGCGCAGACTCGCCGGTCTACAAGCAGCTGACCGCAACCATGCGCGAACTCGACGAAACGCTCCGTTCCGTCCGCGCCCTCGCCGATACATTGGAGCAGAAGCCGAACGCGCTGATTTTCGGCAAAGGGAAATCGGCAAGGCCAACGCCAACTCCAACACCAACGCGCCGCGGTCGGAGAGAGTAGGTGATTCCCGCTGCGGGTTGCGCAGCTGCGCCGGTTCGGGGGCTCGGCCACAGCCGACAAAATAGCAGCGCGATGATTTCCCCTAGACTCCAACGGCGACGAAGCATCCGAAGGAATCTCTGATATTTTACAATCTCGGGTGCCACGAATGCCAGCTTGGCGATTTAGATGCAGCGAAAGAGCGTCTGAAACGCGCTTTCCCCCTTCAGCCTAAATGCCGCGAAATGGCTTTAGAGGACTCGGACTTGGAGGCGCTGTGGAAATCATTGAGCTGTGATTGAGAAGATCATCAACGACAAACTGGTGCTGATCGCGCCGCTTCGGACTTCGCCATTGCCCATGACATTCCACATGGCGGCAGGTGCCAAACGGGCGCTTGGCAGAGGACGGCGTCATTAATCGGCGATACAGCTCCAGGAGGCTTCAACGAAACGTTATCGCCAGCGCACAGAAATGAAGGTTCAGGAGGCGGACGGGTCTGTGATTTTCACCACCAAGCTAAAGCTCACCGGTGGGTCCAAGAAAACGGCAGACGGTGCGGAGAAGCACAAGAAGCCGTGTCTTCATCTGCATGCAGGACACTCTGACGCGGCCGCGAGACTTCTCAGCTTCAACTAGGAGGAGGGCATCGCGATTCTAATCAACCCGCGTTTTTTCTGGCACTGCTTACTTATCTTTTGGTTCACTTTCTTTTAAGGCGGCGAAGTCTTCCGGCAATTTGGGTGTTTTATTCAGGCACGTACAAACTTAAAGTTACTCCCTATCCTTGGGAGAACCAGACTGGCACTTGCGATATTGTCGTTTCCCAGGCCGATACTACTAAACTGCAGTCCGGTAAGCCTGCTTCGTTCAACGGTAAAGCCATGAGTACTAAAGGCTCTGTCCGGTCAGTTTCTGGTATGCTGTACCCAAAACAAGTGCCTGACGCTTCAAAGGGGGACGTTGTCTTCATCGTAGATAGCAACAAGGGCAAGATTGAGTTTAAGTCGTCCTACGAATTTCGCTGAAATCTTTGCGCTACCAAATTACAACGTGAGTGACTTGAACGTCTATTATTTCCCTGGCGCGATTGTGGGGCGAACTCGTCTGGCGGTGCAGCCGCGCCGTCGCTGCGAGTGACGGTTCAGGGGGCGAGATCCTTCACGCGATAAGGGCGCCCAACAAGGAGGACGTCAGCGGACATGTTCCTATGTACGTTCCTATTACGTTTTTCTCTTGAACGTAACGTGCTGCAAATCAGAGAGGTGGAGGCGAGGGGAGTGGAACCCCTGTCCTCGAAGCGGTCTGCACAAGCTTCTACATGTGTAGCCGGTGATTTATTTTTAAGGAGCCGAAGGCTGCGCCGGCACACTCCGTCTCCCGAGCGTCCACGAAATCCTTCACCGGCCGGCGCGGTCACTCCGCCGTCCGATTAGCCTGCTGTCCATGTTTGGCGCCGTAGCAGGCGTCCAGCTCCCAACATCACGGTCAATTAAGCCGCGAGAGCGAGATCTTGGTGATCTGCGTTTATTTGTTTTGGTCCGGATTTTAACGAGGCCAACGAACCATCCTCGACATGCTGCCTGCGCTTCAAACTACGAGTCGAAACCAGTGCGCCCCCTTATCGACGCGAATCATACGACAGAGCGACTCTTTTTTCAACTCCTGCTCATGATCGTAATCGTGCTGCTGCTCGTGCTCTATTCGAAAATCAAGATCGATGCGAGCACGAGCAGGAGTACGAGACGGAAGAGAAAATCCTTGCGGTTCAGTCGGCCGCTTCCGACGAATCGCTCATGCCGGAGGACTGCCATGCCGCTGCGCATTAATGTCAGCAGCCGCGCGTCCAAGCTGAGCGGCGCCGACGCGCTCGTTGTTTCGATTCCAAATAGCGGCCGGACCTGGACCCGAACAGAAGGGAAAGGTGGTCGGGAAGATTATTAGCGGCGGTCAGACCTGATCGTTATCGCGCACGACAGTCACGCCCCTACCAGAGCGGTAAGTCGTCCGGGAAACTCCAGTTACGATGCCGAGGCCCAACAGGATGACTGCGCCGATCAGCACGTATAACTGCGGCGCGCCCGCAGTGATGGCAGCCCACGAGAGCCCGCCGATCAGGATCAAGAAACCGATCATGTAAACAACGAAACGCATGGTGTCTCCGCTCCAGAGTTCGGCAGCGACGCCCCGTTCGGCCGTATTTCGCCGAGCGACGTTCGGTCTGCACTGTACATCGCCTGCTCAAACGGCACGAGAACCACCGTCTCGACCTTTTCCCCGCGCGACTTCCTGACCGCGCTGAGACGACGGTCTACCTTTCGGACAATTTCGGACAATTCAAGCGCGTAAATCTGCGCAATTCCGCAAAGTGTCTATTTCTCTGGAATGCAGTTAACACGTTGATTGACGAAGCATTGCGCGAGAATCATTCAAAGCCGCGAAACCTCAAAAGCGGGTTCGATCCCCGTATGCGCTGCTTCTGATTTGCCCCCTTTACGAGAGAAAACCAGCCGGATCTGACATACAGGTCCAATGGAACCGCCAGGATTTGCGTCGGGCCTAATGCCGCGAGCAATGTTGCCGCGCCAGAGAGCAGTTTACGGCAGTTAATACGTCGTGAAAGGCCTGAGCGGCGACAAGGGCTGGAGAAGCTAAACTACGATCAGAGTGAATCGGTATCGGTAGAAGTATTGTTAGCGAGGTTCGCATCGGTTGCTCCGCTCGGAACCGTCACGGTCGCAGTGTCGGAAATCGAGCCCGTCGCCGTGGCGCTAATCGTGCCGGCAGCGGTATATGTAACGGAACTTGATGGGGGCATCGTAACTATATCATTGATATTGCCACCGGCCTCCTACTCATTATTTTTGACGAATCATACCTTGAATCAAACATTACACACGGCGGAGGAAAAGTCGCCTGGATTGCCGTAGGTCCTTCTGTAAAAGCCAACTATACCTCCGACAGTTTTTACTTGCACCAAAGCTCCTTAAAGCTCGTGAGCGACTTGTTAGGTTTGGCTGCCCCCGGTAGTGGAGCGACTGCTCCAAGCATGGCTGAGTTTCTCAGTTCAAGAACCACCCCAACGCCAACACCAACACCAACACCAACCGCTACCCCATCACCAACCCCGGGAGCGAGTCCTTTGGCGGCGAGCGGTCGCATCGCGATTAGCGAAGACGGTAACTATCACGACCACGACGACTATGATGCTGCGCCTATAATGCTCGGAATTTTTTCGAAATTAGATAAGGCTTTACGGGTAGTACACTACAGCTACGCGGACCACTATTGGCTTTCGTCGCCGAACATGGAATCGACTATGCAAACCGGTGTAGTCACGACGGCGATGAACTACTGGACGGGATACAATTCTTCGATTTTTTTCAACGCTACCACGGAACACGCTGCCGCAACCGCACACTTGACTGCTGCGATTAACGGTTCCACCGCCAGCGATTCCCTTACGATCATCGAGGCAGGCCCATCGCAGTTGATCGGTGAAGCGATCGCGGCTTCCAACGCTTCTTCCCGTCAGTTTGTGACCGTGGTTTCACACTCAGTCGCGAACGACGAGCATTCCGTCAGGACTGGGCCGGGCGAAGGACTCAAAGGCCCCTATTATAGTTTCAAAAGCCTTACCGCTCCTATTCCGGTTCCTTACATCACGTTCGCGCAGCTCGGCGTCAAGACGGTGTCGATTCCCAACCAGAACACAAACCTCAACGAGCCAGCCAGTCCTGCATTTAATTGGAGCAGAGACTCTAGCGACCCCAAAGTGCGTTGGTTCTGGGATCGGATGCTGGTGGCAGCTAAAACCACAATTGTGAAGGGCGCGACGGTCCTACTCTTCGACTGCTCGGATGCGGGTTTGGCTTATTACATTTGTTCAGGCGATGAAAACGCGACGCCAGCCAAGCTGCAGTCGCTGCTCGCGCCAAGCCCAACACCGTCGCCCACGCCCACCGCGACTCCAAGGCCTGCCCCTCGCTCGACTCCGACTCCAACGCCAACCTCCACTTTTGCACCGACTCCGCAGCCCACGGCGACCCCGACGCCACAGCCTACGGCGACACCTACCCCGACACCACGGCCGACGGCAACCCCTACCCCGACACCACGCCCGACGGCAACTCCCACGCCGACACCACGGCCCACGGCAACACCTATCCCGACACCCACGCCGACACCACAGCCTACGGCAACACCTACCCCGATACCCACGCCGACACCACAGCCCACGGCAACACCCACGCCAACTCCACGACCCACGGCAACACCTACCCCGACACCAACTGCTACACCGACACCGACGGCCACTCCAGATGTTACGCCAACTCCCGGAGTGCCAGGCAATCTGTCAACCAGAGTGAGAGTTGGATTAAACAACAACGCCGTAATCAGCGGGTTCATCCTCACGGGGAACGGACGGAGGACGGTCATTCTCCGAGCGATCGGCCCTTCGCTTGCTGATGCGGGTGTCATGGGAGCGATGGCGGATCCGACACTCGATCTATTTTGATTCGAAAGGCCATCTGATCGCGAGCAACGATAACTGGCGCGTTGGGCAGGAAAGCGGCTTCGGGGAAGGCGGGCCATATCATGCCTTCCAGCCCAGTAACGACATGGAATCGGCAATCGCGGTGCGGCTGAAAGCGGGCGGCATATACGACGATCTTGCGAGGCAAAGGCGGCACAACCGGCGTCGCACTGGCAGAGGTTTACGACTACTCCCGCAAGACCGGTTCCAGACTTGCCAATATCAGCGCGCGCGCCTTAGTTCGCAGCGGCGACAACGTTCTGATTGGTGGTCTCATGGTCAGGGGTAACAGCAGCACCAAACTGGTCCTGCGTGCACTCGGGCCATCGCTCAGTGCGTACGGAATCGTGAACGCCTTAGCCGACCCGACATTGGAACTCCACGACGGCAATGGGACGCTCGTCCGCTTCAATGACAACTGGGGAGACAATGCAGTTCAGGCCCGTCAGATCTCGCTCACCGGACTTGCGCCAACTGACATCCGTGAGTCGGGGATGGCGGTAACTCTGGAGCCGGGGAACTACACTGCAATCGTCCGCGGAAAGGATAACTCGTTCGGCCTGGCGTTGTTTGAAGTTTACGACGCCCAGTAGCTTTGGCGAAGGTTGCGCGTCGATCCAATGGGTCGGTTCCCTTATGGATTGTGCACCGATCGAGTTACGGCACCACAACCCGCGCTAAAGACAATGGCTTGAAGACCGGATCGGTGAAGTCAAATCCTGAACGCGAATTGACGCTGGTGTGAGCGCTACGCTTCCAAATTGAGAGTCATTTAGGATTGAACGTAGCGAGACGCAGGGAATACGCGAGTCTATGGCACGATGAAAATTTTTCCCGAGTATGGGTCCTTTGCTTTGCTGCCACTCGCATAACCCGTAACGTCAATATATCCGTGATTTGAGCTGGACGGACTGTAGACATATCCGGGTTTTCCAGGCACTGGGCGCGCCGTCGGCAACGACGACGATTGATCCGCGTCCGGCGCCGATGG
This sequence comes from Chthoniobacterales bacterium, assembly GCA_038232335.1. Lineage (GTDB taxonomy): Bacteria > Verrucomicrobiota > Verrucomicrobiia > Chthoniobacterales > UBA10450 > JACCXL01. The sequence continues at coordinate 45,472 of JBBSIA010000020.1, forward strand.
ACCATTCGATTTTGCGACTTTTTCCGGCGGTGTCACAGGAACAGTGCGCCGTGACACAGCGGCTTCCGGGCTATTTTCTCGGGAAGCGTCTGCTGCGCGCGATGGTATGAAATTCTTCTCGATCCGCGTCACCCAGGCATCGTAGGTTTTATTCTCAGCGTGTGGATACGTAATCCTGAACAGCGTCACTGCTGAATTTTTCGCGTACGCTTTGGAATAGAACTCAGTCCCGTTCACACCAACGCCGGACACGACAAACCAGTGTTCCCCTCTCTTTTGGTAACTCACGTCCTGACCAAACAATCGCAACTCCTGCGCGAAACGTTGCGCCACTTCTTGCCCGGGCTTTCCCGTGAGGGGTTCTGCGAAGGCGAAGACCTTGAATTTTCCGTCGGCAGTGTGGAACTCGCGCCCACTTCCGTCGACGCGCTCTGCTCCAGGCGATAATACAGCTGGATACCGCAAAACGAACCCATAGCGCTCGTTCGCGTACTCTTTGAGCGGGGCATCGCTCGTCGGAGCGCCAAACACCGAGAGCGTTTGCAGCAATACAAGTAGCAGTTCGTTCCTCATTCGGGAATCAACTCGTGGCTCAACAGAAGGACGTGATTAACGCGCGGCATATCTGGTATTTTAAATGTCATCGTTTGAACGCTCCAAATTGAGCGCATAAACTCTCGGGTTTAGTAACCCTGCTGCGCTCGCGTGTTCGGCTCAGGTTCGTAGCGACTACTCATTATGAGTTCTAATTCTACCAAGCCGCTTGTGATTGCGTCCGCCAACGGTAATCGCTTCACAAACGACGGAGGCATGACTTGCGTGCAACGGGCCTTTACGCAAATGACTCAAGGAGGCGATGTCCTTGATGCTCTGATCGCTGGCGTGAATATTGTGGAACTCGATCCGGCAGATACGAGCGTGGGTTACGGCGGATTACCAAACGCGAACGGAATCGTGCAGCTCGACTCGGCCTGTATGCACGGCCCTAAGAAACGTGCTGGTGCCGTCGCCGCGCTTGAAGGCGTGCGCACACCTTCCCTCGTCGCGAAAGCGGTGATGGAAGAAACTGACCATCATCTCCTGGCCGGCGCTGGAGCGCAGATGTTTGCGCGCAGTCTTGGATTTACGATTGAAGAGGACCTCAACAGTGACGCGTCCCGAAAGCTCTGGATCGAATGGAAGCGCCGGATTGAACGATCGGATTCACTGGAGCCTGAGAAACGCGCTCAGATGGGAACAGCTGTGATGATGGAAATGGTCGCGGAGGGTCTCATCGATCCGCAGCACATTTATGGAACGATCAACTGTAATGGGATCAACACTCGAGGTGAGATTTGCGGCGTCACCACGACGAGCGGGCTGGCCTGGAAAATTCCGGGTCGGGTCGGCGATTCCCCCATTCTGGGAGCGGGTCTTTACGTCGATGGCGAAGTCGGTGCGGCTGGCTCCACCGGCCGCGGCGAAGCCAATCTTTACAACCTCTGTGCCTATCTGATCGTCGAGAATATCAGGCGTGGAATGCATCCTAAAGATGCAGGACTCGAGGCTTGCCGGCGGATCAAGGGAAACACCGTCGAGAAGCGACTGCTTAACAACCACGGCAAACCAAATTTCAACATCAACTTCTACGCATTGAACAAGAAGACAGAGTTCGCTGGGGTCTCCATGTATCCGGGCGCGACCTATGCAGTTTGCAGTGACCGAGGCGCCGAAACCTTGTCCTGCGAGCCTCTCCTGGAGGGAAGACCAGAGGATTAGACGCCAGCTCGCGCAAAGGCGCGAAGGGTTCACTGAATTTCTCCGCGCCATTCCACGAACGCGTCAGCGTCGTTTGCCCTAACGAGCGGAATTCAGCGCTTTCTCGTCGGAGGCGGAGTCGGCTTCGAAAACATCTTCTTAAAAGTATTTCGGATCCTGCCAAGCGCCGACTGGGGCGGCGTTGGCCCTGGCGACGGATGCGAGCGGCTCCGCTGCTGCCGAACCTGGAACGCGACCTTGATGGTTGCACCGCTGCCTATCGTGATGCTTTGAGCCCGCTCCGGAAAATTTGAGGAACGCGCGACCAAACGATGTTCGCCTACCGACAGCGGAGCCGTGAACGGAGCGTGACCTAACGAGCGATCGCCATCGAAAATTTCTGCGCCCTCCGGGGTACTGGTAATCGCTGCGTTCCCGCTCGGGAAGGTGTAGCTCAGCGGTAGCGTTTCCCCGGATTTGGGATGAATCTCTGCGCGTCCATCCGGCCAGCCTGGCTGGCGAAATACGACCGTATAGCTACCAGCGGAAAGTTCTTCCACGGCCGGCGCAATCCCCGTGTGCATCAATTCACCTTCCGGCGCAGAACCACCCGCAGACACTCCGGGAAAAACGGTATATTCGGCTCCCGCTGGAGTCACGGAGATCTGCACGCTTGCGGTGCGCGCTTTCTGCCCGACTGCTGGCTTGGTGGTTTGCGACTCCGCCGGATTCGAACTGGTTCGCGGCAATTCCATGGCATACGCGGCTGCCGGGACGGGAAGAACGTCAATGTGGTGAGTCGATTCCGGATTCCCCGGCGCGCCTGCGACTTGGTGAGGAACGCTGTTCGAACGTCGGGCCAATACCAGCGTGAGAAGAATCACCGCCATGCCCGCGCCCGCGGCGAGATGCACCTGGTATTTCCTCAGAGTCGCCAAACCCGGAGCGGCGGGTGGAGGCTTGCGCAGGCTGACTGCTCCCGCAAGTTGCAAGCGACGCGCCACCGCGGCGGCGCTGCTCGGGCGGTCCTCCGCTTGTTTTGCCAGACACGCTGAAATCGTTTGTTCCCAACACTTCGGCACCTCCGCTCCCTCGACCCTGAGTTGCGCACGCTGCTCGTGAATCATGAGGGGCATCAGTTCCCGGACCCGAGTGTTAACGTCGCCCTCACAAAACGGCGACCTACCCGTAAGCATTTCGTAGAGCACCGCGCCGAGCGCATATATGTCATCCGCAGGCGAAGAGTTTTCGCCAAGCATTTGCTGCGGGCTCATGTAAGGCAGCATGCTGGAATTGCAGACGCCGACTGGGCTGGTGGCATCACGGATGATGGAGCCGAATCCGAAATCACTTACCTTCAATTCGGAACGACTGTTCACCATCAGGTTGCTCGGTTTGAGATCGCGATGCACGAGCCGCATCGATTCATGCGCATAGGTCAGTGCATCGCACATCTGAGCAACCAACGGCGCCAGTTCGGGGACGTCGAAGGTTTTCGATGGCTTTCGTATCCGGAGGTCTGAAAGCGTGGGACCATCAACATATTCCAGTGAAAGCGCCGCCGTTTGTTCATCCTCGATAAAATCAAAAATTCGGACGATGTTTGGGTGAGTCAACGCGAGGCTCTGGCGAATCTCGGATTTTAGATCTTCGCGCGCTGCCAGGTCGAAGCAGATCGAGTCGCGAACGACTTTCAGAGCGACGAGACTGTGCAACTGGTCGTCTCGCGCAAGCCACACGATTCCCATTGCCCCGCGCCCGATTACCTTCTGCAGCGTAAACCGCTCGAACAACTGCGTTCCGGGAACAAGACCGCGGACCGTGCGGCCGAGAACTGCCTTGTCTGCAGCAGAATTCGGATACATGCAGTTCACCGAAAAAGCAGAGGCCATGCCGGAAATAAGACCCCTGGCAAGATATCGTTAGCTGGCCTGAAAGCAGCGTGGCTCGAGACGGACACCCGAATCTCCCGCGGGTCAATGGAATCGCGCAGATTACCTGCAACCAGGTTTCAAGAGTCGCGTTGCACCTCTAACGAGCCTTTGCGTGAACGTCGTTCCTACAGCGGCTGCGCACCGTTGGCGGTCATAGGCCGCTACAGCACTCTTGACCGCTTCTCGCGCAAGCCAGGCGGAATCAATTTACACTCGGGTCTGCCACTTCTGGATTTCTCCGCGGCAATCATCCTGCTTTGATCGCGCCATGCCGGGATTCGAGAACGCGAACAACGAAGGCGGGCGAACTGTTATCTCAGCCGCGAAGACGGTGCGGATTCTTGGAATCCCATTCTTCGACGGCTCCGCGCGTGCCGCGGTCGAGCGACTGTGCAGGTCGGGTGGTTATGTTGTTGCGCCCGCGGCCCCGGCGTTGGTCAAAGTTCAACACGACCTGCAATATCGTCGCGCCCTGCTGGAAGCAGATTTGGCGATTGCCGACAGCGGATTCATGGTCCTGCTGTTCAGAATTTTACACGGACTCAAGGTGACCCGGATATCCGGGTTGATTTATCTGAAGGCGTTACTGCATGGTCCGCACCTTCGCGAGTCGGGGGGGGCATTTTGGGTCCTGCCCAGCAAGATTGCGAACCGAAAGGCATCTCAATGGCTGAGCGGCCAGAACTTCCAAATTTGGGCCGCGAACTTTTATGTCGCGCCGCGATACGGGACCGAAGTGGCCGACGCAAGGCTGATTGCTCTTCTTGACGCACAGCGGCCCGCACATGTCGTCGTTGCGATCGGCGGCGGCACTCAGGAAAAGCTCGGCCTGTTCCTGCGTGAAAATCTTAGCTATCGGCCGGCGATTCATTGCATCGGCGCCGCGCTTGGATTTTTGACTGGCGACCAACGACCGATCCCGATGTGGGCCGACAGATTCTATCTGGGCTGGCTTCTGCGGCTCCTGCGGCAGCCGCGGGTTTTTGGCCCTCGTTACCTGAGCGTTCTGAAGCTGCCGCTGATGATCGCGCGGCACGGCAGCGAACTTCCTCCAATGGTGCCGGAATAAGCACAAGCTGGCGGAATGCCGTCAACCCATCCGAGAAAGGGGTTCTACCGGGGATCTGTGACCGCCGTGCAGGGACGATAGAAGGCGCCGCCTGGAGCGGCACTACAGGTTAGCGCGGGCTTATTGAGACGGCTTCAGGGCCGCTCCTCGATCGGCAGCACTTTCTTGCCTACCGGCTCACCGACATACTCGCTCAGCGGACGGTAAAGTCGATTGTCTTCGAGCTGTTCGAGGACGTGCGCCGTCCATCCGGAAGTGCGCGCGATCGCGAATACCGGCGTGAACAGATCCGTGGGAATGCCTAACGAGTAATAAACGGTCGCGGAATAGAAATCGACGTTGGCGTTGAGATTCTTGCGCTCTTTCATCAACTCCGCGATCCGTTCCGACATTCGAATCCATTTTGGTTCGCCGAGCTGAGCGCTCAGTTTCGTCGCCATATTGCGAAGATGTGGCGCCCGCGGATCAAGGGTTTTATAGACGCGATGTCCGATGCCCATGATCTTTTTTTTCTCCGCCAGTTGCTTCTCGATGTAGGCATCCACATTTCGCTCGTCGCCGATTTCCTCGAGCATGTGAATAACGCCTTCGTTGGCTCCCCCGTGCAACGGGCCCTTCAAGGTGCCGATCGCGGATGTGATCGCGGAAAACATGTCGCTGAGGGTCGCAATCGTGACCCGCGCGCTAAAGGTCGAAGCGTTCATGCCGTGATCCGCGTGGATGACAAACGCGAGATCAAGCGTATCGGCAGCTTCCCTGGTCGGCGCATCGCCACACATCAGATAAAGAAAGTGCTCCGCCTCGCTGAGATCGTGCCGAATCGGCGTAAGCGGCTGAGAGCGACGGGCGCGATGGAAATAGGCGGCGATGACTCCGATTTTTCCCGTGATACTAAGAGCCCGGAGTCGGCTCACTTCCGGCGAATCAGCTTTCTTTCCCTCTGGGTCGTACAGTCCGAGCATCGAGACCGCGGTCCGCATGACATCCATGGGCGCGGCGTCCGCAGGTGCGGATTTGAGGAATTCGATCAATGGCGAAGGCAACTCGCGTTGGGCGCGCAGTTCTTGTGTAAAATTATCGAGCTCGGAACGGGTCGGAAGCTTGTTGTTCCAAAGTAAGTAAACCACTTCCTCGTAGGTGACCTTGCCGGCGAGTTCGTTAATATCGTAGCCGCAATAGATCAGCTGTCCTTTATCGCCGATCACGGCACTCAGGCGCGTGCTATTCGCGACGATTCCTTCGAGTCCTCTTGAAATCATATGCAGCCTCAGCCTTTCATGCGCGTGATCAATGTATCGGCCATCATCGCCGGCGTCTCCGCAACCGCAATTCCAGCGGCAGTGAGTGCTTCGATTTTACTCGCGGCCGTTCCTTTTCCACCTGACACAATTGCACCCGCGTGCCCCATCCGCCGGCCCGGAGGCGCCGTCACACCCGCGATGAAGGCCGCGACCGGTTTGTTACAGTTCTCCTTGATCCATCCAGCGGCTTCCTCTTCAGCCGTGCCGCCGATTTCACCGATCAAAATCATCGCTTCGGTTTGGGGATCATCATTAAAAAGCTTCACCGCATCGAGGTGTGACATTCCGTTGATGGGGTCGCCGCCGATCCCGATGCAAGTGGATTGCCCATAACCGCGCGACGTTAACTGCCAGACGGCTTCGTAGGTAAGCGTTCCCGATCGCGAGATCACGCCGACGCTGCCAGGCTTGTGAATATAACCCGGCATGATCCCAATCTTGCACTCGCCAGGCGTGATAATGCCAGGACAGTTTGGCCCAATCAGCCGCGACTTGCTGCCTCGCATCTGCGCTTTCACGCGCATCATGTCGATGACCGGAATGCCTTCAGTGATGCAGACAACGAGCTCGACCCCGGCGTCAACCGCTTCGAGAATCCCGTCCGCAGCTCCCGCGGCGGGCACGAAAATCACGGAAACATTGCAGCCGGTTTGGGCACGCGCTTCCGCCACGGTGTCAAAGACCGGAACCTTGCTGTCGAACTTCTGCCCCCCTTTGCCCGGCGTGACGCCAGCAACCACGTTCGTGCCGTATTCGATGCATTGCCGCGCATGAAACCCCCCGGCGCTGCCCGTGATCCCCTGCACGATAAGGCGAGTATTTCTATCGACAAGAACAGACATCGAAATTCCGAATCGATTACGGCGATCTACCAGTGTGCAAAAGGTCCGCTCACGGGATCGAGATCGCGACTTCGCCTCCACTCAGGATGACAGGTTGAGCGTCGGGGCCCTGATTTCAGATTCAATCCTTGTTCGTGATTCATTCGTTCCGGCGCGCTCAAGGCCCCTTTCGTTTGTGGACCAACAATTTGTTCCCGTCCGGATCGCGAAACTGCGCCATCCAGCAAACCGGCGTTTCAAGTTTCTCCATCTCGAAGGAGACGCCGCGCTCTTTCAGGTTCGCGATGGTCGTGTCAATGTCCTCCACTTCGAAGGCAACCGACGTCCCATCGCGCGACGGCTTCCAATCGGGATGACAACCGACGCCGATGGTCGTCCCACCGAGATCATACTCAACCCACGCACCGCCCATTGCGGTCGTACCGGGCTTTAGCTCGAGTGTTTCCTGGTAAAATTTACGAGCGCGTTCGGCGTCCGAAACGGCGATCGCGATAAAGGCGACTTCTTTGATCATAGGGATTTCAGTTTGTGAATGATGATTTTGTTTCCATCAGGATCTTGGACAACAGTCATCTGGCAGCACGGCGTTTCGAAAGGCTCCACCGCAAAGCGAATCACCGCCACTTTCAACTTCCTGACGGCCACCTCGAAATCCTCCACTTCCAGTGCCGCGCTCGTGCCCTGGTCAGATGGTTTCCAATCATTGCTAACGCACGTAACTGCGAGCGTGTCGGCTCCGAGCGCGTATTCAATCCACTTTCCGTCGAGCATCTCGTCCGCGACTTGCAGTTCGAGCACGCCTTCGTAAAACGCACGCGCACGTTTCATGTCCGTCACCGGACGCCGACAAACCCGATTTTCTTAACTTTCATTTCTCGCCTTCGGCCGCTTGCACAGCTTTCTGCGCGGCATCCGCCAGATCATCCACCGCGATCACCGCAAGGTTGGAAGCCGAGATGATCTTCTTGCCAGCCTCCACGTTGGTGCCTTCCAGCCGGACGATTAATGGCACCGGCAGATTCACCGCCTTTACCGCGTTCACGATCCCCTGCGCGATCACGTCGCACTTCATGATACCGCCGAAAATGTTGACAAGAATGGCCTTCACCTTCTCGTCTGAGACCAGGATTTTGAAGGCTTCGGTGACCTGCTCTTCGGTCGCGCCGCCCCCGACGTCGAGGAAGTTTGCAGGGCTACCACCGTAAAATTTAACGATATCCATCGTCGCCATCGCGAGACCGGCGCCGTTCACAAGGCAGGCAATATTGCCGTCGAGACCGATGTAGTTCAGTCCCGACTTCGATGCTTCCACTTCGCGCGGATCTTCTTCCGCGGTGTCGCGCATGGCCGCGATTTCCGGATGTCGGTAGAGGGCATTGTCATCAAAGTTAAATTTGGCATCAAGCGCGAGGACTTCGCCCGAAGGGGTGACGACGAGCGGATTGACTTCGACCATCGAGCAATCGAGATCGATGAAGGTGCGATAAAGTCCCTCGAATAATTTTGAAGCCGCTTTAAGCTGCGACGATTCGAAGCCGAGCTGTTTCGCCAGTTTCCGCGTCTGAAATGGCTGCAGGCCTGCCAGTGGATCGATAGGTTCACGGATAATCTTTTCCGGCGACTTATCCGCGACGGTTTCGATTTCAACGCCGCCTTCGGTGCTTGCGACAATCAGGGGCGCAGCCGTTGCGCGATCGAGCAGGATCGCAAAATAACTCTCGCGCGCGATCTCCGCCGACTTCGCGATCAGCACCTTATTCACCACTCGACCGGCCGCGCCGGTCTGATGCGTCACCAGCGTCTGACCGAGCATCTTGGCCGCGAGGTCGCGCGCCTCCGTGGCTGATTTCGCCAGATGAACGCCGCCTTTGAAGCCGTTCGCGAAAGTCCCCTTTCCTCGACCACCAGCGTGAATTTGCGCCTTGACCACCAGTTCATCGGTGCCAAGTCCGCGGGCGGCTTCTTCTGCTTTTTCTGGAGTCTGGGCCGCTTTGCCGGGAGGCGTCGCGACGCCGAAACGCTGCAGCAAATTCTTGGCCTGGTACTCGTGAATGTTCATCCGGAGCTCAGCGGGTCAGGAGTTGACTAAGCCGTTGAACATCGCGCCCGGCAACCGGTTTTCTCAATGGCCGAGCCGCAATTCATTGCGAGAAAGAAGGCGTTGCAATGCGCCAACCGCGCGGGAACGTTCGCGTTTCATGAAGGAGTTGATGTTGCGCACTGACGCGCTCCTGGAGGCAGCAATTTCGTCCGGCAAACTGCTGCCGGCAGCCGGGGCGAACATCCGAAAACTGTTACGCGGCAGGACGGTGGAGCGCGATGGGCGCGCGGTTTCGGAGCTGGTAAGCGCAGCGCAATGGGAGGAGCTAAACGACCGCTTTTACAAAACACTGGCTTTTGGTACCGGCGGATTGCGTGGCCGCACGATCGGTAAAATTGTCACGCAAGCAGAACGCGGCACTGCTCCCGCAGGCGCGCCACCAGAATTCCCCTGCGTCGGCACCAACGCGATGAATTTCTACAACATTAGTCGCGCGACCCAGGGCCTCGTCGCCTACGTGTGCGACTGGTTTGCAGCGGAAGGCGCCGGGGGCAAGCCGAAGATCGCGATCGCCTACGACACCAGGTTTTTTTCGAAGGAATTTGCGGCGCTCGCAGCCAAAGTCGCGGCTGAGAAAGGTTGCGACGCATTTGTCTTCGACGGTCCGCGCTCGACTCCGGAGCTTTCGTTCGCGGTGCGAGAACTTCGGGCGGACGCCGGAATCGTGATCACCGCGAGTCACAATCCGCCTCACGACAACGGTTACAAAGTTTACTTTGCCGATGGCGCGCAAGTCATCGAGCCGCACGCCAGCGGCATCATCGCGAAGGTCAACGCGATCCACTCCGAAACTTACGAGCCGGTCGCACTCGATCAACGCGGCAGCGTCCAAACGATCGGTCGCGAGATCGATGAAGCCTACATGCAGCGACTCGAGACCCTGATCTTAAATCGGGAACTGATCGAACGCGCAAAGTCGCTGCGAATTGTTTTCACGCCGATTCACGGCACCGGCAGCGTGATCACAATACCAATGCTTGAGCGGCTCGGGTTCAACTTTACCGTCGTGCCCGAGCAGGACCAATTTGATGGGGCGTTCCCGACGGTGAAGTCGCCGAATCCGGAGAACGCTGAAGCGTTGCGTCTCGGTATTGAACTGGCACAGCGCGAGCATGCTGATCTGGTGATCGCCACGGATCCAGACTGCGATCGATTAGGTGTCGCTGTGCGCAGTGCGACTGGGGAAATAAAGCTGCTGACGGGCAATCAGATCGGATCGCTGATCACGTTTTACCGCGCGCAAACTTTTTTCGAAACAGGAGTATTGGATGCGGAGAACGCAGCGCGCAGCGTGATTATCAAGACCTTCGTCACGACGGATCTGCAGAAGGCAATCGCCGCCCATTTTGGTCTTCGCTGCGTGGAAACGCTGACCGGCTTCAAATACATCGGCGCAAAGCTCGGCAAATACGAAAACGCCTTGCCAGCTGAGATCCGAGAGAAATACCGCGACCTGGGTGAAGCGGAAACGAGACGTTTGCGGCTGCAGTATTCGACGTTCTATGTTTTCGGTGGTGAAGAAAGCTATGGTTATAGTGGGGCTGATTTCGTGCGCGATAAAGATGGAAACGGCGCCGCGATTATGTTCTGCGAGGTCGCGGCGTATGCAAAAACGCAGGGCCTCACGATCGACGCATTGCTCGATCAGATTTTCGCAACCGTCGGGTATTTTGCCGAAAACAACGGAGGACTGACCTTCGAAGGCGCGGAAGGCGCAAATAAGATCCAGCGCCTGCTCGCTTCATATGTGAAGACGCCACCAGCGGAGATGCTTGGATCGGCGGTCGTCACGATTCAGAACTTCGAGACGGACGAGATTCGCGATGTCGAAGGTGATCCGATTCCCAAGGAAAGGATGTTGATCTTCGAGTTAGCGGATCAAACCCGGGTCGCGGTGCGCGGATCGGGCACTGAGCCGAAAATCAAATATTACCTGTTCGCGCAGCGCAGACCTGTCAGCGGCGAGTTTGGGCAAACGGAGCTCGCCGCGATCAAAATCAACGTGACAGATCATCTCGCGAAGCTGTGGACTTGGATTCAGGCAGATGCCGAATCGCGGCTCACTGCTTCGGCTGCTCGACAGTAGCGCGATAACGCGGAGAGTTTCGCCATGACGCGCGAAATTCACCTTGATGGAGGCGAGATCACGATTCTGAAAGCGATCGGTCTCTCGGGCACGCAGATGCCTGGCAAACTGCTGCTTGATCGCGCCGGCGGGATGGAAACGTCGGAGTTGATCGAGACGCTCTCTGGACTTCTTTCACTCGACTACGTGATTTCGAACCTGGTGAATGTGCGCACCATCGGAGATGTCGAGAAGGCTTTCTTTCGTGTGAATCCCGCCTGCTCGAAAGAGCTGCGTGCCGCCGTGAATCCTGGACAGCGACGCCAGGAGGAACGCAAGCAACGCGAGCGACGCCGCTGAGTCGCGCCGTGACCTCGATGCGAAAAGCGCTGCGGTGCTGGCCGTGGTTGGCGGCGATTGCAACCGGCCTCATGTGCACTGGCTGCTTCGCGCCGTTTCATTATTGGTGGCTGTGCTGGTTCGCACTCACGCCGCTCCTCACGGCGGTCTGGTTTTCCGGGAGTGACTCGAAGTGGCGCCCGCTGCGCGATTTCTCGCTGGGCTACGTGTCGGGGATCACATTTTTTTGGGGAGTCTTTTCGTGGCTGACTACGGTGACGGTTCCAGGATGGATTCTTGTGGGCGCGTACATGGGAGTTTACTTCGCGCTCTGGAGTTGGATATGTGGACGATTGCGCCCCGCGCCGCGTGCACCCATCGCACTGGCCGAGGCCCCGAAATCCTGGACGGCGGAGCCTGGCAAGTCGCCGCTGGCCCGTTCTCCCTGGTTGCGTTCCACCAACAATCTCGGACTCGCGTTCCTGCTCGCGGCGGCATGGACAACACAGGAAATGCTGCGCGGAATCGTATTTTCCGGCTGGGGTTGGAATACGCTCGGCTCCGCCTTGCACGCGCAATGGCCGATGATTCAAATCGTCGAGATTACCGGCGTCGCTGGGCTTTCGTTCCTGGTCGCCTTCGCGAACGTCATCGGCGTCACCAGCATCCGCCGTTTCGTGCTCGAAAGTCAGGTCGGGGTGACTCGGCCGCACTATGATTTCACACTTACGCTGCTGGCGATCGTGGGCGTCGCCGCTTACGGCATCCGCGCCGTGCAGGTGCATCGAACCGGCGAACCGATTCGGATCGCGGCCGTGCAATCGAACATTCCGCGGGAGCAAAAGTTCAGCCGTGAGTTTACGCACCGAATCTTCGAGCAATTTACCCGCTTGAGTGCGCTCGCATTGCACGCGCAAGCGCCGCCCGATCTCTTGGTCTGGCCGGAAAGCTCAATGCCAGGCCCGGTGCTGCAGGACGAAGAGAGCTATCGGTTCGTAATGGATTTTTCGGCTTCGATTAAAGCAGACTTGCTCCTGGGCACGATCGATGAGGAAGAGGCGCGGGTTTATAACGCCGCGCTCCTCGTTTCGGATGCTGGGAAACGTTTGCAGCTTTACCGCAAAGTGCACCTGGTCCCATTCGGCGAATACATTCCCGGGCGTCACAGAATCCCATTTCTGGCGGAAGTGGTCGGCAATCAGGTCCCCGATGATTTCGCTTTTGGAACCGAATTTACGGTGTTCCACCTAACGAATCCAAACGTGCAGGTGGCGCCATTGATTTGCTTCGAGGATACGATCGGTGATTTAACGCGCCAGTTTGTTCGTCGCGGCGCCAACCTGCTCGTTAACGTCACCAATGATGGCTGGTTTTTGCGTTCCGCAGGATCGCAGCAGCATCTCGCGAACGCCGTCTTTCGCTGCGTCGAGACCCGCCGGCCGATGGTGCGCGCGGCCAACACCGGCGTCACTTGTTTCATCAACGAATTCGGCCGAATCACGCACGTGTTGCTCGACGAACACGGCAGCCAGTTCACTGAAGGAGCGTTGAGCGGCGAGATCTCGGTGCCGACAGACGGCGTCTGGACGTTTTATGTGCGGCACGGAGAAATCTTCGCGCAATCGTGCGCCGCCATCACCGTCATCTTATTGGCAATCATCGTCATCCGCACAATTCGTCGACGGCCGGTGAACGCGAAGCAGAAACCGGCGGCAGCTTAGAGCTGTCGCACAACCGGAGCTTCGTCCATTCTTTGCGCCCTCTTATGACGTTGCGCACCGGGCTTTCTCCGTGAGCGAAAATTCCGCCATTTACGTTCGCGGTCTGCGGAAGTCTTACGACCGGATCGAAGCGGTCAAAGGAATCGATTTCGAGGTCCACGCCGGTGAAGTGTTCGGCTTGCTCGGGCCGAATGGCGCCGGTAAAACGACAACTGTCGAGATTCTCGAAGGATTGCGGCCGCGCTCCGCGGGCGATGTCAAAGTTCTCGACTTCGATCCCGACCGGCAGAAGCAGAAGCTCAAGGACCGGATCGGCGTCTGTCTGCAGGCAACAAATCTGCCGGACAAGATCACAGTGCGAGAAGCGCTCGATCTCTTCGCCGCCTTTTATTCGAGAAGTATCGATCCCGCTAGTCTGCTGAAGCGCCTCCAGCTTTCAGAAAAGAAGGATGCGCGCTATGCCACGCTCTCGGGCGGGCAAAAGCAACGGCTCGCCCTCGCACTTTCGCTCATCAACGATCCGCAGTTGCTGTTCCTCGATGAACCTACGACCGGCCTCGATCCGCAGGTCCGCCTCGAGATTCGCGATTTGATTGAGGAACTGCGGGCTGAGAAGCGGACAATTTTAATGACGACTCATTATATCGAGGAAGCCGAACGACTCTGCGATCGAGTCGCGATCATTGATGCGGGAGAGATCATCGCAATTGGAACGCCTCGTGAGTTACAGGAAAAGAGCGGGAATCAATCAGCGATCGAGATGAGGCTCAGTCAGCCGTGGCGGGGCGGTGATTTACCAGAGTGGCCGGAGGCGATCCGCGCGACCATCAGTGAAGATGGGCGAGCCTTGAAAGTGACCTCAGTGCGTCCGGCGCGCACGTTAGTCGAAATGGTGAAGTGGACCGATGCGCAGTCCATCGAATTGGACGATGTCCGGTTAAATCGACCGACGCTCGAAGATGTTTTCATCGAATTGACCGGCAAGAAGCTGCGCGATTGAGCCGATGAAGCCGTACCTCGCGCTCCTGAAAATTGACCTGAAGCTCGCGCTTCGGAACAAAGCGGTACTCGTCTTCAATTACTTCTTTCCGCTCGTGTTTTTTTTCATGTTCGCGCAGCTGCGGGATGCGAAACAAGGCGGCGCGATTGCGTTGGAGGTGGTTGCGTTTGTGACTGCGATCGGAGTGCTAGGAAGCGGCCTGTTTGGTGCGGGAATGCGAGCCGTGCAGGAGCGCGAGAATGATGTCCTGCGGCGTTACAAGGTGACACCGATCACGCCGGTGCCGCTCCTGACTGCGTCGATGGTCACAGGCATTTTCCTCTACGTGCCGTCGGTGATCGTGACACTGATTCTCGCAAATCGGCTCTATGCAATGCCGATCCCCGCGAACGTCTTTTCGTTTCTCGTTTTCGTTTGCATCGCGACGGCCGCGTTTCGTTCGATCGGGCTCATCATCGCTTCGGTCGTAAATTCCACGCAGGAAAGCAATCTCCTCATCCAGCCGGTTTACTTCGCCATGCTCCTGCTCAGCGGGGTGACGATTCCGATCACGCTCTTTCCAAACTGGCTCCAAATTGTGACGCGGTTTATCCCAGCGTCATATCTGATGACCGGCGTCTCCGGCATTCTCCATCGCGGAGAAACGGTGGCTCAAAACTGGCCCTCAGTCGCCGCCCTAATCGCGACGGCGTGCGTCGGCACATTCATCGCGACGAAGCTGTTTCGCTGGGAAAAGGAGGAGAAGCTTCGCCCGGCAGCGAAACTCTGGGTGCTGGTCGCTTTGCTACCTTTCCTTTTGCTCGGTGGCTATGAGGCTTGGAGTCAACAGGATCTGGTGAAAACGAAAGTCCTCGCTCGCGAGGTTCGGCGCGGCCGTTCCTGGTTAATTCAGAACGCGCGGATTTTTGTGGGGAACGGCAGGACCATCGAGTCAGGCGCGGTGCTGATTCGGCAAGGAAAAATTGCGGAGATTTACGAGGGCACCGCGCCCGATGCGAAGTCGCTCAACGCGGAGCCGATCGAGGCGGCGGGAAAAACTGTGCTACCGGGATTGATCGACGTGCATGTGCATCTCGGTGCAACCGGCGGGTTCTACGATGATTGGTCCAAATTTGAGCCGCAGAAAGCAGCCGAACACGACCTCGAAGCTTACCTCTACTGCGGCGTGACGGCGGTGCGCAGCGCAGGCGACGCCGTCGATATGATGTTGAAGCTTCGGCAACTCTTTGGCTCAGGAGAAAAACTCGGCGCGGAGTTGTTCCTGTGCGGGCCACTTTTCACTGCCGAAGGCGGCCATGGCACCGAATACGGGAACTTTCTGCCGGAGAATCAGCGCGCGGCCTTCATCGCGCAATTTGTCCGCACGCCCAGGACGGTCGAAGAAGCGCGGCAGCAGGTCGACGCGCTCGCGGCAAAGCGCGTCGATGCAATCAAGGGGGTGCTGGAAGCCGGTGCTGCGGGTTATGTATTCAACCGCATGGACCTGAACGTGCTCCGCGCGGTGGTCGAAGCAGCGCACGCAAAGAATCTGCCGGTCGCGATCCATACCGGCAACAGCCACGACGTGGCCGATGCGGTTTCACTGGGGGCGAACTCGGTAGAACATGGTTCCTTCGCGGATGCCATTCCCGACGAACTCTTCGCCGCGATGAAGGCGAACGGGATTGCGCTCGATCCGACGCTCAGCGTTGGGGAAGCCTTCGGCGAATTTGCACATGGCAAGACAGCGCTGCTGAACCGCTCCCTCGTGCAGCAGGTCACACCGAAAGAGCTGATCACGGGAACGGAACATGCCGCCACCAGCGAGAAAATGGCGTCCGTGCGGGAAGGAATGACGCATTACCCGATCTCGCTTGAGCAGGGGGCGAAGAATCTCATGAAAGCCTGGCGCGCCAGCGTCACTCTGGTGACGGGATCAGA
The DNA here is from genome assembly GCA_038232335.1 of Chthoniobacterales bacterium. Taxonomy (GTDB): domain Bacteria; phylum Verrucomicrobiota; class Verrucomicrobiia; order Chthoniobacterales; family UBA10450; genus JACCXL01. The sequence goes on from JBBSIA010000020.1 coordinate 61,501, forward strand.
CGCTGGGAACTTTCTCGTCCTGCACGGACCGACGGTTCAGCACGAAATCGAGCTTTGGGTCGCCGCCGGAATTCCGCCGGAAATCGCGTTGCAGGCTGCAACCAGTAATGCAGCCAAACTGCTGGGAGCTGAAAACCGTATCGGAACCATCGAAAAGGGCAAAGAGGCGAGTCTGCTGATTGTGGACGGAAATCCTCTTACAGACGTGCACGCGTTGTCCTCGATCTCAGCCGTGTTCATGAAAGGCGAGCGCGTCGCTCGCAATGATTTGTTCCAGCAGAAGTAGCGATCTCCAAGCGGCAATGACACCCGGTACGCAAAACGGGCGAAGAGTCTCTCCTTCGCCCGCACGAACTTTTTTGATTAGCTTTTCTGCATCATCTTGCCGCATTCAGCCTTCACGGCCGCCAATTGTTCTTTCGAAAGAATTCCCTTCGCCTGTTGCAGGAATTTCTTGTGGGTTTCTGGCGTGCAGCCGGCCTTGACGCAATCAGCCTGCCAGGTCTCAAGTTTCGCTTTCTGATCGGCGGAAAGATTCATGTTCGCGAAGCTCACGCACTGCATTTTGTCGGTGCTATTTGCAGCTTGCTTTGCGCAGCACGCGTGATCTGCGGCGAAGGTAGAACCGGCCCCGAAAATACCGATCGTCGCTAATGTCAACAGTCTCATTCTGATCGTAGTGGCAGGTGAGACACGAATTGGCGTCTGCCGTTCAAACAACTAGCCTGGTTTCATCAAGGCTTGCCGCGAGATCTATGCTGCCTCGAACGTCAGCGCGTCGGTGTCTGCGTCGACGCGAATCGTCTGACCTTCCCTGAATTTGCCTTCCAGAATGTCGAGGCTGAGGGGGTCGAGAATGTCTTTCTGGATGGCGCGTTTCAGCGGCCGTGCGCCGTAAACCGGATTGTAACCTGAACGTGCGATGAATGCTTTCGCCGCCTCGGTCAAATCGAGTGTGATCTTTTGCTTCTCCAGACGCCTAACCAACCGCTTGAGCTGGATCTCCACGATCTGCTTCAGCTCTTCTTCGGTCAGACGATCGAAGATAATGGTTTCATCGACGCGATTCAGAAACTCGGGACGGAAGTGTTGGCGCAATGCTTCCATGACCCGCGCTTCGCGCTGTTCGGAGTTCGAATCGTCGGTGATGTACTGTGACCCGACGTTCGATGTCATGATAATGACCGTGTTCTTGAAATCGACTGTTCGCCCCTGGCCGTCCGTGATACGGCCATCGTCGAGCACCTGGAGGAGGACGTTGAAGACGTCCTGGTGCGCCTTCTCGATCTCGTCGAAGAGGATGACCGAGTATGGCTTGCGTCGCACCGCTTCGCTCAACTGCCCACCCTCTTCGTACCCGACGTAACCCGGCGGCGCTCCGATCAGCCGGGCGACCGTGTGCTTCTCCATGTACTCGCTCATATCGATGCGAATCATGGCGTTTTCGTCATCAAACAAAAACTCCGCGAGCGCGCGGGAGAGCTCGGTCTTGCCGACACCGGTAGGCCCCAGAAAAATAAACGAACCGATCGGCCGGTTTTCATCCTGCAAGCCGGCCCGCGCGCGGCGCACGGCATTTGAGACGGCTTTGATTGCCTCGTCCTGGCCAACGACCCGTTGATGCAGATGTTCCTCCAGTTTCACAAGTTTCTGGCGTTCACCTTCCTGCAATCGCGACACCGGAATGTGAGTCCAGCTGGAGACGACCTGCGCAATGTCCTCTTCCGTGACTTCCTCCTTCAACATCTGCCCGGTCTCCTGGAGCTGCGCGAGCTTTGCATTGTGTTCGGCTAATTGGCGCGTCAGCTCGGGAATGCGTCCGTACTGAATTTCACTCGCGCGCGCGAGCTCACCGCGGCGTTGCGCCTGCTCGAGTTGGGTGCGCTGCGATTCGAGTTCCTCCTGTAGCTTGCGCGATTTGTCGATTTCGCCTTTCTCATTCTGCCATTGCGCTTTGAGCTTCGCGCTCTGCTCTTTGAGATCGGCGAGCTCCCTTTCCAATTTCGCCAGGCGCTCCTTGCTCGCCGAATCTTTCTCCTTTTTCAACGCTTGGCGCTCCATTTCGTGCTGCATGATTTCCCGTTCAATGACGTCGATTTCGGTGGGCATCGAATCGAGTTCTATCTTTAAGCGTGAGGCCGCTTCATCGACGAGATCGACTGCTTTATCGGGTAGAAAACGGTCGCTGATGTAGCGATGCGAAAGCACTGCGGCGGCGACGAGTGCGGCATCCTGAATCCGAACGCCGTGGTGGACTTCGTATCGTTCTTTGAGGCCACGCAGAATCGCGATCGTATCTTCGACCGTCGGTTCGTCCACGATCACGGGTTGGAACCTCCGCTCGAGCGCGGCGTCCTTCTCGATATACTTCCGATACTCATCGAGCGTGGTCGCGCCGATCGTGCGCAGTTCGCCCCGCGCAAGCTGCGGCTTCAACAGATTCGAGGCATCCACCGATCCCTCAGCCGCGCCCGCCCCCACGATCGTGTGCAGCTCGTCAATAAAGAGAATGATTTCGCCTTGCGAATCGGTGACCTCTTTCAAAAACGCTTTCAGCCGGTCCTCGAACTCGCCGCGAAATTTCGCGCCGGCGACCATGGAGCCAATGTCCATCGCGATGAGCTTTTTTTTCTTCAACGATTCGGGCACGTCGCCGCTGATGATGCGACGCGCGAGCCCTTCGACGATCGCGGTTTTTCCGACACCTGGTTCACCAATGAGGACCGGATTGTTTTTCGTGCGCCGCGAGAGCACCTGCATCACGCGTCGGATTTCGTTGTCGCGTCCAATCACGGGATCGATTTTCCCACGTCGAGCCTGCTCAGTCAGGTCGCGCCCGTATTTCTCCAGTGTCTGATACTTGCCCTCGGGATTCGCATCTGTGACCCGCTGGGACCCGCGCACTTGCTGTAACGCCTGCATCAGCTTATCGCGCGTAACGCCGAGATCCTTGAGTGCCCGGGCCGCCGGCACACTCTCGCCGCTGAGTGCGAGAAGGTAATGCTCCGCGCTCAAAAATTCGTCTTTCAGCTTGCCCATCTCGCGTTCGGCCGCGTCGATCGTCGCACGGAGCTCATTGCTCACGCGCACGTCGTAACTCGCGCCGTGGACTTTCGGCTGCCGATCCAGATCAGCTTTCAGCCGATTGCGCAACGTCTCGGGTGCGACCCCGACCTTCTCCAGCAGCGGTCGCGTTACACCGTCCGGCTGATCGAGCAGCGCCAGGAGGAAATGCGCATTCGTGATTTCCTGCTGGTTGGACTGAGACGCGAGGTCCTGCGCCAGTTGTAGCGCCTCCTGCATCTTCTGGGTGAATTTGTCGGGTCGCATGAGTTCAAGCTATTGATCGCAGCGGATGCGGCAACCAGCCTTCCATCTTGGTCTCGGGTCTGCACCCTGCTAAAGCAAAGCTCGATGAACACGGCGGAACCGCAGCCACTTTGGCGCGAGGCAATTCCGGATCCAGAACCGTGGCGTCGCGGACGAACGGCTGTGGTTTTGATTGGCGTGCTCATCATCGTGGGCGAAATCGCGATGATCATCTCGGCGATGATGGAGTCCGAGATCGAGACGATGCTGGTGCGGATCATCACCACGTGGGGTGCGCTCCTGGTCTTATATCTCATCTGGATCGGACAGAATTGGGCCCGTTGGATCATCGCGCCCATTTTCGCGGCGCACGGTTGTTGGGACGTGGTCTGGGGAATCATTGGCGGTGGCAATGAACTGCTCCCTGGTCGGGCTCGGCGCGCTCATCATCTTTTGCTACCTCGCAATCTCTCCCGCGGTATATGCCTTTGCTCGTCACCAACGTGAACGCACGAGCGCGCTCGAAGCAGCCGGAATTGCAGGCGTGTTTCTGCTGGTCCTTGCGAGTCTTGGAAGTGTTCTCTTCGCTTTTTACAATTATCAACACACGCTCGTGAGTGAAGCGGCCGAATTTGCGCAGCTCGCGGTGCACCGGGTTTTTATCAATCGTGATGCCGAATATCTGACTGCGCAACTGAGCGCGACCGAAAAACGGATGACGCCTCGTGCATTTCTTAACCGGATTGATGACGATCTCGGCAACGTTGAGTGGATTGGGCCAATTTCGGCAGCGCTTCACAACCAAACTGAGTGGTGATCACCTAGAGCTGAAAGGCACCGCGACGGCGCGGCTGCTCTCCAGTCATGGAGGTGTGTGGCTTTACGTCGAGATCACCGGCCGCGAGTCCGAGTGGAAAATCGAGCACATCGGCTGGAATTACTGACGCGCTTTTCCTCCTGGTAGGATTGCGACGCACCTTCTCCCCGCGTATCTGTCTTGCCCATGAGCACAGCGCCAAAACCTTTCGGACGCGCAGCATTGGTCTTGCTGCGAGCCGGCGCGTTTCGCCGTTACATCATCGGCTCCGCCATCTCCGATACCGGCACCTGGATGCAGGTGATGGCGCAGGGCTGGGTCATGAGCACGCTAACGGATAAAGCGCTCATGCTCGGGATGGTGAATTTCGCTGCCGGCATTCCGACTCTCGCACTCACCATGATCGGCGGTTCCGCGGCTGATCGTTACGACAAACGCAAGATCCTGATCGCAACCCAGGTTGTGCAGATGGCGCTCGCGCTGACTCTTGGCTCTCTCGTCATGTCCGGGGGTATTCACATCTGGCACATCATCCTTCTCGCGATGGGTCTGGGAGTTTCGATTGCATTCGAAATGCCTGCGATCTCGGCGCTGGTGCCGGAGCTGGTCGACAAGGAGCAGATCCCGACGGCAATCGCGCTCGATCGATCGGTTTTTCACGGCTCGCGGCTCGTCGGTCCGTCGCTCGCCGGAATGTTTGTTGCGTGGTGGGGCGCAGCGTCGGCTTTTTTTTGTAATGCTGTTTCCTTTCTCGCGTTGATCATCGCCATGATTTCACTGCCGCCACGCCTCAAGGGCACTGCGGAAGAAGAAGAACAGCGGCGGAGTGGATTCAAAGAAGGCCTTCGCTACGTGCGGCAGGACCGGACAATTCTATCGATGATCATGCTGATCGCTCTAACGACGGTTTTCGTCTTTCCAGTCATCTCGGTGATGCTGCCGCTTTACGTGCGCAACGTTCTGCAACTCGGTCCCGACCGTATGGGATTGCTGATGGCGGTTTCCGGGGTCGGGTCGCTCTCGGGGTCTCTCGGATTGCTCAGCGTCGCCCGGGAGAACCGGTTCAAATTTATGACCGTCGCGGCGCTCGTGATTGCGGCCGCGCTTTTCGCCATGTCCCAGTCGACCAGCTTCATCTTGACCGCGCTTGCAATGGGCACACTTGCGGTTGGGTTATCACTGAATTTCGGACTCGCTAACACGATCGTGCAGGAACGTGCGCCCGCTCACCTGCGCGGCAGAATCTCGGCTGTCTTTGGCCTGAGCTTTTTCGGCCTGATGCCGATTGCCGGCCTTCTCATCACGGGACTCTCCGACGCGATTGGCATGCGCACGGCGCTCGCGGTCGCGGCTGTTCTCTTCGGCACGGGTGCATTCTTCGTGCTCAACGCTGCCGGACGCAGCGTTTGCGATCGACCGCTGACCACGACTCCCGCGCCTGATCCCGAGGCGGTTCCAATCGCCTAACGGGCTGCGGGTCGATGATTGCGTTTTCGACCTGTTGGAATTCCGGCCGGCACACCGCTGGAGACGAAATGCTCCGCGAAATTCAGGGCGAACTTGGATTCGATCACGTCGAGCTCGGACATGGAATCCGTATTTCCTTGCTGCCGGGAATCCAGAAGATGTTCGAGGCGGGCAAAGTGAAATTCAGCAGCCTGCACAACTTCTGCCCGCTTCCCGTCGAAGTCATGACGGCGTCGCCGGATTGTTATCAATTCTCCGCGGCGGACGAGCGGGAACGCGAACGCGCGGTGAAGCAGACCTTTCAAACGATCGATTTTGCGGAGCGTCTCGAGGCGCCTTTCGTCGTTCTGCATTGCGGCACCGTGAAGATGAACCTGATCACAGACGAGCTCATTGCGCTCGCGAAAGCAGGGAAAATGTTCTCACGGAAATATGTTCGCAAGAAACTCAAGGCCGTCGAGAAACGGGAAGCCGCCGCGCCTCCCTACTTCATGCGTGTGAAAGACTGCCTGCGCCGCATCGCGGAGTATGCGGCAAAAAAAAACGTGCGACTCGGAGTCGAAGGGCGTCGTGGTTACGAGGAGATCCCGAGCGAGCGCGAGCTTCCGGGGCTGCTCGAGGAATTAAAATCGCCGCAGTTCGGCTACTGGCATGATTTCGGGCACCTCCAAATCAAGGAAAATCTCGGCTTCGTAAATCACGAGGAATGGCTGCGCGAAATCGGCGCGCGCGCGTTCGGTTGTCATCTCCAGGATTGCATCTGGCCCGCGCAAGATCATCAACCGCCCTTCGCTGGAAGCGTTGAGCTGGAGAAACTTGTTCCGCTCCTTCCGGTGAACTGCTTATTTGTCTGGGAAATGAGCCCGCGCAAAACGGTTGGCGAAATTCGGGAATCGATCGTGACCTGGAAAGAGCGCTTCTGCCGCCGATGAAGAAAATCATTCTGACTCTGATTCAATTGGGAGTCACGATTGCCGTTCTTTACTGGGTCTTCCATGATCCGGCCAAGCGCGCACAGATGGCGGAGGCGCTCCGCAAGGCAAACTATGCCTGGGTGGCAGCGGGCATTCTGGCCTACCTCCTCGTCGAGCTGGCCGCCGCAGTTCGGTGGCAGATTTTGCTGAAAGTTCAGGGTATCAATCTGAGCTTTTTGCGGGTTTCGGGTCTGTTCCTGATCGGCATGTTTTATAATCAATTTCTGCCTGGCGGAACCGGCGGTGACATCATCAAAAGCTATCTTCTCCTCAAAGAGACGCCGGGCAAAAAGACCGGCGCGCTGCTAGCGGTATTATTCGATCGCATCGTTGGCCTGGTGGCGCTGATCGGGATTGCCGGAATCTTGATCGGACTGCGCTATCACTGGCTGTCCCAAACCCGCGAGACCGCGCAGTTGCTCTGGGTGCTGATCGCGGTGCTCGGCAGCTCGATTCTCTTTCTCATCACCACCTTCGTGATCACGGGCTTCGGATTGCTCAGCAAACTTCCTCTACACTTTCCGTTACGTGAGAAATTGATTGAGTTGTCGGCCGCTTATCATCTCTATGCGCACCACTGGCAGGCGACCGGATCGGCGTTCCTGGCGTCGTTCGTCACGCATCTGGGCACGTTTATGACTTTCCTCTGCGTCGCCTACGCGCTGCACGCCGGGAATGTGCGTACGGGCAAACCGGTGCCGGTCGTGGATTTCTTTGCGGTCATGCCGATCGAACGCACCATCTCGTCGCTCCCGATCAGCTTCGCGGGGGTCGGTCTGCGCGAAAAGGTCCTTCAGGTTATGCTCCACGGCTTGTGTCATGTCGAGGAAAGCAAGGCCGTTCTGATCGGTTCGCTCAGTTTCCTCATCATTCTGTTTTGCTGCCTTCCCGGGGGCATCGTTTATCTCTTCTACAAACCGAGCGGCGCAACACAGCACGTTAAGTTGCGCGAAATGCAACGCGAGGTTGCCACGCTCGAGCATGAAATCGGCGGCGAAAAGTAGAACCGGACGAGGCCTCCCAAAGCCCGCACGCCCGTTTCGCCGCCCCTTTGTTGCGGCAACGTTCGCGATCACCGTCGACGGCAAGATCACGACCCGAGAGTTTTCGCCCATCGACTTCACGTCGCGCGAAGACAAGCAACATCTGCTTTGCCAGCGTGCGCTTAGCGACGCGGTCCTCATCGGCCACAGCACGCTTAAACACGATAATGTCCGGCTTGGGCTGCCAAGCGCCGCCATGCGAGAAGAACGCCTGAATCGCGGCCAAAGCGCCTATCCACTGCGGGTTGTCGTCTCAAACGAGGGCCGGATTTCCGAGGAGCTGAATATCTTCAAGACTGACATCTCTCCGATCCTGATCTTCTCCACTACCCGGATGCCGCGCAGACATCAAAAAACGCTGCGCCAGAAGGCGACGCTGCATCTTGCCGAGACGGAGCTCATGGATCTTCGCTGGATGTTACGCGAACTCTGGAGTGAGTACAAAGTTCGCACCGTCGATTGCGAAGGCGGTGGCGCACTTTTCCGATCACTTTTGAAAGCGGGCTGCGTCGACCAGCTTAATCTCACGGTCGCGCCCTATCTTTTTGGCGGTCGATCTGCGCCGACACTGACTGGGCTTAGCTTCGATTTTCTGCCCGACAGCGTCGCCTGCGTTTTAACGAAGATGCGAAGCGTTGGAGATGAATGTTTTCTCACCTATCGCATTCGATCATCCCGCTCCAGCGCTCGATAGCGCACGGGAGATTCTCAACTCCGCCGAGTACAAAACGAGGGCGACAGAATTTCTGTCGCCCTCGCCAAACATGAGATGAAACTAACGACTGACTCTACACTGACACTCTTGCCACCTTTCAGCGGCGAAGAACACTGTCGCTATCGATTCTCAGAGTAGTCATAATCGAGTCGCAGCGTCAATATCAACTTTCGTGCCACGGGTGCCGTTTTATTCTGCCACAAAGACAGAGTAGGACGGTAAGAGAAAACGAGAGGAACTGCTAAACCCTATATTAACAATCAGCATGCCCGCGCGAGTAAACCGAGAATGTTGGTGCTAGCTTGCACCTCCACGAAATGATCTGTTTCGAAGATAGCTCCGGCACGTCCACTAAGTTTTGGAGCCTAGGGGAATCGAACCCCTGACCTCCTCAATGCCATTGAGGCGCTCTACCAACTGAGCTAAGACCCCGAACGTTTTGGCTGCCAAAGACTTTTCGACGCTGAAGGGCGCTTCGTAAAGAGCCACGCCCACCCGTTTTGCCCCCCGGTGGCTTTCGGAAAGTCCACGAAAGTCCGTCAAAGTCAACCGTCCAGCCTGTGACCGAGCGCGGCTAGAACGCCTATGTCGAGTGAAGTCCATTGTTGTCCAGCCTAAGTATCTGATGTCGTTGATATTGCGACACGATCATCAGTTGCATCGTCACCAATCGATGCACCTTTCAAACGTCGACAAACTCGAACACATCTCAAATTCTGGATCGCAGCAATGGTAGATCAAACGACCCAACTATCCCCCACTCCGACGTGGCTAAAGGTCGATCACTTTCCTGGCCTGTACCGGCACGTGCGTTCTGGCCGCACTCAATTCGACTACACTGGCAAATCTCCGCTCGCAAAGCCTGAAATTGGCAATTGCGCGATCGGGCCGAGGTTCTGTGCATTTCGGATTCGCGGTTGTCTCGCAGTTTGAACGGAGTGCGTGACGTTACAGACACAACAATTCCTTTTTACGAGGTGGTTGCTTTCACAAACCGGCTTTCACCGGGAGGGATCGTGCTGCGGGACGCGACATCAATCGCGCTGATCGCTTAGGAACAAAGAGCGAATGTCGGAATTAAATACATTTTCTTCCTTTTTGGGAAATTTACCCACGCCGGTCGTAAACTATTTGAATCGTTGCAAGTCGCTGGTGTCCAAAGACATCAATCAACATCAAGAAAGAAATCAATAGTTTGGTGCGTATAATGCTTACAAACCTTGTTTTTATAATCGATATTATGAATAATAGAATAAAATTAAGTATGTTGGCCCTCGCAATCTGCGCGGGATTCACTTGCGCAGCGAATGCTGCTGAAACCGGTTTCTTGTTCTCCGCGAACGCCTTTGGTACGCGCCTGAACGTGGGAAATGTCGTCAAATCTGGCCCGACGGCGCAGTCGGGAATTGGCGGAGGCTGCGGGACTACGCAGGCTCCAGTGCATAGTGAGAATACGATCCTGACTGTGGACCTGCCCTTGCGATTAACGACCGGTGTTATCAACACGAGCGCCGACGGTTCAGTCCTGCAGGACGGCACGCAACGGGCTACGGCAACTGCCGAGACCTACGACGCCAATGTCCTGGCCGGGCTGATCACGGCTGACGTAGTCAAGGCCGTGAGCACGATTACCCATGATGCTGGTGGCTTCCATACGAGCGCGGCGGGCACGACGTTCGTCAACTTAGTTGTGGCCGGGAGCACAATCTCCGCCAACACTGCGCCCAACACGCGCATTGAGCTAGTCGGTTTGGGCCACGTCGTAATCAACGAGCAGTTTGCCAAACCCCAGTCGCTCACGGTCAACGGGATTCACGTATACATTACACAGGCCAACGTCCTGAACATCCCTTTAGGCACTCAGATCATTGTCTCCCATGCCTTCAGTACTCTCAGCGGCCCCGGGATCCATGGAACCTTGGACGGCTCGGCCTACGGGACGAGCGCTCGCGTTGCGAATGTGATTACCTCAGGCAAGACGGCAGTGGTCGGAATGCCATGCTTAGGCACTAAGGGCGCCCAAAAGACGAATCAGATTCTTCAGGTCCAACTCCCGGGCGTATTCTCGGTAGGCGAAGTGGTGGACACCGCGCAGGGGACCGTGAATGCGACCTCGGCCACCGGTGAGACCACATCGACCATCCAAGCTGTCAACGTCCTCTCGGATCTTGTGAAGGCAAACGTGGTGAGGGCAGACGCCCGTGCCTCAAAGGTTAACGGAACCCTCAGCTTCAGCGATAGCGGCTCGAGCTTCGTCGGCCTATCCGTAAAAGGATTCGCGCAGATCAATGATAACGTGGCGCCGAACACAAGGCTTACCATCGAAGGGCTGGGAACGCTCTGGCTCCACAGAGTCATTCGAACAGGGAACAGCATCGAAGTTCGGATGATTGAGCTGATCATCACCCAGCAGAATACCTTGGGTATTAAGATTGGCACCACCGTTCAGGTCGCCGTAGCCCACGCCTCGGCTCACTAACCATTTAAGGTTGGCGGGACGCCGGTAGCGTTCCGGCTTAGAGGGGCGCCCAGAAATGGGCGCCCTTTGCGTTTAACCTGTAGGCCCTGGCGCCTTGAACTCCAACTCCCGCACGCGATGACCTGCCGGGTTCGCATTCGTCAGACTTCACTCGCAACTCCCGCGGAGACGACCAACTCTTTCTCCACCACGACAAAACGACCGGCGACCGCCGCGACGAACGTGCTGATTATGGATGAGTCGCCGCCCCGCCTATTGGGTCTCTCAACCTTGATGCGCAAGATGACGACCCCGGAACCGACACGACGCAATTCGGACCGATTCCGGAGCCAATTCTCTGTCGGAATAGTTTACGAATTTCGCGGATGAATTGCTCTGACGAGCTTATAGCGAAATTTGCATTATCAACACCTCCAGTTAGTTATGGAGTGAGCGCAAGACTTGGCATGACCAATGCTAAGCCATTATGGATACCATAGTGGATCGTTTTATATCCACTGGTTATAACAAGAACAAACACAGAACAGACAGGGTAAAATGAAAATATCTAAATCAATGTTAGCGGTCCTGGCGACTGGCGTGCTCAGTTGCGGGCTCTTATCACAGCAAGCACAAGCAGTTCAGATCGATGGAACGGTTGGCTTCACGAGCGCTCCAAATATGAGCGGCGGATCC
>JBBSIA010000021.1:0-71976 GCA_038232335.1 Chthoniobacterales bacterium
CTTGAATCCCGTTTCATTGTTGGAGTTATCCGTCCAGGACAGATTGACCTGACTCGATGATGCCGCCGTAGCAGTCAGGTTTGTCGGCGCTGCGGGAGTCCCCGCCGGAGTTGGTGTCGGCGTCGGAGTTGGTGTTGGTGTCGGTGTCGGAGTCGGAGTCGGAGTCGGAGTCGGAGTTGGTGTCGGTGTCGGTGTCGGTGTCGGTGTCGGAGTTGGTGTTGGTGTTGGTGTCGCTGTCGGTGTCGGAGTTGGTGTCGGAGTTGGTGTCGGTGTCGGTGTCGGGGTCGGGGTCGGGGTCGGGGTCGGAGTTGGTGTTGGAGTCGGTGTTGGTGTAGGTGTAGGTGTAGGCGTTGGCGTTGGCGTTGGCGTTGGTGTTGGCGTCGGTTCCGTAACGGTCAGCGTGAAATTTTGGAGGCCGGGTGGCGGAACACCATTTGCCGCGGTGATCACAATCGAATAGGTCCCGGCGGAGTTTGCTGCAGGCGTGCCACCGATGATTGCGGTGCCGTCGAGATTTGACTGGAAGCTGACCCCATTCGGCAACAATCCCGTCGCCGAAAGAGAAGGCGTGGGCGAGCCCGTCGAAGTAACCAAAAAATCGCCCGGTGATCCGACAGTGAAGGACGCGCTTCCGCCGCTCGTGAATTGCGGAGCGCTGTCTGTCTGACCGAACGCGGTCAGACCCGTCACAAACATCAGTGCCGATGACGTTAAAACGCGCCGCACAGCGTCCCTGAACGATTTGGTTGAGAAGTTCCTCGGGTGCATGGAATCTGCTAGGGGCCTATCCCTTGTGATACAATAATCGCTGGCGCGGGTAGCGGAAGCTTATTTTATTCAGCGAAATCGTAAATATGTGGCCCGTTACAGATCCTCCGCCGGACCGCAGAATGTCGGCTATGCAGCCCACCCAGCGGCGGACCAGTTCCACGCAGCTGTCTGCAGGAAATCTCGATCGTCTTACCCGAGCAGAATCTCGAACTCACCGGGACCCATTTGCGAATTTCGATCCGCGGCTTCGCGACAGGACTTTCTCTCCAACGTCACGCGAGGTGGTTCACCTCATCTCCCGTTGCAGTGATCCGTGCTGCGTTCCAGCCGCCGTAGAACATCGGCCCCTTCTCAAGCAATGATGCCCACGCATACGGATGATAACAAATTAGAAGCGATGCATAGATAGACTGTTTTTCTTTTACAAACAAACGCAGTTTATTGACACCTCATAACCCCCTTGTTGCCGGCCATGATTCCGTGAAGCGAAACTTAGCACGGGATTGCGAATGCACGCGTCGCTTTATTCTTTCCATTCGCGCCAGCTCAGTGTGGTGTTGAGTCGGATTGGAAGAGTCGAGAATCCGAGTGCGCACCCCCTTCTTAATACTGGCCGGCCGACCAAGGCCTTCAACTCTCTATTTTGCCGACCAGCTTGCTCGGCTCCTTTCCGAAGATGTTTTCGTAATATTAGATACGCCCATGGAAGAGTCGCTGCTGGCAGCTCAGGCGATTTATGTCAGCGATGCTGAGGCCCGTGCCGGTAACTTCATAAATGCCAACCCGTTCATAAAAAAAACCCTTCGGCTTGGAACAAGGCTATTTACGTGCTGGCGAAGGGCAAGATTCAGTTCGACCATGTATGGATAATGGAGGACGACGTCTTCTTCTACGAACCGACGTTGGCTCGAGAAATGGTCGACCGCTTTCGAAATTCCGACGCTGATCTTTTGGCGAGCGAGTTCGGTCGGCCCTCGGACTGTCCAGATTGGGCTAATTGGGGGTATGCGGAGGCATTTGAGCCAGCATATCGCGCACGCTGTTTTTTGCCTCTCTCGCGCTTCTCAAAGTCGCTCATCAGCCACTGCCACAGTTTCGTCGCAAAGCGGGGATCCTTATGTTTTATCGAGGCCATGTTTCCATCGCTTGTTGTCCAATGCAGTCTTAAGTCGGAAACCTTGGATTTTCTCACGCAGAAACGTTTCCGTTTTCGCCCGCCGTTCAATCGTTGGGAGTTGATCTATAAATCGGGCCAGAGTTTGAGGCGGGGAGTTTTCCATCCAGTCAAATCGCATGAGCTCAGCGCCGCGGCAATGTCTCGACGCTTTCAATGGACAAAGCCGTCGACACTGGATGTTCCGATGTTTATGGCAGCAGGGCCGGCAATTGACGCGGCCCGTTATGTCTTTCGATTTATGCGCGCCAGAATTCGGAGGTCAGTTAAGGGGCGTCGAGTTACTGGCGTCGAAACTCAGAAAAATAATGGTCGATACCACAGTGATGCAACATGAGGTGCCTGGGCAAAAACTGCTCCTCTATGTTCCTCCGAAAATAAATTTTGTCTGATCTCTTGAACGGGGGTTAGCTGCACTGGCTTCTGTTACGTGGCTGCGTGGCTCTATGAACGAAAATGTGCGCTGTCTAAAGCCTGCCGCGGCGAAGTTGATAGAGGCGGATCGTATTTTGAGGGGAAATCCTTTCTCAAAGCGTCGTCGAACGTGAGCTATCTAGAAATGCCACATACCAATGGCAAAACCCGGTTCAACGCTGAGGTTCACAATTTCACGCCGGGGTTATTTGCTGCACTTCGATTGCTGCAACTTCGACGAGTGGTATTCGAAATGGCTTCGACGCTGCGACGGAACCGGAACATTGGGAACAATGGGATGGCATCGGCGCAAGCAGTTCACAAAGTTTCGAACTTTGTATGAGCGTGGAGCAAATGAGGAACTGCGGGCTCTTTATCGGGAGCAATGTCTTATCCCTGACCGCGCTCTGTCCCCGCTTGCTGCGTTTGTCGTTGGTGAAACGAATCAAACTGTCTGATACTCTGTTTGAGGAACCACCAACCTCCGCGTCCACCGGAGAACACTTGCCGATAGCGCGCTGACGTGAAACCTAGGTCTGTGCTGCGCGGCGAAACGCCAGATGGGATTTTAAGGAGCTTCGCTGACAAGCTGGGGGAGAACCGCGAACCGGGCGGGCAGCTTGGGTCCATCCTGGATGATCTCCTCCACCACTTCGGATGTTCTGCGGGGACGGTTCACCTCCTCGCGGAGCCGGGTTTTCTTGAACTTACTGCTTCGCGCGGTCTGCCGGACGCCGTCGTCGCGAAGATCAAGACGATCCCGATCGGAAAAGGTATGGCGGGAATCGCGGCGGAGCGCGGGGAACCGGTGCAGGTTTGCAATCTGCAAACCGACACGTCAGGCGTGGTGCGGCCCGGGGCGCGCGAGACGAAAATGGAAGGTTCGGTCGCTGCTCCAATGATCGGGGCGAATGGCGCCCTCAAAGGCGCTCTCGGGATCGCCAAGCCGGTCCCTTACGAATTCACGCCAGAGGAATGTGATCTGCTCATGAAAGCCGGAGCACTGATCGCCGCTCATTTGCCGTGATGACAAAAGCGGAAATCATCGATCTCTACTTTGCGGACGCGCGCTCGAAGCTGATCGATCTCGCGGCCTTCCTCGATCGCGTCGAGCGGAGCGCGGGCGAAGATGATTTTCGCGTCCGCAGCTTCCGCGCGGCGTTAACTCATTTGAGCAAGGGCGAAGCCGAAAAGGCGAAAGCGGTCCTGCTTACCTTGAGCGATCCCACGGCCGACCCGATAGCGGTCGCCACGACAAAAGGCGCGACCGGGGCGTGGCCGCAATATCCTTCCTGATGCGTTACATCGAGCCGCACGCGCATATGGTTAGCCGCGTGACCAGCGATTACAGCGCGATGGCCACGGCCGGTTGCCGCGCGGTTTGCGAGCCGGCATTTTGGGCGGGATTCGACCGCGGATCGGTCGAAGGATTTCGCGACTATTTTTCGCAGTTAACCGAGCACGAGCCAAGGCGCGCCGCGCGGTTCGGTTTACCGCATTTCACCTGGCTGTGCATCAATTCCAAGGAATCCGAAAATGTGAAGCTGGCTGACGAAGTGCTGTCGATGATCCCGGAGTTTCTCGATCGCCCAAATGTGCTTGGCATCGGGGAGATTGGTTTGAACAAAAACAGCCGCAACGAAATTGCAGTCTTTGAAAAGCATGTCGATCTCGCCGCGCGCCGCGAACAATTAATCCTCGTTCACACGCCTCATCTCGAGGACAAACTCAAGGGGACGCGTTTGATCGTCGATATTCTTAAGAACGATCAGCGTATCGCGCCCGGCAAAGTGCTAATCGACCACGTGGAAGAACACACCGCCGCGATTGCGCTCGACGCCGGCTTCTGGGCGGGCATCACGCTCTACCCCGAATCGAAATGCACACCGCCGCGCGCGATCGACATGGTAGAAGTTTTCGGCGCGGAACGGCTCTGGCTCAATTGTGCCTGCGATTGGGGCAACAGCGATCCACTCGCCGTGCCGAAGACCGCTCTAGAAATGCGCCGGCGCGGGCATGAAGAAGACGCGATCGACAACCTTATCTATCGCAATCCGCTGCGTTTCCTGAGCCAGACACCGAAGTTTTCCATCGGTTAGCCAGACCGATGCATCTCAAGCGCGGCGCCCATCTCGCTTACTGCACAAACATTCATCCGGGCGAAAATTGGGTGCAAACTTTCGCCTCGCTGGAGAATTACACGCTTGCGGTGCGCGACCGCGTTGCCCGCGACCAGCCATTCGCGATCGGCCTCCGGCTGAGCGATGAAGCTTCGCGTGAGTTAATCGATCCCGACACGCTGCGCGATTTTCGCCGCTGGCTCACGAATGAAAACTGCTACGTTTTCACGATCAACGGCTTCCCCTTTGGCCGTTTCCATGGCGCGAGGGTCAAAGAGCAGGTCTTTGCGCCCGACTGGAGTTCGCGCGCGCGCCTCGATTTCACCAATCGCCTCTTCGACATTCTCGCCGCGATTCTGCCTGATGGGATGGAAGGCAGCGTGAGCACGTTGCCCGGTTCTTTCAAAGGCTTCGTCCGTGGCCGCCGCCAGGTCGATGCGATCGCGGAAAACTTCTGGCGCTGCATTGACCACATCGCCGACTTGAGCGCGCGCACCGGCCACGCCCTGCATCTTGGCGTTGAACCGGAGCCGTTCGGTTTATTTGAAAACACAGCAGAGACGCTGGCGTTTTTCGCCCGCATGGGAGAACGCCGCCTGCGGGATGAGCGCCTCTCCTTGCACTTCGGCGTGAACTACGATGCCTGTCACTTTGCGGTTCAATTTGAAGAGGCAAACGAAAGCCTCACCGCATTGCGCGCGCAAAATATCCGGATCAGCAAAATCCATCTCAGCTCCGCGCTGCGGGCTGCGCCTAACGAGTCCAGCCTGGAGGATTTGTGGCCATTTGCCGAAGACATTTACCTTCATCAAGTCGTCGCACGCCGAAGCGACGGCACGTTTCTGCGCTATCAAGATTTGCCAGCTGCGCTCGAAAAGACCGAGCCTGCCGACGAATGGCGGATCCATTTCCACGTCCCGCTTTACGCTCCGCCGATTGCCGGGCTGGAAACCACGATCGATCAGACGCTGGGCGTGCTCGACTGGCTGGCAGCGAACCCAGGCGCCTGCAACCATCTCGAGATGGAAACCTACACCTGGGCGGTGTTGCCGTGGGAGCTGAAGAGCGCGAGCGTCGTCGATCAATTGGTTCGCGAGTACGAATGGATTCTGCCGCAATTAGCCGCCCGCGCGTTGCTTTAGCCCGCAGCCGGAAACCGCGCGCATGGATGGTGCTCGGCCGCATCTCCAATCTCCCCACCGTCTGGTCGAATTGCCTGGCTGGCTGCTGGCTCGGCGGCTGGAACACGCCGGGCGCGGTGCTGCTTCTTTGCCTCGGAAGCACTCTGCTCTACACCGGCGGGATGTTCTTAAACGATGTCTGCGATGTCGATTTCGATGCCGAATTCCGGCGCGAACGTCCGATCGTGTCGGGCGCACTCAGCCGGCGCGCGGTGATCATGGCGACTGGCGTCTTGTTCGTTGCGGGACTTGTCTTTATTGGCAGCATCAACCCGCGCAGTGGCCTTTTTGGCCTCGCCCTGACGCTGCTCATCTTCGTTTATGATTGGACACACAAACGCATCCGCACCGCGCCGCTGCTCATGGCAGGCTGCCGATTTTTGCTCTATCTGGCTGCGGCTTCAGCTGGTCTCGCGGGAATCACTCCGCGCGCGCTTTTCTTCGCCTTTGCGCTTGGCATTTATATTGCGGGGCTTAGCTGTCTCGCGCGTGGCGAAAGCCGGCCGGCAACGGTTTCGCGCATTCTGTCCCTGCTGCTTTTCGCGCCCGTCGTAATCGCGCTCGCTCTCAACTTTTCGGCCGTCAGCGCGCTTGCCTGTTTCCCGCTGATTCTCTGCATTGGCTGGGCAATGATCGCCGGGCGCAAACGGATCGGCCACACCGTTGGTTTGTTGCTTGCAGGTATCGTGCTCGTGGATTTGATCGCGATCTCGCCGGCTTCGCTGCCGATGGTCGCCGCGGCTCTCGTTTTGTTCGGGGTTAGCCTTGTATTTCAAAGGTATATTCCGGCCACCTGATGAAAAGTGACGCTCGCATCACCTGCCAGTTCCAGGTGCCGTTTCACTTCGATGTTTTCTTCACCCAGCAGGTCTTCAATCCAGCCAACGATCTCCTGCGCGAGGTCTTGTATTCTAGCCTACCCGAAAAGCTCCTGATGGTTATTGAAGAGTCGATCGTTATCGCAATGCCGGCATTGTTCGACGAGATCAACGCCTACTTCTCGCACAGGGAAAGCAGTCTCGAACTGGTCGCCGAGCCAGTCATTTCCGAGGGAGGCGAAAGTTTAAAGAACACTTTTGCGCCGGTGCAGAAATTGCACGCGCTCGTCGAGCAGCACGGTCTATCGCGTCATTCTTATCTCGCTGCGATCGGGGGCGGCGCGTTGCTCGATGTCGCAGGATTTGCCGCTGCCACAGCGCATCGCGGAATTCGGCACGTCCGTCTTCCGACGACGACGCTAAGTCAGGCGGATGGCGGGGTCGGTGTCAAAAATGCCGTGAATGCTTTTGGAAAGAAAAACTTCGTCGGCACGTTCGCGCCGCCGTTCGCCGTGATCAATGACTCCGAATTTCTGCGCTTCCTCCCCGATGCACGGAAGTCGGCCGGTTATGTCGAAGCGATTAAGGTAGCGCTGATTCGGGACGGCGATTTTTTTGCGCAAATCGAACGCTCGGCGGATGCTCTCAATCGTTTCGAGCCCGTGGCGATGAACGCGCTCATTCGCCGCTCGGCCGAGCTCCACGTCAGGCACATTAGCGAAGGAGGCGATCCATTCGAGTCCGGCGCCGCCCGTCCGCTCGATTTTGGCCATTGGGCGGCGCACAAGCTCGAGCAGCTTTCCGATTTTCGCATCAGCCACGCAGAAGCGGTCGCGATTGGTCTCGCACTCGACGTAATTTATTCGAGGGACGCCGGACATCTCGCGAAAGACGCTGCGGAACGGAGCCTCGCGCTGCTCACCAAACTTGGATTCAGTCTTTTCGCCCCGGAACTTTTGCAGGAAAACCAAGCCGGCGAATGGGTCATTCTCGCGGGACTTTCCGAATTTCAGCAGCATCTGGGTGGCGAATTGACAATCACATTGCTGCGCGAAATTGGACGTGGATTTGAAGTGCACGAGATGTCGAACACGGGCGTGCGCAGAGCGATCGAGGAATTGCGCGAACGCTTCTCGAAGTGAAGCGCACTGCTCTCCTCAACGTCGTTGGTCTGACGGCGCCTTTGCTCATGCGAATGCCGAAACTGCGGGGCTTCGCGACGAACTGCCGCGTCGCGTCCGTCATCCCCGCGTTCCCCGCCGTCACCTGCACGGCGCAATCGACTTATCTCACCGGCCTCACGCCCGAGGAACACGGGATCGTCGGCAACGGATGGTACGATCGCGAACTGGCGGAAGTGCAATTCTGGAAGCAGTCCAACCGCCTGGTATATGGCCGGAGGCTTTGGGACGAGCTGCGCGAAATGAGGCCCGGCTTCACCTGCGCAAATCTTTTCTGGTGGTACAACATGTATTCCACCGTCGATTATTCGATCACGCCGCGACCGATGTATCCCGCCGACGGACGGAAAATCTTCGATGTTTACACCGCCCCATTCAGCATCCGGCCGGAGATTAAGAGGGATTTGGGCGAGTTTCCTTTCCGCAATTTTTGGGGACCGGCCGCCGGGATCGAATCATCGCGCTGGATCGCCGAATTGGCGAAGTGGATCGAGGAACGGCATCGCCCAGATCTGAGCCTGATTTATCTGCCGCATCTGGATTACAATCTGCAAAAACTCGGACCGAATCATCCCGCAATTGCGGCCGATCTCGATCAGCTGGACGCGCTCCTCGGCGAGCTCATCGGCTTTTTAAAGGAACGCGAAATCAAGACGGCGATCGTGTCGGAATACGGCATCACCGAAGTGGATCGCCCGATTCACCTGAACCGCATTTTTCGCGCGCAGGGCTGGATCGCGTTGAAAGATGAACTCGGACTCGAGATGATTGATTGCGGCGCCAGCAAAGTCTTCGCCGTGGCCGACCATCAGGTTGCGCAGATTTACCTGGCCGAGCCGGCGCTCGCTCCGCGTGTGCGCGAGATCGTGGAAGCGCAACCCGGGGTGTCAAAGCTGCTCGACCAAATCCATCCGCGCGGCGGCAATTTCGTCGCCGTGGCCGACGAGCGCAGTTGGTTTACTTATTACTACTGGCTCGATGACGCCGTCGCGCCTGACTTCGCGCGCACGGTCGATATTCATCGCAAGATCGGCTACGACCCGGCCGAGTTATTTATCGACCCAGCGCTCAGATTCCCGGCCGCCCGGGTCGCCTGTTTTTTGCTCAAGAAAAAACTCGGGCTGCGCGGCTTGTTGTCAGTCATTCCGCTCGACGCAAAACTCATCCGGGGCTCGCATGGGCGAATGCCGGAGCGCTTGGAGGATCGGCCAATCTTCATGCTGGAAGAAGATGTCGACGGCTTCGAGCCTGAGCTGCCAGCGACGGCACTGTATGGAATAATCAAGCGGCTTTGCCTCACCGATTGAGCTCTGCACAAGTGGAGCACCTAAGAGCTTGGTAGCAGGCTCTCCCCCGAATCGGAGCTACGAACGGCATTGGAGCCAGGGTGGCCAACGGGACTCGAACCCGCAACAGCCAGAATCACAATCTGGAGCTCTACCATTGAGCTATGGCCACCATGTAACCGAATCGTGGCTCTAAGTGTAGTTTTGCGGTGTTGGATTGCAAAACCAAAGCGTTCAGGTGGCACGTAGACGCTTAATCGAATTGCATGCAGGCGAGCGTTGCAACCTCTCATGCCGCACGTATTATCGGCTATCCGAAATCATGAAGAAAATCGGTCTGATCTGGCTCGCCGGTTTTTCTTTTCTCCTCACGCCGCTGCAAATGCGCGCGCAGTCCGACGATCCGAGCGAAGTCTTCCTTAAGGCTTACATGACCTCACAACAGGGCGAGAAATTGGAGCACGACAATCAGTGGGATGGGGCGCTCGCGAAGTTCCGGTTTGCCGGCAGCCTGCTCGAGCAGTTGCGCAAAACTCATGGGGATTGGCAACCTGCGATCGTGGAATATCGCGCGCGCAAAATCGGGGAAAGCATTCTGCGCGTCGAAGCGAAAGCGAGTACGCAAAAGGATTTGGCGGCGACGGTCCAGCAGCCGATGACCACGTCTCGATCGCAAGCTGTGCCGAACATTTCACGATCCCCGGTCCTGCCCGACAGTGATGGTCCACTTGAACCGAGCGTGGAGATTGTCACTCCTCGTGGGAGCGACGTTGGGGTGAAAGTTGCCGGAAGCTCGCTTTTGTCAACGCCGCCACCGGGCGCAGTCGCGAACGACGCGGCGATCCAGGAAGCGACGAGACGTCTGCGAGAGAAGGTGGATGAGTTGCAGGCCGACCTCCAGAAGTCGCGCAAGGATTACAGCGCCGTCCAGAAGGAGAAAGAAACACTGAACGGCCGTTTGCAGGAGACGAGCTCGAAACTGGAGCAGGCGCAAAGCGAATTGCAGGGGACGAAAGGCGCGGAGGCACAGATGCGCAGCCAGCTCGCGCAAGCGCAGGATGCGCTGCAAAAAATCCAGAGCACCGGGGGTGACGACAAGAAGGCTCAGGAAGCATTGCGGGCCGAGATTTCACAACTTCGGAATGCGCTCGTTTCGGCTGAAGCCGGACGCGCCACTGCCGAGAAAGAGAAGGAGGTCGCGGCGCTCAAGTTAAACGAAGCCAACACGCAAATCGCGAGCGTCAGCAGGGAGCGGGATGCGCTGATCGGCGAATTGAAGAATGCGAGAGACGCGGAGCAGCGGGTGCAGGTGTTGGTCACAGAGAACAGCGACTTGCAACAAAAACTCGCGCAAACGGAGCGGACGGTTCGGGAGCTCGGCGATGACAAGCCGAAGAAGGAACAGGAAATCGCCGACGTGAAGCGCGAAGTGGAGCAGCTGCGGCAGCAACTCGCTGCCAGCCAAAAGCAAAACAAGGACTTTGAAACCACGGTTGCGGATTTACACGCACAACTGGATGACGCGAGCGCACAGTTGGATAAAGCGAAGCTGGCGGGCGCGAGCTCAGAGGAAACCGCACGGCTGACAAAGGAAAACGAAGTCCTCCGCGGAATTGTCCTCCGTGAACGCCAGGTAGAGGCGCGCCGGGATCAAGCGAAAAAATTGATGCTCGCCGAGTTCGACAAACTGCAAATCAAGTCCGAGACCTTGAACAAGCAGATCGAATTCCTGGCGCAACCGGTCACGAAGTTGACCGAGGAAGAAGTCGCCTTGCTCCGCCAACCGGTAGTGGCGATCTCCGACAGTAATCCGGGCGCGGTGAAAGCCAGCTTTGCCATGGCGAAAAAAGAACCGGAACCCGCCGCGACACAGGCTCCGGTTGAAAACAGCGGATCGACACCGCCGAGTGGTGCCGCGACTTTCGGTCCAAACGTTCAGATCAAACCAGCCGTTCCGGACGAGCTCGTACCGATCGCGCGCACCGCGAAGGAAAATTTCGACAGCGGAAAATTTCGCGCAGCGGAAAAAGGTTACCAGGAAATTCTCGCCAAGAGCCCGAACAATCTTTATTCACTCTCAAACCTCGGGGTTGTGTACTTCCGCACTGGGAAGCTGAAAGCCGCGGAGTTAACTCTCAAAAAAGCGGTCACACTCGCACCAAAGGACGAGTTCTCTCACACCACGCTTGGAATTGTATTTTACCGTCAGAGCAAGTTCGACGAGGCTTTGAATGAGTTGACGAAAGCGCTCGCGATCAATCCCAAGAGCGCCACCGCACACAACTACCTCGGGATCACGGCCAGCCAGAAGGGCTGGCAGGAAGCGGCCGAGAAGGAAATGCTCGATGCGATTGCGGCGAATCCCGAATACGCCGATGCGCACTTCAATCTCGCGGTGATTTACGCGACCGCCAATCCGCCGTCCAAAGAGCTCGCAAAACGGCACTACGCCAAAGCGACCTCACTCGGCGCGGAGCCCGACGCATCGCTTGAAAAGCTGATTCGCTAAGTTGGCGCCCGGTTGAATGCAGGAACACCCTGGGTGAATCAAACGGTTGCCTGAGCGGAGCCCGTTCGACTAGCTCCAGGTGATCTCCGCGGAGTCAAAAAAACCGTGCTGTATCAGGATGGCGGCTGAAACCATTTCTGGCCGGAATTGGCGCTACTTCGCAATCATAAGTTTTGGGTTGAGCCCGAAGCTTATGGCGGAAACGTTTGCGAGCTCGTTGGCTTTCTCTTTCTCGATATACGCGGCTTGCCGATTCCGCTGCACCGCGACTTCGAGGAAGTGAATCTCTGGTTTCATGTGCGACGCAAAACCGCAGAGGCGTGCGTGACGAATTTGTTCGCGAGCTCGTTCCGCGCCAGCCTTGTAAACGTTGCGGGCCGCGTGTATCCCCGGAGCCGCACCACATGAGCTCGTTGGATTACTACGGCATCGAAGAACTCCTCGCGAGCGACGAGCTCGCGGCGCGCGACCGGGCGCGGCGTTTTGTGCAGGAGGAGGTGATGCCGGAGGTCGTGCCCTTCCATCGCGCGGCCAAGTTTCCGGAACATCTCACGGCGCGGATGGGCGAGCTGCGCTTCTATGCGCCGCACCTGAAAGAGCACGGCTGCGCGGGGTTGAGCTACACGGCTTATGGCCTCATCATGCAGGAGCTGGAACGGGCCGATTCGGGTCTGCGTTCGCAGGCTTCGGTGCAGGGTTCGCTGGCGATACATGCAATTCATTCCTTCGGCACGCCCGAGCAGCACGCGCGCTGGCTGCCGGGACTGGTGTCGGGTGAACGCGTTGGTTGTTTCGCACTGACGGAGCATGGGCACGGCTCGGACCCTGGAGGTATGGAAACCCGCGCCCAACGCGACGGCGATCATTATGTCTTGAACGGCAGCAAGTGCTGGATCGGCAACGCCTCGATCGCGGACGTGAAAGTGCTTTGGGCGAAGGACGACGACGGATGTGTGGGCGGATTCGTTGTCGAGAGAGACGCGCCCGGATTTCGCGCGCAGGATATTGAGGGGAAGTTCAGCCTGCGCATGTCGCGCACATCGGAATGCTGGTTCGAAAACTGCCGCATACCGGCTGGAAATCGCCTGCCCAAGGCATCGGGCTTGCGTGCCCCGCTGGCGTGTCTTTCGCAGGCGCGCGTAGGCATTGCTTGGGGTGTGATTGGCGCGGCCATCGATTGCTACGAAACGGCGCTTGCCTATGCCAAATCGCGCGAGCAGTTTGGCCGCCCGATTGCCGGCTTCCAACTGGTACAGGAAAAACTCGTCTGGATGGTGCAGGAGATTACGAAGGCGCAATTGCTCGCGTTGCGTCTCACACGGATGATGGAGGCAGGAGCGGTACGGCCCGCGCAAATTTCGCTGGCAAAGCGAAATAACGTCTGGATTGCGCTCGAATGCGCCCGAAAGGCGCGCGACATCCTTGGCGCCGCAGGCATCACAGATCGCTATTCCGTGATCCGGCATCTTCTGAATCTTGAGAGCGTCTATACGTACGAAGGCACGCACGACATTCATGCGTTGGTCGTTGGCCAGGACATCACGGGAATCAATGCTTTTGGCGGCTAATTTGAGCGCCCACTCGTAGGTCATCCGAGCCAAGTCGAGGGATCCCGTTGCGAAAGCTTTCAGGTAGCGCCGCGGGATTTTTCCCTGAAAGCATTCGGGGCTCAAGATGACAGGGAGCGATCTCTGGCTTAACCTCCGCAGCTATATGGAACCTGTTTACATTCTCGGCGGCGGCCGCACCGACTTTAAGCGTAACCTCAAGAAGGAAGGCAAGACCATCCGCGACTTGATCACGGAAGCGGGTCGAAAAGCGATTCAGGACGCGAAGATCGACGCGGGTGAAATCGAGGCAGCGACAGTTGGCAACTTCAATGGCGGCCAATTCACGAAGCAGCTGCACCTTGGCGCCTTCGTTCCAGAAATTGACGAAAAACTGCACGGCATTCCGACCATGCACACGGAAGCAGCGTGTGCGTCCGGTTCGCTTGCGGTTCTGCTCGGTGCGCAATGGATCATGGGTGGTTTCCACGACGTCGTGCTCGTGGTCGGTGCGGAACAGCAGAAGACAATGTCATCTCTGGATGGTTCCGACGTCCTCGGCGCGGCCGCGGATTATCACATCGAAAAACCGGAATATGGCGACTTCATGTTTCCGAAGTTGTTCGGGCGCATCGCGCAGATTTACATTGAGAAGTATGGCGCGACCGAAAAGCAGCTGGCGCAGGTCGCGTTCAAGAACTATGCGCATGCGCGGCTCAACCCGATGGCTCAGATGCGCGATGCAGATTTGACCTACGACTGCGCTTCGCAAGTCTCGGATAAAAATCCGAGCGTCGCTCCGCCGCTGAAAGTGTCGGATTGTTCGCAAATCACGGACGGCAGCGCCGCGGTCGTGCTTTGCTCGGGAAAATACCTGGAGCGGATCGGTCGGGACAAGACGAAGACTCCGCAGTTGCTCGGATTCGGTCTGACGACTGATTACCTGGCACTCGAAAAGAAAGACGCGCCTACTTTTTCGACCGCCCGGAAAGCAGCCGCGAAAGCGTTCGGCATGGCGAACCTCAAGCCGCGCGATATGCAGGGCGTCGAAGTGCATGACTGCTTTTCGATCACGGAGATCTGCGCTTACGAAATTCTCGGCCTCGCCGAGCCGGGCAAGGGCGCGGAGCTGGCGATGAGTGGCGCGACTGCGCTGCCGCAGGTGCGCGGGGAACACGTGAGCGGCAAGATCGGCTGGGAGATTCCGGTTAACACCGGCGGCGGATTAATTGGCGACGGCCATCCGGTCGGCGCCACTGGCGTGCGCCAGGTGTTTGATGCGTATCAGCAGCTTACCCGGCAGGCGAACGCTCGCCAGATCGAAGGCGTGAAGAAGTTCCTCACCTTCAACATGGGCGGTAGCCTAACGACTTCCGTCGCCATGATCTGGGGTACGAATTAGGTCGGCTGTCGTGCCACGATCGGGGCGAGGCACTCTCGTGATTCAGACGAGTTGGGACACGGCGGGCGGGTGGATCGCGCGTTCCGCCGCGCGAGGTCTAGTTTGCGGCTTTACCGTTATCATTGCATAGGGAAAGCACGCCTGGGAAGCGCAGGCGACTCGCGTGCTGCGACCTCGCCGTCGCGAGACTTCTCTCCCAAGGCCGGCCCATCAGTCGATTCGGCCTCGGGGCCGAACGCTGCATGCAGGGCTGCGTGTATACAGGAGTTGCCTTCCGGCACGACTTTGGTGAAACTGCGCGCTCCAGATGCCGAAACTGAAGCGACAGAACTACGATGACATCGAACGGATCATCGAGTTCGATTTCGTCCGCGCAACGGAAGCCGCGGCACTGAATTCCCTGCCGTGGCTTGGGCGCGGCGAGAAGGAAAAGGCGGACGCGGCTGCTTGCGACGCGATTCGCGGGATGTTCGATTTGATGAACATCTGCGGCGAGGTCGTGATCGGAGAAGGAATCAAGGACGACGCCCCCGGCATCTTCAAGGGCGAACAACTCGGCCGGTGGTATCCGGGCGCGCCGCAATTCGACATCGCGCTCGATCCAATCGACGGCACGACGAATATCTCGAAAGGCGCGCCGAACTCGATCACCTGCATTGCGGCCGCGAGTCCCGAGGAAGGTGTCAAATGCGCGCTGCGCGACATTCCGTCCTTCTATATGATGAAGCTGTCCTACGGGCCCGGCGTGTTGCGGAGCATGCAAATCGCGGGAATTGATACGATCAGGCTGGAGAGTCCGATCGAGGAGACGCTGATCGCGGTCGCGAAGGCGCTGAAGAAGCGCGTGCAAGACGTAGTCGTGATGATGCTGGACCGGCCGCGGCACAAAAAGATCGTGGCGCAGATTCGCGCGACCGGCGCTTCATTGCGCATGATCAGCGATGGGGACATCGCGGCTGCGATGGCGCCGGCGCTGCCCGAAAGCGACATCGACTTGTACGTCGGCATTGGCGGTTCGCCTGAAGCCGTTCTGGCGGCAGCCGGCATCAAATGCCTCGGCGGCGAGATGCAATGCATGATATGGCCGCGCGACGAAAATGAACGCCGAGCGCTCGCGGACGGCGGGCACGAAGCGGATCTCAACCGCGTCTTTTTTGCGGATGATCTTGCGAACGGAAAGAACATCATCTTTTGCGCGACTGGCATTAGCGACAGCGCGCTGCTGCGAGGCGTGAAATTGAAAGGTGCGACTGCGATCACGTATTCGGTCCTGATGCGCGCGAAAAGCAAAACTGTGCGCTTCATTCGCGCGTCACACGATCTGCAATCGAAAACGATTCGTCTTCGCTCCGACAATCGCGAGCACGCGATCTGAATCAGGGCGTCTCGGAGCGCGGTTCGGTATGCAGAGCTAAGAAATCGGTATCGACAGCGCCGCGCCGGTATGTTCAAGTCGCGAAAAACCCGATTATGAGACAAGTACCGAAAAGCGATCTGTCGCCAGATAATGGCTGTATTATTGATACCAAATGGAAGGTCGGGCCGCTAAGTTACCACGCTTGCGCGGCCGGCATCACCCACGCTGAGCCGGGCCAAAGCTCCGCGCATCTCCCCGAGTTGATCATTTATGATCACGTCGGCTTCAAAGGAGCGTGCGCGCGCACCAACCTCAGCTTCCATTTCCTGGGCGAGTTTTGGAACGATCGGATCAGTTCTCTGATTGTGGTCAGCGGCGTCTGGCGCTTTTACCGGGATGAATATTACAAAGGTGATCACTGGGACATGGGCCCGGGCTTCTATGAATGCTTCTTCACCGAAGCCGGTCCGGACGACGTGGTCAGCTCTTTTCAGGCGATCTCGTTAGGCTGAGGCGCAGATCGAGGCCGTGGCACGAAGTCCCGGTCCGAGGTGAAGCGCTTGCTGGCTCAATCGGCAAGACCTTCGCATCTTTTTGCTACGCGCAACGTATTGCCGTTCTTGCGTGGATCTGCACCGCGCCAGGCGCGACCGCTGCTGTGGATCGCTCCTCAGAGACGGCGAAGCTCGCCGGAATGAAGGTTCATTACAGCACTTACGGCTCCGGCCCAGATGCACTCGTGCTCGTGCACGGATGGATGTGCGACCGGACTTTTTGGGACGCCCAGGTCAAAGTCATGGCCGAGCGAACTCGCGTCATTACGATCGACCTCCCGGGTCACGGCGAAAGCGAGAAACCGCAGATCAACTATACGATGCACCTGCACGCCGATGCGGTCGCGGCCGTGATGCGAGACGCGGGAGCCGAGCGAGCGACGCTCGTCGGCCACAGCAACGGAACACCGGTGATTCGGGAGTTCTATCGCAAATATCCGGAGAAGACTCGCGCGCTCGTGATCGTGGACGGTGCGCTGCGTCCATTCGCGGAGCAAGCCGTGATCGAAAAGTTCATCGCACCGCTTCGACAGCCGGACTTCCCCGCCGCAGTCACTCCGCTAATTGATGCGATGCTGCGTCCAATGAAAGACGCGGGTCTGCGCGAACGCATCAAATCAGCCATGCTCGCGACGCCTCAGTTCGTCGCCGTCAGCGAAATGGAAGCGATCACCGACCCGGAGCTTTGGCGACCCGACAAAATCAATGCCCCGACGCTAGTAATTCTTGCGAAGCAACCCGCCTGGACGGCGGATTACGGACGCTTCGTGCGCGAACTGATTCCGAACGTTGATTACCAGGTTTGGCCGGGAGTGAGTCACTTTTTAATGATGGACAAGCCGGCGGAATTCAACGCCGCGGTTGCCGCTTTCCTCGCAAATACCCGACTGTCGCGAGATTGACCGTCCGAGGTGCGGAATTGTCTCTCGTCGCGTATATTTAATTGATGGTCACCCTAAATTGCGACGCGCTCGGAGAGAAGGTGCTGAGCGGCGACCGCATTTCAGCCGCCGAAGCGCTGCAGCTATACGCACTGCCTTTGGAGGAACTTGGCGTGCTCGCGAATGCCCGGCGCGATCAGGCGAAAGCCCCAGCCTATCAAGGGCACGGCCGGGAAATCGTGACCTATATCGTCGATCGAAACATCAACTACACAAATGTCTGCAATGTTTACTGCAAGTTCTGTGCGTTTTATCGCACTGAGAAAGATGAGGACCATTACGTCCTCTCCCTGGAACAGCTCGACCAGAAACTCGATGAGCTAACCGCTGCCGGCGGCGTGCAAATTCTGATGCAAGGCGGCCATCATCCGAAGCTCGACTTCGACTGGTACCTGAACCTGCTGCGGCACATTCGGGAAAAATATCCCCACATCAATATCCACGGATTCAGCCCGCCGGAGTTTCAGCATTTCGCCAGAGTCTTCGAGATGCCCCTGCGCGAAGTGATCACGCACTTTAAGGCGGCGGGGCTCGGCTCAGTCCCGGGGGGTGGGGGGGAAATTCTGGTCGACCGCGTTCGACAGCGAATTTCGCCTTTGAAATGCGACAGCGATGGCTGGCTGGAAGTGATGCAGATTGCGCATGAACTCGGACTCAATTCGAGCGCGACGATGATGTTTGGTCACGTGGAGACGATCGCAGATCGGATCGAGCATCTGCAGCGTTTGCGCGATCAGCAGGACGCTACCAGCGGTTTCACCGCGTTCATTTGCTGGACGTTTCAGCCCGAGAACACGGTCCTGAAGATCGATCGGCGCACCGGCGTCTCCGAGTATCTGCGGATGCAGGCGCTCGCACGGATTTTCCTCGACAACTTTCCGAACGTGCAAAGCTCATGGGTGACGCAAGGCCCGGGAATTGGACAGGTTGCGCTGAAATATGGCGCCAACGATTTCGGTTCCGTGATGATGGAGGAGAACGTCGTCAGCAGCGCGGGCACGACTTTTCGGTTGAATGGCGCGGCGATTGAAGCGTTGATCCGCGATGCCGGTTACGAGCCGCGACGCCGGAATAATTGGTACCAACTGTTAGATTAGACGCGCTTTGCGGCGATCTCCGCGTGCAGACCGCGCCGCAAATCCCGCCTTGACGATAAGCCGCTTCTTCCTCATCTAATACGCCTGCACGGTCCCGGGCTCTCTTCTCGCGGGTAAGATAATCTCCATGAAACAACTTTGCAGTTCGATTCACCGAAGGGCGTCAATCCTGATGCTCGCCGGTGTGCTCTGTCTGGCAAGCGCCCTCCCGGCGCAAGGGCAAACCGGTGCGATCGTGCGGGGAATTGAAGTCGAATATACCGGACCCCAAAACGTCAGCCGAGCCCGCATTCTTTCGCAGATGCGGACCGCGGTCGGACAACCGTATTCCAATACCACCATTGAAGAAGATATCCGCGCGCTCTACGCGAGCGGTCAGGTCCAGAACGTGCGTATTTTCGGCCAACCCGTGACGGACGGAGTCAAGGTAATCGTTGTCATCCAAACGCGGTCGATTGTGACTGAAATTGCCATCGATGGCGCTCAGCGGGTCGACCCGAGAAAGCTGCGCAAGCAGATCGATCTAAAGATTGGCGGACCCATCGGTGAAGAGAAGCTTGCCGAAGCGCGGCAAAAAATCATCGATATCTATCAGGCGCGCGGTTTCACCGACGTCAACGTGCAGGTTCACGTCGAGAATGCGACGAAGCCTGGCACATCACGCGTGGTTTACACGGTCAATGAAGGCACGAGAGGCGCCGTCAGCGCGATTCAATTCGAAGGTAATGCCGCTTTCAGCGATCGGACTTTGCGCAGGCAAATGAAGACCAAGGGCAAAACGCTGATCTCCTTCCTCGATAAATCGGGCCGTCTCGATGAGGCGCAATTCCAACAGGATCTCGATAGCGTGCGCGAGTGGTATCAGAACCATGGTTACATGGATGTGGAGGTGAAGGACGTGCGCAAGGATCGCACCTCCGGCCGGACGAATATCACGGTCGTAATTTCCGAAGGTCAGAAGTATCACGTCGGCAAAATCGTGGTCCGCGGCGAGAAGGTGACGACGGAACAGAGGATTCGCGCCTTGATGAAGCTAAAAGAGGGCGACGTTTATTCGCCGAAAGGATTGCAAGATGATGCCAAAGCAATCGCCGATGCCTATGGAACCGGCGGCTATGTCGATCTGAATATCGTGCCGCAAAGCGAGCCTGCGGGCCCCGCAAAGCTGGACATAGTTTACAATATCGAAGAGGGCAACCGCGCTTTCGTTCAGCGCATAAACATCGTCGGCAACACCCGCACGAAAGATAAAGTGATCCGTCGTGAGGTTCTGGTTATCCCCGGGGACATCTATAATACCGTCCGGGTCGATACCAGTAAGAAGCGTCTCGAGAACCTTGGCTATTTTTCGAAAGTCGAGACTTACCCCGAAGATACCGGTGTCGCCGGGCGCAGGGACCTTACGATCGAGGTCCAGGAAAAGCGGACCGGCGCGTTGAATTTCGGCGCCGGCTTCAGCACGATCGACAGTCTCGTCGGATTCATCGAGCTAACGCAGGGGAATTTCGACCTCCTGAATTGGCCGACTTTTACGGGCGGAGGCCAGAAGTTCCGGGCTCGAATTCAATACGGCACGCGCCGGAAAGATTTCACGATCGCGCTGACGGAGCCCTACTTCCTGGATCGCGTGCTCTCGTTAGGCGGGGAAGCATTCTTTCACGAAGCCGATTTCCTGAGCTCGGTCTACGATCAGCGCAACTACGGTTTCTCTCTCGAAGCGCGCAAACCGTTGAACAGGTTCACTTCTGTTTCCTTGGATTATCGGCTGGAGGCGATCGAACTTTTCAACGTGCAGAACGACATTTCGCCTACTCTCCGCGCGGAAGCTGGTAGCGAGCTTAAGAGCCAGGTGAGCTCCACTGTCTATTTCGACAGTCGTGACAATCCGTTCCTCTCGCGCCGCGGGCAGCGGATTACTTTCACACCGTTCATCGCGGGCGGATTTCTCGGCGGCAACACCCAGATATACGGATTCGATTTGGAAGCCTCGCAATATTTCAAGCTCCCTTGGGACACTATTTTGCTCCTGAACGCCGAGATCGCTACGGTTGACAATTGGGGTAGTGGCGACCGGGTGCGGATTTACGATCGTCTTTTCCTGGGGGGTTCAAATAATCTGCGTGGGTTCGACTATCGTGATGTGGGTCCGAAAGATAAAAACGGCGAACCCCTCGGCGGTCAGACACTTGCGCGAACCACAATCGAATACACGTTCCCAATCATCGAACACATTCGTGCCGCCGTTTTCTACGACATCGGACTTCTGAGTCCGGATGCCTGGAATCCCAGTACCGGGCGGATCGCATCGGACGTCGGAATTGGTCTTCGGCTCGATCTGCCGATTGGGCCGCTGCGTATCGACTACGGAATTCCGGTGAAGAAAGACGGCAACAGCAGCTCGGGTAAGTTCAATTTCAACGTCGGCTATCAATTTTGAACGAACGCCTCGTGGGAGAGTCTAAAGCCGTTCACCAACCTGTTTGAAATCTCAGTTATGAAAAAGACTCTATCGGTCGCGCTTCTTTCTGCCCTCGTGCTGCCGGGCGTAGCCTTCGCACAGGGCACCTCCAAAATCGCCACCATCGACATGAATCGCGCGTTCAAGGAATACAACAAAACCAAGGACGCTGAAATGAAGATCAACGAGGCGAAAAACGCCGCGAAAAAAGAATACGACGAGCGCGCGGACGCTTACAAAAAATCGCTGGATGAAATCAACAAACTCAACCAGCAGCTCGACGCGCCCGCTTTAAGTGCTGATGCGAAAAGCCAAAAGGCGAAAGAGCGAGACGACAAAATCGCGGCGATCAAAAATATGGAGCGCGAGATCAACGACTTTCGCCAGACGCGCGAGCGTCAGTTACAGGAGCAGGCCCTCCGGATGCGCGAAGGCATCGTGAAAGAAATCACCGACGTAGTCATGGACAAGGTGAAGACGAATAACTGCGACTTCGTGCTCGATAAATCCGGGATGAGCTTGAATGGGGTGCCGATGGTTATGTATGCACGCGAAAATGTTGATTTCACGAGCGACGTGGTCACGGTGCTGAATAAACCAGGCCGCGCTACCACCAGCGCCAGTCCGGCGAGTGGGATCACTCCGGCGGCTGCCAATGCGTCGGCCACTCCGCGGACGACAAGGCCTTAAGGCCACGCTTACATTTGCGAAGGCGCACGCGGGTTGGCTCGTGTGCGTTTTCATTTCTGAGGTGTTGACGCTTCGCTCCTTTTGCTTTGCGTGCGAGGTCATCCCTTCATCGCATGGATATCGCGGCGGCTAAAAGCGGTCGAATGGGATCGGATATGCGCGCGCTCGCGCTAATTTTCCTGGCCTTGGTGCTGCCGCAATCGCTACGGGCTTCCGAAGCTTGGGAGGCGAGCACCGATGTCGGCCCGGCCGGCCAGTTTCGCCCGCCCCGTCCGCTCACGGCCAGTTACGCTTTCGGTTGGAACGGTTTTACCGCGGCAACTGCCGACGTGAGTTTCGGCAAAGCCGGTGAAGCGAACTTTGAGCTAAAGGGCAACGGACACACGATTGGATTAGCCCGGACGCTTTGGAAATTCGATGTGGATTATCGATCGCTTACGAGCGCGACAACCTTGCGGCCAGTCCAATCGAGGGAGAGCGAGACCGTTCGCTCAAAGAACATTGTTACGGAGCTCGCTTTCGACGGCAATGGAGTCACCCGAAAACGAATCGAGAGACCCACGGATAAACCTGCCAAGGCCCGACGTTTTGCCGCTCGAGACTTGTTCGATCTGCAGTCGGCGCTGCTTTATTTGCGTAGTCAACCGCTTCGGGAAAACGATGTTCATCGTTTGGTAGTTTACCCGGCGACCTCGGCCTATCTCGCCACCGTCACGGTGGCGAGGCGCGAAACGGTCTCCGTGCCGGCGGGCAAGTTCAACGCTATCAAGCTCGACCTGGATCTGAGTAAAATCAGCAAAGATCGAAAGCTGGAGCCGCACCGGAAATTCCGGAGCGCCTCAGCCTGGATCTCGGATGACAGCGACCGCACGATTCTGCGCATCGAAGCCCAGATCTTCATTGGGAGCGTCTTCGCGGAACTGCAATCGGTCCGCTTCGAAGACGTGAAGTCGTAAGCGCGTTCCGCGCTCCGAGTTATTCAGGAACCCACTCGCCACGCACAATTCCGCTCGGCGGCACAATTGGTCGCCGGCGCGGTGTGCTGAAGCCCGACGTCCGTTGGCCCGGGAGCAATCCCAGCGCCGCGAGCGTGTCCATGTCGAGCCGTCCATTCGGCGGGATTCCGGTGCGCGACTGATAGGCGCGGAGCGCGAATTCCAAGCGCGGACCGTAGACACCGTCGATCCCGCTGCGGTAATATCCACGCCGCGCCAGCAAAGTCTGCGCGCCGATCACCACTTCCCGCTGCACCGGTGGTGGAGCGGCCTCATACGGCGTGTTCGCGAAGAGTTCCCCGCCGGACGAAAAGCCGTCGGGAGGGATTGGCCGGTAGGGCTGAACTTCCTGCGAACGTTGGCCGCTGCCGTCGGGGAGCGGGGCTGAAGGCATTCCCATTGCATTCTTTGAAGGAGGCGCGGGCTGCTCTTCATTGGAAGACGGAACAGTGGGTGTCACTTTTCGTGGAACCGTCCGCGCGGTCTCGGATGTTGAGGCAGGTGAGCCGGTGGCGAGCGATTTCTCTGTTTCCGCGTTGACCTCTCCAGTGATTTTTAAGCCGTTGCGAATTTGATAACGGCGAATCGCGGCACTCGTATCCGCATCCATTTTGCCGGTGACTTCGCCATAATAAAACCCCTGGTCCTTGAGTGCTTTTTGGACCGAAGCAGTTGATTCGTCCGCGCGCGCGCTGATCGCCACCAAACAGATCGCCACCCCCAGCAGGATTTTCCGTTTCATAATCGCTCCCTCTTTCGACGCCTCATTCCCGCGCCTATTCAGGTTTCGGGCGCGCCTGCCACGATGGTTGGCTGCCGTTCCCGCAGCACGGCGCGATATCGGTTAATTCCGTCGCTGATTGCGACTGCCAACTGCTGGCGGTATTCCGGCTTGGTGAGCTTCGCGATATCGTCCTTTTTCGTCAGAAATCCGCCTTCTACGAGAATCGCCGGATGCCGGACGTTGGCGATGACATAGAATTGTTCCGCGCGGGTGCCACGCTTAACTGCCTGGGTCCGGACGGCGAGCGCATCCTCGACGAAAACAGCGAGACTCTGACTCTCCAAAATCGTCGACTCCGATGGAGTCCGTTGCAGGAAAGGGAGCCACGAAGCGAGGAGGGTACGGGGAACGACCTGGTCCTCCGCGTAGTAAGTCTCCACACCAGTCGCCGCCGTCTGTGCATAATCGAAGTGAATGCTAATGAAAATACTGTCGTGCTGCCGGTTCGCCGCCCGGGCGCGCTCGCGAAGTGAAACATATTCATCACCGTCGCGGGTTAGCAGCGTTCCCAAACCTTGGTTGTGAAGGAGCCGCTTGAGTCGCTGGGCAACGTCCAGCGTCAGGTTCTTCTCGAGCACCACTCCGGCGATTGCGCCAGAATCCTGGCCGCCATGTCCAGGATCGATGATGACAAACGTGAATGGTTCGCGAATTGAGGAGGAAGGTCTGACTCGAGGGCGGCGCTCCTCTCGTGAAGAGATCATTTGCAGCCAAACGAAGGACGCAAACATCAGCATCAGGCCGCTCCATGCAAGTGGTCCGGCCACCCTGCGCAGATTGTCGCGGCGGCGCGGGGACATGAAAGCGGCTTTCGCCTAACTGCCCGACAGCGATTTCAATTCAGCAACCGTCAATGGACGGTAGCGGATCGCAATCTTCGAGTCCCGCTCGAGGACCGCCGCCTCGATTCCTCCCCGCAGGTGGGTCTGACGTTCCGCCCTCATCTGTTCGCGCGAGGGAAGTTCTTTCACTGCATTCTCTTCCGACGCAATCTTGCCGGCGGTCCAGGCGTCGAGCGCCGTTTTCAAAGTCTGATCGATCGACGCACTGGGGCTGTGTTCCTGGCGGAGAAAGCTTTCCATCTGCTCGCCGGCCTGCCGGCGACCGGCGAGAACACCAAAGGCGTGGTGGGCGATCTCCATGGTGCCGGCATTGGTCGCGATCGCACCGTCATAATCCACCCGCAGAAACAAATCGGCCTCGGGTGTGGCGCCGATTTCGGCAAAGAGCATCCGCGCAAGATAAGGAGCGCCATAGACCTGTTCGAACGCCGTTTTCAAGACGGGGCTGAGCGAATAATGCGCCAGCCGCCGCAGCGAAACGTCCCCCGCGGAACGCGCAAATCCCTCGGTGCTCGCCAATTCAATCGCCGCCATCCGCAGCCGTTCGATATCGCCCGGATGTCCAACCGCCCCCATCGCGATCCGATCGTAAATCTCAAATACCTTCTGCCGCGTCTGGCCGATCGTGAACAAAAGGGTTCCCTCATCGAAGGAGAGCGCGACGATCGGACTGCCCGGGGCTAACTGCGTTTCGATGTACTCGCGACGATTCGCGATCGCTTCCACCCATCGGTATGGCTCTTCGATCATCTGACGCTGCGCTTGAAGAGCGTGGCGATGCGACGCTCCGGAAAGATCGTGATTCCATCAGCCGAAACGATTTTGATCATCGGATAAATGCGGCCGTTGCGGTCAACACCGCCGGTGGCGGTGTCGGCTTCGGCTGCGGTGTCGAGTGCCCGCAGCGCGACGGTGACAGCTTCATCTTCATCCAATTTCGCAAGCGGCTTCTTCCCCCAGTTGTTTTCGTGATATAAAATCCCCCGGACCGCTGGTGATCCGGAACCGGTCGCCGCATATTCAGCGACTTCGAATTGCGCCCCCATCGCATCATAAAAATAGAGCCGCGCCGGCGGCGACTCCCGTGCGTCATAGGTGGCGAAGATCGGCACCACAATCCCGACGCCTTGCATGACGAAACCGAAGTTGTCCCGGAGCAACTTGGAGAGCGCGCGCACTTTGCCGTCCACGCTCATTTCCTGCAGTTGGGTGCGTCGAAAGAATTGAAAAGAATGTTCGAGGACGCGTGCCATTTCCCACGCCGTGGCTGGGACGCCCGCAATCGCCATGATCGAGTGTCGATCGATTTCCAAGACCTTGTCGGCGCGATCGTAAACGACGGTATTGCCCGCCGTGGCGCGGCGATCCCCGGCCACAAGGACGCCGCCGAGAAACTTGAAGGCGAGGATCGTGGTCGCCTGCGTTTGCATCACCGGGCTCGCGGCTGACGCTCCTGCGCTGATCTGCGGCGCGATCCCCAGCAGACCGCGCGCACGCAGGAGCTCCGGAAAATCTTCGCTCTCGCCGGAATGAAATGGGCGAACCGCCATCGCCGGCGGCTCCATTATTCGCCCGTGCGCTGCCGGTAGCGCTTCGCCTGATTCGGATCAACTTTGCGCATTCGTTGCAGGAGATCCTTCGTGTCTGGCCGCGAAATGTCCGGGGATTTAGGACCTTCGCCGTCTTCTTTCTTTGGCGCCCACGGCGGGGGCTCGACGGGCTTTTGGATTCGCTCAGCCATCGCACGAAAGCTAACGGTCAATCCCGAAAAGGCAAGCTTGCCACCGGGCACGGCGGCGTTCGCGACGGGCTTGCTACTGGACGGAGCGGTGGCAAAATGACGGCATGAGATTCGTCGCGACGAAGTTATTTGTTTTCCTTCTCGTAGCTGCGCTCGCCAAGACTGCGCTCCCCCAGACTCCTGATCAATCCGGCGCGAGTGGAGTTCAGCTCGAAGCGTTGACGAAAAAGATCGACGAGCAGAACACGAAAATCGACGCGCTTTCGCAACAATTACTGAAGCTTGAACAACAGATTTCCAACATTCGCCCGGGAGTAATTATCGGAGAAGCGACGCCTTCACCCGGCGCTCCACTCCCGGCGGTTTCGACCGCTTCCGCGCAACCCGCCGATCCCGCGAA
Source organism: Chthoniobacterales bacterium (assembly GCA_038232335.1). Taxonomy (GTDB): domain Bacteria; phylum Verrucomicrobiota; class Verrucomicrobiia; order Chthoniobacterales; family UBA10450; genus JACCXL01. The sequence continues at coordinate 26,263 of JBBSIA010000021.1, forward strand.
AGCGGTCGCGGGAAATACTCACGTTGTCGCACGGGGCGAAACTCTCACGTCGATCGCGAAGGCCTACAAAGTCGGCGTGGAAGAACTCCAGAAGTTCAATCATATCGAAAACGACCGAAAACTACAGGCGGGGCAGACCGTCATGATCCCGCCCGCAGCGGGTTCCCCCGCAGCTTCTCCTGCGCCCACGACCGCGGGCGAATGATGGATTTTCCAGCGGCAGCTCGCGCTGGACAAGTGGGTCTCGGCGGATCAGGAAATCGTGGATTACAGCTGCGCGCTGGAGCACTCATGGCGGCGATCTCGCCATCGCGGACTTTTCTTCCCAACAGCGTGCTGGTGCCGTTGTGCGTGCAAAAGTTCGGTTGGGCGAGTCGCCAAAACTACCACGCGACCCGCGTTCGTTCCCCAGACGCATGCGCGCTGGTTTCGGTTCCGTTCAGTGCCCTAGTCGAGACACGGTTCGACGTCGACTTCTGCCTCGGTCTGAGGCTCGCTCTCGACGGGCGCGGTGACCTCCAGGAAACTCTGTTCGCACAATCGCGCGTATTTTCCCTGCGCCGCCAACAACTCCAGATGCGTCCCGCGCTCAATAATGCGCCCGCGCTCCAAGACAAGGATTTGGTCCGCGCGCACGACGGTTGAGAGCCGGTGGGCGATGACAAAGCAGGTGCGGTGAGACATCAATCGATCGAGCGCTTCCTGGATCAGCCGCTCGGTCGCGGTGTCGACACTCGCCGTCGCCTCATCCAGCACGAGAATAGGGGGATCTTTGAGCAGAGCGCGAGCGACTGAGAGCCGCTGCTTTTCGCCAACGCTTAGTTTCACTCCGCGCTCGCCGACGACGCTACCGAGGCCATCCGGCAGGCGATCGATGAACCCGCGCGCGTTCGCCGCCTCGGCCGCGGTCAGCAGTTCCGAGTCAGTCGCCGTCGGTTTCCCCAATAGGAGGTTCTCCCGGATGGTGCCGTTGAAGAGAAAACTCTCCTGCGCCACCATCCCGATCATCTCCCGCAACGCATGGACTCCGTAGCTGCGGATCGGTTTCCCATCAATCAGGATTTCGCCCGAGCTAAGCTCGTAGAAACGTGCCAGTAAATTGACGAGCGTCGATTTGCCGGCGCCGGTCGTGCCGACGAGCGCAATAGTTTCTCCGGGTCGTGCATGCAACGAGATGTGGCTCAGCGCCGGAAGATTTTCCGTGTAAGCGAAGCTGACATCTTCGTAGCGAATATCCCCGACGATCGAGGCCGGCGCCGTCCCGCCTTGATCGAGACCCGGCTCCGTCGGTTCGTCAAGAATCTCAAAAACGCGCTCGCCGGCCGCGCGTCCAGCCTGTAAGAGCTGGTTCAATTGGTGCAGACGCGTGACCGGTTCGTAAAGGAAACGGGTCAGGGTGATGAACGCCACGAGCTCGCCGACTTGCATTTGCCCGCGCAAAACCGCGTTTCCGCCGAAGCCAATCGCAAGGATCAAGCCTAACGAGTTCACAAAACTCATCGAAGGGCTGTAGACCGCCCAGGCCCGCATAATTCGCAGCGTTGCCCGGCGGAGCGTGTCGCTCGCGCGATTGAAACGCGCGTGTTCCTGCGCTTCGCGCACAAAAGATTTGATCTGACGAATCCCCGCAAGATCATCGAGCAGGAGTGAATTCAGGGCGGAGGCGGCCCCCCGTTGTGGACGGTAGCGACTCGGGCCGCTCAGGGTGTAAGTGATTGCGCCCGTCGCGAGCAGCGGCACCGGAGCCAGCGCCCACCACGTCAGCTTCCCGTTAAAATAAAACAAGGTCGCAATCACAATCGCCACCTGAAGAACAGCCACGCTTCCCTGCTCGATGCCGTCGATCAGAACCCGCTCGACCGCATTTACATCCTCGACGACACGCGTAATCAGGTCGCCGGTCGCACGATTATCGAACCAGCGCAGCGGCAACAATTCGATGTGCCGGAAAAGATCGCTCCGTAGATCGAAAATCACCTTCTGCTCGAAAGTGTTGTTGAGCAGGATGCGGAGCGAATCGAGCAAGTCTTGAAGGAAGAACGCGAGCAGCCCGATCGCGACGCTCGGCAGCAAAAGCTCAGGCCGATGGCCGGCAATCACATCATCGATGATGAACTTCGTGACCGCTGGAAAGACGATGATCATGACCGTGCTGAGCACAGCGCAGCTCAGCGTGCCCGCAGCCATCCACGGGTAACGCTTCAAATAAACGAAGACGCGCCAAACGGTTTTCATCGCCTGGTCACGGTCACCGACGCCACCCGCCAGTTCAAGCGAAGTGGCGCAGATCCGATTCTGACCGCGATCCGGTCAGACGTGATCGCCCGAATGCTTGTGGCGATCCTTAAACGTAAGCTCGGCGATGCCCGATTTATCGAGCTCCCCCAAACCTTCCTCTACCATCCGGTCGTATTGCTGCTTTGTCGCCCGCGCCAGCGGCAGATCGAGCCCGACTTCTTCGCTGAGATTGAGCGCGATCCCACTGTCTTTGGCCGCATGGGCGGCGGAAAAAAAAACCGCGTGCTCCCGGTTTTGCATGTCTTCTCCATCGGTCGCGAGGACGCGTGACGCGGCTCCGGTTTGCGCGAAAACTTCGCGAACCATGGCAACATCGAGACCGAGCGCGTCGGCCAACCCAAGTCCTTCCGCGAGTCCGGCGGTGTTGATGTTCATTACTATATTGACGAGCGCCTTCACCTTCGCGGCATCGCCGGTTTTTCCGATGTAACGCAGCGATGCGCTGAGTTCCCGCAGGATCGGTTCGGCGCGGTGAAAAGTTCCTTCACTGCCCCCACACATCAGATAGAGCGAGCCTTCCCGCGCCTGGGTAATGCTCGACGCCATGCACGCCTCCAGCGTTTCCGCGCCGGCTTTCACGGCGAGGCCCTCGATTTCACGATGCACCTCCGGCGAAAGTGTCGCGCAATTGATAAACAACTTGCCGCGCGCGTTCACGAGCAAGCTGTCCCCGGGATTCGCGAAGATTTCGCGCATCGCGGCGTCATCTGTGACCACGGTGAAGATGGTGTCGGATTCCGCCGTTACTTCAGATAAATCCTGGCACGCCGCGCAACCAAGTTCGGCCGCGAGTTTCGTGGAGAGCGCTCGGTTAACATCGTAAATTGCGGTCACGTGGAATCCGCGGTCCTTCAACCGGCGCGCCATGTTCGCGCCCATGCGTCCAACTCCGACGAACCCGACATTCATGGTGAAGAGGTTTGAGGTGTGCTCTTCGTTGGCGCCAAGAGTGCCGCCCTTATCCACTGACGAGAATCAAACCTCAAAGTTCAAACCTGCAAAGAACGGATTGTCCGCCTTTTCTTTCGCCACGGTCGTGAGCGGTCCGTGGCCTGGGCAGATGATCGTCTCCTCTGGGAGGGTGAGAACCTTTTCGCAGTTGTTTTCAATCGCAGCTTCATAAGAAATGCTGCCGCCTCCCATCGACCCGGCAAAGAGCGAATCACCAACGATCGCGATCGGTTGAGCTAACCCGGTAACGAAAAAAGTGATCCCGCCGGGGGAATGGCCCCACGTCAGCAGCGTCTTAATTTTCAACTTACCGACGTTGAAGGTTTTTCCCTCATCGATCGGCTCCGCTCCACGCACCGGTTCTTTCATCGAGGTGTAAACTGGCGCCGTGGTCGCTTGCTTGAGACGAGCGAGATCAGCGATGTGATCCGGATGCGCGTGCGTCAGAAGAATCAGCTGCACATGCAAGCTCTCGCGCTCGATCCGGCCCAACATTTCGCTGCAATCCCCACCGCTGTCGAAAGCAACAGCCTCCCGCGATTTCGGATTCCAGACGAGATAAGCATTTACGGCCATGTCGCCGTAGGGAGTGTTGAATTGCGCGAGGCCAGGTGGCGGGTCGATCTCGAGCGGCTGCCATTGTCCTTGGGCGAGCTCGACGAGCGCGCGCGCGCTAAGGTTTAAAACGGGCGCGATTCGCCACAACGCCAGTTCGTCGAAGTGTCCGGCTCGAAGTTTCCTAAGGTCTTGCGAACTGAGACGGGCTCGTTTGGCCACTTCGCTGTCGGAGATGCCCAAACCGCGCTGTGCCTTGCCAATAATGTCTGCCGAATTGTCTTCGAGCGGGATCATATTCTAGAGAGGACTGGCTCCGGTCGTTTCGCGAGCAACCTGCCAAAGTTCTTTTGCGCGATATTTTTTGCTTCGGTGCCCACGTCCCTCACCCTGAGTTCGACACCGAGTTCCTCTTCCATCGAAGTCATCGCGACGTTCGCGATTCCGCAAGGGGTGATGTGCTGGAATGGCGAGAGATCGCCGCCGACGTTTAACGCAAAGCCGTGCATCGTCACCCAGTGTCGCACACCGACACCAATCGAAGCGATCTTACGTTGGTTAATCCAAACACCGGTGAGTCCCTCGCGCCGATTGGCCGATATTCCGTAAACGTTGAGCAGGTCGACCAGCAGATCTTCGATCCAACGCAGATATCTATGCAGGTCCTCTCCGCAACGGCGGAGATCGATGATCGGATAACCGATCAGCTGCCCCGGCCCGTGATAGGTCGCCTGGCCCCCGCGATTGATCGGAAAGAGCGGGTGCGGCAGATGCGCAGCCCCGCGGAGGCTCGATCGATCCGGCGTTCGGCCGATCGTGTAAACCGGTTCGTGTTCCAGCAGAAGAATCTCATCACATAGGGCGCGATGCGACTGTCGCGTGGCGACGAGTTCTTCCTGCAGAGCGAGCGCATCTGCGAAGCTGACGCGGCCAAGCCAGCGCACCTGTAATTCATCGCTCATATCTGCGCACCTCCCGGAATTCCGAGCCGCGCGGCTTCCTCTGCCCGCAAATGCGTAAGACCAATCGCGAGCGCGTCCGCAGCATCGGCGCCGGGTGTTTCTGTTAGCTCGAGGAGGGCGCGTACCATGAACGCGACCTGACTTTTGTCCGCGCCGCCGCGGCCGACTGTCGCCTGCTTGATTCGCCTCGGCGCATATTCGAACACCGGAAGACCGCGCTCGGCCGCCGCGAGGATGGCCGCGCCGCGCGCCGCCCCGAGCAGGATCGCGGTCTTGTAACTTTGCACGAAGATCACCGACTCGAGCGCGCAACAATCCGGCTCGTGCTCATGGATCAACTCCGCCAGTCGATCGCGGATCGCGACCAGGCACGATGAGGAACGCAGCGCGCGCGCATTATCGATGATCCCGAAATAGAGGGCGCGCGGCTTGGTTCCGTTTGTTTCCAGGACCGCGACACCGGTGCTGCGGAGGGAGACATCGATCGCGAGCACACGCATGGGTCAGTCGATCACGGCACACGGTTGACGCAGAACGGAGCCCATCGCGCCAACGAACGAAATCGTGCGCCAGTGGCCATATATCATCGTCGGGACAGGAATTCGTTGCCACCGTCCTGAACCTCGTTGAGCAAATGATCGAACGGGCAGTTCTGCTCTTTCATTGCTCGCAGCTTAGATTTAGCAGCTCCCCGTTCAAGACTGAATCGACAGCCCCACTCAACTCTGCATCAGATCGATCTTGGCCGAGCTGGAGATTCGGCACCCGCACGAGAAACTCGAAATCATGCTGCGTCGCCTATGTATATCGGGCTCTTCAAATTCAGCAGATGCAGATGGAACTGCTCGAAAAATCAGTCAAATACGCCAAAGTTCATCTGAGGAAGGCGATCTCCTCAAGATTCGGCGGATGTGGCGGGCGGTGCGCTGAGCAGCCCCCAAAGCTGCTGCCGAGCGGGGGGTGCTCTGCTGAATCCGATGCCCGTAATCGCGCAACGCTTCGTCGCCGATGGCGAACGAAGTGGCAGCTGTCGTGCCCGGCTGCCCGGCTAGAAACCAATCACTGTTAATGCGGGATCCTGTGCGAGCACGCCGGCAGTCGTGAATCTGCCGGTTTGATCGATCTCGCGCCGGCCAATCACCCGCAGATTTGAGTAGGTCGCGGTTCCGATTGATTTCACCACAATCTTCTGCGGAATCATCGATCCGGTCAGCTTCACATATCGCACACGCTTCCCGTCATTCCTGTTCGATCCAGGATAGGCGAGCGAGTCCGCGAAGGCGCTACTCGCGATTGCGATGGTCGCGATGAAAGCCACCGCCACTCCGGTCAAAATCTTGGATTTTTTCATATTCACACCTCGCGCCGCCATTCGCCGTTATATCGGCTCCAGAGATCATAACCCGCTCCTAACCCACAAGTCGCGGACGATTTTCCGAGCGACGGCGACAGTCGAGAGCTGTCGGCTCACCCAGCCATCGATTCGGCGGTCGCGTGGCGCCGAAATCTGCGTTTAACCTAGCGGGTTGGCTCGGGTGAAGGAGCGACGGTGTTGGTGGTTTCGGGTCGAGTCGCGGAAGGTGTGGCCGTGGGCGAAGGAGTAACCGTGTTCGTGGTCGCGGGCTGAGTGCCGGCGGGCGAAGCGACCGGCAGCGGAGTCACCGGTGCCGTCGGAACAGGGGTTGATTGCAGCGGGGTCACTGTCGTCGTCGGCTGTGGACCCGCCGGAATACTACGGCTCGGAAGAGGCGATGCAGTCGGACTGACTTCGCTTTGCGCGGCCGCGGAAGGCAAGGCGAGCGCGAGCAGAAGCAATCCGCCACTAACATTCAGAATCGCAAAAATAAGCCGAACAATAGTTTTCTTCTTCATCCCAGCCAAAGGAGGTCTCGCCGCATTGCTATATCGGCGGCAAAGCAGTGATCGCGCCTGTCGAAAATAATGGGGTGACTTCATCGCGACCGGCATTTGCGTCCCTGGTCAATTCGCAACCTCGAAATTGATGTTGACGTCATAGTGCTCACGACTGCCGGCGATGCCTCTCGGCGGCGCATCAACTTGCGTCACGTGCTTCGCCACTTCCGAAACGGATTCATCGACGACGACATTCCCGGACGGCGCCACGATGGTAAAAGCAGAAACGTGTCCATCTTTTTCAATGCGAATTTTCACCAGCGTCGCGATTTTCGCTCCGGACGGCACCGCGCTGGTTGGTTGCACCCAGGCGCTGTAAAAGCGGTCGTGCAGCATGCTGCCGTACCAGGCGAACTCTGAGGGGCGCGAAGCGCCACCGCCACCAGTTCCACTACTCTCGCGACCGCTGTCTGCGGAGCCTTGCTTTTTCGCGCGTTCCGCGGCCAAGAGCTTGTCGTTATTCGAGTTGCTGCTAACTAACGCCGCGGTGATTCGTTTTGACGTCGGTGCCGGACTCGCCTTTACACTGGCAGAGCGAGACTCGGTCGAGCCTGAGCGATGGTGAGTTTTGCCCAAAGTGTTCGGTTTCGCCTTCGATTCCGCTTTCGGACTTGGTTTAGGCTTTGGCTTGGGAGTGGCCGTAGAGTTCGGCGTCGAGTCCGGCACTGGCGTGCCGGCAGGAGTTGGAACCGCGCTCGACGTGGGCGATGGTATCGGAATCGGAAGGTCGATCTGACTTTTGGCCGCCAGAGGCGCGGACTCCTCGGATGATTCATCCGCCTCGGATTCTTCCGGAGCTGCGCTTGGCGGTGGGGAATCTACTTCGTTCGCGATCGCGGCATCGATTGCGGAAGCCCTATTGCCGGCACTCGCCGCGTCGAGCCACACAATCTCCTTTGCTTTCGCCCGCTCGCTTGCACCTCCCCAGCGCGCCAGCGCCACGAACGCCACTATGTGCGCGCACGCGATCACTGCGACATTGCGCCAGAAGCCGGCATTGCGCTGCATGGCTAATGTGGTTCGACTTTCGTCGCGATCCCTACCCTTGTGATGCCGGCGGCCTGCAACGTATCCATTAACCTGACGAGACTCTGCACCGGGAGTTCTCGATCGGGACGAATCACAACCGCAGCTTCCGGATTCGCGCGTTTTAGCTCCGTGAGCCGCGCGGCCAGGCTGCCAGTATCCAACGGTTCATCGTTAAACTTCAGTCTCTCGTTTCGATCGATCGAAATCGTCTGCACCTGCGATGGGTTCGTCCGCGCATTCGCGGCGCCGCTCGATGGAAGCACGAGGTTGACGCTGCTCTCGAGGAGCGGAGTTGTGATCATGAAAATGATCAGGAGCACGAACGCCAGATCGAGCAGCGGTGTGATATTGATCTCGGACAGGGTCGAGAGATTATTGCGTTGGGAGTAGCGGCGCATTGTTACCGGTCATTCGGAGCCAGAGCTTTCGGGGTAAGATAGCCCGACAGGGCGAGGTCGGCCTTCAATCCCATAGCAGGAGCTGCAAATGGCGAATGGGCTGAGGACTTGGGCAGAGCTGAAAGGTAGCATCGCGGGAGCCATCGGCCGCGCTGCGCTCCCCTCGGGATAATACAGCTCATCTGCGAAACTCCGGATCGCGCGCATTGTGATCCACGTATTTATGTTCGAACTCGGACGCGAGTTCCGCCGCGAAATTATCCATCTCCACGATCATCCCGCGGATGCTGGTGACAAGAAAGTTGTAGCCGAACATCGCCGGAATCGCGACGCAGAGAGCAGTCACCGTTGTAATTAATGCCCCCGAGACACCTGGCGCCATGGTCGCGAGATTTGGCGAACCGGCGACGGCGACGTCCGTGAAAGTGTCCATCACCCCCCAGACCGTTCCGAGGAGTCCGAGAAACGGAGAGCCGCTGACTGCGGTCGCGAGCAGGATCATCTGCGATTCCAATTCCAGCGCGGTCTCACCGACGGCGCGTTCCATCGCCGAGTTCACCGCGCGCATTTGAGCTGGTGTAATCTTTTCCGCCACATCGAGGCGCGCGCGAAAAGTTTCATCAACTTCGGTTGAACCGAGCAGGTGAAAGGTCATTTCCTGACAGCCGGCCCGGTAAACGTTGAACAGCGGCGCCCCGGAAAAACGGGCATGGTTTTCGAAGAGACGCAGTGGCTGGCGGTCTTTGCGAAAGACGGCGAGGAAGCGCTTCGTTTGCTTCCGTGCGAATTGGATCACGCGCAGCTTCGTGATCATGACCGACCAGCTAAAGACGGAACCGATGCACAGAATTGCGAGCACCAGCTTGCCCGCTACGGTCGAATGCTCAAAGGCGAAGAGCAGACCGCCAGCCGCGAGGAACGTCGGAATGAAAATGCCCGCCAAGTTAACGGCAACTTACTGAAATCGTCCGTAAAATGAAAGCGCTGCGTAGCAGCGGCGTTTGTTATCACTGGAAAGCAGCGCAACCCGCGTTCGGGAAAGCCACGCGCCTAGCGTGCTGGTTGCAGAGCCCGGCGTCGCGCGTTTGCGCTGTGTTACGGCGGCACCCGCCGTCACGAGTTTTGTAGGGCAGGGTGAACCGCACCACTTGGGCGGGAAAATTCGCGACCCCAAAACGCTTCGGGGTCGCGAGCGGGCATTCAATTACGTGATAAAGCTTAGGATGAGGCAGCGGGATCTCTCGACTGCGCTCGAGATGACGGTGCTGATAAAGCTCCCGACGCGGTCAAGAAACTCAAAGCTGGACGATTGCTCGGTGTAAGCGCGAGTGCGTCAGAGTTTCTTTGGATAGGTGGGATAAAGACGGGCGACCGCAATAAACCCGATTCCGATCGCGATCAAAAAGAACGAGAAGAACTGCCCGCGTGTGAAGATACCCACGAGCGGCGCATCTGGTTCGCGAAAAAATTCCACGACGATGCGGAAGATTGCGTAACAGATAAAAAAAATTCCGGTGAGAAATCCGTTGGGAGTGCGCATTCGGGTGCGGACAAACCAGAGGATCGCAAAGAGCACAATCCCTTCGAAGAAGGCTTCATAAAGCTGCGAGGGATGCCGCGGCGTTAGAATTCCACGCAAGACCGCGCCGACCCCAGAATCATGGCGCAAACTCTCCACGATCGTCTCCGGCGAGATAATGCCGGGATCGATCTGCTGACATGCCGCCACCGCTTTTTCCGCTTCGGCCGCATTCGCCGGCTCCAGTAATTCTCTGGGGAATTGCATTGCCCACGGGACGGTGGCGGCGCGGCCATAAAGCTCGCCATTCACAAAGTTCGCGCAACGTCCAAAGAACAAGCCAATCGGCGCTGCGACCACAAGATTGTCGCCGAGATTCGTCCAACGAAGGTGATGCCGCCGCGCGTAAAAGAGCGTGAAGAGCACGAGACCAAGCATGCCGCCATGGCTCGACATTCCACCTTCCCAAACGCGCAATATCGAGAGCGGCTGGCGTAACATTTCCGGCTTGTAGAACAACACGTAGCCGAGCCGGCCGCCGATCATGACGCCGAAAAGAGCGGCCCAGGTGATGAAGTCGCCGACCTGCTGCGCCTTCAGATCAAGATATCCGCGGCGCGCCAGCCTAACGAGTAATGCATATCCGCAGATAAACGCGGAGACGTAGGCCATCCCATACCAGCGCGGTCCGACGTTATCCCAGAGCCGGAAAATGAACGGATCGAGATTGTGGAGGTAATAAGCAAGGCCGGGCACAGCGCTGCGGTTATTTCATGAAGCGCCGCGCGCGTCGAGCGGTGATTGAATTCGCAAGGACCTCCCAATGCCACCGCCGTCATCCCGAGCGAGCCGAGGGATCCGGTCGCCACAGCTAAAGGCAACGAAGCGGCGTCGAGAGATCCGTCATCCCAGCTAAAGGCAGCTCAGCGCAGCCGGGAGATTACGCCGCAGCACGCGAAACCATTGCAGCGAGATTCCTCGACCCAGACCCGTTCTGGGCTCAGGATGACAACGCTATTCGCGCCCGGGAAAGAGCCGGTTTTGCAGGTGAATTTCCAAGCACCTCGCGCAAAAATGGTGCGGTCCGGCTGACCTGGCTCCGCGCGACTTCTTCAGGCGTGCCGCTCGCGACGATCTGACCGCCATCGGCACCCGCTTCGGGTCCGATGTCCACGAGGTAATCGGCTTCGGCGATAATGCAAAGATTGTGCTCGATCACGATCACCGTGTTTCCTTCATCGACCAGCCGGTGCAGAACCTCCACGAGCAACTCAACGTCGGCCATGTGCAGCCCGATCGTCGGTTCTTCCAAGAGATAAAGCGTTGATTTCGGTTTGCGCATTTTTCGCAGCCGTTCGTTCTGCGCACGCCCAATTCCGCGCGAGAGTTTCGTCACCAGCTTCAGCCGTTGCGCTTCGCCGCCGCTCAGAGTCGGGCTCGGTTGACCCAGCTTCAGATAACCCAGCCCCGTTTCGACGAGCAACGAAAGTGGCCGCGCGATTTTATTGTTCGCGGCGAAGAACGACGCGGTCTGTTCGATCGTCATCTCCATGATATCGCCGATGCTTTTATCGTTATAGAGAACTTCGAGCGTCTGCGCGTTGTAGCGCCGTCCGTTGCAGTCTTCGCACGGCACGTAGCTGCTCGGCAGGAAGTTCATCTCGAGCTTAATCGTGCCTTGACCTTTGCAGCTTTCGCAGCGGCCGCCTTCGGCGTTGAAGGAAAACCGGCTTGCGCTATAGCCGCGGACGCGAGAGACCGGCAGCTGCGCATATAAGTTCCTAATCTCGTCGAAGACTTTCATGTAAGTCGCCGGGGTCGAGCGCGAGGTTTTGCCACTCGGCGATTGGTCGACTTCGTAGACGGCCTCGAAGAACTCCGCGCCGATGATCCCTGCACGGGGAGCACGGGTGCCCGCTCTTTTTCGCGCGTTGGCAAAAAGCTCTTCCCGCGCAGAGCTGCCTCGAGAGGCGCGTGACACAGCCGCAGCAGCGCCCCCGCTCCCCAGACATTCCTTCACCGCGGGCAAGAGGACGGATCGCATTAAGGTTGATTTCCCGGAGCCGGAAATTCCCGTGATGATGGAGAGACGGTTTATCGGAAACCGAATATCTACGTTCTTCAAGTTGTTCGCCGAGGCGTTGCGGATCTCGAACCATTGCTCAACTTCATCCAGGGAGCGACGGCTCTTTCGTGTCGGGTGACAGAGCGGCGAACGCAGGCAGCGACCTGTCTCAGATCCGTGGTGGCGCGCAATTTCATCGAGCGTTCCGGCAACCACGACTTCGCCGCCGTGCGTCCCGGCCCCCGGTCCAAGATCGATAATGTGATCGGCACGACGCATCGTCTCCTCGTCGTGCTCCACGATCACGAGGGAGTTTCCCTTTGCGCGCAAGGCGGCCAGCGTCTCGAGTAGCCGGACGTTATCGCGCGGATGCAATCCGATCGTGGGCTCATCGAGAACATAGAGCACGCCACGTAAGTTTGAGCCGAGCTGCGCTGCGAGTCGGATTCGTTGGGACTCGCCACCGCTCAACGTTTTCGCGGATCGACCCAGCGCCAGGTAACCGAGTCCGACGTTTTCCATGAACTGGAGCCGTTGCGCGATTTCAGGGATCAACTCCGCCGCGATCGTTTTTTGCGTGCCGCGGAAGCGGAGCCGGCCCGCGAGTTGCCGCGCTTCCCCCGCCGAAAGGGCGGTGAAGCTATCGATCGTGTGACCTTGCACGCGCACATGCCGCGCGATCGGATTCAGCCGCGAACCGAGACATGCGGGACATGGCCGGGCCTCATCTTCATCAATATCTTCAAACTCGCGATCCGCGGCTAGTTCGCTTTCGAGCACTGATTCGCCGCTGTTGTCTTCATCCGCGTGCCTGGCTTCCTGCCAAATCTCGCCAAACCCGCGACACGCCTCGCAAGCGCCATGCGGCGAATTGAAAGAAAAGAGCCGCGGATCCAATTCCTCAAACGCGCGTCCACAGCCTGGGCAGCTCATCTCCGTGCTCATCACCGTCAGCCGTTGGCGTACATCCAGCAGGTGAGCGGTTCCACGACCGATCGCGACCGCGCGCTGGACGAGATTGCGCGCTTTCAAGATTCGCTTGGCATCAATCACGCCAACCACGACGTCGATCGTGTGTTCCTTGAAACGTTCGAGCTTTCGGAAGCGTGAGACCGGCACCAGCTCGCCGTCCACGAAGAGCGTATCGAACCCCTGCCGCTCGGCCCAGCGACAGACATCAGTGTGAAAGCCTTTGCGCGCTTTCACGAGCGGCGCGAGCACTTTCAAGGCGCCACGTTTCGCTGCCGCTTCGACCTGCTTCACGATCGCCGTCAGGCTCTGCTTTTCTACCGGGAGATCGCAATCCGGACAGAATTGCGTTCCGGTTTTCGCGAAGAGCAACCGAAGAAAATGATAGACTTCCGTGACCGTTGCGACCGTCGATTTGCCGCCGCCGCGGGTGACACGTTGTTCGATGGCAACGCTGGGCGGGACGCCTTCCACGAGGTCGACATCGGGTTTTTCGAGTTGCTCGACGAACTGCCGCGCATACGGCGACATGCTATCGAGAAATCTGCGCTGTCCTTCGGAGAATAAAATATCGAACGCGAGCGTCGATTTTCCGGAGCCGCTCAAGCCGGTGATGATTACCATTTTATCGCGCGGAATTTCGACCGAGATGTTCTTGAGATTGTGCTCGCGCGCGCCGTGGATGCGAATGGCGGGGCTGCCGTTGAAGTGGAATCGCGGAGGCGTTTCGGCTGCGCGCGCCAACTCCTCGCTGTCATCCTGAGCCCCGAACGTTCTCGGAGTGGAAGGATCCCGCAGCGTGATCTTTAAGGTTTCGCCGCGGGATCCCTCGGCTTCGCTCGGGATGACGGGAAAAGGTGCAAGCTCCTTCTGCACGCCCAGCACCGGCTTGAGAAATCTCCCGGTATGACTTGCGTCAACCTTGGCAACCATTTCCGGGGTCCCCGCGGCGACGACTTCGCCGCCGTCGCTTCCCGCTTCTGGTCCGAGATCAATTATCCAATCCGCGCACTTGATGACTTCGAGGTTGTGCTCGATCACGAGGATTGAATTGCCGCTCTCCACGAGCCTCTGGAATACCTTCACCAACAACGCCACATCATCAAAGTGCAGGCCCGTGGTCGGCTCATCGAAGATGAAGAGGCTGCCGCCTGCGCGCGAGGCTCCCGTTCCGTTTCGCCGCGGTTGACCGTTGTCGTGCGACTTCGGCTCCCCGATTTCACTGAGGTGCTTCACGAGCTTCAGTCGCTGGGATTCGCCACCTGAAAGCGTGTTCAACGGCTGTCCAAGCCGGAGATATCCCAGGCCAACTTCATCAAGCGCGTCGAGCGGGTCGCCTAGTTTCGCGACTTCACCGATTTGTGCGAAAAACTGAATCGCCTCGCTCACGGTCAGCTCAAGCACATCGTGGATCGATTTTCCCTCGAGCCTGACCTTCAACACGTGCGGTTGAAAGCGACGACCCTCACATTCCGCGCAACGCACAAAAAGATCGCTCAGAAATTGCATTTCGATTTTCTCGAAGCCGGTGCCGCAACAACGTTCGCAGCGCCCGCTCCCAGAGTTGAACGAGAAGGCACTCGCGGTCAGACCTTGCGCCATTGCTTCCGGCAACCCGGCGAACAACTCGCGCACGCGGTCATACAACCCGAGATAGAGAATCGGCGTGGAACGCGGCGTCCGCGCGAGCTGCGTTTGATCGACCATCACCACTTCGCCGACGCGGTGAATTCCGGTAACCGATTTGCACGCACCCGGCTCCTGTTCGGTCGGTTGACCTTTCCCGCGCACGAGGTTTCGATAGAGCACGTTATGGATCAGCGTTGATTTTCCGGAACCGGAGACGCCTGTGACGCAGGTGAAAATGCCGACCGGAATATCGACGTTGATGTTCTGCAAGTTGTGCTCGCGCGCGCCAGTGATCCTGACGACGGCGGAAAACTTCCGGCGCGACCTTGGAATCGGAATCGACTTCCTGCGGCTGAGGTGATCGCGTGTAAGGGATTCCGGAGCGATCGCGACATGCGGGTCGCGCGCACTCCCCAGTATTTGATCCAGTGTGCCGTCAAAGACCAGCTCGCCCCCGCGCTCACCGCGGCCCGGCCCGATATCGATCAAATGATCCGCCGAACGGATGATCGACTCTTCGTGTTCGACGACGAGCAACGTGTTGCCTTTATCACGCAGATTCTCCATCACTCCGATGAGCCGGGAGATATCGCGCGGATGAAGCCCGACGCTCGGCTCATCCATCACGAACAAGGTATTAACAAGCGAAGCGCCCAAGCAGGTCGTGAGATTGACGCGCTGCACTTCGCCTCCGCTCAGCGTGCGCGTCGAACGATCGAGCGTCAGATAACTGAGACCGACGTCGCACAAATAACGCATCCGCGCGACCACTTCGTCGCGCAACATTTTCGCGGTGGAGTCGTTAGGCGGGAGAGCCAGGCTGGTGAGAAGGTCGCGCGCGTCCACAATCGGGAGCGCGGCGAGCTCCGGCAAAGTGGCGCAACTTTCCAAGTTGCGTCTGCCCGCAAGTTGAAAATTTGCGCCACCTCTTGCGATCCGATAATTCAGCGCCTCCGGTTGGAACCGGCCGCCGTTGCAGCTTGGACAGGTCGTGTATGCGCGGTAACGGCTGAGCAACACCCGCACGTGCATTTTGTAGGTTTTGCTTTCGAGCCATTTGAAGAATCCGCGGACGCCGTACCAGCGATCGCTCTCCTCATCTTCCACGTAATCGCCGCTCTTCTTTTCACCGGCGATCACGAAATCCTGGTCCGATTGCGGCAACTCTTCGAACGGGAGATTCACATCGACATTTTCGCGCGCGCATGCCCGCAGCAGATCATGCTGCGATTCCCCCATCTCGGTGCCGCGGAAAACGCGAACCGCCCCTTGCGCGATGCTGAGCGAGCGGTCCGGAATCGCACGATTCAGATCGATCGCGATCGTCCGGCCAAATCCGCGGCATTCGGGGCAGGCGCCGAGCGGATTATTGAAACTGAAAAGTCCCGGCGTCGGCGGCCGAATGTCGAGATCGCAATGCGCGCAGTGCCAGCCGGTCGAGAATGGCGACTCCTTCTTTGTTTCGAAGTTGACGACGTTGATCCGATCTTTCCCGAACCGAAGCGCGGTTTCCAGCGACTCCACCAGGCGCGCGCGGTTGGCCTCGGAAATTGTGAGCCGGTCCTGAATCACTTGCACGCGCCTGCCGAGCCGCCCGATCTTATCGGCGGAATCAGCGCGGACGACTTCCCCATTCAGCCAGATTCGCAGGTAGCCCTGTTGCTGAAGAAATTCGAAAAACGCACCCGGCTTCGTTTTTTCCGGAACCGAAACCCAGAACGTGATGAGCGCCGTTCGATCGGTTGCCGGAGCCGTCTCGCCGTCATCCTGAGCCCCGAATAGTTTCGCGGTCGAAAGATCCGGTGATGCTTCCTTTGGGCTTTTGCCATGAAATCCCGCGACCCCGTTTCGCTTCGCTGCACTCTGGTCGGAATAGCCGTGAAGCGATTCCACTTCGCTCCTGGGTTCACGCGGAAGCAGTTTCACCTCGCTGGTGGTCTGGTTTCGATGACCCTTCGTTGCGCGCTTCGCATTATCGAAAAGCCGGATCACTTCATTAGCGATGGAGTTCGATGTCTCCGGCCGAATCTCTCGGTTGCAATCGGGACAAAATGCCTGTGCGATACGAGGCCAGAGAAGCTTCAGGTAATCGTTGATCTCCGTCATCGTCCCGACGGTGGAACGCGATGACTTGACGGGGTTCGCCTGTTCGATTGCGATGGCCGGCGGGATCCCGCGAATTTCGTCCACGCGCGGCTTGTCCATCCGGTCGAGGAATTGCCGCATGTAGGGACTGAAAGTCTCTACGTAACGCCGCTGCCCTTCCGCGTAGATCGTGTCGAAGGCGAGACTCGATTTCCCGCTGCCGCTGGGACCGGTGATGACCGTCAACTTCCCGAGCGGGAGGTCGAGATCGATCCCTTTTAGATTGTTTTGACGGGCGCCACGGATTTCCACACAACCGCGATTCGCGGGCGCGGAAGCGCCGTCGTTGTCGTGCTTCGTTGCAGCCACCGGAGATTATCCGGGATGTCGCCGGGCTGCGCAACCGAAGCGCGTGTACGGCAGCGGCGCAGAGCGGTTTCCGGAGATCCTGCGAAACTGGCCAGAGGCAGGGTGCCAGTGCTATGGAATGGGTTGCTCAGCGAAGCGCGCGGCGACTTTGTCGCGTTGCGAGAGCAATTCCGGCGGAACAACCCCGCCTAACGAGTCGAAGAATTTCCCCTCGCCTGCGAGTTCGGTCTGCCATTCCCCTGATTTTACCGAGAGCACTTCTTCGAGCTGCGCTTTTGAGAAAGCCTCCAGTCCTTCGAGATCGATGTTGTCAGCACGCGGCACGAATCCGATTGGCGTTTCCGCGGCGTCACCGCGTCCCTCGCAGCGCCCGATAATCCACTTCAACACGCGCATGTTTTCGCCATAGCCGGGCCAAAGAAATTTTCCGTCCGCGCCTTTGCGGAACCAGTTCACGTGAAAAATCAGCGGTGGGTTTTTCAGGCGCGGCCCGATTCGAAGCCAGTGCCGGAAATATTCACCAATATTGTAGCCGCAGAATGGCAGCATCGCCATCGGATCGCGGCGCACCTGGCCGACCGCGCCGGTCGCGGCCGCGGTCGTCTCGGACGCCATCGTAGCGCCCACATAGACCCCGTGTTCCCAGTCGAATGCCTGAAAAACCAGCGGCATGGTGTCACTGCGGCGTCCGCCGAAAATGATTGCGCTGATCGGCACGCCCGCGCCCTTCTCGACCTCGTGATCGAGCACCGGATTGTTGCGCATCGGAACCGCGAAACGGCTATTTGGATGCGCGGCCTTTTCTTTCGAAGCCGGTGTCCAATTATTCCCCTTCCAATCAATCGCATGCGCGGGGGGCGCGCCGCCTTTCCCTTCCCACCAGACATCGCCGTCGTCGGTGAGCGCGACGTTGGTATAAAGCGTGTCGTGCTCGATCGATTTCATCGCGTTCGGATTCGATTTGTAGCTGGTGCCGGGGACGACGCCGAAGTACCCGTTCTCGGGGTTTACCGCACAGAGGCGGCCGTCGTCGCCAATCTGCATCCAGGCAATGTCATCGCCGACGGTCGTGACTTTCCAGCCGTCGAAATGCTTCGGCGGAATTAACATCGCAAAGTTCGTTTTACCGCACGCGCTCGGGAAAGCCGCGGCGACGTAGTGCTTCCGGCCTTCCGGTGACTCGACTCCCAAAATGAGCATGTGTTCGGCGAGCCAGCCTTGTGTCCGTGCGAGATAGGAACCGATGCGGAGCGCGAGGCATTTCTTGCTCAGCAAAACATTGCCGCCATAGCCGGAACCGACGGAGATGATGGTGTTGTCCTGAGGAAAATGGCAGATCAAGCGTCGCTCGGGATTGAGATCGAGCAACGAATGCACCCCCCGATTCCATTCCGCATCCGTGTCGCTACCGAGACGTTTGGTGGCGATTGCGCCCATTCGCGTCATCACGCGCATGCTGAGCACGACATAAATCGAGTCGGTGATTTCGAAGCCGACTTTCGCGAGCGGCGAATCGGGCGGCCCCATGATGTATGGCACGACGAACATGGTGCGGCCGCGCATCCCGCCGCCCAGCATCGCGTGAAGCTTTGAATAGGTCGCGGCGGGTTCCGCCCAGTTATTCGTGGGGCCGGCTTCCTCCTTCGTCCGCGTGCAGATGAACGTGAACTGTTCGACGCGCGCGACGTCGTTCGGGTTTGAACGGTGCAGGTAGGAGCGCGGGACTTTCTGCTCGTTTAATTTGATGAGCACGTCCTGCCGGCAGGCTTCGCCGAGGAGGTAATCGTTTTCCTTCTCGGAACCGTCGCACCAGAAAATATTTTCCGGCTGCGTGAGCGTAGCGACATCCTGCACCCAATCGAGCACGGCTTTGTTCGCGGGCTTGGCGTCGCCGATTCCACTCGGCGGCTGAATGGCTGGTGCGAGTTGATCCATAATTGAACTCCTGTGGCCCGGAAACGCGGGGGCGGTAATTTTCGCCGCTTCGCCCGCATCTCCAAGAAATTTCTCGCAGTGGATTTACGTGACTTTTCCGAACCGCCGCTTGCACGGGTGAGGCACGCGCCGTTTATTCAGGGATGTTCGGAGCCACTACCTCCGATGATTACCAGCCTGTAACGTGGATGGGTCGCTATCCGGTCCACGTCACGACGCTGCTCGTCGCCTTCCATGTCGCGTGCGCGGTGGGGACGAGTTTGCTTTTTGCGTTCGGACTCAGCAGCGTGCTTGGTCATTTGTCGTTCGACAGCGCGCTCGTGCTGCAACGGGGCGAGGTTTGGCAGCTCGCGACCTATGCCTTCGTGCATTCGCCTTCGACGCTGCTCTGGTTTGCGATCGAGATGTACATGCTCTTCGTCTTCGGACGCGAGGTGGAACGTTTCATCGGCCGCCGCGCCTTTATTCTCCTCTATGTTCTTCTTCTTCTCGCGCCAACCGTCCTGCTCTCGGTCTGGGGATTTCGCGAGCGCACAGGTCTCGCCGGGTCCACGACGCTGCACCTCGCGATCTTTGTCGCGTTCGCCACCATCTATCCGCGGGTCGAACTGCTCCTGCAAATCATGGCGAAATGGGTCGCGCTCGCGGTCGTCGGCATCAACACCCTCATGCTGCTGGGCGGCCGGGCCTGGCCTGAAATTGCAGTCCTCTGGGCCAGCATCGCGGTGGCCTTTTTCTTCATCCGCCTGCGGGGGATCGGGCCCGAGCTGGTCTGGTGGTCCAATCTAAAATCGCGGCTGCAGCCGAAGCCAAAGTTTGAAGTTGTCCCCAGGGAGCCGGCTCGTCGCCCCGTCGAGCACGGCGACGTTTACGAATCGATCGATCCTCTGCTCGAGAAGATTTCGAAACACGGGATCAACAGCCTCACGCCAGCCGAAAGGCGCGCGCTTGATCGCGCCCGCAATCGATTGCTAAAAGAAACGAAGTGAGCGATCGCCCGGCCGGTCACCCGCAGATCAGCGTGATCGTTCCGAGCTGGCACGACGCCGAAAATCTGGCGATGCTGTTGCCGCGGCTCGCGAGCTTTTCTCAAATCTCCGAAGTCATCGTCGTCGACGCCTCGCGCGATCGCGAGTCCGAGAAAATTGCGGTCGAGACGGGCACGAGATTTCTTCGCTGCGGAACGCCGAGCCGCGGGGCGCAAATGAATTTTGGCGCCGCCGCTGCTGCGGGAGACGTGCTCGTGTTCCAACATTCCGATACCGAGTTAACGGAGGCGCATCTCGCCGCGCTCAACCGCACGCTGGAGGACGCCAGCATCATTGGCGGTGCATTCTACCGGAAGTTCGATGGCCGACACCCCCGCTTGATGTGGCTGGAACCGGTCGCGCGCTTCTTCACAAAACATGGCGGCACATTATTCGGCGATCAGACGGTTTTCGTGCGGCAGCAGATTTTTGCACAACTTGGCGGCTACGTGGCGATTCCGTTAATGGAAGATGTCGAGTTCTCACAGCGGTTGCGCGCCGCCGGAAAAGTGGCGGTGCTCGATCCGCCCGTATGCACGTCAGCTCGGCGTCACACCCGCAAAGGCGCATGGCGGGCCAGCCTCCAAAACGGACTCTTTATGCTGCTCTACAAGCTCGGCGTTTCGCCACATGCGCTCCATCACTGGTACTATCGAGAGACGAAAATATCCGCTCCCGCGATTGTGCCCCCACCGGGCGAAGCGATCGCGGCGCGCGACCTGTAGAGCGTGGCGTCCCCGACCGGCATGCGAAACGCGCGTCGCGCACCGTGCATGCTGGCGGTGACGCGCTCGTCATTCCGAGCGAAGTCGAGGAACCCCGTGGCCGTACGGTTCGGTCGTACCACGGGATCCTTCGACTCCGCTACGCTTCGCTCAGGATGACGCGCGGCACCCAATCCAACGCGCGAGCCGCGCGAGCGCTGCACAATGCCTCGCTGATTCCATCTAAGTGATACCGTCAGCTGAGACCACGCCCGTCACTCCAGCAAGAGCGCGCCCGTCCGGAGCAGCTCTGCTAACTCCGCCTCGGTTTGCGCGTTCATGAGCGAGTCACGCATTTCCGGCGTTTTCACGATTCTGGCGATCGTGCCGACGCAAACCAAATAGTCTGTCACCATGCGCTGCGGAACTCCCACGAGAAAGACGAGATAAACAAGGGCACCCGAATCGCCAAAGCGCACTCCATTTTTGCTGCGGCCAATTCCGAGAACAATCTGCTCGACGAGATCGGTTCGCGCGTGTGGAAAGGCAACACCGTCGCCGGTGTTGGTCGAACTCCTGCTCTCGCGCGTCATGACTTCATCGGAGAATTCGTAGTATTGCGAAACCTTACCGCTGGCCCGCAGCTTCTCCACGATTTCGAGGATCGCCTCGTTCTGCGTGCGCGCGCGCAAATCCAGCGCGACCTGGTGCGGGTCGAAAAGTTCGTTGAATTGAGGGGGCATGGACGAGCGAACGGAGGCGCTGGATAGGATTGACGCGCCGGAGCATGTTATCGAATCATCCGAACAGCCGTGGCAACTCAAAACATTCCGGGCGCTCCCACCGACGAGGCGACGATCTCGTTGCAAAAGAGCGTCTATGACCCCGGCTACGTCAATGCGATGTCGCACTTTTATCGAGGTGAACTCGCGCGCATCATGGTCTGGCGCCAACGGCTCGACATCACCACGAACTGGGCGATCACCAGCAGCACCGCGATTATCACGATCGCTTTCTCGAATCGCGACGTGCCGCACATCATCTTCTTTTTTAATCTCGCAATTGTCTGGGGGATGCTCTGGATCGAGGCGCGTCGCTATCGATTCTACGACGCCTTTCGCGCCCGCGTCCGCATGCTCGAAGCTCATTTCCTGGTTCCGATGGTGATGGAAAACCGGGAGATGCTCCAAGGAGAATGGAAAAAACTGGTCTGCGAAGATTTGATCCTGCCGTCGTTCAAAATCTCGAAGCTCGAGGCCGTCGGTCGCCGTCTCAAACGCAATTACGTCTTCATCTTCATTCTCATCATGGTGGCGTGGGTGACGAAAATTTTTCTCCACGCCGCCGCCCCCATCAGCGGCCTTCCCGGTTTTTATCACGCCCTGCGCGTCGGTCACATTGCATCATGGCTGGTGGCGTTTATTTTTGCGGGGACGCTCGCGAGCGTGATTGGCATCACCGTTTACGTGAGCAAGAAAACATCGGGGGAAATCTCGGAATTCGGCGCGCACCGATCCCTCTGGCGGATTTGAGGGTCTTCCGAGCGCAGCCGAAGCCATAGCGTAGCCATGACAGGGCGAGGCCGTTTCAATCCGGTGGTGTGGAGTGAGGTATGATGCCGGAGCTCATCCACTCCGCCTCACTCCGCTTTGAATGACAGCAGAAAAGTTCGAACGCCTCTGCGGGATTATTGCGCGACTCCGCGCTCCTGCTGGCTGTCCGTGGGACCGCGAGCAAACCAATGAATCGCTCGTTCCGGCGTTGCTCGAAGAAGCTTACGAGGTCGCATCTGCCATTCGCGCCGGCGACGACAGGAACCTGCGCGAGGAACTTGGCGACCTCCTCCTGGTTGTGCTTATGCATGCGCAAATCGCGCAGGAAACGGGCCGGTTCGAACTCGACGCCATCATTGACGGAGTCACAGAAAAGCTGATCCGCCGTCATCCGCACGTTTTTGGCACGAGCGAGGCACTGGATGCCAGCGCCGTCCTGAGACAGTGGGATGCGATCAAGCGCGACGAGAAAAAGAATGTCGGCACTCACTATCTCAGCAATCTCCCGGCGGCTTTTCCTGCGCTTATGCGCGCGCAGAAGGTGCAAACTAAAGCCGCGAGGGTGAATTTCGATTGGAGGGAAATCACCGACGTCGTGGCAAAAGTGGATGAGGAGCTTGCGGAGACAAAAGGAGCAATCGAATCGGAGGAGGCACGGACGATAGCGGATGAAATCGGCGATCTCCTCTTCGCGGTTACCAATCTCGCGCGGAAGTGCAAGCTTGACGCAGAGACTTTGCTACAGACAGCCACCGATAAATTCATCAGCCGCTTCAACGAGCTGGAAGATCGCGTCCGCGGTAAGGGCAAAAAACTCGGCGAACTCGAACTGGCCGAGCTGGACGAATTCTGGAATGCAATCAAAGCCGAACGCGGCGGTTTCGCAGACTGAGCAGTGACACCGTCATCCCGAGCGGAGCAGCGCGAAGTCGAGGGATCCCGCACCGCTACCTGAAAGCTAATCCAACGGGATGTCTCGAATCCCGTTCAGCAAAACCTTGGCGCGCGCCAAAGGCATTCCAGATTTACAAATCGCGCTGCGCAGCCATATTCCCGCCCCACATGGCGATTCTACTCAATTCTCTCCTCGCGCTCTACGTGCTCGTCGCGCTTTTGATGATGTTTGTGATTCTCATGCAGCGACCCAAAAGCGAGGGCTTGGGCGCGGCCTTTGGAGGCGGTGTGACGGAGAATATCTTCGGCGCCCAGACCACGAATGTGCTGACGAAAATCACGGGCTGGCTCGCAGCCATTTTCTTTCTGCTTACGTTTGTGCTTTCGATCCTTTACGCGCACCGGGGCACCTCGGCGAGCGGGTTGCGCCGTGAGCTAATGAAAGGTTCGCCGCCGGCGGCAGCGGTCGCCAGCAGTCCAACCGCGAAGCCTGCTCCGTCATCCGCTGTGGGTGCGCCCGGAACTGTCACGAATCCGACTCCGGGCGCGGCGGGTCCAGTGCCTTCGGCGCGTCCGGCCGATATGGCAGTGGGAGCGGCCCCGGTCGCGAGCGAAACTCCAGCAGCGATTGCGCCCCCAAGCGGCCCCGCTGCGCCGCCTTCCTCGCCGGCTCACACGCCCTAACGTCAGCGTCAGAAAAAGTTCAGCGAGAAGATCGAGTTACGAGCCCGTCACGACTTCGGGTTTCGGACCCGCCTTGTCGTTCAAGGCCTGCGTGAATTCCTGCAGGCTGGTGACAATCTGTGGCGCTTTCGTCAGCACTGTGCTGGCGAGCTTTTCGGAATAATCCGGGCGTCGCTGCGACATCTCGGAGAGCGCCATCATGACGGCGAGTGCGTTATTGATGGAGTGTTTGATCTCGCTGAATTTCTTCTGCAATTCGGTGAGCTCTTCTTGGGAAATTGTGCGCGCAGGGTCACTCATATTCGGGGCGAATTCGCTGGAGAATCGGGACGTTGATGCTTAACTGACAGGTTCGACATTTGTCGTCCGATGCCTGCGCAAATTATCAAGATCAGCGGTGCGCGCCAGCACAATCTAAAGAATCTCCACGTCGAGATTCCGCGCGAAAAATTGGTCGTAATCACCGGTTTAAGCGGCTCCGGGAAATCGTCGCTCGCCTTCGATACTCTGTATGCCGAAGGCCAGCGCCGTTATGTCGAAAGTCTCTCGGCGTACGCGCGCCAATTCCTCGATCAGATGGAAAAGCCCGACGTCGATTTCATCGAAGGATTGTCGCCGGCGATCGCAATCGAACAGCGCAGCGCCGGGGCAAATCCGCGGTCAACGATCGCCACGACCACGGAAATTTACGATTATCTGCGTGTCCTCTTTTCTTCCGTCGGGCAGCCGCATGATCCGCTCACCGGCCAGCCTATTCATCGCCAGACACCGCAGCAGATCGTCGATCAGATTCTCGGTTACGAACCGGAAACGAAGATCATCCTGCTCGCGCCGCTCGTGCGCAAGGAGAAGGGCGAGTTTCGCGATGTCGTGGAAAAGGTGAAGCGTGAAGGTTTCGTCCGTATCCGCGTGGACGGTGAGATCATCGAGGTTGGCCGGCCTGAGCCGATCCGGCTCAAGAAAGGTCAGCCGCATACGATCGAAGCGGTGGTTGATCGCCTCGTGATTAAAGAGGGAATCCGGACCCGACTAGCTGATTCTGTCGAGACGGCGCTGAAATGGGGCGGGAACAAGATCGTCGTCCTGCGAAGCAAACCGGGCGGTGAGACGCGAAACCACTCCCTCACTCCACCACTCCATTACTCCACTCCCTCACTCGAACACTCCAACACTTCCGCAGACGCCCAAGGGTGGGAGGAACGTCGGTACTCGACCGATTACGGAAACCCGGAGAGCGACTTCTCGTTAGGCGAACTGACGCCGAAGCATTTCTCGTTCAACAGCCATCTCGGCGCGTGTCCCGTCTGCCACGGGCTCGGGACGCAATTGGTTTGCGATCCGGATTTGATGATTTCAGACCCGGAGAAATCCCTTGCAGAGGGAGTGATTACGCCGTGGCGCCGCGGCACCAAACGGATGCAGGCCTATTACAAAAGTCTGGAGAGTGCGCTCGTGAAACACTTCGGGGTTGATCAAAACCTGCCGTTCTCGGACCTGCCAAAGAACTTTAAACAAGCGCTCACCTTCGGAACCGGCGACCAGGCGATCGAGATGAGTTTCGGCGTGAACGGCAAAAGCGCCAAATCAACGCGGCCATTCGAGGGTCTGGTGCCCCAATTAGAGCGGCTTTACGAGGAAACGGAAAGCGAGTTCACGCGCAATCGCATCCGGGCATTCATGACGCCTGTGCCGTGTCAGACGTGCCACGGCGCGCGCCTCAAACCAGAAATTCTGGCGGTGACGATCCGTCGCGCAAGCTCCCCGCCGGCGGATCGCAACCTGGAGAGTCCCTCCACCGAATTAAATATTCACCAGTTCAGCGAATTAACGGTCGCTGCCGCCGCGCACTACATCGCCCGCCTGGAATTGAGCGAACAACAGCGGCAGATCGCTGGCGAAGTCATCCGCGAGATCCAATCGCGCCTGGAATTCCTGATCGAGGTCGGTTTGGAATATCTGACGCTGAACCGTGAAAGCGGCACGCTCTCCGGCGGCGAAGCACAACGCATTCGGCTCGCGACGCAGATTGGTTCCGGGCTCGCGGGCGTCCTTTATGTCCTCGACGAACCGAGCATCGGATTGCATCAGCGCGATAATGCACGCTTGCTCGCGACATTGCGCCGCCTCCGCGACCTGGGCAATTCCGTTATTGTCGTCGAGCACGATGAAGAGACGATCCGCGCGGCTGATCACATCCTCGATCTCGGTCCGGGCGCCGGCCCGCGCGGGGGTGAACTGGTTGCGCAAGGCACACTGGAGAAACTGTTGCGCGCGAAGAACTCGCCGACGGCAGATTACCTTTCGGGACGGGCGCGAATCGAGGTGCCGAAGAGACGGGTTGCACCGCGATCACAAGGGCAATCGGTAACCAGCGGCGTTGCGCCGGGCGGCAAGCGACAGGATACCGCTTTTGCGTCAGCAGAAACCGCGGGAGGCTGGTTGACGCTACGCGGCGCGAATGAGAATAACCTCAGGAATGTGACCGCTGCATTCCCGCTTGGCTGTCTGACGTGCGTCACAGGCGTATCGGGCAGCGGGAAATCGACGCTCATTGACGATACGCTTCGTCGCGCGCTCTTTCGGCATTTTTACAATTCGAAAGAAAAGCCGGGCGCGTATCGCCGACTCGACGGACTCGAGCAGCTCGACAAAGCCATCGTTATCGACCAGAGCGCGATCGGGCGAACGCCACGCTCAAATCCGATCACGTACACCGGGGCATTCACGCCGATCCGCGAGTTGTTCAGCCAGCTGCCGGCTGCGCGCGTGCGCGGTTACGACGCGGGGCGTTTCAGCTTCAACGTCAAAGGTGGGCGCTGCGAAAACTGCGAAGGCGGCGGGTTGATCAAGGTGGAGATGCATTTTCTGCCGGACGTTTATGTCGAGTGCGAGGTCTGTCGCGGCCAGCGTTACAATCGTGAGACCCTCGAGATCACTTACAAGGGCAAAAACATCGCGGATGTTCTGAACCTCACGGTCGACGAGGCCGCGCGGTTCTTTCGCAACGTGCCGTCGGTCTCCGACAAACTGACTGCGTTGCTCGATGTCGGCCTCGGATATCTGCGACTCGGGCAGGCCGCGACCACGCTTTCAGGGGGCGAAGCGCAACGCGTGAAGCTCGCGACCGAGCTCGCCAAAAGAGCGACTGGCCGCACCGTTTATATTCTGGATGAGCCGACGATTGGCCTTCATTTTGCCGACATCGAAAAGCTTCTGCAGGTGCTGATGAAGCTGCGCGACGCGGGCAATACGCTTGTCGTCATCGAGCACAATCTCGAGATGATCAAGTGCGCGGATTGGGTCATCGATCTCGGCCCCGAAGGCGGCGAACGCGGCGGCGAAATCATGGGCGCGGGGACGCCGGAAACAATTGCCGCGCTACCGGACAGCTATACCGGACAATATTTGCGGCCACTGCTCAAGCTCTCATGAATCGTCTTCCGCAGGCGGCGATCGCCGCGATTCTGCTTCTCGGAGACCTTGGAGCAAAGCCCGTCCGCGGCGAATCCGACAAATTCCAATCGGCCATCGAGCCGCTTTCAGCGGGTGTGCCTGAAGTCGCGGCCGCACGGCTGGAATCTTTCCTCAAGAGCAACCCGCCGACGGAAGTGAAGCGTGCGGCCAGACGAAAGCTAGGTGAATCGCTGATCGCTTCGCGCCGCTTCGAAGAAGCCCTCGAAATTGTGGACGATTCAGATCTCCGCGGAACGTCCGCTGCGAAGTTTTTGCGCGCTCAGGCGCTCGCCGGATTGGAACGCTGGGCCGAAGCGTTGCCGCTCTATCAAGAGATCGCCGCACAAGCGGACGCCGAGTCGCGATCAGAAGCGCGCTTCGGTGCGGCGGAAGCGCTGCGAGCACTGGACCGGCCCGACGAAGCGTTGCAATTGTTTGCAACACTTTTCAGCGACCCGAAATCCAGGATGCGCGCGCGCCTGCTCTCGATCGAACTGCTCCTCGATAAAGGCGATCTCGCAGCCGCCAGTCATTTGCTCGACCAGACGGGAGGAAGATCGGCCGTGGAACGAAAGCAGCGCCGCTTCCTGCGTGGGCGGCTCGAGGCACAGTCGAACCATCGCGACAAAGCGATGGAGATTTTCGAGTCCATTGTGCGTAAACCCGAAGGCGCGAGCCACGCGGTGATGATCGCCGCATTGTTCGCGATCGCTGACACCGCGCAGGCGCAAAAGACACCGGAAATGGGAGACGATTTTCTCGAAGACTTTATCGAACATCATCCCGAGGACCCGGCGCTGCCTGCCGTCCTCGCGAAGCTCGATCAACTTTACAGCGCGGAGCGCAAACCCTCTCGACGCGAGCTAGGCCACTGGGCCAATGATTCGGTCCAGCCGCGCCGAAATTTTGCGCGGTGGTATCTGGCGCGGATGGACCTTCGGGCGGGCCGGCGTGACAATGCGCTGCAGATTCTCGGTCAGTTGGCTGCGGATCCGGGCTCCGATCCCAGACTCGCGGGAGCGCTGCTCGAACTCGCGCAGCTGCAAATGCAGGACCATCGCATTGACGAAGCGGTAGCGACGCTTGAGGCGGCGCGCGGGATGCATCCTCCTCCTGTGGTGCTGGGACGAATCGACTTCCAGATCGGGAAAGCTCGTTATCAAGCAGGGCGCTTTGATGCCGCGGCCGACAGCTTCGAGAAGGTCGCACGTGCCGTTCCAGAAGAGAATGGCGCGGCACTCTTCAACGCCGCGCTCACGTCCCTCCGGCTTGGGAACAAGGCCCGTTTCCTGACCAATGCGAACGAATTCGCTGAACGAAGTATGGACAAAGAAAATCGCGCCGAACTCGCGCTCCAGAAGGGGTTAGTTGAGGCTGCGCAAGGCGACAAACAGGCGGCCGATTCGCTGCGCGCTTTTGTGCGTGATTTTCCACGAAGCAAAAAAATCTCCGAGGCATTTGTGGCGCTCGCTGAACTTGCGTTTCATGCATCACCTCCGCGGCTGGATGAGGCCCGCGCGAATCTGAACCGTGTCGCGGATGCCGCACCGACCGAGTCCGCTACGGAGCGTGCGGATTATCTCGAAATCTGGCTTGCCGACGAAGCAAACGGCGGCGCGGACGGCAAGGTAATCGAACTTGCGAGCGCGTTTCTTACCAAACACTCAACGTCAGCGTTGGTCCCAGAGGTTCGAATGAAGCTGGGCGAAGCGGCCTATCGGCGTCAGGATTTTGCAAACGCGCAGACGCAGTTCGAGATCCTCGCGCGAGAGAACGCCGATTCGACTGTGACCGAAAAAGCCTTGTTTTTCGCGGCGGAATCCGCAATGCGGAGCATGGGTGCGCATTCGCTCGATCGCGCTCTGATGTTGTTCGATGAGGTGGTGAAGTGGGGCGGCGAATTGCGCTGGCCTGCACGCAACGAGCAGGCCATAATCGAACGCAAGCTTGGCAAGCCGGAGCAGGCGATCACCCTTTACGATGAGGTGCTCAAGGGTGAAGCGAAAGCCGCCGAGAAACGGGAAGCGCTCTGCGGCCAAGGAGATATTTTCCTAGAGACCGCGGCCGCGAATCCCGAAGACTACGCGCGCGCGGCCGAGCTCTTCGATCAGCTGGCGGCGCCGGCCGATGCGCCTCCGCATTGGCGCAATCAGGCGCTGTTTAAGAAAGGGATGTGCCAGGAAAAGCTCGGGGATCGAACTGCGGCGCTCCAAACATTTTACAGTGTCGTGGAGTCTGCGCTGGCTCCAGGAGGGATGCGCGAATTTTTTTGGTTCTACAAAGCTGGCTTTAACGGCGCACGATTACTGGAAGATGATGCCAAGTGGGAATCGGCCGCCGCGATTTACCAGAAGCTCGCATCGGCAGGCGGCGCGCGGAGTGAAGAAGCGGCAGCGCGTCTCTCCCGTTTGCGGTTGGAACACTTTCTCTGGGAGCAGTAACTCGCGTCTTGCAAGCGGCGCTTGTGCTCGTGTAAAAGAGGTCGAACTTCGAATTATGAAAACAACAAGCAGGTTTCCCCGCCTGCGGGGGTTTGCAGTCAGCGGCGCGGTGTTGCTGATTGCATCAACTGGCAGTGTTCGGGCGAGCGCCGGTCAGAGTGATGGCGACCGTCACGAGTTGCGCAAGCGGTCAGCAGTGAAAGCGCCCAGGTGTTACGTAATGAGCTCGGTCTCGGCGATTCCGACACGATGCAACCGCCTCGGCGGGATTCCCACGACCACGATTCCCATCCTCATCATCGGTAATCACGGCTTTATTGTGAGCCGCTAATCCGGCCTCGTCAGGTCCGGTTTGAACGCCGCTCTTTCGAGCGGCTCCGCCGGGTATTTTCGTCCGGCTTACTCCAAGACATCAGACCGCGCAAGCGCTCGCCAACCTCTTCGATCGGATGTCCGTCTGCTGCGCGGAGTAACTTTTTGTATCGATGCCGGCCCGTGCTGGTTTCGTCGATCCATCGTCGCGCGAATCGTCCGCTGCGGATTTCCGCGAGCGCTGCTTTCATCCGCTTTTGAACCGTCTGATCAACAATCGCCGGTCCGACCGTGATATCGCCCCATTTGGCCGTTTCCGAGATTCGCGCCCGCATTCCGCTGATCCCCTTTTCGTGCATCAGATCGACGATGAACTTCAGCTCGTGCAGGCATTCGAAATAGGCCAGTTCAGGCGCATAACCGGCAGCGACCAGAGTTTCAAAGCCGGTTCGAACCAAAGTGGTCATTCCGCCGCAAAGAACCGCTTGCTCGCCGAAAAGATCCGTCTCAGTTTCGTCGCGAAAGCTTGTTTCCATCACGCCCGCACGCGTGCAGCCGATCCCTTTAGCCCAGGCGAGCGCCGTTTTTTTTGCGCGACCGCTTGCGTTCTGCGCGATCGCAATCAATCCCGGCGCGCCGCGTCCTTCGACAAATTCCCGACGAACCATCGGCCCGAGACCTTTCGGCGCGACCATGACCACGTCGACGTTTTTCGGCGGCACAATCGTGCGATAGAGAATCGCAAAACCATGCGCGAATAAGAGCGTCTTTCCCGGAGACAAGTTGGGCGCGATCTCGCGCTCGTAAACGGATGCGATCTTCGTATCGGGCAGCGCGAGGAAGATAATTTCACCGCGCCGCGTGGCTTCCGCAGCGGAGATGACTTCGAAACCCGCGCGACGTGCCAGCAGGCGCGATTTGCTTTTCGGGGGCAGCCCGATCAGCACGCTCGATCCGCTGTCTCGCAGATTCAAGGCATGCGCGTGGCCTTGGGCGCCGTAACCGATCACCGCCAGGGTCAAGCCGCGCAGATGTTTCAAGTCCGCGTCTCGATCGTTGTAAATACGCGCGGCCATGGAACCCGGTCAGCAGCGCCGATGCTACCGCCAGTGCCAGCGAAGTCAACGAGCACGGCCGCAACGCCGTCTCAGTTCGCCGCGGTTTGACTTTGAGTGAGGCTTTGCAGGTGAGCGAATTGCGCCGTCGCCAGACGCGCCTCTTCGCGACGTCCCATTTTTCCGAGAATGTCCGAGAGCATGAGGTATTGGCTCGGTTCATCGGGCTGTCTGGAAACGGCGCGGCGCTGCGCAATGCAGGCATCGGCGAGCCGGTTCTGCCGAACCTGCATCGTCGCAATCAGATTTAACGCCTGGACATCATGCACGTCCAACCAGCTGGCGTGGCGCAGCGCGGTTTCGGCACGTTGAGCGTCATTTTTCTCCGCATGCAAACGCCCAAGCGCGAGAAAGGCGCCGTAGTGCCACCAATTATCACGCGCGAACTCCTCCACCAGAAGCAAGGCCGCATCCGGACCTTTTGTTTGACGCAGGATTTCTGATTCGAAGCTGATGAATTCCCAGACGTGCGGGTAGTCTGCGCGCGCTCTGTCCAGAATCGCGAGGGCTTCGTCGTTTTCGCCCGCGTTGCGACGCATTTTCGCATGGTTTAGTGCGCCCACCCACGTCCGAGGATAATCCTTGCGCGACTCGGCTGCGCCTTGCTCCACGGCTGCGAAAAGTTTTTCCGCTTCCGCAATTTTCCCCTGCCGCGAAAGCGCATCGGCAAGATTGTTTTGGGCCAGAGGGTAGTTCGGCGCCATTTGGAGCACCTTGCGAAAGACCTGTTCGGCCGAGGCATAGGCGCCGCGCCTCCCGTATATCAACCCTAGATTAAGTCCCATTCGGGCGCTCGTCCCACCGGCCGCGAGAGTGCGCTTATAGAAGACTTCCGAAGAGACCCAGTCCCCGCTCCGCACAAAGCTGCGCGCGCTCAGGCCGGCAACCCAGAGGAGGGCAAAAACTACCGCGATGCTGCGACTTCGCTGCGGCAGTTCCAGCGCACAGCCCCCAAGGAAAATCAGCAAGCCAACACTTGGAAGGTAAAGCCAATGTTCCGCGACCGTCGCATTCAGGTCGACCAGGTTGGAGATGGGCAAAAAGGCCGCAAAAAACCAAATGGCACCGAAGACGCGGAGTTGGCGCGCCGGTCCTTTCCGGGAGGCACCCAGCGTCAGTGCGGCTAAAACCGCGAGGCCGAAGACGGAAAGATATTCGACGGCGACCGAACGCCTCCAACCTTCCCGATCTCGGAGCAATGCCGGATCGAAAAGCGTGCGTTCCATGTGCAGGTTTGCAGGGAAGATCATCAGCCGTCCGTAATCGCCGAGCGCGCGCATCATCAAGGTTGCGCGCACTGGCTGGCTCCAGCCGGCCGAGGGATTTTCTGCTGGTCTGCGTTCGGGAAGCTGACGCAGACCGGCGTAGGCTGCGACGACGCAGAGACAGCAGCTCAAGACCATCAGTTTCGGCCGCAACTGAAGCCGGGGTTGGAAGGCAAAAAGATGAATCAGGAAAAGCGCGATCCAGATGAACGCGCTCTCACGCGAACAGAGCGCGAGGAGTCCACAAAGAGCCGCCAGCGCGAACAAACCCACGCATGGAAGACGCGAGACCTGTCTGCCGGCCCGGAGAAACAGGAGCCAGCCGCCGCACGCAAACGCAAAGGCGAGGCTATCTGCGCGGCCGGAAATATAATCGATCGCCGCACTATGTACAGGGTGCACCGTCCAAAGCAGGGCGACGATCCAAGCCACCAGCGAGAGATCGCGTCTGACCGTCGTCGGCTGGTCGGCCGTCTGCTCCCGCACCGGAGAAAACGAAGGCAACAGCTTCCGCAGCAGGAAATAAAGCAACACGCCGGAGACGAGGTGCAGCAGGACGTTCGTCAAATGGAAGCCGTAGGTATCGGTATTCCAGAAAAAGTAGTCGACGATCAAAGAGATGTTCTGAACCGGTCGATAATGCGCGGAAAAGGAGTCCAGAAAAAGATGATGACGAAATGCCTCCAGGATCAGGAGCGGGCTCTTGATGAAAGGATTGTCGCGCGCAAGAAACTGGTCGTCCCAGATTAGCTGGCCTTGCAAAGCGGGCGCCCTGACGACGAACCCGATGAGCGCGATCGAGACGCAATGCAGCCAGCTTTTGCCGGAGTAGCTTGTGAAGGCGTGCCTGAATGCAGCAGCGGAGCGCGCGACGAGTGTAGCGCAAGCCTCTGGCTTGCGTTCTTCGGGTCGCAAGCGGGACCCTCGATCTACGTTGCGTTTTTCGGGGCGTGTAGGGCGAGTCTCTGACTTGCCTTCTTCTGGTCGCAAGCGGGACGCTCGCGCTACTTCGCCTTCAACTGGTCGCATTCTGGAGATTCCGGCCACACGGTGCGCTTCAGCCGTATCTGAGGTGTTGGGCGACGGCTCATTCCCTGCCACTCCTGCAGTGCGGGAATGACAGGAGAATGAATCGTCGAGTATTACGGTGCTGCTACGGGGTAAGGCGAGAAGAAGTCGCTGCCGGCGACATCCGACAGAGTAACAAACGTGGCGTTCGGGACCCCCGGCAGACTGTCCACTGACACGCTGCCGTAGGGATTTCCGAACAAGTCATTACCCGTGTTGTACAGGGATGAACCCCTTTTCAGGTATTGCGTCCAGTGAGCGACCGTAACAGAAGTACCGCTCGTCTGATTGTTCTCAATGGCGTATTGATCCACCGCCGCGTCGATCAGACGCAGGTCATTGAGGATCTTGCTGGCCTGTGCCCGCTTCCGAGCCCGGAGGAACCCGGGAACGGCGATTGCCGCCAACAGGGCGATGATCGCAACTACGATCATGATTTCTACGAGGGTAAAGGCCCCCCGTTTCTTATTCAGTTTGTTTAACATGCTGTTTGCTTTCGTTATCTCTTGTTTGTTTTTAGTTTGACTGCGATCCACGATATCGACCGCGGATGTGAGGGTTATTAAAGCAGTGTTGGTGCCAGCAATCGGAGTTTCAGAATTTCTGGAATGTTGCTCAACACGTCCGGGCAATAGGCACTTCCGCAGAGCAGGTTAGAGCGAAAGGCTAGGTAGAGGCACGCCACGCGCTTTACTCCTGGCGTGAGACGACGATCAATCCGCAGCGATGGCTCTTCTCTCAAAGCAGCTCACTACCTGTTTGGTGCGGTCTTCCTCGTCCGGGTCATCGTCCTGGCGCGGCTGACTCTCTCTCCATTTTTGCTGCCGATGCGCGGAGACATGCGCTTCTACGACGACTGGGCGCAGCGGATTTTGCATGGCCAGTGGACCGACCAGATGGCGTTTTATGGACTGCCGCTCTACGCCTATCTCCTCGCGGGTGTTTACAAACTTTTTGGCTACGGTCCGTTTGTTCCTGGCTTGCTCCAGGCTGCCTTCGACGCCGGCACGGCGGTGTTGATTTATAAGCTCGGCGTTCGCCTGTTTTCTGTGCCGCTACCGGAAAAGCCGCAAACCAAGGATCCGCAGGTTCAAACGTCTATTTGGCAAACTCCCGGTAAGTTGATCGGATTGGGCGCCGCTCTGGGGTGGACCTTCTTCTCCCCGGCGCAGGCGTATGCAACAATCCTGATGCCCACGGTTTGGGCGGTCTTCGCCTTCTGGCTGGTCGTGTGGCTGGTCGTGCGCACGGACGCAGCCCCGAGCCAAACCGCAGCGCTCGCCTACGGTTTCCTCGTCGGCTTCGTCGCCACGGGCGTGGCGACTGTTCTTTTTCTGGTGCCCCTTCTCCTGGCGGCCATTTTCCTGAAGCCGTGGCCCACTGCGAAGCCTGACCGATTTTTCTTCTCGCGCCTCGCGGCTGCCGCACTCCTTTTCATTGGGATCGGGGCTGGAACCTCGCCTTGCTGGCTTCACAACTATGCCGCCGCGCGCGATCCGGTTTTCCTTTCCGCGCATGGCGGCGTTAATTTCTGGATTGGCAATAATCCGGTCGCGACTGGCTACCCGAACTTTCCCCCGGGGCTGCACGCAGGCCAGGAAGCGATGCTCAAGGATTCGATCAAAATTGCCGAGGCAGCCGCAGGACACTCGATCAAACGCTCTGAGGTCTCCGGCTATTGGTCGGCAAAAGCGAACGATTATATCCACCATCACCCTCTCGAATCGCTGAGACTGTTGGGCAGAAAGATCGCCAACTTCTGGAATGCATTTCAATACGACGATCTCAGCATGATCACCGCCCTGCGCGAGCATCAGGTC
Organism: Chthoniobacterales bacterium; assembly: GCA_038232335.1. GTDB lineage: Bacteria > Verrucomicrobiota > Verrucomicrobiia > Chthoniobacterales > UBA10450 > JACCXL01. Next base: position 61,278 of record JBBSIA010000021.1, read on the forward strand.
ATTCTTCCGGCGCTACGGTTCGGCTTGGTGGCGGCGCTGGCGATTCCGGCACTGCTGACCGCCTGGAACCGTTTTCCCCTTTGCCGTTGGATCGGCGCCGCGGTTCTGCTTCAGATGCTCTCGCTGCTCAGCGTTTTCGTTACCGAACGTTATCGGCTCGCGGCGGTTCCTGGTCTGCTCTTGTTTGCCGCTTGCGGTATTTGGATGTTGTGGGAGAGCTGCGCGACCACGAACCGCAGACAAGCAGCCATTTATCTGGCGCTGCTCGCACTCGCAACGTGGTTCGTATCCGTTCCAAAGCATGACCCATCGCTCTGGGCGCTCGACAGCTATAACTCAGGCTGGCAAGCGCTGGAAGCCAACGATCTTCCAACTGCGGAGAAAAAGCTCAAGCTTGCCTACTCTTATGTTCCGGAGAACGCCGAAATCAACTTTGCCTTAGGCAACGTCTCTCTCGGGCAGGGCAACACGTCCCGTGCGAAATCTTACTACGCCGCCACCATCAGACTCGATTCAACGCATGAAGGAGCCTGGAACAATCTCGGAGTATTGGCACTCCAGGAAAACCGATGGCCACTGGCCGCACAATTTTTCCAGCGGGCGCTGCGACAAAATCCGGGCGATGCAAAGACGCATTACCTTTTTGCGAAGGCGCTATTAGGCACAGGAGAGCGACAGCATGCCACGGATGAGATCGCTCGCGCACGCGAGCTCGAACCAATTCAAGGAGAATTCAAGGTTTTCGAAGATGAGCTGGCTAAGGGTGGTTTGGATTCAAAGACCCCCTAAACTGATTGCCAGGTGTGACTATGAACGACACGCGACCATCTACGCAGCCATTAAGCTCCGAAGCTGCTAGTGAAGCACTTCCAGCCATGCCTGAGAGCCGGTTCGTGCAGCGAAATAGTTGGCGACTTCTGCTGATCGCATTCGTTGTAGTCGTCCTCGTCGGCAGTACGCTGAGAATTTATCCCTCAAGCAGTTTCACAGCGATCGGCTACGACGAAGGTCTTTATAAAGGATACGTGGAGAACCTGATCTCTGCCGGAATCGACCATTACCCCGATTTCGCAGAACACTATTTGGAACGTCAGCAACAGCTACCTTCTGCGATCCTGCCACCGACGCGTTTTCTCTACATCTTTTCAGCTTACCTCTGGCACAACCTGAGCGGCGTCGAGCCGCTCGTCGCATTGCACCAGGTCTCCTGTTTGTTCAGCATTCTGTTGCTTGTTGCCGGCGGCGCATTCGCCTGCCGGCTCGGGGGTCCGGTGGTTGGGCTCTCGGTCCTGGCGTTGATGAGCTGTGCCCCTACGCAAATTCACATGGCACAGCATGCCCTGATTGACGGCTTCTTCGCCTTCTGGGCTACCCTAAGCCTCTGGTTTCTTTGGGAGAATCTCCGGCGGCCCAACGACTGGCCCTGGCTCGTCGCGTACACCGCCAGCCTTGGCGCCATGGTTTTGACCAAAGAAAATGCGGCTTTCGCCTACTTTGGTCTTTTCGTTCTGCTCGCGCTCAATCGCTGGCTGCGATTTGGGACAATCACGAAGATTCTTCTGTTGCTCACCGTCGCTGGTCCACTCGCCGGAGTTGTCGTGCTAATCTGTCTCTGCGGCGGCGCCGACACGTTCTACCACACTTATCGTCTGTTCGTCAGTAAAGCCTCCGTCCTACCTTACGCAATCGCTACTGGCGACGGACCCTGGTACCGTTACCTGCTTGATTTGCTTCTCGTCAGTCCTGTTATCTTCCTCTTGGCGTGGGGCGCGCTCTTCCGGCTCGAATTTGCCGACAAAGAGACACTCTATCTTGCGAGCTTTATAGCCGCTACATACCTGGTCATGTGCAATGTCCGCTACGGAATGAATTTGCGTTACACCAACATGTGGGACATGCCCCTGCGCTATCTCGCGGTGGTTTCGATCGTGAATTTAGCTGCGCCGCTGCGACGTCGCCGCGAGCTCACAATCGCTGTGCTGGTCGTCGCTTTGTGCGCAATCGATCTGCGCCAATACTATATCTTTTTCGTCCAGCACGATCTCTACGAGCTCGTCACCCCCGGATTGCTGCGTGCCGTGCAGATTTTGAAGTAAGCGATCTAATAGCAGGCGATATCGAACGCCGAGCGACGCAATTCGTCACTCGTGCCTATCGTCTCAGCAAGTAGATTGTGAACTGTTGGCTTTGCCTCCACGCGCATGAAGATCTGATAAGAGAAGATCCCTCTGTTCAGGCTAATCAGCGCCTGATTGAGGTTGAGAAGGAGACGGGACGCCAAGTTGTCGCCGATCGCTTTCGGAAAAGGAGCCGGGATCCCGCGGACCTCCAGCAGCTTGTAGCCAGACTGATCCAGCAAGTCGGCGAGCGAGCGGAACGTGAAGAGCCGCGTATGCGTCGCATCGAGAATGCCTTTCTTTCCGTAATTAAATTGGCCGAACATTAGCATCAAGCGGGTGACGAAGAATCCGATGTTCGCGGTCGTGATCACCACTTCGGGCCTCTTGCAAACCGCCGCGAAGCGCAGTTCATCCATGAAGGTTTCCGGTTCTTTCAAGTGCTCGATAATGTCGAGCATCATAATCTGGTCGTAAGCGGAAACGTTCACCGGAAACTCTTTGCGATCGAGGTTCCAGCGGATGAAATCGATCTGGCCGGATTGATCCGACTCCGGGACGTATTGGTCCATCCCGGTGACACGGCAACCTTTCGCCGCCAGCTCGCGCGCGACACGGCCTTGGCCGCAGCCGATTTCGAGCACGTGACTCCCGGCCTTGGCCGCGTCGATCGCTCCCGTGTGTGATGAGACGAAACCGAGCTTCAGATCGTAATTCTGCTCGGGCAGATGCACATCGAATTTGCGATCGAAGAGCAAATTCATCTCGTGCAAACGAGCGCGCAGCATCGTACGGAAGACGTTCCACGCGTACCTTAAACCATTCACGTGGCAAATCTCGTTGCCGTAGTAGGTCGGTATCGCCAACTCTACGATGCGCAGCTTTTTGAGCACGAACTGGATGATGATCTCCGTGTCGAAATGGAAGTTGTTCGTGTTTTTCTCGAAGGGAATATTGCTGAGCGCCGAAGTAGAATAGACTCGATAGCCCGAGTGGAATTCCGAAAATTCCGTGCGTAACATCCGATTCTGGAAGGTGGTCAGGATCTTGTTGCCAATCCACTTATAAGCTGGCATACCGCCGGCCCGTGCAGCTTGACTCTCAAGCATCCGCGAGCCGAAGACCGCATCCGCCTCGCCGCGCACCAGTGGTGCGAGCAACGCCGGCAATTCCTCGGGCGCGTATTGTCCGTCGCCGTGCACGAGCGCGACAATGTCGAAGCCGTTGTCAATCGCGTAGCGATAACCGAGTTTCTGATTGCCGCCATACCCCTGATTTTCGGGCGTCCGCAGAACCGTGATCTTGAACGCAGAGGTTCTCTGCTGAAAACGCAGCCCGTTCGTGAAGGTGTCGTCTTTCGACGAATCGTCGATGATTAGAACTTCGATGTCGCGGGTGTGCAGGCTCGCGGGGATGCGGCTCAACACCTTCTCGATCGTCGTCTCGGCGTTATACGCGACGATGAAGATCAGCAGGCGTTTGCCGCCGAGATCAATTCGATCAGGCGCGAAGCCTTCAGACTCCGTGAGGCGCATGCCTCATCAGAAGCTAGAAATGCGCCAAAACGATCAACCCGCCAGCCGGGAGCCAGACGCAGAAGGATGGATAACGGCTACCGGCCGTTCAGCTCCTGCCGGTTCTCTTTGCCGAGAACGACATTTGCGGTGGCGAGCAACGCCTTGTCGTCGTTCTCGTTTAATTCTGTCATGAAACGCCGGATTCGGTGAAACGACTGTCGCAGGAAAAGCTCCGCAGCCCGCTGATCACCGGCAGGCGCGCTTCCGTTCCGGTTCACATCGTGCAACTCAGAGTCGAGCCGGCTGAGCACGCAGGCCGAGGCAAACATTTCCATCGCCACACCGGCGATCCGCTCCTGCACCAGCTGCATTTCGAGAATCGGTTCGCGATACTGGATCAACGCGCGATTCACCATCAGGTTGAAGCGCCAGATCAGACGCCCGAGTTGCGCCGCCGAACCGCGCAAGCTTTCGCTCCTGACCGGCACACCCGGCACCTTGACGGCAGCGTTCAGGCGGTTCTTGCCCGCGCTCCACGCTTTCATCCGATTCTGCCGCCATGGCTTCAACATCGTGTCGTAAATTTCCTTGAACTCCATGCCCGGTCCGCGCATCCCGACAAGCGCGACGAATGAGGTCAGCACTTCGTTGCTCCCTTCGCCGATCTGATTGATGCGCGCGTCGCGCAGCATCCGCTCGAGCGGTTTGTCGTTGAAATAGGCGGAGCCGCCGTTGATCTGGAAGGCGTCGTTCACTGCCTCCCACAGCCGCTCGGTCGTGAACACCTTCAGCATCGCGGTCTCGATCATGTAATCCTCAAGGCCGCGATCGATGAGCGATGCGGTCACCATCGTCATCGCTTCCATCGCGTAAATGTCGGCTGCCATGCGTCCGATCTTCTTTTTGACGAGATCGAAATCGCCCAGGGTTTTGTCGAATTGCCGGCGGCTGTTGGCGTGCTCGACCGCCAGCTTCAGACACGTCTTCGCACCGCCGGTGCAGCAGGCACCGAAAGTCGTCCGGCCGAAATCCAGCACCGTGAGCGCGACCCGCAAACCTTTGCCGAGTGGTCCGAGGATATTTTCCTTCGGCACGCGCACATCACGACAAGCAAATCGTCCCGTGGCCGTGCCGCGAATTCCAAGCTTCGGCATCCGCGGTTCGATCATTTCGAAGCCCGGCATGTCGGGCGTGACGAGAAAGGCGGTGATCGCGTCCTTCCCAGGCTTACCTGGTGTAGGCGTGCGCGCCATCACCGTCAGCACCTGCGCGATTGCGGCATTCGAGATGTAGCGTTTCTGACCGTTCAAAAGATAAGCCGAGCCATCTTCTGTCGGCGTCGCAGTCATCTGCACATTGGCGGCATCCGAGCCCGCGTTCTCTTCCGTCAAGGCAAACGCCGCCAGTTGTTCGCCCGAGACGAGTGGCGGCAGCCAGCGCTCCTTTTGCTCTCTCGTCCCAAACAACAGCAACGCGCGAATTCCAATCGAGTGATGCGCATTCGTGAACACCGAGACCGACGCATCGCGGCTCCCGATTTCCTCCAGAATTTTGCAGTATTGCTGCTGTGAAAACCCGCGCCCGCCAAACTCCTTCGGTGCTGTCATTCCGAGCACGCCCGTGTGCGCGAGGCCCTCGATGAGATTGCGGGGGATATCCGCCTCGCGATCGATCTGCGTGGAATCGAGCTTCTGATCGAGCATCTGACAGACTTCGGCAAGAGCGGTGTCGAGTTCTGTCTGCTGAGCGGCGCTAAACGTCGGATACGGCATCGCCCAGTCGGCCACGAAGCGTCCCAGAAAGAGTCCCTTCGCGAAACCGAGTTCCTGGTGGCCGGTGAAAAGCAGCTCCTCAGCCTGCTGCATCTCTTTCTCGCGCTGAATTTCTGCTGCTGTTTTAGCCATGTTCAGAGTTGGTCGGTCGCCGGCTGGCGGTCACGAACTGTAGTCAGGAGCGCGCGCCTGTCCAACGACGCACTAGCGCGTCCTCGCTGGGTACATCAATATCAGCCGTGATCGACGAGCTTCGACAAGCCGTCCATGCGTCCCCATTCGTGCCGTTCACCATCACATTGAGCGATGGAATCTCTGACTTTTGATCTGTGATCTCTTGCCCTCGCGAATTGCGCCCGCGTCAGCTACACCCCTGACTCGTCCCGCACTCTGTGCACACACCGCACGCTCCCGCGCGGATGACTTTGTCGCTCCCGCAATGGGAGCAGGTAATATCCATGAACATGTTGCCGAGCGCTTCTTTCACGCGATCCGCATGGGTATGGCCGTTCGTCGCGATCTGCATTCCGCCGTCGTTCGATGCGTGATTGGTGATTACATCGATCAGCTCTTTCTCGGCCGTTCGCGACAAGTCTGAGACGGGCCGATTGACCGCTTTTTTCTCCATGTCCGGAATTTCCTTCAACGGCAGCTCGCCTTGCGCGCGTGAAGGCGCGGTTGCTTCCTTGTAACCGGGAATGAATTGGCAACCGAGCCAGCGGAACACGTAATCGGCGATGCTGGTGGCATTGCGGATGTCGGGATTTTTCGTGAATCCGCTCGGCTCGAACCGCTGATAAGCGAATTTCTTGACCATGCTTTCGAGCGGCACCCCGTATTGCAAAGCAATCGAAGTCAGGGTCCCAACCGTGTCCATGAGGCCGCCGATCGTGCTGCCTTCCTTGGCCATGGTGACGAAAAGTTCTCCCGGCTGGCCATCTTCGTACAAGCCCACCGTGATGTAACCTTCGTGACCTGCGATCTCGAATTTGTGCGTTAACGACATCCGCGTATCCGGCATCCGATGGCGTGTTGGCTGGTCGAGCTGGCGCCGGAGCGTGCCGACTTCACGGTCCAACTCGATGATGCGTTTCTCGAGCTGTGCCTGTTCCGTATTCGACTCTAAGGCGATGACTCCGCTGCCGCCCATGTCTTTAGTCTTCCGTGTGTTTAACGGTGCGGAACGCTTCGAGCCATCGCGATAAATCGCAATCGCCTTAAGACCGAGGCGCCAGCCCTCGACGTAGGTGTTCATGATTTCATCGACGGTCGCGTTTTGCGGCATGTTGACGGTCTTCGAGATCGCACCGCTCAGGAACGGCTGCGCCGCCGCCATCATGCGCAAGTGGCCCATGTATCCGAGCGAGCGTTCGCCACGATGTGGTTTGAACGCGCAGTCAAAGATCGGCAGGTGTTCCGGCTTGAGACCGCTCCGTTGCAGCGTAACCGTGCCGGTTGCGTCCGTGCTGCTCGCAAGCGAGACGCTCGTTTCGGTGCTGGTTGCAAGCGAGACGCTCGCGCTACTTTGGACATCCTCGATGGTGTCGAACGCGTCGATGTGAGCGATGATGCGTTCAACTTCATCTGGGTTGTAATCAAGCTTCTCGAGCGCCGGTCTCACGGTTTGGTTCACGATTTTCAACATCCCGCCGCCCGCGAGCAGTTTGTATTTTACAAGCGCGATGTCCGGCTCGATGCCGGTCGTGTCGCAATCCATCAGGAAGCTGATCGTGCCGGTCGGCGCCAGGACGGTGACCTGCGCATTGCGGTAGCCATGTTTTTTGCCTAGCTCGGCGGCACTCTCCCAAACTTTAGCGGCCGCTTCCTTGAGAAAGCCGAACTCTTCATTCGCCGGGATCTCCTCGACCGCCCGCTGATGCAGCTCGATCACTTCCCGCATGGAATCGACGTTGTCCTTCGCAACCGTCTTCGCGACGCCGCTGCAACGTGCGTCGTCGTATCCAGGAAATGGTCCCATCGCGCGGGCCATCCGCGCGCTTTGTTCGTAGGCTTCGCCAGTCATGATCGCCGTGATTGCACCACAGATCGCGCGGCCCTCCACGCTATCGTAACCGTATCCGTAGCTCATGATCAGCGACCCGAGATTCGCGTAACCCAGCCCAAGAGTGCGAAAAATGTGCGAATTCTCCGCGATTTCCTTGATCGGATAGCTCGCGTTATCGACTAGAATTTCCTGTGCGGTAATGAAGAGCCGGGCGGCGGCCTTGAAGCGCTCGACGTCAAATGCGCCGTCCGCGGCTTTGAACTTCATCAGGTTCAACGACGCGAGATTGCAAGCCGTGTTGTCGAGGAACAGATATTCCGAGCAGGGGTTGGTCGAGTTCTGTCGCCCAGTTCCTTTGCACGTGTGCCATTTATGGATCGTGGAATCGAACTGCATTCCAGGATCGCCGCAGACGTGGGTGCCTTCGGCGATTTTCCGCAGCAGCTTCCGCGCGTTCTTTTTTTCGCAGGGCGAACCGTCACGCACCCGCTTCGTCCACCACTCGCGACCTTCCGCCGCTGCCTCCATGAAGTCGTCGCTCACGCGCACGCTCAGGTTCTCGTTCTGATACATGACGGAGCCGTAGGCGTCGCCATTATAGCTGCCGTCGTAACCCTGCTCGATCAGCGCCCACGCCTTTTTTTCTTCCTTCTGCTTAGCGTCGATGAACTCCTCGATGTCCGGGTGCCAGTCTTTCAACGTGTTCATCTTCGCGGCGCGCCGGGTTTTGCCGCCGCTCTTCACGACGTTCGCGACCTGATCGTAAACTTTCAGGAAGGAAAGGGGGCCGCTCGGCTTCCCTCCGCCGCTCAATTTCTCGCGCGTGCTGCGGAGCGAAGAAAGATCGCTGCCGGTGCCGCTCCCGTACTTGAAGAGCATCGCCTCCGACATCGCCAGGCGCATGATATCTTCCATTGTGTCATCGACGCTCTGAATGAAACACGCGCTCCCCTGTGGATATTCGTACTGCGAAGTCGCGCGCTCGGCCTGACCGGTTTCGCGGTTGTAGAAATAATTGCCGAGTCCGGCGTTCCTGCCGATCCCATATTGGTGGTAGAGGCCGACGTTAAACCAGACCGGCGAGTTGAACGCACCGTGCTGATTGAGGCAGAGCCACGTCAGGTCCGCGTAGAATGTCTCCGCAGTCGCAGCGTCCGCGAAATAGCCGTCAGCGATGCCCCAGTCCGCGATCGTCCGCGTGACTCGATGAATCAGCTGCCGGACCGACGTTTCGCGCCCGCCCTTGTGCGGGTCGGTGCCGTTGGCGATATCGCCGTAGAAATATTTCGAGACCGCGATTTTGGTCGCCAGCGCGCTCCAGCCCTTCGGGACTTCGATGTTCTCCTGTTTGAAGATGACTTTGCCGCTGTCATCCGTGATTTCGGCAGTGCGCCGTTCCCATTCAATCTGGTCGAAGGGGCCGACTTTTTCATTGCTGAAAACGCGCTCAAAACGCAGACACGCGCTCTTCTTCTTCGTCCCGCGAGTTCGACTGCGAAGAGCGGCTTTCGCTGGCCTGTTTAAGGAAGAATGGGCGATTCCGGGTTTGAGCTGGATCATGGATCGACGCGGCGTGGTTAAAGTTGGGGATAAATGTGAATACCGGTGAACAGTGGAGCAAATAACATGTGAACAAGATCACAAATCTCCGAATAACAAGATGCGGTGGAGCTGCTCACGGGGGTCTACAACATGCGGTGGGATGCGACCCCTGATCAAGACGAAAATTGAGAATTTTCGGGTGCTTCGGGCTCAGGGATTTATGCGAGAAATCGAGCGGCTCTGGACCATTTGTTAGAGAATTACCGCGCAATTTACGAATGGGGAAACGGAACGGACCACCGTTCGTCGTTGTGGAAAACAGGCGTCCCGCCTGTTCTCTATCTCAGCCAGACTCCCGGAGCTGCTGCTCTCTCGCAATGCCGATTGCGAGATTGCAAAACGGAGAGTCGGTTTCATACTGACCCCCTGAACGAGCCGCATGCCCGAAGGAAGGGTGGCTGAGTCCGGTTTAAGGCACTCGACTCGAAAGTGAAATATTGGATTTTGCGTGGATTTGCTAGGTTTTGCCTACCATGCCGAAACCAGCGGGAGCCAATGTTTTACGCACGGTTTGGCTTTTCAAAACATGCCTTTGGTTTGCGGGTTCTTGCTCGAAAACTGACGCTGACCGTAGAAACTGACCGTAGAAAATTTTGGCAGTTTCAGTGTCGACGCGTGATTGAATCCCTCGGACCGCTTCCCGGTTTTGCACCGTCTTTATGAACATCGATTGCGCCATTCGCGGCGCATCTCTTGACTCTCGCCATGGGATGCTGCGTCGTATGGAAAACGATAGCACGAGAATCCAACCGCCTTTGCTCGACAAACGTATGGCCTATTCGCCCGGAGAATTTGCGGCCTTATTTGGAAAACATCAGACGTGGGGATATCGCCAACTCTATCGTGGAACAATTAAGGCAATTACCCAATGCGGCCGCATCATGATTCCCTGCACCGAGGTAGAACGGCTCTTGAGTTCTGCGAAAACATATAACGGCAAAGTTCAGCCGCAACGAAGCCGACGCTAGCTCTCTAGGATGAGCGAGATGGCACTAAAGCGTGCGGAACTTTCCGCAAAGGTCCGAGATTTTCAAGTGCCGTGTCATCGACTTGCACCGCGCCGGTTCTGCGCGACCCGAGAGGCTCGCGACCGCGCGAGGGGGCAGTTTCACATTTCGGCAAGCGCGCAGCCGTCTCGGAAATATTCGCAGTGGAGGAACGCCCCAACAGATCTTTTTCGAGTGGATGCTGCACAATCGAGCCAGTTTTTGCTCCCGCCTTTCCTGAAATGGAACGCATCGGCCTAGAGGACCGCACGATTAACGGTACGGCTCGCAACGAAGCGAACCGATGGCGGAAAGGCTGAGAGCGACAGGGAACGGAGCTGATGATCGCTCCTACCAATCACTCGTAGCGGGGCTGGTTCAAAACCGTGTCGTCTCAAGCTTTTCCATGAAGTCATGGATGCGGTTGCCTGGCGTTCTTGGTGGGAAGAGTTCCTGCACAGGCAGGCGCAGCACTTCGGCGAGATAGAGCATCGTCTTGTCGTCGACGTACGAGAGACGTGCTTCGATTTTGGAAACTCCGCTGCGGCTCGTGTCGAAGCCTGCGAGCTGAAGCTTTGTCGCGAGATCTGATTGCGACCAGCCGAGCGCGTAGCGGCGACGGCGCACCTGGGGGCCAATGTTGTTCTTGTAGCGCATGTGGAAGTGGTCCTCGCGTTACGAAGTCTTTGGTTGCGCTGTC
>JBBSIA010000022.1:0-63184 GCA_038232335.1 Chthoniobacterales bacterium
CGCCGTAGCAGGCGTCCAGCTCCAAACATCACGGTCAATTAAGCCGCGAGAGCGAGATCTTGGTGATCTGCATTTATTTTTTTGGTCCGGATTTTAACGAGGCCAACGAACCATCCTCGACATGCCGCCTGCGCTTCAAACTACGAGTCGAAACCAGTGCGCCCCCTGACAACGTGAATGATACGACAGGCCATGCATTCCTTCAAGGGCCGACCTCGATTCACTCCTGCTCATGCTCCTGATCCTGATCCTGATCCTGATCCTGATCTGATCTGATCTGATCTGATTTTTGCGATTTAGGTCGCCGATCAAGATCAGGAGCACGAGCCGAGGCAGGAGAACTAGACCCGGATCGTGGATTCTCGCGAGGCAACCAACCATCCCCGACATGCCGCCTGTGCTTCAAACACGAGTCGAAAGCAGTGCGCCCGCTCTTGCGCTGAAGATATATTCCGCGTGATCTTGTTACAACGGAAGCGGGCACCTAACCTCGCAGGAAGGCGCGCGTTCTTCCACGCGCGATTCGGATGATTCGCCCGCTCTTTCGACGCAATTTCACGAGTCGTGCGCGTGAGCTCAGCGGCGGCGATGCCGTGATCGTCTCGATCCCGAAGAGTGGGCGGACCTGGGTGCGGGCATTTCTGTGCGCTTATTTTTGCAAGCGCGATGGCCTCGAAATGACGCTCGAACCAAAGCGCTCTCACGAGCCTAGTATTCCGCACGTGATCTACTCGCACGATTTATTCGAGCAACACGTGAAAGCGGAGCGACTCTGGGATCGATTGCGGGGAAAATATCTCATTCCCCGCCGGCAATTGCAGACCGCTCCCCTCATCCTATTGGCACGTGATCCACGCGATGCGTTCGTCTCGCATTATATTCAACTGACGCGACGCACTCCCGAGACTCCGAAAGAGATCAAACACAAGAGCGTCAGCGAGGTGATTCGTCACCGCATCTACGGGATCTCGCCGATGATTGAAATCATGAATGGCTGGCTGGCCGAGTTCACGCCGCTGCCAGACTTTGCTCTTCTGCGGTACGAGGAACTGCGGGGCGATCCACGCGAACATTTCAAGCGGCTGCTCGCCGCGATCGGCCAAACGATGATCGAGCGCGAAGCATTCGAACACGCGCTTTCCTTTTCAGATTTTAAGAACATGCGGCAGCTCGAAGCGGCGGGCGCATTCGAATCGAAAGTGTTGCGCGCGGGCAACGTTCGCGATCCGGAATCTTTCAAGGTTCGACGCGGGCAGGTCGGTGGCTTCGAACGATATCTTTCCGAATCGGATCGGGCATTCGCAGTCGAGGCGATGCGTCGTCTCGATCCTGCTTTTGGGTATCCGTCCAACGAGCGGCCGTAGCAGCCCTCTCTCTAGCCGTCCGGCGGGGACGGCCGGGTCGGGCGGAATTCAGAACATCCTGGTTCAGGGAGACGTTCCGAATAATTTTAAAAAGTTTAATTTCCTACTTAAGCAGTATGTATTCAGTATTCATACTGGGAAGTAGAGATGAACTGCTGACTGAAAACACTTATGAAACCAACAATACTGATGTCATTGATTTGCCCGGCGCTGTGGTGTGGAAGCGCGCTTCGTGCCGAAGCGGGCAATTTTTCTACGAACGGAAGAACGGAGACGCGACTCGGTTCTGCGGTCACAGTGGTGTCCGGAAAGGCGCCGCTCGGGCAGACGGCGCGGAAGTTCCGGCAGAGGGCTGGCACCATCGCGGAGAATTCAGGCAGGGAGACTTCGATTGGCTTCAGTCTCTGTGCGAGCCTCTTTGGATTGCTGTTTCTCCTCGGAGCGTTGCTGCGCAGGGCGCCAGTTGGTTATGAGGACGGCTCCGGATTTCACTTGCTCCGAAAAGACGATGCTGTCGGCAATCCTCGTTCGACCGCACGCCTGCCGTCACGAGGGCGAGCGCCCTATCGGGTTCGCGTAACGAGACCAGCGCGCGGACTGGGTGCGGCAGCCGCCTGACCGATGCGTCCTCAACCTGCAAGGGCGGCGAAGATGGCACGTGGAGTGCTGAAAAATGTTTCGCGTGGCCGCGAACACCGGTTGCCGATCCAGAGTTTCACAATTTCTACTTGCCCGATAGGATTTCAATTTCATCCTGCAGCGCTAGATATGAAGCTCTCCAAACGCGGCGAATACGCCCTGCGCGCATTGATCGATCTCGGGATCGCGTCTGAGCTCGGCCGGCCCATCCTCCAGATCAGTGAACTGGCCGCAAAAGAAAAACTGCCTGTGAAATTCCTCGAGCAAATTTTTACTCAGCTCAAAGCCGGCGGATACGTAGAGAGCAAGCGCGGAAAACTCGGCGGCTATTCGCTCGGCAAAAAGATGAACCGGATCAAGTTCGGGGCCGTCATTCGATTGATCGACGGACCGCTGGCGCCGATTCCGTGTGTGAGCCAGACGGCTTACGCCCGATGCACCTGTCCGGACGAGGCGCATTGCGGTTTGCGCATGCTGATGCTCGATGTGCGGAATGCGATCTCGAAGATTCTCGACCGCTACAGCCTGGCGGAGATCGTCGACATCACGTTACGGAAAATGAGGCGCGACAAAGTCTCGCCTGCTTTCGCCGCCCGCGCGCTCAATCTGCAAGCTTTGCTTGGCAGTCTGCCCGCAGCTTCGCCCCAGAAAACTTTAATCGGGAGGGTATCAAATGCAGCACAACGCTGAAGCACCCGAATGGCTCGAGCTCGTGCGCGAGAAAGTGCAAACGCTCCGTTTCGGAATCGTTCAGATCGTGGTGCACGATTCCAAGGTCACGCAGATCGAGCGCACGGAGAAAACGCGGATCGAAATCCGCCCCTCGGTTTCCGAGACCTAATCCCTGTTTTGCCGACCAGACACCTGGAGGAAATGAATTCAGACCGACCACGCCGACCGGGCTTCCGGAGGTTCGTCCAGACACATCCAACGAACACTCATGAAGCAAACGCGTTTCAAACCGAAGGTTAAATCTGCCGTCGGCCCACACATCATGTTGAGCCTTATGATCGCGGCCTCGAGCTGGCCAACGTCCTCTCCAGCAGGCGAGACGGCTCCTCCTCCGAAATCGTCGGCCGAGAAAAAGGTCGAGAAGAAAGAAAAAAACTCGCTGAGCTTCTGGGACGGCAGGCTTGTCCTGGATCTCGAGGAGCGCGTCCGGGGGGAGATCCGGGAAAACAACCGCGACTTCGATTCATCGATCAATGATGACAACGACGACTCCTGGCTGCTCAACCGTTTTCGGTTTGGTCTGACGCTAAAGCCGGTTTCATGGTTCAAGCTTTACGCGCAGACGCAGGACTCGCGCGAGGCGTTTTCAGACCGCGCCAACATTCCCGGCGTCCGAGGCGCAGAGGGTGACGACATCTTCGATCTTCGCCAAGCTTACATTTCGATCGGCGACGCCAGGAAATTCCCGCTTCTGCTCACGATCGGTCGGCAAGCGATTACCTATGGCGACGGCCGGCTGGTGGGCGACTCGAAGTTCGGCAATTTCGGCCGGACCTTCGACGCGATTCGTCTTCGCTTTGAAGAGCCGCATTTTGGATCGAGCCCTTCTTCGCCCGTCCGGTTCAAATCAAGCGCCATGACTTCAACGATAACGACGCCGCGGACAATTTCGGCGGCGCCTACTTCTCGACCGATCTCGTGCCGGAACAGACGACGGACTTTTACGTGTATTACCGCGACAAGGACGATAACCAACCTGATCTCGACCCAACCAATAAAGTTGATCCGCAAGGCACCTGGAACGGTCCCGCTGCTCGCTTCGCGACCATCGGCGCGCGGGTAAAATCAAAACCAGATGCGGCCTCGAGTACGATTACGCGTCGGGCGATCCAATCCAAGGATTCGGAATCTTTCCAGAACCTGTTCCCATCCAATCACGAGAAGTATGGGTTCATGGATGAATTCAGCTGGCGCAATATTCACGACGCGCGAGTTCGACTACCACGCCTTCTGGCTCGCGGATACGCACGATTTTTGGTATCGCTCGAACGGCTTCTCCACGTTGCGCACGCGCACACCGGAGGGCCGGGACGTGCGCACAATCGGCGCGCGCAACTTTGCGGGTCAGGAGATCGATCTGACCGCTACCTATGAGTTGAACAAGAATCTTAATTACAAGCCGGCTACAGCCACTTCTTTGCCGGCGCTTATCTCGTCGATACCGGCCCGCACTCCGATGCGGACTTCGGATATGTCATGACCACCTTCAGCTACTAAGGACCAAACTATGAAAATCAAAACATTGATCGCGGTAACTGCGGCGCTCGCGTTTTTCACGCGGCTCGTCTCGGCCGAGGATAAGGTCACAATTCGTTTCGGGCATTTTCCGAATATCACTCATGCGCAAGGCGTGATCGCGCACGCACTTTCCCGGCAGGGCAAAGGCTGGTTCGAGCAGAGACTCGGACCGAATGTCGAAATTCAGTGGTTCACCTACAACGCGGGGCCATCCGCGATGGAGGCGGTTTTCGCCGGATCACTCGACGTGACTTACGTCGGTCAGGGACCAGCGCTCAATGCTCACTTCAAAGCGAACGGAGAAGAGATTCGTGTCATTTCCGGGGCGGCGAACGGCGGAGCAGCCTTGGCCGTGAAGAACGACTCGGCGATCAAAGCGCCCGCTGATTTTCGCGGAAAGAAAATCGCAACTCCGCAGCTCGGAAATACGCAGGACATCTCGTGTCGCGCGTGGCTCAAAGCGCAAGGATTCAGAGTCACTCTCACCGGCGGTGACGTCTTGGTTCTCCCGACCGCGAATCCCGACCAGCTTGCGCTCCTTCAAAACGGCGGGGTGGACGCAGTCTGGACAGTCGAACCCTGGGTGACGCGACTCGAGCGCGACGCCAAAGCGCGCGTGTTTCTCGAAGACAAGGATGTGATCACGACGTGGCTGATTTCGAGCGCGAAGTTCCTGAGCACGCGGCGGGATTACGCGAAGAAGATTGCGGCCGCCAACGTGGAGCTTACCCAGTGGATTCAGGATCATCCGGAGGAGGCGCAGAAGCTGCTGATTGACGAGCTGAAAGCGGAAACCAAAGCCGACTTCGCGCCGGATGCGGTCGCCCAAGCCTGGAAGCGGATCCGGTTCACCACGGATGTGCCCCGCGAGTTGATCACCAAAGCTGTGCAGGAAGGCAAGGACGCTGGGTTTCTGAAAGGTGCGACTGACACATCCAAGCTGATCGAAAATTTGTGATCGTCCGCTCCACTCCACACATTACCGCGACCGAAGAGCTTCAGGTCATTGCGCCTTCGAAGCTCGCGATCGAGAACGTTTCGAAGAGCTTTCGGAGCGCCAGTGGAACTGTGCTCGCGCTCGATCGTGTCAGCCTCAACGTCGCCGAAGGCGAGTTCGTGTGCCTTGTCGGAGTGAGTGGCTGCGGCAAATCGACGTTGCTCAACATTATCGCCGGCCTCGAGAAACCCGATAGCGGAAAGGTGCTGGCAAATGGCAAACCGGTCACGGGACCCGGGCGGGAGCGGCTGGTCATGTTTCAGGAATCGGCGCTCTTTCCGTGGCTCGACGTTCTCGGCAACGTGCTCTTTGGCCTCAAATTGAAGCCGCACCTGTCGAAGAAAGACCGGCTGGATGTCGCCATGTATTACCTCGAACTCGTGGGATTGAAGCGTTTCGTACACGCCAATATTCACGAGCTTTCCGGTGGCATGAAGCAACGCGTGGCGCTCGCGCGGGCGCTCGCCCCAAATCCGCGTGTCCTGCTCATGGACGAACCTTTTGCGGCGCTGGATGCGCTGACGCGTGAGCAGCTTTACGGGGATATCCAGCAAATCTGGAAGGCCCGGCGCAAAACGATCGTGTTCGTCACGCACAACGTCCGCGAAGCGGCGTGTCTCGGAGATCGCGTGGTTTTGTTCTCGCCGCATCCGGGACGAGTTCAGGAGGAATTTCAGGTCGATCTGCCCCGCCCACGCGACATCAACAGTGTAGATCTTGCTGAGTACTCGAGCCAGATCACGCGCGCACTCAAAGGTGTGAGCCAACTCGAAACCGCCGTTGCTGAATGAAACGTTTTTTGCTTTCCGCGGCGTTTTTTGGCGTTTTGTTGCTGCTTTGGGCTTGGGCAGTCCAGGCGAGGATCTGGTCGCCCGTCCTCCTGCCGCCGCCGCAGCTGGTCGCAGGCTATTTGAAAGACGCTCTCCAGGACGGAACCCTCGAGCACGCGATCGTGATTACGATGCGCCGGCTTCTCACGGGCTATATTGTCGGGATCATTTTCGGTCTGCCTTTGGGACTGCTGACGGCGCGTTGGATTCTGTTTCGCGATACCCTCGGGACGATGGCGCTTGGATTACAAACTCTGCCGAGCGTCTGCTGGGTGCCGCTCGCGCTCCTCTGGTTCGGACAAAGCGAAGCTGCGATGCTCTTCGTCGTGGTCATGGGAACGCTCTGGTCGGTCATCATTGCGACCGAAACCGGAGTGCGCAATGTGCCGCCGATTTATCGACGCGCGGCGCTCTCCATGGGATCAAAGCAATTACACATGTGGTTCAAGGTCATTCTGCCGGCAGCGTTGCCCTTCATCGTCAGCGGCATGAAACAAGGCTGGGCCTTTGCCTGGCGTTCGTTGATGGCGGCGGAGATTTTTGTCACGATTCTAACCGGCTTTGGACTGGGTCAGCTGCTACACTACGGCCGTGAACTCAGCGCCATGGAACAGGTCATCGGCATCATGGTCGTAATCGTGGTGATCGGCTTGCTTGCGGATAAGATTTTCTTCTCGCCCATTGAGCGCTTCTTGCATCGGCGGTGGGGAACAAGTCAGGCATGAGATCATCGCGCGGCGCCGCGGTCTCGGCCCGGCGCGAGATTACGATCGTGAACCCGCTCGGCTTGCACGCGCGGCCGGCCGCTGAGTTCGTCCGCAAAGCGAATGCATTCCGTTCCGACATTTGGCTGGTGAAAGAGGGCAAACGCTTTTCCGCCACTAGCCTGATCGATGTCATGCGCGCAAATCTGGAATGCGGCGCGACCGCGAATCTGGAAGCGCACGGCGTTGATGCGGAAAAAGCGGTCGAACAACTCGACCGGGTGGTCCAGCAACTCCGGGACGAGGACTAAGATCGAAGATTTTTGCGGAGACCGAACCGTCGGCGCGCGATGTCGCGGTCTGGGGAGCGCACGGGCCCTCGCGTGCTGGCGATGACGCCCTTGTCATCGCGGACTTAACACTCCTGCTCCTGCTCGTAATCCTGCTTCTGATCGAGGAGCAAGTGGACCGCGAACGTGCGAGCTGGAAACTGCGACCGCCGCTTAACGCGCCTCCTACCGCGTCGGTCGCGCGACCAGAATGCCCGAATCGCTCCGGTAGCGATTGAGATAAGCGCTCAGGCGCGAATCAACGACGACCCTGCCATAGTTATAGGGCGCGGAAGCGTGCATAAAATGCAGCACGCCGTCGTTGGTGCGAAGTGCCAGCCCCACATGCGAGGTCGCGAACCGACCCGGACCGTCGCGCGAAACGATGCCGATGATATCGCCGCTCCGCAGTTTTGATTCGACGCCAGGGACACGGTTCTTAGGAATCTGATAGAGTGGTCTCCTTGAGACACGCGCTTCCATCGCGCCGAGTGGTCCGAGCAACGATCGATTCGCTGCCAGATAGCGGTAATGGCGCCAGCCAACGGTCATCTCGCGCGCGGAATGCGGCACGCTCGACCCTCCCAGGCTGCGGGTCAGATCGCTCACCAGACCGCGCCGGTCGTTATCGGCGAGCCAGTCTTCGAGATAATGCAGCCGCGAGAGATATTCGCCGGTGCAGACGCCGCTGCGGTAGCGGTCGCGCTCGATCTGATGCAGCATTCGCTCCGGCGTCCAGTCCTCCTGCGGCTCATCGAGCATGCGCGCGAAGGCGAGCGCGCTCTCGAAAAACGTCCAGCAATCCATGCCGTTCAAATTCACCGAGGGCGCCTCGACGCGGTTGTCGATCTCGAGCGTGTAGGATTTATAACGGGTGCCCACCATCGCGCGTCCTGCAACCGCAGTGCGTTCGCCGATCGGGAGCGATTGCCAGTTGCCCTCACGCGCCTTGTTGACGAGACGATCGAATTGCTCGCGGCCTTTAAAGACGGTCGAGAATGGGAGTTCGGATTGAGCAATCGCAGTGTGAACGGCAAATAGAAGCAGCAGCGTGCCGGTAAGAGTTTTGCGCATGCGCGACGAATATCCAGCCGATCTCAAAGCACGCAACGTGCCGGGGCAGAGAGCGCTGCTTACCCGAATCGAATGGCAAGGAAAGGCGAGGAGGGCGAGCTGGTCATCCCGAGCCCCGAACGCTTTCGGGGAGGGATCCCGTGGCGAAAACTTAAAGGTAATGCACGGGCTGTCTCGACCTTGCTCGACATGACAGCATTTGCAGCCACCCAACAGGGGAAACTCCATGCGAGTCTTTCCCGAGCGCCGTATCTTTCGCAGGTGGACGATTTATTCAAAGCCGATGAGGAGGTGAAAGCGGTGAAGCCATCGACCGCGGCTGCGCCTCTGGCCGCGCGGATGCGCCCGCGATCGCTCGAGGAATTTGTCGGACAGCAACATATCCTCGCACCGGGGAAGTTGCTCCGGCGCGCAATCGAGGCGGATCGGCTTCCGTCCGTGATTCTCTCGGGCCCGCCGGGCACCGGCAAGACGACCCTCGCCCAGATCATCGCGGAAATAACGCGCGCGAAATTCGAGCGGCTCAGTGGAGTGGAAAGCAACGTCGCGGAGATGCGCCGCGTCGTCGCAGGCGCAGCGAATCGGCTTACGACTTCCGGCCAGAAGACGATCCTGTTCGTGGACGAGATTCATCATTTCAACAAAGCGCAGCAGGACATTCTGTTGCCGGACGTGGAGAGCGGAAACTTGCGGCTGATTGGCGCGACCACTTATAACCCGTTCTTCTATGTGAACAGCGCGCTGGTTTCGCGTTCGCAGGTGTTTCAACTCGAACCACTCGGGGTCGATCAGCTTTGCGAGCTGATCGATCGCGCGCTCGCCGATGAAGAGCGCGGCCTTGGCAAATATCGTGTCGCGATCGATCCCGAAGCAAAACGGCATCTTGCGAAGCTAAGCGACGGCGACGCGCGAAAATGCCTGAACGCACTTGAGATCGGCGTGCTGACGACACCGCCGGAAGTGGCGCAAGTTTCCAACTTGCGGTCAGAGGAGGAAGGCAAGTTGGAAACTTGCCCCACGATTCATTTCACCCTCGAAGGCGCCGAGCAAAGTATTCAGCAGAAAGCGATCGTCTATGATGGCGCGGGCGATGCGCACTACGACACGATCAGCGCCTTCATCAAAAGCATGCGCGCGTCGGATGAGAAAGGCGCGATTTACTGGCTTGCAAAAATGCTGCATGCCGGTGAAGACTTTCGATTCATCGCCCGCCGGATCGTGATCTTCGCGAGCGAAGACGTGGGACTCGCGGATCCGGAAGCCCTGCCGCTGGCGATCGCGACCCAGCAAGCAGTTGAGTTCGTCGGGTTGCCGGAGGCGCGGATTCCGCTTGCGCATGCCACCGCCTACATGTGCCGTGCCCGCAAGAGCCGCGAAGCCTACGAAGCGCTCGGCGCTGCGTCCGAACGAATTGAGTCAGAGCAAACCGAACGCGTTCCAGAAAAGTTAAAGAACAAACATTTCCCGGTGAACCCGGACGCTTGAGTTCGCACTGAACATCCTGTCAGCCGATCTGTCTCAAATGCCTATGCCCTACCTCTTTTCGGTGGTCGCGATCATGTCTCTTCTGCTTGGGACAGCCCGCGCAAAGACTCCTGACGACCCGTCGATTGGTCTCCGGCCGATCGAATTCACCGAATACGATCTCGAGAACGGACTGCACGTGATTCTGCACGAGAATCATGAAGCGCCGGTAATCGCGAGTTATGTGCTCTATCACGTCGGGAGCAAAAACGAACAAGCGGATCGCACCGGCTTCGCGCATTTCTTCGAGCACCTGATGTTCGAAGGCTCGGAGAATATTCCGCGCGGCGGCATCGATAAACTGGTCTCGAGCGCCGGCGGCAATCTGAATGCGTCGACGTCGTTCGATCAGACGGATTACTACATCAATCTGCCATCAAACCAGCTGAAGCTGGCGCTCTGGATTGAATCGGAGCGGATGATGCATGGCAAGGTCGAGAAGACAGGCGTCGAAACGCAGCGCGAAGTGGTCAAGGAAGAGCGCCGTCGGAATTACGATAACCGCCCTTACGGAACGCTCTTCGAGAACCTCGCCGCGATGGTGTTTAAAGGCACGCCCTACGCGTGGACGCCGATTGGTTCTCTCGAATACATCGACCAGGCGTCGATTGAAGAATTTCGGGAGTTCTACAAGAAAAATTATGTGCCGAATAACGCGACTCTTTCGATCGCCGGCGATTTCAAGACCGACGAACTCAAGAAGCTAATCGCCGATTATTTCGGGCCGATCCCCAAAGGCGACCCAATCCTTCGCCCGGAGTTTTCTCTCCCGCCGCAGACGACACCTGAAACCAGGACCGTGGAGAAAGAGAACACTCCGCTTCCGGCAACTCTGCACGCGTGGCACGCCGCGCGCAAAGCCGATCCCGACCGCTACCCGCTGGACCTACTGACAAATATTATGGCGGTCGGCAATAGCTCGCGGCTTTACCGGCGCCTCGTCGATCAGGAACAAGTCGCGCTTGGGGTAGCCGCATTTCCGTATCTGCTCGAAGAGGGCGGAGTGGTGGGCGTCCTTGCGACCGGGAATCAGGGTGTGGCGATCGAGAAGCTGGATCGGCTGATCGAGGAAGAGATCGAGAAAGTGCGAAAGGAAGGAGTAACCGAGGAGGAGTTTCAGAAGGCGCTGAATCAGCAGTCATCAGACGCAGCCTCCTCTTACGGCACGATGGGCAGCCGGGCGCGAGAGCTCGCAGCCTTCCATGTCTTCTTCGGTGATGCGCACCTGATTAATACCGATCTCGCCCGCTACCTTGCGGTGAAACGAGAAGACCTCCAGCGCGTGGCGAATAAATATTTCGCCCCGGACGGTCTGAACACCCTCCATTATCCCGTCGCTGCAAAAGCCGAACAACCAGAGCCGGCTGCCGCCGACAATCCGACGAAGTGATTAGCAAATGAAAAGTTATCTTACGCTAACCTTGCTCGTCCTGATCGCGATCGCGCCGGTCGTTCGAGCGGATCTCGACCGCAGCAAAAAGCCGGAAGCGGGACCGGCGCCGCAAGCCTCTTTCCCCGCTTATAAGGAATACACCCTCGAAAATGGGTTGAAGGTTTTCATCGTTGAAAGTGATCGACAGCCCACTGTCACCTTGCGGCTGTTGGTCCGATCGGGCAGCGCGTTTGACGGCTCCAAGCCGGGACTCGACGATCTCATGACTTCACTGCTCGATCGCGGCACCAAGGACCGGTCCGCAACCGAATTTGCCAGGCAGTTGGATTTTGTGGGGGCCAGTCTGAATGCGGGCGTGAACAGCGACGCCACTTCTGTGAGCACGACTGGCCTGACCAAATTCGGAGAGCAAATTCTCGATCTCTTCTCCGACGCTGTCTTGCGGCCGACATTCCCCGCAGACGAACTCGCTAAGGAGAAGGTAAAGGCATTGTCGGAACTGGCGGCCGACAAGAAAGAGCCTTCGGCGCTGGGTGCGAGACTGCGCAAGGCTCTCCTTTTTGGCGCGCATCCTTATGGCGCATCGGCTTCGGAAGAGAGCGTGAAATCGATCGGGCCGGCGGACGTCGCTGCTTTTCATCGCGCTTATTTTCTGCCAAACAACGCGACGCTTGCGGTTGTCGGCGATGTCAAGGCGGAGGAGGTCCTCGCGCGTGTGAAAGCAGCCTTTCGAGACTGGAAGCCGGGGGAATTGCCAAAGAGCGACTGGCCGGCATTTCCGAAACAATCTGGCGCGACCGTTTACTTGATCGATCGCCCGGGTTCCGTGCAGTCCAACATTCTGGTCGCGCAGCTCGGGGTGCCTCGGGACAACCCGATGGTGCCTGAACTCAACGTGCTCAGCAGCGCGCTTGGCGGCGGATCGTCGGGCCGCCTCTTCCAAAATCTGCGAGAACAACACGGCTGGACCTACGGCGCCTACGCCAGTTTTGGATTCCAGAAAACCGGCGGCATCTTTTCTTCGGGAGCGGAGGTGCGCAATCCGGTGACCGACCTCGCGATTGCGGAAATTTTAAAGGAAGTGAACCGCATTCGGAGCGAGCCAATTCCAGAAAACGAACTGGCGCTGCAACGCGATTACAGCGTCGGCAATTATCTTTTGAGCCTGGAAAGTCCCGAGCGCACCGCGGAGCGGGTTCAGGAAATCGATCTCTACAATCTGCCGAAAGATTTCTACCGGACTTACGCTCGCCGCTTGAGCAGCGTCACTTCGGCGCAGGCACTGGAACTCGCCAAAAAATATCTCAGCACCTCTGATGTGGCGATTATCGTGGTCGGAGATGCGTCACAGATAAAATCGAAGCTCGAGAAGTTCGGTAAGGTTCACGTTTATGACACGGATTTGAAGCCGATGCCGGACGCGGTGGCGAAGTAACGGCGCGTTTGGCGACGGCGCGCTTCTAACGCGCGCATGCCGCGTGCGACGCCGAAGGCTCTTGGGTTCGGCGAACTTTCTCCCCCGTTGCATTCGCCACCTCGGTGATCTTACGGCGACGAAAGTTCGTTTCGACAGAATGCCGCCGTAACGCAGCGCGAATGCGCGAGGCCAGGCTTTCCAACCAGTCCGCCGCGGCGGACGCTCCCCAGGCTCGTGGACGGCCCAGCGGTCCGCCTTACCATGAAGAATGTTGTCGCCAGCGGCCGCGGAACCGAAGGATCTTTTCCAGCGCTTGCACCCGCGGCTTCGGCGGTGGTTCCGAAAAACGTTTCCGGGTTTTACGCACGCCCAACTGCTCTGCGTGCCTGCAATCCTGGATCGTAAGTCGATTCTGCTCACTTCGCCCACCGGCAGCGGCAAGACGCTCGCGGGATTCCTCGGGGTCTTCGACTTCCTTCTCCGGCAACTCGACAGTGGTTCGCTCCATCCAGGCGTGCAGTGCATTTACGTGTCGCCCTTGCGAGCGCTTGCCTACGATATTGGAAAGAATCTGCGCGCACCCATCGTCGGTCTCGGACTGGAGAAAGAGCTTGGTATCCATCTTCGCACCGGCGACACAACCGCATCCGATCGCGCGAAATTCCGGCGCCGCGCTACGCCTTTCCTGGTGACTACCCCGGAAAGCCTCGCGGTCATGCTGGCCCAGGAAAGTTATGCTGCGCACCTCGGCGAATGTCAGTTCGTGATTGTCGATGAGCTGCATTCATTTGCCGGCAACAAGCGCGGCGCTGATCTGACACTTTCGCTCGAGCGTCTGGAACGCTTGCGAGGCGGCAGACGGGTAGAGGCGCTCTGCCGCATCGGGTTATCCGCCACGGCCGCGCCGCTCGAAACGCTCGGACGATTTCTCGTGGGCGATCGCCGTGAATGTCTCATTGCCGAAGCAAAGGTGGAAAAGAAATCCATCGTTGAAGTCTTTTCACCCATCCGACGGCATCCGTATCCGCCCGCCGGTTACACTGGCTCACGGCTCTACGCTGAGCTGGCGGAATTGATCCAGACGCGACGATCGGTGCTCGTCTTCACGAACGTTCGCTCGGCCGCAGAGCAGCTCGGACTTCGCCTGAAGGAATTGCTGCCGGGTCTCGCGAAACAGATCGAAGTTCATCACGCGTCGCTCGATCGCAACGTGCGCTTGGAAGTCGAGGACCGGCTGAAGAACGGCGAACTGCGGGCGGTAGTTTGCTCGACCAGTCTCGAGATGGGGATCGATATTGGCGCGGTTGATCTTGTCATCATGGTGGCGACGCCGAAGGGAGTGTCGCGCGCGATCCAGCGCATCGGCCGCTCCGGACATTCGTTAAACCAGACAAGCCACGGCGTGCTGGTAGCGACCAACGTCAACGATCTCGCTGAAGCGACGGTAACGGCGAAACTCGTGCGCGAGCGGGCGCTGGACCCGATCCACATTCAGCAAAAACCAGGGGACGTCCTCGCGCAGCACATCGTCGGACTCGCGGCGCTCGCGCCCATTGCCGTGGACGAAACGTATGCGCTTGTTCGCCGTGCTTATCCCTTTCGTGAACTCGAGCGCGCAGAGTTCGATGCGATCCTTCGCTACCTGGAAGGCGGCGGGGAATCCCTCGAGCGGCAGTACGCCGGCCTCTTCGGGAAAATTCGTGTCACCGATGGAGTCGTCTCCCTGGCCCATCCGCGAATCGCGCGGGAGTTTCTCGTCAATATCGGCACGATCCACTCGGAAGGATTTGTGAATGTGCTCCTGCGACGCCGTCGTCTGGGATCGGTGGAAGAAAACTTCATCAAGCAACTCGCGATCGGCGATCTGTTCGTTCTCGGTGGACGAATTGTGCGCCTCATCGAAACCGGCGTCCAGGAAGCGCACGTCGAACGTGCGAATGGACACCTGCCGACAGTGCCGCGCTGGAATGCGGCGAAGATGCCGCTCACCAGTGGACTCGCGCGCGCCGTGCGCGAGCTGCGGACTGAAGTTGATCGGCAGCTGCGGCAGGCGGACGACGAGACGGTCGTCGATTGGCTGGTCGAGACCTACGCGATCTCGCGCGCAAACTCGCAGGCGATCGTAGAACAATTTCGCGCGCAACTGAGCATCTCAGAAATTCCGGTCGGCCGGCGGATCTTGATCGAGCTGTATCGGGATCACGATTTTTCGCATTACTTCTTCCACGCTCTGATCGGACGGAGCGCGAATGACGCGCTCTCGCGGATCGTGGCTTGGCGCGTGAAAAATCGCATCGGCGGCAATGCCCTGGTCACAATCGATGATTACGGATTTCTGCTCACGCTTCGGCCTTTCCAGGAGATGCCGCTCGAAGATTGGCGGCTTTGTTTCGAGAGCGAGGGAGCGGAAGAAGACTTGCGCCGGGCACTGCGAGGATCGGAGTTGGTGAAATGGCAATTTCGCGGAGTAGCGCAAACTGGATTGATGGTTCCGCGCAATTTGCCGGGGCGTCAGCGCCAGCAGAAGCAACTCAGCTGGAGCGCGGAAGTGTTGTTCCGGGTGCTCGAACAACATGAGCCGGATCATCCGTTGCTCGAGGAAGCGTATCGTCAGGCGACGCATACCTTTCTGGACGCGGAGACCGCGTTCAGGTTCTTAGCACAAGTGCAGGCATTTGAATGGAAACTTCTCGAACTGCCGGCCGTCTCCCCTTTCTCATTCGCGATCTACGCCAGCAAAATCAAAGAGAGCATGATGCTGGAAGATCCGGCGGCCGCGGTGGAGAGGATTTACGCGGAAATGTATGCGCGTGTCGAAGCGGCAACGGCCCGGAATTGAGTCCGCAGATTAGGAGATCATCTACAGAGAAGAAACGCTAACAGCTTAACCTCAATCCGCAGCTAAGCTGGCTGTCAGAACCGATCGCGAGGATAGGAACGCGACCAATTTGGCTGCAATGCCGAAGGGCGATTAATCCGTTTAGTATGTTGGTGAACGGCGTGAACCTTGGGCGCACCGTCGAGGATCGCACCTATTAGATTTCACATTTGCGAGCGACGCCGTTTTTCCAACGACGTTCTGTGACGCCACTGGAAAACGCGAGCAAGCAGGGATAGGCGCTGAAAGCAAGGAGAGGCAGACCTTGCGGTCCACCCCTCCCCGTTTACGGAGCAGCTTCTCCCTAGCTTTTGCTCTGTGAAACTACTTCGTTGAGCTTGAAAATTGGCAGGAACATCGCGATCACGATGCCGCCGACGATAACGCCGAGAAAAACGATCAGGAGCGGCTCAATCAGCGATGTCATGGCGTCAAGCATCGCTTCAATCTCTTCGTCCCAGAAGTCCGCCATCTTCTCGAGCATGGTGTCGATCTTGCCCGTGGCCTCACCGGCGGAAACCATGCGCAACATCATCGGCGGGAAGATCGGCTTATGCGAAAGCGCAACCGAAAGATTGTCGCCTTTCTCCACGTCCTCACCGACGCCTTTGATGCTGGTTTCGACCACGTGATTGCCCGAGGCGCCGCCGACGATCTCCAGCACTTCGAGAATGGGGACACCGCTGCGAATGAGCTGCGCAAAGGTGCGCGAGAAGCGGGACATGCAAATTTTATGAGTCAGCGGGCCGAAAATCGGCAGCTTCAACTTCCACTTGTCCCAGAGCTGCTTACCGCGTTTCGAGCGCAGAAAGGTGCGGATGCCGAAGAAGGCCGCTCCCAGGCCAAGAATGAGGAAATACCACTGGCCGCGGATGAAGTCGCTGAGGTCGATCAGGAACTGCGTGGGAGCTGGCAGGTTGGCGCCAAAATCCTTAAAGATTTCGCCGAAGACGGGGACCACTTTGACGATCAGAAATGTGGTAATCGCAAAAGCAATGCAAATCACGATTACGGGATAAGTCATGGCCGATTTCACTTTTTTGCGAAGCCGAGCCGTCGCCTCGAGAAAGCCCGCCAGCCGATCAAGGATCTCCGCGAGCAATCCGCCGTGTTCGCCTGCTTTGACCATGCTCACAAACAGTCGGTCGAACACGCGCGGATGCTTCGCGACAGACTCATGAAAAGTTTCACCGCCCTGTACGCGGGTCGTAACGTCGCTGATGACGTTGCGGAGGTTGCGCTGCCGCTTGGGATCGCACTGCTCGTAAAGCGCGGTCAAGGCCTGCACGAGCGAAATGCCGGCATCGATCATCGTCGAAAGCTGGCGGGTAAATAGCACGAGGTCGGTCTCTTTCACCGTCCACGCCTTTTTCCTCGTTTTATTGGCAGCAGCTTTTTTCTGCAACGAAAGAACCATGAGCCCGCGGCTCATCAGGCTGGTCACAGCATTGTCCTCGTTGATGGCGTCCTGAATTCCGGAAACGATCTTGCCGGACGCGTCACGAGCTTGGTAGGAGAAGGTGATCATATTCTGGTAATTATGCAAAATAGAGCACCTACAATGCCAGATCGGCCGCTCACCCCTTTCCATCCCCGTCTTGAGATGTCTCAGCACTAGCGGAAATTACGTTCAGACGACAGGGTGAGGACGAGGAGAGATCAGTTTTCAGCACCAGCCCAAATTAACCTCGATGAAAGCCTGCGAGGAATTTCACAACATCGCTTCGGGTGTCTGGTTTTGGGAAAAATATGACACGTCGGTGAAGGTTGATTTGTGCGGGTCGGCCGTTTCCGCGGTAAGCGGCCTCTTCTTTGTCGATCCCATTCCGCTTGCCTCGCCTGCACTCGAAGAACTCACCCAGGAAATTTCCGTCGCGGGTGTAATCGTCACGAACGCCAATCACCTGCGGGCCGGCCCGGAGTTCGCCCAGCGGTGGTCCGTTCCTCTCATTGCCCATGCAGCCACGATGGCGGATACAGGCAGGAGCAATGCACGGACTGTGAAAGACGGCGATGAGATCGTGACCGATCTCAGCGTGATTGAATTGCCGGGAGCAGCCACGGGTGAAATCGCGCTGCTGTCCCGCGCAAATGGTGGAACAGTGATTCTCGGTGACGCGCTGATTAATTTTGCGCCGCACGGCTTCTCTTTTTTGCCAGACAAATATTGTTGCGACCCGAAACAGATGCGGCGCTCTCTCCAGAAGTTGTTGGCGGTTCCCTTCGAGCGAATGCTCTTTGCACACGGGACCCCAATCGTTTCTCACGCCCATCGGCGGCTCGAACAACTTCTCGCGTCTGAGAGTTGAACGTCGATGGATTCCGCGATCGCCGGTGCCCGTTCGTCCAGCGTGGTGTCGAGATTTCTTCGGCTAATCCGCTTTTCGCACACTGTTTTTGCGCTCCCTTTCGCACTCGGTGCGTTGATCGTTGCCGCGCACGGGTGGCCGTCGCGACGCGTTCTCCTGTTGGTTCTTGCCTGCATGATCTTCGCGCGCACGGCGGCGATGCTCTTCAATCGTTTGGTTGACTGGTCGATAGATCAAAGAAACGCGCGCACCGCCTCGCGTCATTTACTTTTGTCGAAGTCGGCGATTTCCACCGCGCTTGCCGTCAGCACGATTGCGTTCGTCGCGTCGGCAATAGCGATCAACAAGGTCACGGCGCTGCTCTCGCCGGTCGCGCTCGCAATTGTATTCCTCTACTCGCTGACGAAGCGATTCACCGACGCGACACATTTCTTCCTCGGACTCGCACTTGCGGCAGCTCCGGCCGGCGCCTGGATTGCGCAAACTGGACGGGTCGATTTGCCTCCACTCGTGCTTGGCGGAGGCGTGATTTGCTGGGTGGCCGGCTTCGATTTGATTTACGCGACACAGGATTACGATTTCGACCGGCGCGAAGGCCTGAGATCACTCGTCGTGAAGCTGGGCATCACGCGCAGTCTGATGCTCAGTCAAATCCTGCACACCCTGATGCTGGCTGCGCTCATCGGCTTCGGTTTCGCGGCGCAACTCGGCGTCGTTTATTTTTGCGCGATGCCCCTCATCGCAGCGGCACTCTTCTTCGAACATCGCTGCGCGAGCCGTCTCGATCTCGCCGCGATCAATCGTGCATTCTTTCAGAGCAATGCGTTCGTCAGCGCGATCTTCCTGGTCGCAGTCTGCCTCGATTTCGCCAAGTGACGGGTGAGTTGACTCCCGTCGGATAGCCAATCACGGGCACCTGTCGTGCGCCGAGTGCACCTAAGTCTCGAGTTGTGCGATCCGCCGGGCGTGACGCCCTCCCTCGAACGGCGTCGTGAGCCAGACGCGCACGACCGCCAGCGCCGTCTCTTCCGGAATGACGCGCTCGCCTAACGACAGAACGTTGGCGTCATTATGCTGACGCGACAGCTTTGCGACCTCCTCGTTCCAGCAGAGCGCGCAACGAATGCCGCGGACTTTATTAGCCGCCATCGCCTCGCCATTGCCTGAACCCCCGAAAACTATCCCGCGTTCGCACTCACCGCGCGCGACTGCTTCCGCCGCGGGGCGAATGAAAAGCGGGTAATCGACCGGTTCCTCGTTGAAAGTTCCGAAATCTTCGACTTCATGGCCCAGCGTCCGGAGAAGTTCTTTCACCTTTTCTTTCAGCCGGTAGCCAGCGTGATCGGTGCCGAGCGCAATCTTCATGAAACTCTCTTTTGTCCTCTCTCAAAATTGCCGAGGCGGCTAACTGCTGCTCCCATGCAACCGGGCAAGCTGCTCCCAAATTGGGCGCTCACTTTCCGTCAGTTTTTTCGGCACCTGAATTTGCGCGACAACATAAAGATCGCCGCGCCCGCCCGCAGCCATCGGCAGACCGCGTTCGCGCAAGCGGAACCGCTGACCGCCTTGGGTTCCTGGAGGTAACTTCAAGCGCGCTGTTCCCTCGAGCGTGGGAACCTGTAATTCATCTCCAAGCACGGCCTGCCAGGGACCGATCTTCAGCTCGTAAATCAGATCGTTTCCTTCAACCGAGAAATCCGGATGCCGCGCCAGTCGCACGCGCAGAAAGAGATCTCCACTTTTCCCACCTGCGGCGCCTGCTTCGCCTTGTCCCGCCAAACGGATGCGCTGCCCCTCGTGCACGCCGCGCGGAATTTTGACCTGGTAAGTTTCAACCTTGTTGCCCGAGCCGCGGCGCAACGACACCTGTCGCGTGGACCCCTTCAAAGCTTCTTCCAACGTGACCATAATGTCGGCTTCGACATCGCTGCCACGCGCAACCCCTGGCGGCCGACTGCCAAATCCGCCACCGCTTCCGCCGAACGCTGATTGGCCGCGGCCGCCTCCGAAAAACGCTTCGAAAAAATCACTGAAACCGGTCCCGCCAAATTCAAACTCAACGCCGCCGCCGTTCTCGCCGCCGGCGTAACGATGGAAACCGCCTCTGCCCGGCTGGCCCGCGCCGGCACCCCAGCCTGGCGGCGGTTGAAATCCGCCGGGCTGATTCCAGTTTGCGCCCAGCTCGTCATACTTCTGCCGCTTCTCGCGATCGCTTAGGACTTCGTAGGCTTCGTTGATCTGCTTAAACTTCTCTTCCGCGCTTTTTTTGTCTTTCGCGACATCAGGGTGATGCTTTCGCGCGAGTTTGCGGAAAGCGCTCTTGATCTCCTCCTCGCTGGCGGTTTTCCCAACACCCAAGGTCTCGTAGTAATCTCGAAATTGAACCGCCATCGGATTCGAATCTCATCGCAGCTTTCGCATTCGCAACTGTGATCCCGCGCCCCAAACGCTTTCGGCGCTACCTTAAGTTTGCAACGGATTGAAAGCCGGTTTCCCCGTCGGGCTATGTTACGGCCGATTCCCAGGCCGCAGGACAAAATCCGTTTCGACAGAGTCTCGCCCTCCCGATTGCTTCGTGCGAAAGTTCTTGGGATGCCCGATCTTGGGAAGCTTCTGGTAGTCATGGGCGGCGCGATCGTCCTCATCGGCGCACTGCTCTGGTCGGGATGGGGCGGCTGGCTGGGAAGATTGCCGGGCGACATCCGCATTGAGCGCGGGCATTCCGGGTTCTATTTTCCGATCGCCACCTGCATCATTATCAGCATCCTGCTGAGCGTGATCGTGTCTTTCTTTCGCCGATGAATTCATCCTCGCACGGATGAGTCTTCCATCGCGCAGACAACTTCGACTCGATCAACATGTCGGACAGCTGCGGCAATGCCGCCAGTGCCCGCACATGCTCCCGCCGCCTGTTTCCGGCGGTGCCGTCATTAGTCGAGTGATACTCATCGGTCAGGCTCCCGGAGTGAAAGAACCGGTTCTGGCTCGTCCGTTCGCCTGGACCGCCGGCCGAACGTTGTTCGGTTGGTTCAATGAATTCTGCGGCATGACTGAAGATCGGATGCGGGCGCAAATCTATTTCGCAGCCGTCTGCCGCTGTTTCCCGGGTAAAACGCCAGCCGGTGGTGATCGCGTTCCCGCGCCCGACGAGATCCGCAACTGCTCCACCTGGATGAACAATGAGTTCGAGATTCTTCGGCCGCGACTCGTGATTGCCGTCGGAAAACTCGCGATCGCGCAGTTCCTCGCGTTCGACAAACTCGACGAGGTGATTGGACGCAGTTTCGAGCTCCGGCGCAAACGTCGGGTCTTCGATTTGATTCCGCTCCCGCATCCATCCGGCGCCTCTCCGTGGCATCGCATTCCACCAGGAAAGCAGTTGTTGAATGAAGCAATGCACCTGATCGCGCAGCATCCAGAAATCGTCGGGGCTTGCGCGGCATTAGGACTCCAAGGGAAAGATTAAATCGGGAAACCGGGAAGCCATGAATCGAATCAGACCGTAACGGAAGCGTAGCAACGGCCGGGCTTTCAATGCAGGAAATTACGAAAAAGAGGGCTTTGGGCAGGGTGGGCGTTCCGCCTGCCGCAGCTGGCGTATCGCCGCATGCATCGCTCAACACCGGCGGTGATTCTGCTTTGCCTTGTCGAAAAGATGAATCAGGAAAATAGGAAAGCAGGAATAGGCAAGATGCTCGAAAGCATTCCTGGATTCCTGGTTTGCTAATTTAAACGGTCCTTCTCCATCGGCCGTGCGGCGATGATTTCTACAGAGCAATTCTGCTTCTGATCTGCGATCCTTCCTGGATTCCTGGTTTGCAGATTGAATCCTCCCATTTCTCGTTAGACGTATCCTGCGACTACAGGCGCCTCACGCACCGTTGAGACTCGACGGAGAGAGATTGATCAGGAAACCAGGACGCCGTGAATCGAATCAGGAACGTAGGAAAGCAGGAAAAAGACGGTTAGTAGATTGGGCGTCCCGCCGGATGCAATCGCCGCTTATAGGCGCCACGATTCTGCTCTAATCTAGATTCTTCCTTGGATTCCTGGCCTCCAGATTTAGTCCTTCCACCGCCACGCTCCCCATCAGGCGGTAGCTCTAATAATCACGCTTTCCTGATTCAAGTTTCTCTTCACCGACGCCGGTGCGCACGCGAGTTTTATTTGGGGCGACAACGCGCAGTGGGATGGGCTGGATCATCACCGACATTTCCTGCTTTCCTGCTTTCCTGATTCAGCTTTTCTTCCATCGATGCCGGTTTGCACGCGAGTTCTGGTTTGGGGTGAAAACGTGCATGAACGCGAAAACCAGATCGTGACCGGGATTTACCCGAACGGGATGCATCGTTGCATCGCGGACGGACTTGAGAGCGATCAGTCGCTTGAGGTGGGATGCGCGACCTTGCAAGACGCGGAACACGGCCTGACGAAAGCAGCGCTCGCGGAGACCGACGTCCTCGTCTGGTGGGGACACGCGGCGCACGGTAAGGTCCACGGCAAAATCGTCGAACGCGTGCTCTATCGAATCTGGGAGGGAATGGGTTTCATCGCACTGCATTCCTCCCACTACTCGAAGATTTTCAAACGGCTCATGGGCACGAGTTGTTCGCTCACCTGGCGAGAAGCTGGCGAAAAAGAACGGCTCTGGGTATGTAATCCGACGCATCCGATCGCCCGTGGAATTGACCGTTTTTTCGAACTCCCGAACACCGAGATGTATGGCGAGCCCTTCGCCATCCCGACCCCGGAAGAGACAGTTTTTATTTCCTGGTTTGAGGGTGGCGAAGTCTTCCGCTCCGGCTGCACCTGGAGACGAGGTAACGGCAAAATTTTCTACTTCCGTCCAGGTCATGAGGCCTATCCGATTTACTTCGACGAAAACGTTCGCACGGTGCTGCGCAATGCGTGTCGCTGGGCCGCACCCGATCGTGAGAAGTGGATTGATAGATGCCCACGAATCCCGGTTGAACAAGCGCCGGAACCACTCGTCGCGAAAGGGCCGGTGGTCCATAAACCGGGCGAAGAAGGCTTCAGATGATGACCGAAACACCAACTACTCCAACCCGCGCTGAGATTCCGGAATCGGACAAGTGGGATTTAGCGCATCTCTTCGCCGACGCGGGCAAATGGAATGAGGATTTCGCCTGGATTCAGGAGAGGTATCCGCGCCTGGCTGAGTGGAAGGGCCGGTTGGGTGCCTCCGCCCAAACGCTCGCGGAATTTCTGGAATTCGAGAAATCTCTCGATAAAAGGCTCGAGCGCGTTTGCCACTTCGCTTCACTGCAATTGGCAGAAGACAGCTCCAATCCAGACTACCTCACGCGGATGGGAGAGCTGCAGAATTTAATGACCTTGATCAGCGAGACCAGCGCGTTTCTAGCCCCGGAAATTCAAGCAATTCCCGACGGGGCCTTCGATGCATTCCTCAACGAGCCGGTTCTGAAACCGTGGCGCACCAGCTTGCGAAAAGTCCGCCGGATGAAGCCACACGTGCTCTCCGAGCGGGAAGAGCGTTTGCTCGCTTTGGG
This sequence comes from Chthoniobacterales bacterium, assembly GCA_038232335.1. Taxonomy (GTDB): domain Bacteria; phylum Verrucomicrobiota; class Verrucomicrobiia; order Chthoniobacterales; family UBA10450; genus JACCXL01. Next base: position 23,240 of record JBBSIA010000022.1, read on the forward strand.
CCACGCGGCGCTCGATGGCTACGACGACGCCTTTTCGCAGCTGACAAACGTGGACATGAAATTCGGGCTGCTCATCGACGCGGACGGGAAAGAGCGTCCGCTCACGCAAAGCTCCTTCGGATCTTTCCTCGTTAAGCGTGAGCACGCGTTGCGGAAGCGGGCGTTCCATCAGTTCTACGAAGAATTTCAGGATCACCAGTTCACGCTTGCCGCCGCGCTCTCCTACTCCGTGAAGGCAGATGTCTTTCGGGCGCGGGCGCGGAATCATCCCTCTGCCCTCGAAGCCTCCCTATTCAAGGATGACGTGCCGATCGCGGTTTATGACGGACTGATCGCAGCGGTCCGCGCGAACCTCGCACCGCTCTTTCGCTACTACGAGTTGCGCCGTCGAGTTCTGGAATTACAGGAGCTGCACCAATACGACACCTATGTGCCACTGGTGCCGGAAATCGAAACCCGGATCGGCTTTGACGAAGCTGTCGAACGCGTGCTCGCATCATTGCAGCCGCTCGGCAGCGATTACGTGACCGCGCTCGGAGAAGGTCTGCGCGGCCGCTGGTGCGATCGTTACGAAACCAAAGGCAAACGGAGCGGCGCGTTTTCATCCGGCAGCTACGGTGCGCCCCCTTACATCCTGATGAATTACAAGAGTGACGTCTTCTCGGATGTCTACACGCTCGCGCACGAAGCCGGCCATTCCATGCACACCTGGTTCGCGCAGAAATCGCAGAGCTTTCAGGATTACGATTACCCGATCTTCCTCGCGGAGGTCGCGTCGACCTTCAATGAAGAGTTGCTCACGCATTTTCTGCTCGACCAGACAAATGATCCAAAGATGCGCGCCTACATCATCAACCGCCAGATTGATGACATCCGCGGCACGCTCTTTCGCCAGACCATGTTTGCGGAATTCGAGCGCACCATTCACGCGATCGAGGAACGCGGCGACGCGCTCACGCTGGATGTGTTTAAATCGGAATATCGTGGTCTTTTGCAATCTTACTTCGGCGCGGGCGTTACGCTTGATCCCCAACTGGAGCTCGAGTGCTTGCGCATCCCACACTTCTACAGCGCGTTTTACGTTTACAAATATGCAACCGGGATTTCGGCGGCGGTCGCCTTGTCGGAACGCGTCCTTGCCGGTCAACCCGGCGCCGTGGAAGCGTATCTCGGCTTTCTCAAATCTGGTGGTTCCAGGTTCCCGCTCGAGACCCTTCAGGCAGCAGGAGTCGATATGACCTCCCCCGTCCCGATCGAAAGCACGCTGCGTTTATTTGAGCGCCGGCTCGGCGAACTCGAATCTCTTTTGCTCGCGTAATCACGTCTTTCATTTCGAGCAGGCGCGGCATTTGCTTAGATGAAGTGCCGTGGATTTCCGGAGGCAGTTGGACGCAGCGTGCGGTTATGCCGAGCTCGGCATGACGCGCGAATCGCTCGCTCAGCTGGACGCCATTCATCCGGCCTTCCAGGCGCAGCCACAGGTGCTGCAACTCCGGCTTCATCACCTGATGCGGAAACGGCGCTGGCCGCAGGCGTTGCGCTTGAGTCAAAAACTTTGCCGGGTGGCGCCGGCATGCAGCGCCGGTTTTTTGCACGCGGGTTTCTGTCTGCACCAGCTCGGGAAAACTGCCGCTGCGCGCAAGCTCCTGATCACCGGTCCGAAAGCACTCCTGAGCGAGCCGATCTATTTTTATAACATGGGCTGTTACGAAGCGCTGCTCGGGAACCTCGATACGGCAAAGCTCCATCTGCAGATGAGTTTCAAAATGGATGCAAGCTTCCGCGATCTCGCCAGAAAAGATCCCGATTTAAAGTCGCTGCACGCCGTCATCTGAGCGGCGGTGTGAACTCTTCGTCATCCTGAGACCCGAAAGCGTTCGGGGTCGAAGGTCCCGTGGCGCGACCTTCCGTGCCGGCGCGAGCGGTTTTACCTGGATAGAAGGCGATATCAGCCACGTAATGCGGGCCGGCGATATCACCACAGAGGACACCAAGAAGAAAATCCGAGCACGAGCAGGAATAAGACCGCGATTGCTGAGCCAAGATCGGCGTTCCGCCCGGTGACAACCTGCCTGCCACTGTTAACCTCCGGCTCTAATGCAGCTCCAGCGCGATGAACTGACGAAGCGCATCGAGCCGCTGTTTCGCGAAAATTTCGAGACTCGCGGCGAGCTCGGTGCGGCCGTATCAATTTGGCAGCACGGCGAGCCAGTTCTCGATCTGCATGGCGGATTCCGCGACGCCCACCGCGAATCGCCGTGGCAGGCCGATACGCTGGTGCTCTTCTGGTCGGCAACGAAGGGATTAGGCGCCGCGTGTCTGCTGCATGCGCTCCAGGAGCACAAGATCGCGCTCGGCCGGCGGGTGGCGGAGTTTTGGCCGGAGTTTGCCGAAGCGGGAAAAGATCAGGTCACCCTCGCCCAACTTCTCTCGCACTCCGCCGGCTTATGCGCGCTCGACGTCCGCGCCGATGTCTTGGATTACAACGCTGTCATTAATGCGCTGGAACAACAGACACCACTTTGGCCACCAGGCATCGCTCACGGCTATCATGCGCGCACCTTTGGCTTTCTCCTCGATGAACTCGTTAGGCGCATTTCGCAGAAATCAATTGCCGAATATTGGCGCAAAGTATTCGCGGAACCATTGCAGCTCGATGTCTGGATCGGATTGCCGGAATCGGAAAGTTCCCGCGTTGCCACAATCTACCCCGCGAAAGCGGGCCGCGCTCCGGAGCCGGCGAAGTTCTATCGCGAACTCGCGATCCCGGGCACGCTCCAGCGCGAAACGTTCACGTCACCCCACGGCTTACACGCCGTCAGCGCCATGAACTCGGCGTCAAACCATGCACAGTCGATCGTCTCTTTCGGCGGCATTGGCAGCGCATCTTCGCTCGCGAAATTCTATGCCATGCTCGCAAACGGCGGCGCGCTCGCGGGACAGCACTTCTTCAACTCGGAAACGCTGGCGTGGATGACAACAAGTCTCGTCGACGGGCTTGATCGCGTCTTTCAGATTCCGACGGCATTCTCTGCCGGATTCATGAAAGACCCACAAGGCGTCGCCCGTCGGATTTTTGGCCCTGCCCCAAAGGCGTTTGGGCATCCCGGCGCCGGCGGCAGCCATGCGTTCGCTGATCCAGAGAATGGCATCGCGTTCGCGTATGTCATGAATCAGATGGAGCAATCGCTTCTGCCTAACGAGAAATCATTGCTCCTCGTCGACGCGCTTTATCGCTGACGATTGTTCGATGACCGAGAATGGATGCAAGTTCGCTGCTTGAGTTCAGCGCCCGAAGCCCGAAAAGGAAGTTCACTGTCACGAAACCATCCGCCCGGTGAGAGCGCATACTGAAACTTTCATAGTCCCGACTCGCGGAAAAGGCACCTATGAGATCACTGAGAGTGTCGCTCGTGTTGTGCGTGTTAGCGGTGTCAGGACAGGGACCGCCACGGTCTTCATCCAGCACACGAGCGCGAGCCTTGTGATTTTCGAGAACGCAGACCGCTCGGCGCGGGTTGATCTCCACGAATTCTTCGAGCGGCTCGTCCCAGAGAACGCCGATTATCTCACGCATACCGCGGAAGGTGGCGACGATTCCACTTCGCACCTTCGCATGGTACTCACGCGTTCCAGCGAAGTCATTCCAATCGCTGATGGCCGCCTGCAACTCGGCACCTGGCAAGGCATTTTCCTCTTCGAGCACCGTCGCTCACCGCACCAGCGCTGCGTCGCCGTCACGGTGATCGGCGAATAATCTTTCGACTGAATTAAGGATCAACGTAGCGCGAGCGTCTCGCTTGCGGTCTCCAAATCGTCAGCCGTTAGCGCGAGCGCCTCGCTTGCGTTCCCGGAACTGTGGCAACCGAGATGGTCCCCCTTCCAAATGGCAGGAGACCCCAAATCCTGCTATTGAAGCTTGAACATTTCCACGAGAGCGATCCCTGTGGTCGTATTCGCGCCGCGGACGATGGCGGTATAGTTCCCCGGGTTAAGAGTAGCCGCGAGTGCACTCTCCAGCGCGTTCGAAGGCGCGAGACCCGCGGATTGGATTTGCACGGCCTGACTGGAATCCTGCTGCCAATTGTCGTTTTCGATGAGCAGATTCCCCTGCCCGTCATGCAATTCGAGCGTAGGATCCGCGAGCGTGCCGCGTATGTTCGATGCCGCCAGTGACGGGCCGAGCGCTCGGACAACCACATCAGCTGGATTGCTTCCTCCAATGATAAAACCGCCAATCATCACGTTGGCGCCGGTCTGCACGAGACCACGGCTGGAAACATTCGTTAGCTGCGCCGTCACCGGTTGCGGATCGGCATCATAAATTTCCACGAGAGCGTTGCCGATCGTGGCGTTCGTTCCCCGGACGATTGCGGTGTAATTCGAGGCGCTGAGTGTTTGGAGGAGCGCGCTTTCCTGCGCATCGGAAGGCGCGAGCCCAATCGCCTGAATTTGCGCAGCCTGATTTGGATCCTCCTGCCAGTTGTTGTTAACTCGAATTGTGTTCCCGTTCGCATCGTGCAATTCGAGCTTCGGATCGGCCAAGGCGCCCTGAACCGGGGCAGCACCGGATCGAAGCGATGGACCGAGAGCGCGCACAATGACTTTCTTGCTACCGCGCTCGACGATAAAGCCGCCGATCAGAACATTATTTCCCGTGCCGACGAAAGCACGCGTGGAGACGTTCCGGGGAACACCTGTTATCTGCGTGCGCGGCGGGACGATCGACCCAACAGCCGCTTTCGCGTCGAGCAGGCCGTAACCGTCGGCATAGGTAAACCCGCTGCCGAGCTGATTCGCGAATGCGCCAAGAAGAGTGGTTGTGAGATTGACGCGCGCCGTAATATCCGCTCCCGCCAGCAAGTCAGCTAGATTACCTCCGGCACCTGTCGCGGCTTCGTCGCGATCGATCCCGAATGAGAGCCTGGAGCCGGGACGAAATGTTGTTCCGAAATCCAAAGTGAGCACTCGTCGATCGGGGGAAAGGCTATGAACGACTGCAATGCCGTTGGGGTTCGAGCCGACGGTGAAAGGATTGCCCGTGCCTGGATTGTCATCGAAAACCAACCGGACGTTGGTGAGATCGATCCTAACCTGGTTGAGCGTCTCGCCCGAATTTCCGTTGAAGGTGATCGTGAAAAAATCCGGAGCATGGGCGCTGTCGTCACTGGAGCTGCCATGAGCCATCACCTGCACGGACGCAGTCCCGCTTGCTGCCGTGGCCTTGCAAAGATTCGGATCCAGGTCGTGGGGAAACGTCGTTTGCTCCAGCTTCAATCGTAATTGCGCGGGCGACAGCTTGCCGGGACCGCCGGCGGCTTCGAGCACCAAGGCGGCGATGGCCGCGGCGCTGGGCGCGGCCGCACTCGTCCCGAAGAAGTTTGGAAAATTGTCGTGATCGTAGTCGAACCCGGAAAAGCTCGTGTCCACCCCATCCGCGGCGGCGACTTCGGGTTTGAAACGGATCGCAGGAGTGGCGAGTCGTTTCCCCTGCGCATCGAAATAAAAAGCCAAAGCCCCGCCATTGGAACTGAATTCCTCGAGGCCGGGTTTGTAAGATCCCGGCGGAGGGTTGGAATGCTCTGAGTTATAGTTAGGGTCCGTGCCAGGGACGGTGTTATAGACGTAGGCGCCGACCGCGTTCGCGCTCTGGGCCGTGGCATGACCTACGATCGAGGCTGCATCATAAGCGATATAAGGTCCGCCGATAGATCCACCCGTCGGCGCAACAAACCGGAGATGCCTCGCGACGGGCGAACCGACCGAGCCGAGACTAATGACGACGTAGTGCAGACCGCCGTTGTTCAGCCCTGCGAACTCGATGGGTTCATCCGTTGCAACATTGGTGTCAATGCCACTGTTTTCCCCCAGGTAGTTACCGGCCTCGTCGAACACGAGCAGGTTGTAATCCGTCGTCACTGCGCCCGCGTCGAAAGGGTCGTCCCATTGGAATACGAGCAACGGAGAGGCGTTCGAATCAGTCGTGACTGGCATCGCCACGGCGAGCGGGCCCGTGGGGTTGAGATTGTGGAAGCCACCAGCGTAAAGTGAGGGCGGCACCTGTTCCCAACGCAGTTGTGGAGGAGTTTCGCCGGCTCTCCAAGGGGGAATTGGCGCTGCCCTGCCTTGCGCTGCGGTGACGAGCCGGAGATCTGCAGAATACCCGTTATTTGCCTCGTTGCCGGCCGCCGAGAAGTAAGCCACTTTCTTTCCAGGGAGGGTGTTGCCGGTGACCACATCTTCAACCGCGAGGGCAAGCTGCCCATCCGAGAAGAATGGCTCATCGGGGAAGAAAACATCGTCCACGATGATGTCACAGGAGGCTGCCTTGTTAGCGCGCAGGTTTCGGATGCTGAACGCCATGATGGACTGCGTTTCCTGGACGGTCGAGAAAGCGAGCTTTGCCCCGGGAGCGAGGTCATGAACGATCTCGGCCATGGCACGGCCTTCGTCAGTCTGGCTGCCGACTGGATTGAAGTTATCATCGATGACGACGACCGGCTGGCCGTAGCCGTTTGGATTTCCTGCGCCGGGAAGATCCCCGGAGGCTACTCCCGCGGCCGCTCGGGAAACACCTGGCGCTGAGTTGAAGGAATCGGAAACAATGCCGACGGAGATTCCTGTGCCTACAATCCCGCGAGCGGCGAACAATCCCGGCTTGTTGACCTGCTGAGCACGCTCCACGACACTGCTCTCCGCGGTCACGACGCCAATGTGATGCAGTGGCCGCGGCGCCAGGATCACACTGCGGACGCCCCGCAGAGTCGCGGTTGCGATCGCCTGTGCAATAGGGAGTCGGGCGGAGATGACGCCCTTCCGCCATCGTGCATCGATCGCGAGGACCTCGAGACCCAAGGGCTGCAACTCCGCGGCAACCGTCTCGGCCGGCGTCGTTCCATCAAGGTGGATATTCACGACGACGCGCTCGGCCGAATCGACTTGCAATAATTTCGGTGACGCCATCCTCGCCTGAAACTCGGCTGGATCCCGCTGGTGAATTTCGACCAGACGCTTTAATCCGAGCCCAAGATTGGCTGGCACTTCCGCGCCCATTGCGAAGAGCGGCAAGCCCATCAGAACGATACAGGCTGGAAGGGAAGCCTTTAGCACAAACAATTTTCGGTAACCTGGATTGTGCAGGCGATGGGAGGCCCGCTCCGGTCCGGGGGCGATTGTGACGGAACCTTGTTTTAAGCAAGCTTTCCGCGGAATTATCGAACGATCGCTTGCGCTTCCGCCCTGTCAAGCCCGACGCGGGGAGGCATCGTTGTGCAATCCGAGGTCGCGCAGGAGCGCGACGTCGCGATCGGCAGCGGGGTTTTCGGCGGTGAGGAGTTTGTCACCGAAAAAGATGGAGTTCGCCCCCGCAAAAAAGCAGAGTGCCTGGCCTTCGCGCGAGATTCGGGTGCGACCAGCGGCGAGACGCACCCGCGCTTTCGGAAGTGCAATTCGCGTCACTGCGATCAGTTTCACAAGCTCAAAAATGTCCACCGGTGGTTGATCAGCGAGCGGCGTCCCAGGCATTGCCATCAGACAATTGATCGGCACACTTTCCGGGGGCGGATCGAAATTGCTCAAGACCTCGATCATTCGCAGACGATCGACGACCGATTCTCCCATGCCGACGATCCCGCCGCTGCAAACCGACATTCCACTTTCCTGGACGGCGGCGATCGTATTCAGCCGATCGGCAAATGTGTGGGTGCTGACGATTTCGGGGTAAAACTCAGGAGAGGTGTCGAGATTATGATTGTAAGCGGTGACACCGGCGGCCTTGAGTTTGTGCGCTTCCACGGGACCGATCTGGCCGAGCGTGACACAGACTTCCATACCGAGTTGGCCCACGGCCCGAACGGCCTCCAGCACCTGCTCGAATTTTGATGTCCCATTGTGTATCCCGCGCCAGGCCGCGCCCATGCAAAAGCGCGTGGCGCCCTGCGCGCGGGCCCGTTGCGCTTGTGTTAGAATTTCATCTAGTTGCAGTAAATCTGCCCGCTCGAGGCCGGTGCGATAATGCGCGCTCTGCGCGCAGTAAGCGCAATCCTCGCTGCACCCGCCGGTCTTGATGCTGAGCAGACTGCAGCGCTGCACTTCCTGCCCGCGCCAATGTTGCAGGTGCACTACCCGGCTCTGCGAGATCAGGTCGAAGAGCGGCTGCTGATAGTTGAATTCGAGAGCGCGAAAATCCATTGGAATCGGCGCAAGGCTATAGGGCCGGTTGACGTATAACCAACCAAAACTGTTTATAATTAGGAACAACTATTGCTTTTTCTATATTCGCGTTCCCTCGCCGACTTAATGCCTCCATTTGATTTTCGCCCCTGGCTTTCGGTGCCGGGAGAACCGGCTGCGCCGCAAATGGAGAGCGATGAAACTCTCGATGCGAGCACGATCATTTCATCTCCGCAAAAGGCTCCTGAAGTCGAGCTGAATTTCCGGCCGAGTCGATTTTCACCGGCTGACCGCTGGGCAATCTGGTTGGCGTTACTGGCGTTCTCGGGAGGTCTCTTTTCGTCGCTGCATTTTAATGGGGCTGCGAACCCCCAGTGGCGCGCATTGCTTTATCCGCGGCCAACGAAGACGGGATCGCCTGCGACCCGCAAATCGTCATATCCCGACGACATCAGCACACGGGGAATTTCCGGGACCGAGAGTTCGAGGCCGCTGCAAGTGAAACGTGAAACAGCCGATGCGAGCTCGGAATCACAAACGGTAACCGAATCGAATCGTGAGCGCGTTCCGATTCCGGCACCAAACATCTCCGCGCTGCCGGCTCTGACTAATCACACCGCGCCACCTTCCGCAGGTTCGACTCTGGCCGCTTTGGCAAATCCGCCACCTTACGAAAATCCTCCGCTTGTCCGAGCGATCTCAACACCGCGCGTGGCGATGCCAGCGTTACACTCGGCCTCAAAAAAGAAAGCCGTGCGCCGCACTGCAAAGACGGGTCGGAAAACCGCGGTGAATGCGCGAAGCATTCTGGCAAAGTGGTGGGCCAGCATTACGCAAAAGCTATTTGGCCGCCGGCCTTCGAATGGCGCGAAAGGCGTTGCACGCAGAACCGTGGCCGGTGATTCAAAGGCGCAAAGCAAAGCCCGCGGTTCAAACCTTCGAAAAAGCGACTCAAGCAGGGTGCCGTCATCCTGAGCGAAGCGTAGCGGAGTCGAAGGATCCCGTGACGCTACCATCCCGTACGGCCACGAGTTGGCCTCGTCGTCGCTCGGAATGACGGGCGTGGGCGTCATCGCTCCAGATGCTGCTCTGCCGTCATCACTCCCTAAGGAGGAAAAGATACACCGCCTTTCGCGGCAATCAGTAAACCCACTTCCCGCCGGGGGAAGAAAGAACCGGCAGTTCGCCGGTCGAGAAATCGGTTTTCCCGATCGCCCCCAGCATGCGCGTACCCGTCGCAGCCATCCATTTTTTCGACATGCTCTCTCCGGTGTGGCAGCCCCAACTCTTGATGTAGGCGCCGCGCGCGAAGGCGTGCCGGTCAATGCGCGCAAGCTCGCTTTCATGCAGCCAGGATTTCGAGGCGCTATCGACGTTACTGCTGTAGTCGAAAAGGAAACAGGCGCGGTTCGAATGCCCGAAGTACTCGAACCCGGAGACTTTGAGCTGCTGGCGGTTCTGACCGGAGTTGAGGTAATTGATTACCTCATCGCCGTTGCGAAAAAAAACGAGATTGAGGTGAAACTTGTCCCGCACCGAGTCTATGTTGCTGATCAGATCCTGCTTCTCTTGCGGGCTGCGGTCCTTGTAACCCTGGCCGTAAACCAGCCATGTAATCATGGCGTCCGGACCGATCTCACCCCGGAGCTCTTCCGTGCGAACGCGAGCGGAATGGACGAAATTGGCCCACCAATGATCGTGCGGCTGCGCCTTGTATTTTTCCCATTGAAAAAGCGATGGTCCGCCGACGACGATCACGTATTCTCCGGCGGGGGTCGCAGCAGCGGTCGGTTGCGCGAAAACAGCCAGAAAAGAAGCTAGCAAAAGGAGTGGGAGCGATCGTTTCATTGCTGTGACAGGAGCACTATTTATGCTGAGTCATATGATGTGCAAGAGCGCACGGCCGCAGCAAAGCGCTGATATTGGGTGCAGCGGCATTCTGGCGATGAAGATCCAGCACGAACAGGCAAGATGCCGAGAAATTGTGCTTGGGGCCGCGCGCGCTCCGAGGCGTTTTAATTGAAGAGGATCGGCTGAATTCTTTCCAACACTTCGCGCAGAGGTTCGGCCGAGACGCGGAGGTAGCCGTGAAATGGATTGTCCAAGACGAGTATCAGAAAAAGATTAAAAGCGATCACGCCCGTGAGCCCGGCCGTCATTAGTGATTGCGCACGGATGCTCTTGACGCCAAAAAAATAGGTGAAACCGATTGTAATCAGACCGCCGCCCCAGAGCAGAAATTGGATAACAAGCGGCAGATCGTTGCGGCTGGAGAAAAGCAGGAGACGGCGGCTATCGCTCAAGTCCCTCAAAGTGCTGAGGGATTGATCGTAGAGCGCGCTTTCACGGTTGGTCTGCGGATCGATTTCGAGGAAAGCGCGCCATAACTGGTCGAGCGCCGCTCGCGTGCGCAAACTTGCACGGCCATGCGCCATCGCGGGCCACTCGTCATTGATCGCGCTTCGAGCATATGCGCTGATCATCCCGGCGAGTCGTTGCCGCTCGTTCTGATCGGGAAAACCTCGCGCGACATGCGCCAGATCAGCCAACTCGTTAGCTTCTCGTTCGACTGTGCCGCGCGCATCCTGGTATTGATTCCAGAGCGCAACCACCACGAAGGCGAGCAAAACGGCGTAGATCGCCCCGAGGACCCCAATGATGAAACCGGCTACTTCATGCTGAGATTGCAGGACATCTATCGGCACGAGACGGCGCACCGTCCTGAGACCGAACCAGGCAAGGACAATACTAAGACCAACGACGAGCAGTCCCAGGATGAGTGTGGCCACTTTAATTAGCCACGCGCATCAGGGTGACAGAGCGCCGTCGCTACAGATATCTGGCTCCGTCGAATCACACTACGCAGCGCAGCTTTCACGTTGCGGAAGAAACATCGTTAGGCATTTGCAGGCGCCGCCCGCCTTTAGGAACTCCGTCATCGGCAGCGGGTGACAGGTAAAGCCGCGCCCCGTCAAGGTCGCCACCAGCTTCGGGGCTCCCTCGGGCAGGACAATGTCGCGCTCCAAGACCACCGCATTGCAGGAGAAGCACGCCGCTTCTTCAGGCGAGACGTCGATCAGGTTGGAAACGTGATCCCGAATCGCGCGCTGGCCGTATTCATCGAAGGCACCGGGAAACCACATTGCCGAGCCGTCGGACAACGGACAAAAGCAGGTGTCGATGTGATAGAAGCGGGGATCGACGAGTTCGACTGAAATGACGAGACAACCCAGGATGTCCGCGACCGCGCGATGCGAGTTGATGTCGGTGCGAAATTTGTAGCCGCAGAAAAGCGCGTCGGCTCCGAAAAGCGCATCGCCCTCACCCTCGAAATAAAGCGTCTGCGGAAGCCAGACGATTTCGTAGCCGTGTTCCTGCATCCAGCGCGCGAAATAAGGCGCTTCGCCCGCGCGCTCCTGGTGCCGGAAATTACTGGGGATAAACCTCCGCCCCACGGTTAGCCCCGCGTTGGCGGTAAAGACCATGTCCGGAAGTCGCGGTTGCGGCGGGACGAGATCGATCTGCGCGTCCAACTTCGAAAGGGTATCGTGCAAACCTTTCCACTGCGCCTGCACGAGCGGCGTGTCCGCGCCACGCGCGCGGCTCATCCATGGATTAATCTCGTACTCGATGCCGTAATGATCCGGCGGACAGAGAAGCAAATTCCGCATACAAATCCGACGCTTCAGCTGGCCGGGTTCGGCTGCGCTGAAGAAGCTTGTGAATCGGGGACCTTCGTGACTTCGGCGCCTAGTTCCCGCAGTCGAAGCACCATTGCGTCCAACTTTTCGGGCGTAGGACCTGAAATCTCGATCCGGGCGCAGCTTTGATCGGCGCGTTTCTGGCCGATCTTGATGTCGATGATCTTGAAATTGCCGCCTTCGGTCAAAATCGAATCCAGCACTTTCGGCAGAGTCAGGGAATCAATAATATGACCGCGCAGGTCAATAGTCTCGGAACGCATCAGGGCATCTTAACCAAAGCTCGCGGCCGCGCCAGTCCTGCCGCCACGGTAAGTCCGAGGCGGCGCCCGCGTTCGTTTCTATGGGGAGGAGTTAACCGTGGGCAACCTTGAAAAACCGAATGCGCGGGGTCCATCCCCCGGAGATAAAGCCCAGCGAGCCCTCGGTGCGAAACTGAACCGGAAGCCCAAAACGCCACCAACCTTGACCGAGAAACCCGCAGGGAAGAATCCCCTGCCGACACGGCGGAGTACGGAAAGGTAAATCTCAACACCGCGCCTACCGCCCGGTGGATGACGAGAAAAATCCGGTGATCGGGCTGGTCGCGGATGCGTTCGAACGGGCTTCCGCCAAACCAATTTCCCGCGCCTCTCGCCCGGCTTCGACAGCTTTGCAAAATGCCTGTGCCATTCGGCTCGGATTTCCCGCGATCGCGATTGCCGTGTTCACAAGCACGGCATCGGCGCCCATTTCCATCGCTTCGGCCGCCTGACTCGGCGCGCCTAATCCAGCATCGACTACTACCGGAACGGTTGCCTGCTCGATGATAATTTCGATCTGCGCGCGAGTCTCGATCCCACGATTGCTCCCGATCGGTGAACCCAGCGGCATCACGGTCGCGGTGCCGACATCCTGCAAACGTTTCGCCAAGATCGGATCGGCATTGATGTAAGGCAGAACGGTGAATCCTTCTTTCACGAGGATTTCAGCCGCGGCGAGTGTCTCGACGCCGTCGGGCAGCAGATAATGAGGATCGGGATGAATTTCGAGCTTCACCCACATCGGCAGCCCGGCAGTGACGGCGAGACGCGCAGCACGGACCGCTTCCGCCGCGGTGCGAGCGCCACTGGTATTTGGCAAAAGGAGAAACCGTTTCGGATCAATGAATTCGAGAATATTTGCGAACGGGTCCTTGCGTCCGGAGAGATCAACGCGGCGCAGGGCGACCGTGACGATTTCGGTGCCACTGGCGATGAGCGCATCGCGCATCGCTTCATTCGACGAAAATTTTCCCGTGCCGACGAGCAGTCGCGACGTGAACTCACGGCCGGCTATTTTTAACTTCTCGGGTTTGTCGGACATCGATGAAATATATTCGCAGTTGTGCCGGCGGCGAATGAAGCTTCACGCGCACGCAGCGCAAAGTTATTGTGTCAAAACACAGTCATCCCGAGCGCAGTCGAGGGATCCCGTTGCAGAACCCGCAACTTTCGAAGCTCTCTCTCTCTCTCTCTCTCTCTCTCTCTCTCTCTCTTCACTCAGCCCAGAATGACAACGCAAAATAGGACCAGCGTTTGCTTCGATCTTCACCACGAAGATTGCGTTGCAGGGATGTCGCAGCTAGCGCCGGATTCTGTCGATCTCGTCGTGACCTCACCGCCTTACAATCTCGGGGTGCGCTATTCGAAATTTTCAGACCGGGCTGATCGCGTTGATTACTTGCGCTGGTGCAAAACCTGGGCCGCTGAAATCGCGCGCATTTTGACGGCCGACGGTTCTTTTTTTCTCAATGCTGGCGCGGTTCCGGCGAATCCATTGTTCCCCCACGAGCTCCTCCTCGAGCTCCGCGATATGTTCGTTCTGCAAAACACGATCCACTGGATCAAAGCGATCACCCTCGACGAGCCGAACGGTTCACAAGTTTCGCGTGGCCATTTTAAACCGATCAACTCGCCGCGATTTTTGAACGATTGCCACGAATACATTTTCCATCTCACGCCGGAGGGGAAAACGCCGATTGATCGCCTCGCCTTGGGCGTCTCCTACGCGGACAAGTCGAACATCGCGCGCTGGCAACACACTGGCGGAAGCGATCGGCGTTGTCGCGGAAACACCTGGTTCATTCCCTACGAAACGATTCAGCGGCGCGACAAAGAGCGGCCGCACCCGGCGACTTTCCCGGTTCAGCTCGCCGAGTGGTGCATCAAATTGCATGGCGTCGCACGCGTCCAGACCATGCTCGATCCGTTCCTCGGGATCGGAAACTCTGCCGTCGCCGCGCAACGCTGCGGGGTGGCGAAGTTCATTGGCTACGAAATCGATGCAACTTATCTCGCGGAAGCGAAGCAGCGCGTCAGTGAAAAAACATTCTTCTGAGCCCGTGATTTGCGGGCGCGGAAACGTGTTCCAGTCATGTCGAGCCCGAACGCTTTTGGGGAGACATCCCGTGGCGCCAACCAGGGTTCGGCCACGGGATTCCTCGACTGCGCTACGCTGCGCTCGGAATGACAATGTCCGTGCCGGCCCAGTTCTCAATCGTGGCCCAAGTTTCCCCAACTTGCAGTCTTCCGACCCCGGCAATTTAGTTTATCCCGATGCCTCTGAGGCCGCAGGGACAAAGCGCTCGAGCGGTTTAACAAGATTCCCAGGTAAGGGGCGCACCCGGTCGAAAATCCGCTCGGCGATGGGCTTTGCAACCAGATAACCAGCGGCGAACATTTCGAGTCGCGCGTCCAAATTATCGATGTAATTCAACGCCATCGCTTCGGGTGTTTTCGGGCTGACCGGTGAACCAAATTGCGGCTCACCGTGATGCGCGCCGATCAGATGTAGAAGATGCAAACGCACGTCTTCGGACGCGGGAGAAAGTCCGTCCCACATTCTCGCGTTCTCCGCGGCCGTCAATTTCCGCCAGAGCGAGTTTACCAGCTCCACTCCGATTGAAATGTGGCCCATGAGCTCGCCGCGTTCATCGAAGCCCATCGTGAAGCCGCCCTCCGGCAGATGATTTTCCCAGAGCTTGCCGGCATCGTGAAACAGAACTCCCGCCAGCAACAGCTCCCCATTCAATTGTGGATATAAGGGTGCAATTTGCTTCGCTACACGCATCATCTGGGCCGTGTGTTCCACGAGCCCGCCGCGACGGGCGTGATGATAACTGCGCGCACCCGCAGTCCGGCGAAAGCGGTCGCCCCATTCGGCGATGAACGCTTCGCTTAACGAACGCAGACGCGGATCACCGATTTCGCGGATGATTGCGACGATGTATTCCCAATCCGTGCCCTGCTTCGCGCGCAACTCCGGCGACCCTTGCAGGAGTTCATCCCGCTCCTGTGGCGTCAGATTGCGAACGGCCCAGCGTTTGGCGTCGAGCCCGTACTGCTGGTGCTGCTGGAATTCGCCGATCAGCTCAATGAAATCGCCGGCGCGAAGCGAATCACAGGCGCGATATGCCGGGTGATCGCTCCAGACCCGCAACATCATGCGATCGGCAGCGTCCGCCAGCGCCAGCTCACAGTAGGGCTTCTGTTCGCGCGTGACTTTGGCAGCCGCGGCCTCAACCTGGACATGCACGCGGCCTTCCGCGGCGCCGCTCTGGGCCGCCCGCCGGATCTGTGTGAGCGTCATCAATTCCATGAAGACACCGCCGCTACCTTCCGGCCACCTACGGTTTTGCGACACCGATAACGCCGCACGCGACGCGTCCGCCCGCATCGCCGGTCGGCTGCGTCTTCAGGTCGTCCGCTTTTTCGTGCACGATCACGGCGTGACCGATGATTGAATCGCTCCCGCTTAACTTCATCATCTTGTCCGTCAACTCCAGATGCGCTTTGCCGGATGCATCCGCCTCGATATTACCGAGATCACCGGCATGCCGGTCAGAGGCATCGGGCGCGCCATGCTGGTGATTCGAGGGATTAAAATGTCCGCCCGCCGATTTCGCATCCGGCGCGGAGCAATCGCCAAATTCGTGAACATGAAATCCATGCTGGCCGGGCTTGAGGCCGGTGATGTCGGCCACGACCTTCACGTCATCGCCGGATTGGGTGAATGATACCGTACCCATGGCGTTGCTGCCCGCAGTAGGGTGCAGCACCGCGATTGCTTTCGTGGTGTCGCCCGCAAATGCAGCCGATGCGGCAAGACCGATTCCAAGCAGGAGAGAAAGGATTGTTTTCTTCATGTGCGAAACTACAGCCGTAAACGCGAAACTGTAAACTGCGCGGCCGGCTGCGTCCGGATCACGGACGCAAGGGTCGGAGGTGGAGCGATGGAGTAGCAGAGTGGCGGGGTCTTTCGTGATTTAGCCAGAGCGTAGGTTTGACCGTTCACTTGAAGCGATCTCGTGAATGCAACGCAAGTATGTCATCCCGAGCGAAGTCGAGGGATCCCGTGGCATCACCTTGAGGTCCCACCACGGGATGCGAAGACCGGCCTCCTCCTCTCGGACTTCGTGAGACGACTTCGATCGAAACCTTTTCGGGGCTCAGAATGACTGCGCCAGTTATGAAATGATTCATTTTGATGCATTGCCGTGAGTCTTCGACTCAGGACGAACCACGTGGCGCCGGATAATGAGATGAACTGCCACTCTATCACTCCATTACTCCACCGCTCCAAGTCTCCACTCCTCCACACCTGCGTTCCGACCATATGGTCCTGAGTTGATGGCAATCGCTGATGCTAATCGATCAATCGTTGATCGATGCCGGTATAGGCATCGATGCGGCGGTCGCGCAGGAACGGCCAATGCGTGCGCTGCTCATCGACGCGATTCCATTCGACCTCCGCGACAACGATTTCTTCGCGATCGACGCTGCCTTTGGCGATGATTTCGCCACTCGGCGCCGCGATGAAACTCTGGCCCCAGAATTCGATTCCTGGTCCGCCGGCCGGACTTTCGTGGCCGACACGATTGACCGCAGCCACGAAGCAGCCATTCGCGATCGCGTGACTGCGCTGCATCGTTTCCCACGCGGAGTGCTGGGCTGCCCCATACTTCGCCTTCTCGGCGGGGTGCCATCCGATCGCGGTCGGATAGAAAAGAAGGTTGGCGCCGCGCAAAGCCGTGAGCCGCGCTGCTTCCGGGTACCATTGGTCCCAGCAGACACAGACGCCGATATTCCCAAACCTCGTGGACCAGGATTTGAAACCGAGATCACCGGGCGTGAAGTAAAACTTCTCGAAGAATCCCGGATCATCCGGAATGTGCATCTTGCGATATTTACCTAGTAACTCACCATCCGCTCCGATGATCGCGGCGGTGTTGTGATAAACACCGGCCGCGCGTTTTTCGAAGAGCGAAGCGACGATGACGACGCCGAGTTCACACGCCAGTTTGCCTAACGAGTTCGTGGTGAGACCCGGTATTTCCTCGGCGAGCTGGAAATTCGCATGATCTTCCGATTGGCAGAAATATTGCGACCGAAAGAGCTCGGGCAGGCAGATGATCTGAGCGCCTTGCCGTGCGGCCTCGCGGATGCGCGCAGTCGCGGTCGCCAGATTTTTCTCCGGCTCCGGGGCGCACTGCATCTGCACGAGCGCGATGGTGGTTTGATCCGTCGCCATTTTTGTTTGTCATTCCGAGCGAAGTCGAGGAATCCCGCAGCGTCACCCACGGTTTCGCAGCGAGGACGTCTCGGCTGCGCTCGACGTGACAAAGAAGCAGCGTTCCTACTTCACCGCGTCGCTCGGCGTAATCTTCACGCTTTCAACGACAACGCGCTTCGTCGGTTTACTGCGTTCGCCCGAGTTGCTCATCGTTGTCGGAATGTCCCCGATCTTATCCAGCACATCCATGCCTTTAATGAGCTTGCCGAACGTGGTGTACTGATGATCAAGCCGCCGCACATCCGCGAGGCAAATAAAGAATTGGCTGCCCGCCGAGTCAGGATCGCTCGAGCGCGCCATCGAGAGAACGCCTTTTTCGTGGGAGCGATCGTTGAATTCCGCTTTGAGCTTTTCCTTCGGCCCGCCCGATCCATACATTGCCTCTTTCGACGGATCCTTGGTCAAAGGATCGCCTCCCTGGATCATGAAGCCTTTAACGATGCGATGGAAGCTGGTGCCATCGTAGAAACCAGCGCGCGCAAGCTTTTTGAAATTAGCCACGGTGTTCGGCGCCACGTCCGGCCAGAACTCGGCGACCATCTCGCCTTCGCTGGTTTTGATTACCGCCACCTCGTTATTTGATCCATTCATAGAAGCTTCTTCCTTTTTGTCCGCGGCACGCATATGCGTCACGCCAAGGGCGATTGCGACCACGCCACCGAGCAACATCACTTTCATGACTGACCAGTGGCACGAACGTTCCGTGGTGTCACGCAGTTTGCAGGGCGCCAGCATTCGCCCTTCCCAGCGCCTGCATAAAATAATCGTCCGCTGAGCAGGCGAACGCTACACGGTCGCCGCGCTCTTATCTTCACTCGGGTGATATTCCTGGAGTGTTTTCACCGTAATCTTGTTCTTCTGCAACGAACGAATGCCGTGCACGCTCGCCTGTGCCGCGCGCAGCGTGGTCATGATCGGAATTTTTTTCGCGAGTGAGGCATTACGAATCGTGACCTCATCCTCACGCGGAATTTTTCCGCTCGGCGTGTTGACGATGAAATCGATGTCGCCGTTTTTTACCCGGTCGAGGACGTTCGGTCTTCCCTCTCGCAGCTTGAACACCTTCGTCGCTGGAACCCCGGCGTCAGCCAACATCGCCGCGGTCCCACTCGTCGCGATGATGCCGAAACCGAGCTCCACAAAGTCTCGTGCGAGCGGAATCACAGCCGGCTTGTCGCTGTCCTTCACGCTAATGAAAACATTGCCGGATTGCGGGAGCGGCGGGGGCGCGGCCATTTGCGATTTCGCGTACGCGAGCCCGAGATCCACATCGATTCCCATCACTTCGCCGGTTGATTTCATTTCCGGCCCGAGTGCGATATCGACGCCTTCGTAGCGCAGGAATGGGAACACCGCTTCTTTGACCGCGAAATGTTTCGGTACGACTTCGGTTGTAAACCCGAGTTCACTCAGGGTTTTGCCGCTCATCACCTTGGCGGCGAGCTTGGCGAGAGGTACGCCGATCGCTTTGCTCACAAAGGGGACCGTCCGCGATGCGCGCGGATTGACTTCGAGCACGTAAACCTGTGCGTCTCGGATCGCGAACTGCACGTTCATGAGCCCGCGCACCTTGAGTTCTCGCGCCATCGCTTTCGTTGCCGCCGCAATCTCTTCGAGAATCGCGTCCGATAAGGAGAACGTGGGAATCACACAGGCGCTGTCACCGCTGTGAATTCCGGCTTCCTCGATGTGTTCCATGATCGCGCCAATCACGCTCGTCTCTCCGTCGGAGATGCAATCGACGTCCACTTCAATCGCGTCTTCGAGGAAGCGGTCGATCAGAATTGGCCGTTCAGCGGTCTCCGAAGACGGGCGTCTCGCCTGTCTTTCCTCGCCAGCTGCGCCAATCGTTGGCTCGGTGACAGGCGGGATGCCTGTCTTCCGTTCGCTTGCGTTCTCGATCGCATTTGCCACGTAACGGCGCAGGTCGATCTCGTTGTAAACCAGCTCCATCCCACGACCACCGAGAACAAACGACGGCCTCACGAGTACTGGATATCCGATTTCGTGCGCGATCGCGACCGCATCCTCAACGTTCAAGGCAGAGCCGCTCGGCGTCTGGCGGAGGCCAAGCTTGTTGAGCATGGCGGCGAAAAGCTTGCGGTCTTCCGCGATCTCAATGCTCTCAGGCTGGGTGCCGAAAATCGGCACACCGGCGGTCTTCAATCCGTCCGCAAGATTCAACGGCGTCTGACCGCCAAACTGCACGATCACGCCTTCGGGCTTTTCCTCGTCGTAGATATTGAGCACGTCTTCGAGCGTGAGCGGCTCGAAATAAAGTTTGTCGCTCGTGTCATAATCGGTGGAAACGGTTTCCGGGTTCGAATTCACCATGATGGTTTCGAAGCCGACTTCGCGGAGGGCGAAGGCCGCGTGCACACAGCAATAGTCGAACTCGATTCCCTGGCCGATCCGGTTCGGGCCGCCGCCGAGAATCATGACCTTGCGGCGGCCGCTTTCACGCCGCTCGTTCTCGGTTCCGTAAGTAGAATAGTAATAAGGCGTGTAAGCTTCGAACTCCGCGGCGCAAGTATCGACAAGGCGGTAGGTGGGGATGACGCCCGCGGCTTTGCGTTCCTCGCGAACTTGCTGCTCGGTCAAGCCGCGCGCCACCGCGATCTGCCGATCCGAAAACCCGAGGCGCTTGGCCCGGCGCAGTGCGCCGCCAGGGAAGACATCCGTCCCGGATGTCACAACAAGATTCTCGACGGCGAAACGTCCGTGTTGCTTTACCGGCGGGACGCTTGTTTTCCGTGCGGACAGCAGGACATCGGCATGCTGTAAAACGCCGGCTGCCGACAAGACGTATTCGTCGGGACAAAGGTTCGCCTTTTCCGGATTGCTCGCGATGTAGTCTCGATAACGCTGCAGTTCATCGAAATCGCGCACGATTCGATCGTGACTTTCCCCCATCCACAAGTCGCCTCTTCGTTTGGAAGTCCTACTGATCTCGTGCGCCGCAAAACTTTTCCAGGAGTGTAAAATATCAGACAACGCATGGCCACTTTTAGGCTGCACGATCGCGTGCACGTGGTTGGGCATGATGACAAAAGCATCAATCCAATATCGCTCGCCATGAAAGTGCCGCAGTGCGTCAGCAACAATTTGCGCCGCCGACGGAATCCGCAGCGGGCATTCACCGTGGCCGCGATCTAACCATTTCTCCTGGGAATCGACGAAACGCTCCTGATATTCGCGCGCGGTTCTGTCATCCCACGGCAGTGGGTGAAAGTTGAGCCAGCTCTCGCACTCATGCCGCCATTGTCTTAAGAGTGTGTCCGGGACGGAATCGGCGGATCGAAAACTGGTAAAGTAGGTGGCCCCGGGTTGCTCCCAATGCGGTAAATGCCTCCGCGTGATCTTAATTTCGACGTGTTCGTCAAACGTTCGGAAGACAGGCGTCTCGCCTGTCTCGGCCGACGGAACGGCGGCCGGCCGGTTCGCAGCGCGAGAAGATTCGCCGACAGCGATAACTGCAGGTGCTGCCGGCCGAGGACGGCCGACGGCGGCCGGGATTGACAGCCGAGGACGGCTATCTTCCATCGAGCCGCAAAGTCGGCGGAATTCCTCCACGATCTGCTCGATGTTGCGCAGGAACCAGCGATCGATCTTCGTCAGATTGTAAACGTCATCGATCGACATCCCGTCCTGGAACGCCTGCGCGATGTAGAAGATTCGTTCCGCCTTTGGCACCGCGAGTTTCAGGAGCAGCGTCTCCGCACCGACGCGCTTTTCGTTGCCATCGCCAATCAATCCGAAGCGGTTGATTTCCAGGCTGCGCAAGGCTTTTTGCAGCGCCTCTTTGAAGGTGCGGCCGATCGCCATCGCTTCGCCCACGCTTTTCATCCGCGTCGTCAAGGTCGCATCCGCTTGCGGAAATTTTTCGAATGTAAACCGCGGCACCTTGACGACGCAGTAATCAAGCGTGGGCTCAAAGCTCGCCGGCGTTTCGCGCGTAATGTCGTTGCGAATTTCATCGAGCGTGTACCCGACCGCGAGCTTGGCGGCGATCTTCGCGATCGGGAATCCGGTCGCCTTCGACGCCAGCGCGCTCGATCGTGACACCCGTGGATTCATTTCGATCACGACCATCCGCCCATTCTCCGGATTGACCGCGAATTGGATATTCGACCCGCCGGTCTCAACCCCGATCTCGCGGATTACAGCGAACGACGCGTCCCGCATCATTTGAAATTCCCGATCCGAAAGCGTCTGCGCGGGCGCGATGGTGATGGAGTCGCCGGTGTGCACGCCCATCGGATCGAAATTTTCAATCGAACAAATGACGACGCAGTTGTCGGCGCGATCGCGCATCACTTCCATTTCGAATTCCTTCCATCCAACGAGCGATTCCTCGATCAGCACCTCAGTCACCGGTGAGAGGTCGAGTCCGCGCGCGACGATCGCGTCGAGTTCTTCGCGGTTGTAAGCGATGCCACCGCCCGCCCCGCCAAGGGTGAATGCCGGTCGGATAATGAGCGGAAACATCGCGATCTCGTCCGCCACCGCCGCGGCGTCCCCAATCGAATGCGCGATCCCGGAGCGCGGCACGTCAAGACCGATGCGCAACATCGCTTCCTTGAAGAGCTGGCGGTCTTCGCCCTTGGCGATCGCTTGTGCATTGGCGCCGATCAAGCGCACACGATGACGCGTGAGCGCGCCGTTGCGGTTCAATTCCATCGCGGCATTCAGCGCGGTTTGGCCGCCCATCGTCGGCAAAATTGCATCCGGTTTTTCGCGCTCGAGAATGGCTTCGATCACTTCGGGCGTGATCGGTTCGACGTAAGTCCGGTCGGCGAACTCCGGGTCAGTCATGATCGTCGCCGGATTCGAATTCAAGAGCACGACTTCATAACCTTCTTCGCGCAACGCCTTGCACGCCTGGACGCCGGAATAATCAAATTCACAGCCCTGTCCGATCACGATCGGACCGGAGCCGATGAGAAGGATTTTCCGAAGTTCGTTATTCCGCGGCATTTGCGCGGCGAAATAGTAGACGAAAACGCGGACCCGTCACGATGGAAACGCTACGTTCCGTTTTGAAACCAGTCAGCACTCCTGAGAAGCTTTGCTCACGAGTGGAGCACAGCCATCCAGGCTCTGGGTCATTGGCATCCTGCCGAGGACGGACGCTGCCGCGAACAGGCAAGAACGCCTATTGGACCCACAGGCTGAAAGCCTGTGTTCCCCGTAACAGGTTCGACAGTGCTAACCCTGCTCTAGGCCATCGCCGCGGTTCGTAGCCGATCGAGATAGACTTTACAGATTCCTTTGATGCGCGTCAGCACGTAATAAGTAGTCTGGCTGCGGACGCGGACGAGTTCCGCACCGACAATTCGGGTCACGAAATCGCTGGGCAGATCGAGAATCTCCTTTGGCGGGGCGCCTTCCAGGCCTTTGCAAAGGATAGCAGTCATGGCTCGGGTCAGGGTTTGAACTTCCTGACCGAGGATCATGCGGAGATGTGATTTCCCTTCTGGATCAACGCGCAGATAAACGCCCACGGTATCCGCGCATTCCTCATCTTTTCGGACGTCCTCGAGATCAAATGCCTCGCCAGGACGGGGTTCCTGTTTCTTTGCGGCGTCGGCGTAAGCGACGAGCGTCTCACGTCGCTCATCCTCCGGCAGAATTTCGAAAAGGTTAATGATTGCGTCCAGCTTTGGCGGGTACATGGCCGTTACAATACAGTGTCCCTCAACCTACCCGTCTAATCGCGTTTGTCATTTCCGCTGCGCAATCGTAAGCTACGGAAAAGGTCATTCGACTCCGTCTGGGGAAAACGCATCGGGTTAGCGCGTTGTTATCTTGGGTAAATTCGACGGCGCGGGGCAGTCGCACCGTGATTGGCTAACGACGGCGTCGCCCGAAGGAGTAACCGCCATGGGTGCGGCCACCGCCAATCGCGCGTTTGCCACCGCTAGTGGACTCCGGTTCAAAAAGAGCGGTGTAGAGATATGGAAAGTTTTCCAGTTTCAAACGCGTGATCTTCTGTCCGATGAAACGCTCGATCGCGTGGAGCGCAGCCAGTTCCTCGCCGTTCATCAAGGTGAAGGCGTCGCCGACTTTTTGCGCGCGCCCGGTCCGGCCGATCCGATGGACATAGTCTTCCGGGTGCTCCGGGACGTCGTAATTAATGACGTGACTGACACCGGCGACATCGATTCCGCGGGCCGCGATGTCGGTCGCGACCATGATCTCGTATTTGCCGCTTTTGAAACCTTCGAGAGCCTCGACTCGTTCACGTTGGGTTCGGTTCGAATGGAGGACTGCGACTGAGTGTTTGCCGGTTTTCAGCTTGTGCGCGATGCGATCGGCACCGTGTTTCGTGCGGGAGAAAATCAACGCGCTGTCGTAATTCGTGCGCTCGAGAAGCGCCATCAGCAGATCAAACTTTTGCTCCGCCGCGACCGGATAGACCGCGTGCGTGACGGTTTCCGCCGGTGAACGGCGCGCGCCGATTTCGACGACCTCCGGGTTGCGCAATACCCACGCGGCGAGCCGCTCGATTTCCGGCGGCAGAGTGGCGGAAAAGAGGAGCGTCTGGCGGTCGGTGGAGATTTGCTCGACGATACGGCGCACGTCTGGCAAGAACCCCATATCGAGCATGCGATCGACCTCATCGAGCACCAGAACCGTCACTTTCGAGAGGTTCATCGTTCCCTGCCCGAGATGGTCCAGAAGACGTCCCGGTGTCGCCACGACAATGTCGGTGCCACGCGCCGCTTCTTCCCGTTGTTTGCCATAGCCGACGCCGCCATGAACCAGCGACGCCCGCAGATCAGTGAAACGTCCATAGTCCCGGAACGCAGTCTCGACCTGTGCCGCGAGCTCGCGCGTGGGCTCCAGCACGAGGCAACGGAAAGCTCCGTGTTTCGCGAGAATCGTCAAGATCGGGAGCGCAAAGGCGGCCGTTTTGCCGGTACCTGTCTGCGCGGTGCCGATCAGATCTTTGCCATGGAGAACAATCGGGAACGCCCGCAGCTGGATCGGAGTGGGCTCGGAAAAGCCCATCGCCTGCGTACCGCGCACGACTTCTGGCGAAAGCCCAAAATCTTTAAATGACATTGCGGCAAGTTAGCTGCGAAGAGCGGCGAATCCAAGTGCCATCGCGCGGACATTCCGGGGAGCGCAACGCGGGACTGCGCAAGTCGCGACACGTCTTTCCGACCGGAGCGCAGCGAAGTCGAAGAACCCGGTTGCGTTATTGCCGGTTCGGCAGCGGGAATTCTCGACTGCGCTCGACATGACCGCCGTCACTCTGCGGATATTCGTGCTCGCCGACACGCACAATCACTTGCCCGAGAACGTCGCGACGTTCGCCACCGGTGCTGATGAAATCTGGCACCTTGGCGACGTTTGCGCGTCGAGCCTCTTGCAGACGCTGAAACAACTCGGTCCGACGGTGACGTTGGTTCGCGGCAATTGCGACAGCAATTTTGATTGGCCGCTCGTGGTGGATCTAACCCGCAACGGTCTCCGGTTCCGACTCGTCCACATTGCGCCGCGCCGGCCGCCAGAAAACGTCGACGTGCTTCTGCATGCCCATACGCATGTGCCGCGCGACGAAATCCGCGGCGGAGTTCGCTTTCTCAATCCAGGTTGCGTGACTCGGCCAAACCGTGGTGCTCCCGCAAGCGTTGCATTTCTCGGGATCGCCGCTGACGGCAAGTTGAACTGGGAGCTAAGGCGGCTGCGCTGAGTCGCGGGATTACGCTTCGCGCAAGGCGACCATCGGATCGACCGTACTTGCGCGACGCGCGGGCAACCAGCAGGCGAGCAGCGCGACCAGACTCAATAAGGTCGCGACCCCGGCGAAAGTCGCGCTATCGGTGGGACTGACCGCGAAAAGAAGATTCGCGATCAATCTAGCCATTCCAAGCGAGACGAGGACTCCCGCCGCCACGCCGATGGCGGCGAAAAGCATTCCTTGGCCAATCACCAGCCGCAGGACGTCGCCGCGCCGGGCGCCCAAGGCGACGCGAATGCCGATCTCCCGAGTTCGCTGCGACACCGAGTAAGACATGACGCCGTAAAGACCGATCGCGGCCAGGCAAACCGCCAGACCGGCGAAGATCGCGAGCAGCAACATCGCGAACTTTTGCCGCACAACAGAAGCCGCGATCATGTCGCGCATCGTGCGCAGGTTTGCGAGCGGCACGTTGTCATCGACGCTCCAGACCGCATTCTGAACGGCTGAGATCAATGCCCTCGGATTGGATGTCGCGGTGCGCACGGCGACGAACATTGACGGCCACTGCGCCTGACCGCTTGGCTGATAAATCTCGGCGCGCGGTTGGGCTTCCAAACCGACGTGTCTGACATTGCCGACCACGCCAACGATCTGAAGCTTCTCGTTCTTCGGTCCGAAGTTCGTAATGTATTTGCCAAGCGGGTCTGCGCCCCCAAACACATTGCGCGCGCCGATTTCGTTGATGACCGCGACGAGAGGAGTGCCACTCGTATCATGTTCGTTGAGGTTGCGTCCCTTGAGCAGCGGAATTCCCATGGTCGCGAGATAATCGGGGGTGCTGACCCGGATATCGGCATCATGATTTTTGTCGCTACCCGGCAGATTAAAAGAACGCGTGCTATTGCCGCCACTGAGGGGCAAACGGCTGACGGCTCCGGCCGCGGTCACGCCGGGTAGCGCGCGCAGCCGTTCGATCACCTGCTGATAAAATGCAGTTTGTCGCGCGACATCAGCCGATGGCGGATATCCAATGTTGAAAACGAGCAACCGATCGGCATTAAAACCGGGGTCCACGTGCGTTAATTTCGCGAAGCTCTTCAGCATTAGTCCGGCGCCGATTAAAAGAATGATTGAGACCGCGACTTCTCCAGCGATCAAGATTCCGCGGCCGCGGATGCGCCCGAGAGTGCTCCCGCGATCAGCGTCTCTCAAGGCCTCGCTGAAATTTGCGCGCGACGCGTAGATCGCGGGAACCAGCCCGAACAAGATGCCGGTAAGCATCGATGCGAGGATGCTGAAGCTGAGCACTTCTCGATTGAGGATGATGCCGTGGACGTCGCGCAGTTCAGCTGGACTGAAGGTGAGCAGGATTGGGACGGACCATACGGCAAGAAACAGGCCGAGCGCACCGCCGAGGAACGAAAGCAAGACACTTTCGGTAAGCAGTTGCCGGATTAATCGCCACCGACTGGCGCCGAGCGCGGCGCGAATCGAAATTTCTTTTGCCCGGGTGCTTGCCCGTGTCAGCAGCAGATTGGCGACGTTCGCGCATCCGATCAGAAGGACGAACGCGACGGCGGCGGTGAGAACGAGCAATACCGGCCGGATTTCCCTGACCAGTTCCTCCTGCATCGGTCGCAGGCGGATGCCGTTATCCATGTTGGCGTTTGGATACTCTTGCTCGAGCTGCCGGCCGATCGCGTCCATTTCCGCAGCCGCCTGCTGCAGGGTCACATCTGTTTTCAGCCGCGCCCAGACGTCCAGATAATTGCTGTCGCGCAGTTGACGCGGATCTTCGTTGCGCCGCAGCCGATTGTTCGGCACGGCCCAAGGCGAGGGCACCCAAAGTTCGCCGTAGTTATCTGGAGAAAATCTCTGAGGCATCACGCCTACGACGGTGTAACGATCGCCATCCAGGATGATGTCGCGGCCAAGAATCGCGGGATCCGCGGCGTAACGGCGTTGCCAAAGCGCCTGGCTCAGAACCGCCACCTGCGCGCTGCCGGGTTTCTCATCGTCCCCCACGAAGGTGCGCCCGAGCATCGGTCCGACGCCAAACAGACGAAAGAAGCTCGCGGTCACCATCGTCGTCCGAATCCGCTCCGGGCGATCACTGCCGCTCAGATTCGCCTGCCATCCACGCGCGGCCGCCATTTCGGAGAAGACGTGATTCTGCGCCACCCAATCGACATAATTGGCGGGCGACGCGTCCGTCTTCCATGCGCCGGTGCTGCGTTCACTTTGCGAGACATCGAGAAGCTGCTCCGGATTCGGATAAGGCAGCGGATGCAATAACACCTCGTCAACAATGCTGAAGATCGCTGTCGAACTCGCGATCCCGAGTGCGAGCGCGATCACCGTGACCGCGGTAAAGCCAGGATTTCTGCGCAGCATCCGCAAGCCATACCGCAGATCCTGCAGAAACGTATTCATGTGGATGCGGTCCCGCACTGCACTTAGCGGAGGACAGCGCGCGCGCTAGCTCCGGTCGGCCACGGTGCAGTTTGCCGCTGAAGCCAAGTGTGATGAAGCGGTCGGAACGCGGACCGGCAGCGTGATCGATTGGTGGCCAAATTGCCACATCGAGAAGACGCCGCAGAGCACGAGCAGTCCGTATGCGAGCACCTCGAATGCACCGCGCTCTCTTTCTTCTGAGCGCATCAGAAGTGCGTAAGTGCTTTCATGAACCGTTTCCAATCCGGAATCGTTCGGGTTGTAGCAGGCAAATGAAGTGGAGAATGTGATTGGAGATTTCATATCAGGTTTTTGGTTGGTGCGTTTCCTTTATGCAGGGCACGTGCCATACCCTTTAGTAAGTCACAAACAACTGTTCCTGAGTCACTTGATTTCAGGACCAGGAACGAAACGTCATGTGACGGTTTCAGTCGCGGGATTGTGCCGTTCCAATTGTGGGACGTGCCCGAGCTGTTTCGCGTCGCTTGCCGAGCAACGGCGGCAACGGCAGAGCGGCAACGAATTCTGGCCCAACCGCATAGGAGGACGGCACGAACGTATCCGCCTGCAAGCCAGCTTACGCCCGGGCATGAGCGCGCCCGCGCCGGCCTTTGTTTCACTTCTCCGGGACCGGCGGTAGCAAGTCGAGTCGAACGAGTCGACTTCTCCGCAGAACATCGCCGCCGAACCACGAACTGCCGGGCGTAGCAAACAGTCCCGAGCCGCCGATACTCCGATGTGACCCTCGTTGATTATTTCCGGACTTCAAAGAAAGCGCTGATCTTCACAGGCGCAGGCATTTCGACCGGCAGCGGCATTCCGGATTTTCGTGGACCGCAAGGTGTCTGGATGCGGCGACAGCCAGTCTATCTTCAGGATTTCATGATGTCCGAAGCGGCGCGAATCGAGCATTGGGATTACAAGCTCGAAGGACGAGAGAGCTTCCGCGATGCCCGGCCGAACGCGGTCCATTATGCCATCGTCCGTCTGGAACGAGCGGGGAAACTCCGCGCCGTTGTCACGCAAAACATCGACGGACTTCATCGCCTCGCCGGCACCAGCCCGGAATGTCTGGTCGAACTCCACGGCACGAATGCGCTGGTGGAATGTCAGAGCTGTCACTGGCACGGAGATCCGGAGCCTCATTTCGAGTCCTTCCGGCGCACTCGCCGGCCGCCATTGTGCGAGTGCGGTGGATTCTTAAAACCGGCGACGATCAGCTTCGGCCAGAATCTTGATGCAAGAGAACTTGGGCGCGCGACTCAAGCGGCGATGGAAGCCGATCTCGTGGTCGCGCTGGGCTCCACCTTGTCAGTCTATCCAGCCGCTTCCTTGCCGCTGGTGGCCGCCGAGCGTGGCACTCCTTACATCATCATCAATCGCGGAGCGACCGATCACGATCATGAGCGGTGCGTAACGTTGCGGTTAGAGGGCGAGGTGAGCGGCATTTTCGCCGCCGCGATTGATGCGGCGCTGATATAACTGTTTCCTCTCCCAGTGATCCGCTACTTCAGCTAAGCTGCTTCGCAATGCGCCGAATATCGTCGAGCAGAATCTCCATGTCCCGCAGCGTCGTCCGGTAGTTCATCACGCACCCGCGCAAGGCGAATCGTCCATGCAAGCGCGCGTTGGACAGATAAGAACTGCCGTCGCGTTGCAGTGCGACGAGCAAGCGCTCGTTGAAAGCGTCAAGTTCTTGATCGAGACGGAGACGGTCGGCCTCTTCGGCACTCTCCAGTGCTCGTTTCAGTCGTGCAGGCACGTAGCGAAAGCAGAAAATCGAGAGCTCCACGGGCGCGAGCATCTCGAAGTCTTTACTGGCTTGGGCGAGATGTTCCAGATGTCGTGCGCAGGCAAGGTTTGCTTCGATCCTATCGCCGAGGGCGCGCAGGCCCACGCCTTTTAGCAGCATCCAGACTTTCAGTGCCCGAAAACGACGGGACAGCTCCGGTCCATAATCCCAAAAAGCGAATGCTTCTGCCTCTTCCTCCCCGACAATGCGCGTGTATTCCGCCTCGTGCGCGAAGGTCGCCTTCGCGGTTTCGGCGTCGCGATACAGGAGGCAACCACAGTCAACCGGAAGGTAGAGCCACTTATGCGGATCAAGCGCAACCGAATCAGCTTTGCCGATACCGCCGAGCAAAGCCCGCGCCGAGCGCGCCAGCATTGCAAAACCGCCATATGACCCATCGACGTGCATCCAGATATTGAATTGCCGCGCGATCTCGCTCACCTCTTCCAAGGCATCGCAGGCGCCGGTCATGACCGTGCCGGCGTTTGCTACCACGCAGATCGGCAGATGCCCCAGCGCGAGGTCGTCGCTGATTGTCGCCGCCAGTTGATCGATTCTCATCTTAAAGCGTGCGTCCACATCTATCAGCCGCACGTTGTCACGGCCTAAGCCGAGCAGGGCAGCCGCCTTTTCGATCGAATGATGTGCCTCGCGCGAAGCGTACACACGCTTCGCTCGAGAAATCGATTGCGCACCTTTGGCTGCAAAGTGCTCGGGACCTTTCGTTCGTCGCGCCGCAGCCAGCGCGGCCAAATTTGCCATGGAACCGCCGCTCACGAGTAATCCCGCAGCGCCCTGATCAAAACCAAGAATCTCCTTGATCCAATCGATGGTTAGTCGTTCGATTTCGGCCGCGGCCGGAGCCGATCGCCAGGCGGTCACGTTCGCATTCAACGTCGAGGCCAGCAGATCGGCAATTGCGCCGATGGCGGTCCCTGGTCCCTGGACGTAACCGAACATTCGGGGATGCCCATTGTGCCGGCTCATCTCAACGACGACATCTCGAAAGCTGTCGAGCAAGTGCTCAAACTCGACTCCCTCCTGCGGTAATGCCCGATCCAACCGGGCGCGAATTTGGGCGGCGGTCGTTTGCGGATAAAGACGCCGGTGCCCAATCGAGCCGAGGTAGTTCGCCATCGCCTCGACTGCGGCGTTGCCGATACGTCGGATCTCTTCCGGTGAAGGATCGAGAGGGTCCATGGCCTTCGTGAATTGAAACCTGAACCAGAAAACAGGAATCAGAAACCTGGCGATGTGCCTGCCGAGCGGGTCGCGCACCAGGTTCGCTAATCGCCCAAACCGTCGCATAATGGCACCTGCGCGTGCCGCACCGAGAGAGACAGGATTTCGAAGCCGTCGGACCACTGAGCTCGGGGGCTAAGCGCGGCTCGTGACAACAACGCGAACGCTTGATCGCTCAGCCGGCGAACGGTTGCAGTCCTTGACGTCACGCGCGGCGAGACGGGTCCAGCCTCTGTGCCCGACGCTCACTCAGCGATCTACGGAGCAATTTACGAATTGCATGAATCCGCGTGATGCCATATGGAGGCAACTCCGCGCCTTCGCAGGCTCGGAATCCATCCGCCGCATGCGCGATCTTTCCAGTATCTTGCAGCACGCGGTCGATGAATCGATCATCGTTCTGCGTGCGCTCGGCGAGCTCGATCAACAGATGCGACGTGCGGCGGATGCGATCGCAGAGTGTCTCGGTTCCGGTCACAAGCTGCTCATTTGCGGAAATGGCGGAAGCGCCGCGGACGCCGCGCACTTCGCGACCGAATTTGTGGTTCGCTTCACTGACGACCGCCGCCCGTACCCGGCGATTTGCCTGAGCTCCGATGGGGGGCTGCTCACCGCCGCCGCAAATGACTACGGTTTCGACGAAATCTTTGCGCGACAAGTGGCCGCGTTTGCCGCGCCTGGTGACGTCTTGATCTGCCTGACGACCAGCGGCAACTCGCGCAATGTCCTCCGCGCTCTAGAAGAAGCAAAAAAGCGCCGGTTGCATACGATTTCGCTGCTTGGTCGCGATGGCGGTTCGAGCAAGGGAATGGCTGAAATCGAATTGCTCGTGCGCGGCGAAACCACGGCGCGGATTCAGGAAGCGCACAAGCTCCTGCTGCACGTTCTTTGCGAAGCGATGGAGTCGCGTCTGTTGAAGGGCTAGGTGCGCCGTGTCGTCCGCCAAAGCGACTCATGCAGCCGTTACGCTGCCACCCAAGAGCGTGGCCAGCATCCGCCCTCAAAGCGCCGGTAGATGGATCCCGGCCATCATGCAGCGCGCGCTCCCACCCGCTAACTCGATCGTGGGCAACGCCAGCGGAATCATCCGCGCGTGCCGCTCGATCGCTTCCTGCTGCGCGCTCGACAGAACCGACGCGGCTCGTTCCGAAAGCACCAGGAGCTTTCCTTCATCGTTGTGCAGTTCGATTGCATTACCGGCGAAGTTAGCGATCTGATGGCGGTCGAGTTCGATCACCTGTTTGCCGCTTGCGAACAAGCGGTCACGGACTCGCTTTCGCTCCTGTGAGTCGGGA
Source organism: Chthoniobacterales bacterium (assembly GCA_038232335.1). Taxonomy (GTDB): domain Bacteria; phylum Verrucomicrobiota; class Verrucomicrobiia; order Chthoniobacterales; family UBA10450; genus JACCXL01. Next base: position 55,181 of record JBBSIA010000022.1, read on the forward strand.
ATTGAATCAAACCCGAGAAGCGCGAACTCAGAGCTGATGCACATCATGACATTCGTGTGATAGATCGGTTCGCCGTCGTCGGCAATGCTTGTGAACGTCACCGCTTCATAGCCGAAATCCTGGCAGAATCGCGCCAGCGGTGCGGGGTGCGCTCGTTTCGAGAGCGACACGTAAGCAAGTTTATGGACGTGATCCAAAACCAGGCTCCCGGTGCCCTCGAGACTCTGCCCTCGTAATTCGCACGCTGAGTAATCGATCACCTCGGTGACGCGATAGAGGCTCCGCAATAAAGCGATTACATCGTGACGCCGCTCCAGCCTTCGCAAAGCGGCAAACATCGGGTAAATGACAACGCGGCCGTCGTGATGCGTCGAAATCCAGTTGTTCGGAAAGACCGCGTCCGGTTTTTCCGGTGTGATTGTGTCTTCCATCACGTGAACCATCACGCCCGCTGATTGGAGCGTTTCGACTGCGACATCAAACTCGCGCTGTGCCGCGGCAGAGACTTGAGGCAGCTCGTTCGTGGAGATCGTTTGCTGAAATGAATTGTCCGCGGCCGTTTCCGGGTTCGGATAAAACCGGCAGGGGCGGATCATCAGGATCGCGCTCGTGCTTTGTTCAATCATTCCGGGAAGCGCCGCATCGTCGCCTGCTCTCGGCAACGCACGCGCCGCAATTCGAAACGAAAGCAACTTGCTCTCGCGGGGCTGGATTGAGAAAGCATCGAAGCGAGCGCGAAAGACCAGACGATCGCGCCTCCAACAAGAGGCCGCCCTACGCCGTTACCGTCTCTTCTTCGACCCGGAGTGTCCGCCGCGCGGCTTTGCTCGCCCGGTGCCGCCAAACCGCGAAACCGACAAACAACAAATCGAGAACCACAAAAGTCGCAACATAGGTCTCGCCGCCGATGCCGAACCCGTAACTGTGCAGCCCTTTGCCGAGCACGAAATTCACGCCATACCACGCCATTAACACGGCGAGAAAGCAGACGACGCTCGCGACCACCAATCCGAATTGCGTCCACCAGCCCGCCAGCCGTCCGTGCAGCGTTAGGATATAACAAAGCAGCGCGATCAGCGCCCAGGTTTCTTTCGGATCCCAGCCCCAGAAACGTCCCCAGCTGTAGTTCGCCCAAACACCCCCGAGAATCGTTCCCGCAGCGAGCAGTAACACGCCCAGCTGCAACACGCGATAAAGCCAGAAGTGCATCGACTGATCCGCCCGGGCCGCGGACGGATTGCGTGCATAACGAAAGAGCAGGATGTGACCGAAGCCCATCGCGAGGGCAAACGCAGCGTAGCTGAGGGTGATGGTCAGCACATGAATCGTGAGCCAGAAATTATCGCGCAAAACCGGCACCAGCGGATCGATGCTCGATGGCATGGCAATCGGCATCTGATGGACGAGCAGCAGCGCAACCAGCGATACAGGGAGCGCCGCAAGCAGGTAAATTGTCGCCTTATAGCGAAGGAAAAAGATCATCCCGAAAAACGACACCGCGAACGACACCCAGATGATCGACTCATACATGTTCGTCACTGGCGGGCGCCCCGCGATCAGGCACCGCAGCGTGATTCCCGTGGCATGAAACAGCAGCGCGGCAATCGCGAGGACAATTCCGCTCTGCTTCAGCCAGCCGCCTTTCCTCCGGGCATACGCCATCGCGAGGAGAAGCAGCGCGATCCCGTAACACCAGGCCGCGCGATAAAAGCCGTCGAAGTGATTGTAAAAATATTCCAGCTTCAGCTTCGATTCGGTCGGATAAATCGCCGGGCTCAGCGCGCGCAGGCCATCACGCAGTTGTTTCGCGGAGAGTGAAAAGTTGAACCCGTCGCCGCGCGAGTAAGCGCCCGCCACCGTTTGCAGTTGGGTCTGCATCGGCGCGAACTGCGTATCCGAGTAATAAGTGCCGGACCCGGGAGGGACCACCCACGCCTCGGTTTCTTTGTGTGCCGCGGGCACAAGCAAAAAGGCGCTACCGTCCATGACATGCGAGAAGAGCCCGAGGCGATCGCTCACGCTCACCGCTTCCTGCTGAACGCGCGAGAGCGGCTTCTCCGTCTTGCGTAGCGTCTGCGCCTCGCCGACCAAGCGGTTTAACTCCGGCAGCGTCGTCAATTGCGCGAAGGAAAAGCGCCGTTGCGCCTTATCCAGTCCCAAGTGCTCGATCAACTGGCCGACGGAGACGAGGATCATCGGTTCTTCCTGCCACTTGTGGGTGTCGAGCAGCATCGAGAGGATGAAATCGTTCGCCTGCCACGTTTTCGCTCCCGCTGTATAACTCGATCGCCCTGTGATCTTGGTCAGGGTTTCGCGCGCGAACGTGTCCATTGGTTTGCGCCGTCCACCCTCCTGAATGGCGATTAATCCAAATTGCTTGAAGTCCAGCTGTCCTGTGTCACTCGCGGGCAAATCCGGCTGCTGACCTCGGCTAATCGCAGCCGCGAAAAATAGAATCAGGAATCCAGGAATCCAAGGAAAACGGGAATTCACGTGAGCGCGAATATACGAGTGTGCGCCTCACACGCCAACGTCGTTTTCCGTGTCGCGCCGGAGATGAACCTTCTTCTCCTGCTGTAGCGTCGCTGTCTCAGCGGACCAGATGCTCAAGGTGACACGCACGCCAACTCCTGAACCACCCACAATTCACCGCCAAACCACAAACAATCTGTGTTAATCTGCGAAATCTGTGGACGATTATTCCGAGCCCATCCACATCTTGACGACGGGAACCACGCGCGGCATCGGCGCGGCAATTCGTGATGAACTCAAACGCCAGGGCGCTCGCGTTATTGGTCACGGCACTCACGTAGAGGATGCCGAGCAGATTGCGGCTGACTTGTCAGAACCGGGCGCAGCCGATGCGTTGTGGAGCGAAGCACTCGCTCGCCTGCACGGCCGGATCGACGTGCTGATCAACAATGCCGGCATTTACGAAGCCGTCTCCATCGGTGAAAGCCCGGATTCCTGGGCCGCGGTATGGCGTCGCACGCTGCAAATCAACCTCCAGGCTCCCGCCGATCTGTGTCGATTGGCGGTCTCTCATTTGCGATCGCGCGAGGGCGGTGGCCGCATTATCAACGTCGCCAGCCGGGCTGCATATCGCGGCGACTCCCCCGAGCACTGGCACTACGCGGCGTCGAAGGCTGGGTTGGTAGCGATCACAAAATCGATCGCGCGCGGCTTCGCGGCCGAGAACATCCTGGCGTTCGCGGTCACACCGGGTTTCACCATGACCGGCATGGCTGAGGATTATCTCGCGAGTCGGGGCGGGGAAAAGCTGATTGCCGAAATTCCGCTTGGCCGTGTCGCGTCGCCGCACGAAGTCGCTAACGCGGTCACTTATCTTGCGCTCACCGCCCCACCTTCGATGACTGGCGCTGTGCTCGATATCAACGGCGCCAGCTATGTTCGTTAGCCGGTCGAGTTTCAACGGATCCACAGATGGGGAAGCGAGTTCTAGCCCCTCCCGGCGTGCTACTTCACACCAGCAGGACTTCGAGATAAATCAATCTGCGTAAATCTGCGAAATCAGTGGAAGATTCTTGTAGCGGGTCCCCGGATCAGCCTCAGAAGAAGAAAGGCGGACACCGCTGCTCGCGGGCCCGCCATTTCACTTACGACTGTCTGGCTAGGCTTAGCGCGTGCCTTTCCGGTCGCCTCTCTCGTCGACTCTCACTTCCTCCTCCGACGCAGGCAGCCTAACCGCCTCGCCTCGCTCGACGCGGCTCCAGGCCGCCCGGGATGCGTCGCGGGCTTTGTCCCACGGCAGGTTCGCTTCGGATTCCTCGTATTCACTACGAAGGTCGGGCTCGGCTTCGTCGAAAGTCCGCTTGTCTTCGGCATGGCGGCCGTAACCTTCATACCCCATGCGATAAGCCGGCTGGTAATCCTCATAGCTTCCACCTTTCGCAAACGGCTGTTTGGAATGCTGCTCGCCCCAGTAAGCGTCTTCCGCTGCCGGATCCACTGCCTCTCCGACCGCGTGACCGCCAACGCCCCCAGCAACTGCGCCAATCACGGCTCCAACAACCGTGCCGACCGGACCGCCTACCGCAGTGCCGATCGCGGCACCGGTAGCACCGCCGCCGAGAATTCCCACACCCGTGGCGACTGGATGCCCGTCATTGTCGCGAGTCTCCAGGTCGTCGCGGTCGATGTTATTTTCGTCTGACAAGTTTGTATCTTTTTTCATTAGTTTTATTCCCTCAGGTTCACCAAAATATTCGCGTGCGGCGCGTTTATCGTGTGTGACTTTTTTCGGGTTTTCTGTTTTAACAGATGGCTCAGCTCTTGAAAGCTGGCGAGGGTTTCACGCGCCCCATTTCAACTTGGTTCGCACGCCCAAGTCATCACACATCTGTGCAGCGAAGATTGCGACCGGTCGCCCTAAGTCTAGGTTCGTCGAATGCCGGAACTCGCCGAGGTCGAATATTACCGGAAGCAATGGGACTGCGGGATCGGACGGCGCGTTTTTCGCGTACAGCTACACTCAACGAAACGTATTTTTCGCGGTAGCAGCCCCTGGAAACTTATCCGCTCCTTGACCGGCACCCAGCTGCTCCGCTCGCGCGCCTTCGGCAAGCAGCTTCTATTCGAATTTTCGGGGGCGAATCGGCTTGGCATTCATTTGGGAATGAGCGGCACCCTGCGTGTCGAATCAACGGAATTCCGTCCCAAGAAGCACGATCATTTCGTGCTGCATCAATCAAACCACGCGCTTGTGTTTCGCGATCCGCGCCTGTTCGGGCGGGTGCGATTTTCCCACGGCATCGAGGAGCCGGAATGGTGGCGGGGTTCGGCGCCAGAGATCAGTTCTGCCGAATTTGGCAGCGCCTTCGTTGCCGAATTCCTCGATCGGCATCGGCGCGCTCCGATCAAATCCGTGCTGCTGCACCAAAGCGGTTTTCCCGGCATTGGAAACTGGATGGCCGATGAGATTCTCTGGCGCGCGAAGATCGCGCCCGCTCTCCCCTCAGGTGATCTTAATCAGAAACAACGGGCCGCACTGCGGCGCGCCACTCGGTTTATCGCCGCGGCGGCTCTTTCGAGGATCGGCAAGGATTTCGGCGACCCACCGCGCTCATGGCTAATTCATGAGCGGTGGAAGGCTGACGGGATTTGCCCGCGGCACCGGACTCCATTGCGGCGAGAAACCGTCGGCGGCCGGACGACAGCGTGGTGCCCGTTGTGTCAGGCCTGAGCCGTCGCGAGGCGCTCACGCGGTAACGTGCACGAGGATTTTGTGGAATCCTGTCGTGCCGGATTTGAAGGGACGCTCCTCGTCCAACTCCTGGACCTCGCCATCACCATTGGTCGCGCGGACCACAAGCGTGTAGTCATCCGATTCATCGGGCCGCCAATTGAAGCTCCAGAGCGCCCAAGTCAGGCGCGTCCCTGGATAATCAAGCGTGGCGTCATCCCAGCTCGCGCCGTCATCGAAGCTGACCTCGACGCGAGAAATCCCGTGATTGCCGCCGAAGGCGAGGCCTTTCACGGGAATTCCGCTCGCCGCGGCTTCCATGGGTATCTTCGCCTCGTGATCCGGTTGATCAAAGCGCGAGCGAATCGGCACCGTAAAATCGGGTCCCCATCCTTGCTTCTCGTAAAACCCGGCGGCGTTTTCGTCAGTGACTTCAATCCGCGTTACCCACTTCACGTGCTTCTCGCCGAAGTATCCTGGAACCAAAACACGTGCCGGAAATCCGTGCCGATCGGCGAGGGTCTCGCCGTTCATCTCGTAGGCGACGAGTGTGGTCGATTCCATCGCCTTTTCGAACGGGAACGTATCGGTATAATTATCGACGCCGTGCAGCCGCACCTTTTTTGCCTGCGGCAGCGGCCCCGCCGGTTCCAGCAATGTCGCCATCGGCACGCCGCGCCACATAGCATTGCTCATCAAACCGGCGTCGAGACCGTTGCTGATGCACATGATCGTCGTTTCCTGATTGACGGGAGTCATCGCGCGCAGATCCTGCAGTTTGTAGCTGCGCAGATTTTGCACGAGGCCAGTGATCTCAAGTCGCCAGACTGCTGCATCGACTTTCGGATCGACGACGTTTTTGGTGACGCAATAAAACTGGTCGTTAGGCGTGATCGGCTGAACGTTGCGGCCTTTGTATTGCATGCCGTCGTAGCTGAACGTCGCCGCGCTATAGAGCTTGCGGAGCAAAGCGGCGCCCGCGCCTCCGGTGATGAGAAGGCCCAGGCCGCCGAAAATCAGAGCGCGCCGCCCGATGTGAGGCGTGAACTCGGCGTCGTTCGATTTCGTCCGCTCGCGCGTTAGAAAATCGCAACCGAGGACGAGCGTGCGTTCAAAGACTACGAAAGCGAGAGCGAGGCCGACCAGCGTGACCAGTCTGGCGGCATCGATCGGGAGCCCGCGATAAGCCGTTCCTAGGACCGGCCAAAGCACGGCGGCCGCGATGACGAGCGGGAGAAGGATGAAAATCGCGGAAGTCGTCAGGCCGCGTACTCGTGCCTTTCGCCGAAAGAGCCCGAAGATTCCGCCGCCCAATGCTCCGACCACGATCTGCCCGATAATAACGGAACTGACGCCGAGTTGCTTCATGTGATTGTAGCCGCCGACCCGGCCCATCAATGAAAGAAACGTGTCGGCGGGGATAAAGACGGAGAGCCGGTCTCCGAAGATTGCCAGAGGGGTTGCGACGCCGAACAACCACGCGAGTAACAGCATGACCACAGTCATCGCAAGTCCCGCGATCGTTCCAGCGAGCACGCCTGCGGCGATGCTCCTGCCACGGGGTTGGTTGGTCACTAAATCGCTCTCAATTGTGTTCATCGTCCTATGTAAAGAGCCTCAGCCGTGGCCCTTATTCCATCGGGTTGCCGATCGTCTGTCGAGGCAGGAAACCCGTTTCTCCACGATCGAAGAGTTACTCCGCTTGTGTCATACTCGAGGATTGGCTTCTCGCTATCGTAAACGTAATAGGTCGTTGTGCCCTTGAGCGTCCGCTTGACGCAGCGGGCCGAGCGCGTCACACCCGAGCGTATAGGTGACCGAATCCGTTACTTTCGCCAGGGGGTAGGTATCACCAATGTAACCGCAGGTGTTGTTCTGATAAGCGCTTACCAGATGCGCCGGCGTGTAACTGACCATGCTGCCTCCCACGGAGCTGTAACAGTTGGACTCTGTCAAGTTAGTGGCCCCACGTCTGCGGTCATTTCATCTGACGCAGTTTGTGTCAATACTTAGCTTCGACTCCTCCGTCCCCCGTTCCCCGCGGACTTAGTGAAACAGCCGCTTTCGACAGTTTCGTTAGGCCTGTAGTTTGTCTCGAAACAGCACGATGCACAATCGCCGGGGAGAGAAGGTAAATCGCAAGTGCCCACCAAGGGAGTGTTTCGTGAATCGCCCACCTGGTCGTCCAAAACCCAATCGCGCCGCGGGAACAGGCGGCATGACGGCGACGGCCTCACCTCAAAAAGAGCAGTTGCTCACCCAGGCTGGCTTCAAAGGAAAGACGGTGACTGCGCCCACACAGCAACAACAACTCAGCACTCTTTCCCAAAACAAGGTGTCAGTCGTGAAATACCACGGCAAAATCTACTACGTTTATCCGGGTTCATCCCGCAATCAGGTTTACGTGGGTAACAAGGCGCAGTATCAGGCTTACAAACAAATGTGGCAGGCAGAGCGAGCGAAGATCGCCCAATCAAACCAGGCGAACTCCATTGTGAACCCGCAACCCATGATGGTGGAAGAAACAGCGGGACCAAACCCCATTCTCATCAAGGAGTATGCAGGGTTCGGACCTTTGCTCCCAGAAGCCGGGGGAATGAGACGCCGATCTCCGAACGTCTAACCCGTTGAGCGTACTAGACTAGTGTCAATAGTAAGCGTTGGGCTTGCATTGTTTTTTCGGACAGTGAATGAGGGACCAATTCCTGTTGTTAGTTGTTTAGCTGGGATTCAAAAGCGATCGGGCTGGTGTAGGCAAGACTAGAGTGCAGTCTGATGCGGTTATAGAAGGTTTCGATGTA
>JBBSIA010000023.1:0-62993 GCA_038232335.1 Chthoniobacterales bacterium
CGCCCCCAGCAAGCCTTCGTTGATGAGGCTAATGACGTGCGGCACGGAGATGCGGAGCGCGTCCGAGACCTCGCGCACGTAGAGCGAGGTTCGGCCTGGAAAGAGCTTGTGCGCCTTCATGCAGGAAAGCGCGGCGTCCCCCTCTGGACGCTCCGATTGCTTATGCGATTCGGCCATTGCATTCACCGCTTCTCTCCGTCCCTCGTTAGGATCGGAGCCGTCGCGCGCGCGACAATCTCGTGTAACGCGACCATGATCCGGGCGGAGAGAGATGCTTCGGCAAAAGCCAGCGCGGAACGATCGCAAATCGTGCGCAAGTCGATTGCGGCGGCCACGAAAGAAGGGGGCAGAGCACCCCCCACCTGCTCACTCGCTCCGCTCTGCCAGTCGGAAGAGCCGCCCTGGGGCGCTGTCGCAGCGTTCACTGACAGAGTTCGCCGGAGATTCATGATTCGTTAGGGGAAAAGTGACGAGCGAGCAGGCTCAAAGAAGGGGCAGAGCACCGCACCCCACCTGCTCACTCGCTCCGCTCTGCCAGCCGGAAGAGTCGCCCTGGGGCGCTGTCGCAGCGTTCACTGACAGAGTTCGCCGGATATTCATGATTCGTTAGGTGCGCCCATGGATTTCAGCAATTCGGCGTCCTTGGGATTGGCACGCATCTGCAAGATTGCTTGATCAGTCGAAAAGCCTTTGCGGTGCAGCTCGTCGATACGGGAATTAAACGCCAGCTTCCGAGTTGCAGCGGCGACTTCCGTCGATGTCTTGGTCGCGGCGAGGTTTTCTTGCGCCAGCCGATCGAGATCTTGATTCCGTTTCTCAGTCTTAAGCTTCTCCGTGCGAAAGTGGCTCGGCCGTTCTCCCATCGCGCAGAGGAGAGCGTCGTCATCAGGATTTCCGCCCGTGCGCATTTCAAAGAGCGCTTCGTCAAAAGTGCGTTTGCCGCCATTAGGCTTCGGCATTGCGAGCAATTCATCGATGCGTTCGTTGAAGCGAAGGCGACGGCCGGCCGCCGTGTTGATGTCATGAGCGGCTTCGATCGATGAGCCGGGAGCAAATTCAGGTTTCATCATAGTCTCCAAAACTGTTCGTTAGGGCTCACAGATTGATCGAGTGACGCTCGATTGCTCGCAGGTCTGGATACGAGAAAGTTTCGGTAGCCGGCTCGACCGTGATAATTGTTTCGCCGCTCAGAATTTCGCCAATTTCGTCGGCGGTTGCCGCCAACCATTTGATCGCCGTTTCCGCGTCGGGAACTTGGGGCGCACACCTGTTGATGTAGGTGGATGCGGCTCTCCACACGAGGGATTCCATCGTGATGTGAGAAACAACAAGTTCAACTCGATCCTTGGGGAAAAACGGAGCGTTTGCGTGTAAGATGGCATCCTTTACCTGCTGAAAAAGCGGCACACGAACGGAGTCGCCAATATCGTCTTTTCGTACTGCTCCGATTTGGCGGCCCGCAACCTCCACATCGTTCTGCAAGATCCGCCCCTTTAGCTTAATGATCGGACTGAGATGCGCGATTTGCTGCTCGACTCCCGCGAGCTGGACCGCGGCTTCGGAATCCAAAGCGGCTTTGCCTGATAGCTCGGATCGCCGCGTTTCTGCGATCTGTAGGCGCTCGGCCAGTTCGCCAAACTCTTTCTGCTTCGCCGAGAGACTCGCCCGCAATCCCTCCAACCAGGATTTCGTTTTTTCGAGTTGCTGGCGTTTGCCAGGCGTGAGGGTAGGAGCTTTTAGTTTCATGATTTGATTACATGGCTGTCGGCGAAGGCGCGACGATGTTGCTTTGTTGGGAGGCTGCGGTTTGCGCGGAATCGATTTTTCGCGGAAATGTAAAAGTGCCCTGAACGTCGCTCGTGAACGTGACGGTGGTTCCGTCTCGCGTCGCACGGCCGGCGCACTCGGCTACGAGGCAAGCGGCCGCTTCGGAATCATCCACGAACTCGACTTGGCAACCTGCCCGGAAAGTGTAACGCCGCGGCTCAGGCGTCTGAAGACGAGCGCGATACTTTTTCGGAGTCGAAAATATTCGCGCACCGAGACGATTTTCGAGGCGTGCGACTGTGCGCACCGTAGGAACGCGATGGCCCGCTGCAATTTTCTCGACCAGGGACAGCGAAAGTCCGGTTGTTGCCGCTAGCTGCGCATGATCGAGTTCGCGATCAACAAGCAAGAGCTTCAGGCGCTTAGTCGCGGAGTGTGCAATTAGTTTCATGAGATTCGACGCAGGATAACGCCTTATTTAAGGCTGTAAAGCTGGAAATGTTTCAGGGTTTTCTCCCACCTGGGGTGTCGCTACGCTTATCATTCATAGATGCCGCGCGTTCGACACTCGCCGCCAACCGCTGATGATCGCGCAGCTGGAGGACGCATGCGGGCCGTCCGCATCGAGTTTGGAATTAGTCGACGCGCGATGGCGGACCACCTCGCAATAAGCATCGATCAACTGAAACGTTTCGAGCGCGGAGCAGTGGCGTTACGCCTCGGCCCGGCATACGACTTCTGTGCGCTCACGAACACAAGCCCGCTTTGGCTGGCGTTCGGCGACTCGTATCCGCGCGCGGGAGTCGTTCCGTACCACACGAGTCCGGCGATCCAAGAACAGTCGTTGCTGTTTGTGGAGCGAATGCGGAGTGCCCGCGAGGGCAGCAACATCGCACTCCAGGCAACATCGAAAGCCGATGAAAAATCGCGAGCACTAAGAAGTGTTGCACAGAATGAATTTAAGCGATACTTAACACGCATGCCTGCGACCATCATCGTTCCTTCATGGGATGAATTGCGGTCGTGGCTGGCGGAGGAAACGTCCACACCGGGAGCGAAAGGCACGTTAGCGGCATACTGCGAAGTGACCAGTGCCGCTGTTTCACAGTGGCTTTCCGGAGTGACGAAGCCCACCGCTGAAACGACGCTCAAGCTGCTGAAGTGGGTCACACGGCCTGAGCGTGATCAGCAAACGAAAGGGCCGGCTCGTGCGTCAACACGAGCCGGCCTAACGACCCGAAAAAGCAAATCCAGATCAAATGAAAAAGCCAAATCAGATCAGAAAACATCGTAAAGCGGCCAGCCTCACCACGCAACCGAAAGTCCAGCGACGACAGCGGGTGCGAGTTCGAATGCCGGCGGCTCTTAGCCGCGCGCTGAGAGCGAAAGCAAAGAGCGAGAACATCACCTTTTCGGAGCTTGCGGAGCGCGCGATCCGGAAGCAGCTGCCGCTTATAGAACGTGCCTTCGCCAGTTCTCGCGCGCAAATTCGCCCTTCCGCTCCAGCTCAGGTGCAGCGATCACGCTCAGAGATTCCGAAAACCTGGAAAGAGGTCGCCTCTATCGACTTCACGGGGTACCTCGGCCGCGACTGCGATGAGCGAATCATCTACAAAACGCCGGATGGCGCATTAAAGGCCAGACCATCCTCTATCACCGCAGCCCCATCGGCCCAATGCTAACACGCCACCAGGTGGCGCGATGGATTCAACAGTGCATCATTCCGAAAGAATTCGAGGCCGATTTCGCATTGAACGTGACGAAAACGCCATCTGCGGCTGCCGCCGCCGTTCAACGTCCCGCGGGAGGAGGTTCGAAATGAAGTTCAAGCAATCAACGTTCAAATCCATACCCCTCTTTGACATGAACGATCTGAAGCACATGCCTGACCTGAATCGAACTCGGTGGTATTACCGCTGCGCAGTGCTGCGCAAGAGTACTGCCGATCGCGTTCGGTTCATTCCCCTGACCCGTGAGCAAGGGCGACACTGCTGGAGCGGGGGCTACAATCGGAACGCCTGCGTGCTTGGCGATCTCTCGACGTTGAGCACGTTCTTGAGGCTCGCCAGTGATGAACAGATGGCGCAGATGATCGACTGCGTTCCGGTCGGCTGGCAGTACAATCTCACGCAAACCGAAGACGGCGTCCGCGATCGATTGATCGTTATCGTGAGGCCGATGCGTTCGGAGATCGCTCTCTACGAACTCGACTGGCATGAAGCTGAATCCCGACGCGAACTCGTCACAGCCGAGCTCGCAAAACGTGGAATAAAAGCGATTGCGGCGAAATGCGGATCATGATTACAGCTAGCAGCAGATACCGTTATGGGGTAAATACGCTCGCAAAACGTGAAGGCGTAAACTTGCGCGACGGTTTCGAGGATCTATCGAAGGCGACTGCGGCACACGATCTCCAAAGGGCGGGGGTATGAGCGCGGAGTACTCAATTATTTCAGCACCCACGGTCGAGGAACTAGAGCGAAAGGTGAACAGAGCGATCGAAGACTTCCAGGCGACGCCGGTAGGAGGTCCGTTCGTTGGCACGCGCCAAGGGCGGCGGTCCGATTTTGGGCGAACATTACTATTATCAAGCGATGCTGCGTCCCGCGCGCGAGTAAAGCATGAATTAGTGATCGGAAAGCGATGTGATCGGCCCTCGACTCTCGGCAATAATTCTGGTATTGTCCCAGGCAGAAGACCTCAATCAGCACGCTTCGCGAAGAAAGAACTTCGCAAATCGCCTGGGACGCCGACGATGATGCGAAGCCCTCGTGTCTGAGCGGCGCCGGGAGCATCATCGGACGCGATCAGCAAGTCGGGATTCCGATCCCCGACACAAAAGTGCTATGCGTACCGTTTTTAGCCTATTTATCGATGGCGTGGTCTTCCCAGTCGGTAACGAAAATGACTTCCGGACCAGTAGGCCCGAGCAGATGATGGCATCTCTCTGCCGTGCGAACGGTTATTGTAGGTCGTAAGCCTCCACCAGCGCGACACCTGTGGTGTTGTTCTTACCCCGCACGATGGCGGTGTAGTTACCAGCTGGCACTTTCGTCACAATAGCTGATTCAGCGTCAACTGTCGGCGCGATCCCACTCGCGAAGACGGCGGCCTGTTGGGTGTCCTTCCAGTTATCGTTTGAGGCGATGATCGTTCCGCTTCCATTGTGCAGTTCTAGTACTGGATCCTGCAGCGTGCCCACCACACCAGCAGCCGTAAGTGACGGCCCGATTGCGCGCACTATAATGTTTGAATCTCCGCCGCCCACAATCACGCCGCCGATCAAGAGGTTATTGTCGATGCCCACGAAGCCACGCGTGCTGATGTTAGCGAGCGTCGACTTGGCAGTTTGCGAAAGATCATAGACTTCAACGAGGCCGGTGCCGCTCGATGCGCCGGCGCCCCGCAACACTACTGTGTAAGACGCGTTGTTTGCTGGCAGCACTGCGATAAGAGCGGACTCCAGATCGTTGCTCGGCGCCACGCCGCTATCCTGGATCTCGGTTTGTTGATCTGTCGTGATAACTCCGCCGATCTGCGTCACGCGCCAGTCGTCGTTCTGGGCAATGACGGCGCCACTCGCGTCGTGAAGTTCAAGCGTTGGGTTCTGGAGCACGCCAGCAAGCCCTGGTTGCGTGAGCGACGGACCGATTCCGCGAACAATCACGGTTTTGGGGTCACTTCCCGTCACAATGAAGCCACCAATCGCAACGTTCGGACCCGTCTGCACATCCGCTCGTGTCGAAATGTTGAGCAGCTTGCCGGGAGCAATCGTCGGCTCAGTAGGGTGGTTCAGGCCAGTGATCAGAGAGGCATTCACGGTTGCTCCGGAGGTGGTATATTTGCCGACTTTATTAGCGAGAGTATCCGCGACAAACACGTTTGTTCCCGACGCTGACACCTGTGGGGATTGAAACCCCGTGAGCAACGAAGCGTTGACTACCGTGCCGTCGAGGTTGTATTCGCCCACGGTGCCGTTGTTGAAAGTGGCGACAAATATATGCGATCCTTCAACCGCGACGCTTTGTGGGCTTTGTGTGTCCAACCCAGCAACGAGCGAGGCGTTTACGATCGCGCCTACGGTGGTGTATTCGCCGATCGTGCCCCCGCCATTCGCGACAAACAAATTCGTCCCGGATAATGCTAGCCCCTGCGGAATACTCAAGCCTGTGACCAACGCAGCGTTGACCGTCGCCCCGGAGGTAGTGTATTTCCCAATCCTTTGATTGCCTACTTCCGCTACGAAGATATTTCCTTCGGAAACGACGACACCTACCGGGCTCGCTAATCCGGTAATCAGGGATGCGTTTACCGCCGCCCCCGCAATCGTGTATTTGCCCACGAAGCCATCACCAAATCCGGTTGCGCCGCTGTTGGTGACGTAGAGAAAACCGCCCGAGACTGCGACCCCTACTGGGAAGGTTAATCCAGTGATAAGCGACGCGTTGATTACCGTGCCGTCGAGGCTGTATTCGCCGACCGTATTGTCACGGACATTTGCGATAAAGATCTGGCCGCAAACGTTTTGAGGTACCGCCAGAAGACTCACCGCGGCTGCGATTGTGAGGAGAAGTGTGGCGCGGGCGCCGGGGAAGGTTCGGTGAGAGTTGGGGCTCATATGATTTGTTCCTATATCGTTCGCAGCGTTATTGCTGCAATTTTCTGCGGGAGACGAAGGCCAAGTGGAGCATAGCCGGCAGCATCGCTGACGCTCAGATACCACAGCGGAAAGCTGAGGGAATTTGAACTCAGCGTGAAACCGTCTCGTCTTTGCCGCTGGCGGATTTCAAATTCCAGAGTGAGCAAGGGACCAGAGAATCGGCCCCGGATTGCCCGCTTGCAAGAGACTTGCACCGGTCGTGCAGGGCGTCGCGGGAGGTAGTCACGCATTTATAAGTGAGGGAACGTTGACGCGGCAACCGATCCAGCTACAACCAGGTGTAATTCAACAAGCGATCAACGACAACAGAAGCTTCGAAGGATGGAGACACTCCCAGCAATAATTGACCGTAATCGCGAGGTTTACGGGCCTGGCTCGACTGATGCTAGCCACAGCGCAATCGGGCGTTCTACGGCGATCGACTACAATCTCGGAAACATGCACAAGAATGCGGTTCTGATCGTCGATGAGACAGTGGCGATCGGACCAGCCATTCGAATCATTGAGTCTGGAACCGAGCCGGCGCGAGGTTGAAGGAGATCCCGACAAAGCGCCGCCGCCGCCGTGCTGAATCTCTGCACGTCGCTTGCAAATAGCTTTCAGCTGTACACCTCACACTCTCCGGTTGACAGAAATAGTTGAGCAATTTAGGCGAACATAAAAAAAGGTTCTGCGGCTCCCTGATCTGCAAAAACAAACGGGCTCCGGTTTGGTGGGACAAGTCGCCGAAATCAGGTTCCAGGTTCCACCCCCTCGGAACGTCGGAGAGTTGTCCCACTTGGAACTCGCTTTCCCTCGTAGAGGGGTGGAACTCAGGAGCCAGGCGGCGCGATTCAGGTGGGACAAGTTCCACCCCCGGCGGGGAGATTCATTTTGCCTCATAAAGGGCTTCTGATCAGGCTATTTAGCGATATACAGCTTTAATTCAGCATCTGGGACAACTCAGCCGCGAACGTGCAAAATTACCATACCGAATCGGAGGCAACACCTGTGCATTTTATATGACATATATTGTGTGATGTTATAACTCAACCGGTGTTGACGAGGGATGCTAAGGCATTTCGGTTTGGCATCGGCATCCCTGTCCGATGGGACATGTGGCGAAAAGCCGATGCCACGTACGGTTCCGTCTAAACCCACCGCAATTGACGCTCGCCTGCGTGGGTTTGGCGACTGGTTCGCCCATATAAACAGGCCCGACATTGAAAACGGCAACTAATTACCGCGGGCGACAACGACCCGCAGACGCGGGCTTCACGCAAGACCAGCTACGTACGGTTAGCGCCAGAAAGTCTGCAAGGACCGTGTGGAGCTTCCAAATCGCTTCGAATCAGCCTGGAGAGATATATTTACCTCCTTGACGCGACCGATGTCAGCGTCGCAGTCTTTCAATATGTACCGTACATAAGCTCAAGCGAATCAACGTTGTAAGATATTACTTTCGCTCTCACGGGATTACCATTGAAGGCGATCTCGTCGCTAGAATGTCTGGGAGTGGCGACCTGTCGCGAGGTATCACGGTCACAGTCGAGCAACGATTCTTGACGAGTAGCGAGCGGCTGTTAGCCTGCGTGCTCATTCTGACAAGGTATTCCTATGATGCGCCAAACCAACTTCGTGAGCCTTCCTTTTTTTGTCGCAGCGCTGCTTCTGCTGGCTGCGGTTCCCGATAGTTTTGGCCAAGAAGAAGCTGCGAGTGGGGGCGGCATTCGACAGATGATGACGCCGGAGCAATTCGAGGCTGCCGGATTAGGCAAATTGTCTCCCAAGGAGCTGCAAAACCTGAACAACTGGCTGCAAGGTTATCGCGAAACGACAGAAAAGACTGCGCAGCAGAAAGCGGTGAAGTCTGGCAAGGTGATTCCAACACTCGTGGTGAGCAGGATTGACGGGCCGTTCTTCGGGCTGACCGGCAGCACCATCATCACGCTCCAGGATGGGACGAAGTGGAAGCAGGCGAACAAAAGCGACCACTATCAGGGACCTGGCGGAGACAACCTCGGCGTCGCTGTAATCAAAGCGGGGCTGTTCGGCTACAGAATGCGGATCGAGGGCACACCCGAATTTTACGTCGATCGGGTTTCGAAGTAGCGTGCCCTAGCGCAAGGTTGCGAGACTCGGAAGGCCGGCTAAACCGAAGCCGGCATGGGCCAATTGAGCGGCACGATCGATTTCGGTCTCGTCGACGATCACGGCGATCTTGATCTCGGAAGTTGAGATCAACTGGATATTGATCCCGCCTTTCCCCAGGCTTTCGAATAACCGTGCCGCCACGCCCGAATGCGATCGCATACCGATGCCGACGACGCTGAGCTTCGCCACCCCACTCTGAGCGTTCACTGCGGTTGCCCCGATCTCCGCGACGACCGGGGCGAGCAGCTTCGCAGCCTGCGGCAACTCCGATTCGTGAATTGTAAATGAAATATCGGTCGTGCGATGGCCGGAGACGTTCTGCACAATCATGTCCACGTTGATGTTTGCGGACGAGATGGCGGAGAAAATCCTGGCCGCGATCCCGGGCTGATCCGGGACGCCTGTGACCGTGACTTTGGCCTGCTTGCGATCCAAGCTGACGCCGCGCACCACGACCTCCTCCATGTTCGCGGTTTCCTCCCGTGCAATCGTGCCGGCAGTTGCGCGATTGAAGCTCGAGCGCACCTCGAATTCGATGCCAAACTTTTTCGCGAACTCTACGGCGCGGGACTGCATGACTTTTGATCCTGCTCCCGCCATTTCGAGAAGCTCATCGTACGCGATCTCGTCCACTTTTTGCGATTCCTGGACGATGCGTGGATCACAAGTGAAAACGCCATCGACATCGGTAAAAATCTGACACGCGTCCGCGTTCAAGGCGCCAGCTAACGCGATTGCCGTCAGGTCGGAACCGCCGCGCCCCAGCGTCGTGGTCTCACCCTCCGCGGTCTGGCCCTGAAAGCCGGCGACGATTACGATGTAATCATCGGCGAGAAGCTCGTGAATCTGCCTCGGCGAAATGTGCGCGATCTTTGCCCTCGTGTGTGCCCGATCCGTCACCACTCCGGCTTCCGCGCCGGTAAGCGAAATGGCTTTTGCGCCGAGTGCGTTCACCGCGATCGCGGTCAGGGCAGTCGCGGCCTGCTCGCCCGTGGCAAGTAAAACGTCGAGCTCGCGCTCGGTAGGCGCGGGGGAAAGTTGGCGTGCACGCTGAAGCAATTCGTCGGTCACGCCTGCGATTGCGGAGATGACTGCGACCACTCGGGCGCCCGCACGCTGCGTCGCGATCAAACGTTCCGCGACGTTTCGAATTCGCTCCGAAGTCCCTACCGAGGTGCCGCCGTACTTCTGGACAATCAGCGGCATAAGAAACAGGTGTGGGCTGCGAAAGACACGGAATCGGATCGTTTTCGCCGATGTGTGAGCGGTGTCAACCCGGATGCGCTCAGAAAGAAATCGCGCGTAGAACGGCCGCGGTTTGCGCTTCGACCGGAATGATTTCGAGCGCTTGTTTCAAGACCACGTCAGGATCCTTCAAACCATGCCCGGTGACCGTGCAGACGATGATGCTGTCGTCCGGCAGTTGCGAAAGCGGGTAGCGCGAAGCGCGTTGGGCATCACAGAGCTTGAGAAGTCCCGCGATCGGCGCAGCGCTCGCCGGTTCCACGAAGATGCCTTCGTTCGTGGCAAGCCATCGCTGCGCTTCGAGCATTTCCTCATCGCTCACGATTTCAACGGCGCCGCGCGATTCTTCTACCGCGCTCGTGGCAGTCGCCCAACTCGCGGGATTTCCGATCCGGATTGCGGACGCGATCGTCTCAGGCGCCTCGATCATGCGGTTGTGAAAGATCGGAGCCGCTCCGGCGGCCTGACATCCGAGCATCGCTGGCAAAACGGAGGACTGCCGCGAGTCGCGGTATTCGCGGTAGCCTGCCCAATAAGCCGTAATATTTCCGGCATTCCCCAGAGGCAGCAGATGCAAAGCCGGTGCTTCAGCAAGTTCATCCACGATTTCGAAGGCTGCCGTTTTCTGCCCTGCGATTCGGTCGGGATTAATTGAGTTTACGATCGCGAAATCTTCGCGTGTTTCCAGCTCCCGCACGATCCGCAGCGCGTCGTCGAAATTTCCATTGATCGCGACAATCTCGGCTCCGCAGGCAATCGCCTGCACCAGTTTGCCGGACGCGATTTTTCCCGCTGGCAAAACAACGGCGCACCGCATCCCGGCGCGCGCGGCGTAGGCTGCGGCCGAAGCGGAAGTGTTGCCCGTCGAGGCACAGACGAGCACACGCGCGCCGCGTTCCGCGGCTTTCGAAACCGCGACCGTCATGCCGCGATCCTTGAAGGAGCAGGTCGGGTTTAAGGCTTCATTTTTGATGTGAACCTCACATCCGCGGCCGACGACGGCACTGAGGCGCGAAGAATAGATAAGCGGCGTATTCCCCTCGCCTAACGACACGATTGGCGTCGTCTCCGCGACCGGCAGGTATTGCCGGTAGCGTTCCATGACTCCCTTGCCCTGCCGGTTAGTTGATTGCATTATTTAGATAAAGGGAGCGCAAAACATGTTTTGGAAAACATAAGCATTCCCTGTGCTGGTGTCGGCGTAATCCTGGCGTCATCCTGAGCCCCGAATGCATTCGGGGTCGAAGGGTCCGCGGCGTTGCCGTCGGGACGGCCACGGGGTGGAAAGCCCGGCCTCGCCCATTCGGGCTGCGTTACGGCCTCGACTTCGCTCGGAATGACAAGCGCTTCATCGACCGTTCCCGGGACACGTGCGCTCCCCGGAATAGATGAATGGCAGAGGAGAGCGTGACATCCGCGCACACGCGGGCGACTTTATATGATGCCTGCATCTCTCTCCCGCTACTCGATCACCTTTCTCGGCCTGTTCTTCGCCTTCACGATTCAGTGCCCGGCGCAACTGGAGCGTGCCTTGGAGGTTCACGGTGGTCGTGCGAAATGGCAGGGATTTGCAAGTGTGGAATACGACGTCTCCTGGGCTTCGCCCAAGGGTGCGCGCGTCGATCATCAGGTGTTCGATCTTCGAACGCGAGCCGGATTGATCACGAGCGATAAGTACACCCTCGGGGTCGAGAACGGCCAGGTCTGGATTCGGCCGGGCCTGGATGCTCTCGACGGAACGCCGCCCCGTTTCTACATGTGGACGCCGTTTTATTTCTTCAGCATGCCATTCGTTTTCAGTGATCCTGGGGCCTCGGTGGAATCACTCGGGACCAAGACCGTCGGTGGTCGAGAGTATAACGCGGTTAAAATCACCTTCCGCAAAGGCACCGGCGACACGCCGGATGATTTTATGTCGCCTATTTTGATCCGCAATCCGGCCAGCTCAAACTCGCCTCTTACGTGGTCACGTTTCCGAAGATGCGAAAAGGCCGCCTGGTCGAACAGCTTGAGCAACATGCGATTGTTTTCGAGGAATGGCAGCAGGCGGACGGACTCCTGGTTCCCAAGAGCGGGCCGTTTTACAAGTGGGTGAACGGCAATATTGAAGGCGCGGCGCTGGGCAAGCTCGTGTTTTCCAATGTGCATTTCTCGGAAACACCGCCTGATTCAGCAAAGTTTATGAAGCCGGCGGAAGCGGTCTTCGCTCCGTTGGAGTAGGACTGCAAGGCTGAAACGCGTTGCAAAGCGCCGGCTTCCGTCTTTCGTTAGGATCTCCTTTGCGCGTCGTAGGAGCGATTAAACAATTCTCCGAGTCATGGCTGCACTGAGCAAAGAAGATAAACTCCGTCTCCTCACGATCCTGCTGGAAAGCCGCCACGGCGATTTGCGTGAAGAGAACCTGAACCGACAGGGCAAGGGTCACTTTCACGTGTCCGGGATGGGGCACGAGGCGCTCGCGGTGATTTCGTTCGCGATGGAACCCGGCGACTACGTTTTCCCCTACTATCGCGATCGCGGTTTAGTGCTCGGCCGAGGGGTGGCGTCGCGCGAGCTGGCGCTCGATTACATGGCGAAGCGACAAGGCCAGAGCGGCGGTCGTCAGATGCCTTCGCATTACAGCTATGCGGATCGCAATATCTGGAGCGTGCCGACTCCGACCGGCGCGCAGCTCCTGCCGGCCTGCGGCGTGGCCTGGGGAATTAAGCTCGATGCGAAATCGAATTTCGTTCTCACCACGATCGGCGACGCCGCGACGCGACAGGGGGATTTTTTCGAAGCGGTTTGCTTCGCGAAAGAGAAGCAGCTGCCGGTCCTTTTCGTGGTCGAAGACAACGGCTACGGCATCAGCAGCCCGACGCGAGAGATTAATCCACTCGCCCTCGACGTCCTTCAGCCTAACGACTGGCGCGAAGTGGATGGGACCGATATGCAAACGGTGCACGAAGCCGCCGCCGAAGCCATCGCTCACCTTCGCAGCGGGAAAGGTCCGGTGTTTTTTTGGGTCAGGATGGAGCGGCTCTCGAGTCACACCAGCTCGGACGACCAGAAGCTTTATCGCAGCGCTGAGGAACTTCAGAAGCTTGAGGAAGGCGATCCCCTGAAGAACTGGAAGGACCGGCTGATCAGCGAGAACGTGATCACGGGAGCGGAATACGAGAAGTTCGACAAAGAAATTAAGGAACGAATCCGCCGGGAATTTGCCGAGGCTGACAAGGAGAAGGACCCGAGTGCGGACGAGCTTGATTTGCACGTCATGGGGAAAGCGCCGCAGCTCGACGACGAAGTCCTACCACCCGGCAAACACCGAATTGGCGATGCGATCAACAAAACCTTGCGTCTCGGTCTTGAGCGGAGCACCGATCGCATCATTTTCGGCGAGGATATCGAGGACCCAAAAGGGGGCGTGTTCCGGTTAACGCAGCGCCTTTCGACAGAATTTCCTGATCAGGTTTTCAATTCACCGCTCGCTGAATCGACAATTCTGGGAGTTGCCTGCGGCCTCGCTTCCTACGGCAAAAAGCCCGTCTTCGAATTGCAGTTCGTCGATTTTATTAATCCGGCGTGGAATCAGTTGGTCACAAATCTTTCAACCCTGCGCTGGCGTTCGTTCGGCACCTGGAAATGTCCGATCGTGATTTATGCTCCCTACGGCGCGTATCTGCCGGGCGGCAGTCTCTGGCACAGCCAGGCCAACGAAGCGCCGCTCGCGCATTATCCCGGAATCAACATCGCGATCCCCAGCACTCCAGAAGACGCCGCTGGTCTCCTTTGGACCGCGATGCATGCAGAAGACCCGACGTTCCTGCTCATCCCCAAACATTTACTCTGGGCGGAACACGAATCTGCGAAGCCAATCGGTCCGGTTCCGTTAGGCAAAGCACGAAAGCGCAGTGAGGGCGCGGACGTGACTGTGGTTGCCTGGGGAAACACCGTGGAAAAATCGCTTGAAGCGCTTGAACAGATCGGCAGCGAAGCGAGCGTCGAGCTGATTGATCTACGCTCGATTGTTCCCTGGGATCGCACCGCGGTCGAGGAATCCGTGCGCAAGACCGGGCGCCTGATCGTCGTCCAGGAGGATACGGAGAATTGCAGCGTAGGTCAGATGGTCATCACGTCGATCGTGAGCGAGCCAGAGATCTGGAATGAACTCGTGAGTCCGCCAATTCTGGTCAGCAAGGGCAACGTCATGATTGGCTACAACCCGATCTATGAATACGCGGCTCTCCCGGACGTTGATCGAATTGTCGATGCGGTTCGGCGTTCCATTTCCACGCGCGGCGAGCGAGTTGAAATTGCGCCGGTTCAACAACGCGCCGAAGCCGGTGCGGCGAAAGCGGCCGAGACACAGGCGAAAACTGCGAGAACAGAACCGCGCGCGCAAAGCATTACGGTGCCGATCATGGGTGAAGGGATTCGCAACGCCAAAATCGTAACGCTGTTGAAACAACCCGGAGACGCAATCGAGCTCGACGATCCGCTCTGCGAAGTCGAAACCGATAAGGCGGTTTACCCGATTGAGTCATCATTTGCCGGGAAGATGGGCGAATGGAAAACGGAGGTCGGCGCAACGGTTGAGATTGGCCAGGAGATTGGCACGATCGTTAGCGGTGAAGCTTCCTGGGACGATCAGCTCGAAGCCGCGGCCGAAGTTTCACCGGACGGTGCGCAAAACGGCGCGCGCGCCATGACTCCCCCACTACGCTCGGTCGCGCTCCAGCACGAGCCCAGGCGAATTGACCCCGCGCTTTCGCCGACCATCACGCGTCGTCTCAGCCGCGTGGTGGCGGCAAATTTGCAAATCGATGCGCGCTGGAAGGCAATTCGAACCGCACGCGAAACCGCGAAAGCAACTGACGGCGAGAACGCTGCGTCCCCCTCGGTCATGATCGCGTGGGCGGTGGTGAAGGCGATGGAGAAACACCCGCCATTCCGGCGCTTGATGCTGGATGACGACAGCATCGTGGAGAACGACGAGTTCGATCTCGGAATCGCGGTCTCTCTCGATAGGGATCGGCTTGCGACCGCTGTCGTGACGCGCGCCAACAAACGCGAGTGGCCGGATTTTGTGCAGCGATATAACGAAACCGTGGAAGAGACGCGGGGCGGTCGTGTCGATGCCGTGAATGCGCCTGTCGTTATCAGCAGCCTCGGCGCCTTCGGCGTCCGCACAGCCGCACCGATCGTGGTGCCGCCTTCCGTCGGCACGCTCTTTGTCGGCTCAGCGCATCAGGAGATGGTCCCGGTGGGGGAGAAAACCGGCGCCGCGGAAGTGATTACGCTTTCGCTTACCTTCGATCATCGCGTCGTCAACGGCGCAGGCGCCGCGAGCTTTGTGCACGAGATCGCGAAGCAGATCGAAGAATTCAGATTGCCAGCAGCCGCAGCTGCAAAGCTTGCGGGCTAATCCGATGGCCCCGCTGCAGCGCTGTTCCACCACCTGGATAGCCTGGCTTCCGGGATGCCAGGAATCGCCTGCCCAAGTTCCGCGTAGTGCGAGGTGTCGTTAAACAACGTCAGCCGCGCCCGCGCCGGGTTTCTGAAATCGACAATGTTCAGGGCCGCAGCTTTCTGGTCGAGGTTATCGCGATAACGGCGCGGATCGAAACCGAGCAATGAACTGAGCAGCAGCCGGATGGTGGCTTTGTGCGAAACTACCAGAATGTTCGCTCCGGAATGTTCCCGCACAATTTCGATGAGCACCGGCAAGGCCCGCGCGGTGACGGCGAGACCGCTTTCGCCACTGATCGGCGCGAAGGTGTAAGGGTCTTTCTCCCATTCGGCAGCCTCCTCGGGAAATCGCTCTTCAACTTCGCGGCGCGTCAGGCCCTCCCATCGACCATGTGAAATTTCGCGTAAACCGTCGCGCGTTTGTGGTTCCAAATTGTGCGGCGCGGCGAGAATTCGGGCAGTTTCTCTCGTGCGATCGAGCGGCGACGCATAAACCGCTGCGATCTTTTCCGATGCTAATCTGCGTGCGAGCCGCCGAATCTGTTCCCGGCCTTCATTCGAAAGTGGAACATCGGTCGCGCCTGCGAAACGGTCTTCGGCGCTCACCGTCGTCGCTCCATGCCGAACCATGAAAACCCGTGTGCTCGGCGATGATGGCATACTACCTCGCCCAGTTGGGCGGACGTTTCTCGAGAAAGGCAGCGACGCCTTCTTTGGCTTCGGCCGATTCGCGTGCCTCCATATGGTGGCGCAGCGCACGATCGAGGTCCGCTTTCACAGAAGAAGGCCAAAGCTCTTCGATCAGTCGCTTACTCTTCTCCAGGGCGCCGGGAGCGCCTTGCAAAACTGCTGTGGAAATCTTTTGCACTTCAGATTCGAGGTCGTTAGGCGAAACCACGCGATTCACAAGACCGATCTCTCTGGCGCGGTTGGCCTCGATCAATTCGGAAGTGAGCAGCAATTCGCGAATGTCCCGTTCGCGAAGCTGCCGGCGCAAAAAGGTCATGACCAGGCCCGCGACCAAACCACGCTTTGCTTCCGGGTAGCCGATCTTGGTCCCTTCTGCGGCAATCGCGAAATCGCACGCCGTCATGATTCCCGCCCCGCCCGCGACCGCCGCCCCGTGCACCGCCGCGATCGTGACGAGACGCGTCTGACTGAGCGTGAGCAGCGTCTTCGCAACCATCTGTGCGGACTGATGCGCTTTCTCCGGCTCAGCGGTTTCCTTCAAATCCAATCCGGCACAGAACGCCGGACCGGCTCCGCGCAAGATCACGAGACGTTGTTCGGGATCGTTGGCGGCAGCATCGACCGCGTCGCACAATTCCGACATTAACTCGATCGTGAGCGCGTTACGCCGTTTTGGCCGGTTTAGTGTTACAGCGGTAATGCCGCGCGCTTGCTTCTCGAGGAGAATGACTGGCATTTGGGTCAATCTAGATTGTGAGTTCCAGCATCGCCTGCCCGAGCGCTTTTCCCTGAGCATCGATCCGCAGTGACCGGCTTCCGCCTTCGGCAAGAACGCTCTCGAGGACGGAGTTCATCGCCTCGAGATTCGGCACTTCATAACGCGTCACTTTTGTCACGCCGAGCGGCGAGAAAAATGCCTGCCCGACTGCTTCCGTGACCTTCTCTCGCAGAAGCAGGCGCGTCCGGATCGTTGCCCCAAAAGGCTTGCGCGTTGCCAACGAGAAGCGGACGTGACACACCCGATGCCTCGCTTTCTGTCAGCTGTCGCGGCCTGCGTCCGAATACCGGAGATCAGGAGAACGGGCAGAATGTCCAAAAGACCATTCTCGTCTTCGATCACCACCAGACCTTTGGAGGTGATCAAAACGTGGTCGGGATGAGGGACCGGGAAGGAGCGTCCGTCCGCAACGTGAACCGTGAACGGCAAAAAAGGCATCGCTTTGACGCGCTTTCTAAGCTCTTCGAGCACCGCGAAACTTCGGCGCGGCGCGCTCGTTGCGCAACTCTGCCGGCGTCCCGATTTTACACCTGCACGACACCAGTGTGAAATTTTGCCTTCGGCATTGGGCGCGAAACGTAGGTGAGCAGGCGTATTAAAACATCGCGCGTTTCGTGCGGCTGAATGATTGCGTCAACCCAGCCACGCGCGGCCCCGTAACGGATGTCCGTCTGTTCTTCGTATGTTTTTTTGACCGTCGCGCGCAGTTCCTCAAGCTCTTCCGACGTCGATTTCTTGTCGCCCCGTTCCTGAGCTCGTGCCAGCACACTGAAAACGGTATCGGACGCCTGCGCAGCCCCCATCACCGCGTAACGTGAGTTCGGCCAGGCCAGAATAAAACGGGGGTCGTAAGCCTTGCCGCAAAGCGCGTAATTCCCGGCGCCGAAAGAACCACCGACCACAACCGTGATCTTCGGCACGACAGAATTGCTCACCGCGTTCACGAGCTTCGCGCCGCTGCGAATGATCCCGCTTTGTTCGGCATCCCGCCCCACCATAAATCCGGTCACGTCCTGAAAGAAAATGAGGGGCAGGCCGGTTTGATTGCAGTCGAGGATGAATCGTGCTGCCTTATCCGCACTATCGGCGTAGATTACTCCACCCATCTGGATGCCGTGCTTTTTTGTGCGCACCTGTTGCCGCTGGCTCGCCACAATTCCAACCGGTTTCTCGCCGATACGGGCGTAAGTCGTGACGAGTGTCTTGCCATAATCGGCCTTGTATTCGTCGAGCGAATCCGCGTCGATGATGGACGCGAGCAGATCACGCGCGTCGTAAGGTTTGTGACCATCGAGACTGATCAAATCGTAAAGTGCTTCGGGTGATTTCGCTGGAGAACTCGGTTCCATCTGAGCCGAGGCCGTCGTCGCATGCTTCGCCGCTTCGGATTCGGGCAGCAGTGCGATCAAGGACCGAAGTCGTTGCAGGCAGGACTCGTCGTCCTTCTCGTAAAAATCGACCGTGCCGCTGATTTCCGCGTGCATGTGCGCGCCGCCGAGTTCATCTTGATCAACAATCTGGCCGATCGCCGCTTTCACGAGTGAAGGTCCGGCGAGATACAATCCGCTACCCTCCGTCATGAGGATTTTATCGCAGAGAACCGGCAGATAAGCGCCTCCGGCGACGCAGTTGCCCATGATCGCGGCGAACTGCGGCAGACCCGCGGCCGAGATGACGGAGTTGTTGCGGAAGATGCGACCGAAGTCATCTTCGTCCGGAAAAATTTCGTCCTGCATGGGGAGGAAAACGCCGGCGGAATCGACGAGGTAAACGAGCGGCAGCGCGCACTCGAATCCGATGCGCTGTGCACGAATCACCTTCTTGGCAGTTTGCGGGAAGAAGGCGCCCGCCTTCACGGTGGCGTCGTTGGCGACAATCATGCATGGCACGCCGGCGATGTTCCCGATCCCGGCGACCGTTCCCGCGGCAGCGATCTTGCCCCACTCCTGGTACATTTTGTAGGCGGCCCAAAGTTCGATTTCAAAAAACGCGGCGCCCGGATCGAGCAGTTTCTCGATGCGCTCGCGCGCGGGCAGCCGGCCGAGTTTTCGCTGTCGCTCTAGGCCAGCTTTCCCTCCACCTTCGCGCAGCGCGCTCTCCTCTTTTTGAATCGCCACGCATCGATCGCGCAAGGTTTCCGAGGAAGATGCCGCGATTTGAGCCATAGCGCGCAGGACGCTTAAGCCGCGCCAGCATTTGAAGCAAGCGCGAGACGCGCGAGGACCGCGTGAGCTCCTAGTAAACGTCGTTCTCGGAGGGATAGCCGGAGTCGCCGCGAATTGAGCGCAGGCGGTTGCGACTGCCGCGCTCCGATTCCGGACGATTAATGCGTTCAAGCGCGATCTTGACCAGAAACGGCACGGCCGCGAGTGCGCCGACGGAAACCAGCGCAATTCCGGTGGCCTGCCGGACCGGACGGCGAATGCGGTCAGCAACCAGCATTCCCAAGCCCAATCCAAACGCCGTGCGTGTCAAGACCAGCAATCCGTCGAGCGGGAGTTGCTCGGCGGTTTTTGGAATGGATATCAAGAGCGACATCGCATATCGTTATACGTGTCGTTTTCGAAAAGGAAACGGGAAAAAATTTCCCGGCCCGAGATCGGTCCGTTTGCACCTGAACGATGCCGAACTCCATCTACGCACTGATTCTTGCCGGGGGCAGCGGCGAGCGCTTCTGGCCTTTGAGCCGGCGAACGCGACCGAAGCAGCTCCTTCGTTTGGTTTCGGAACGAACATTACTGGAAGACACGGTCGCACGGCTTGATGGATTGGTTCCATTCGATCGAATCCTGGTGCTGACGAACATCGAACAGGAAGCCGCAGTTCGCGAATTGCTGCCTCGGCTCCCAAAGGAGAACATTGTCGCCGAGCCTGCGAAACGTGACACCGCGGCCGCGGTCGCGCTCGGCGCTGGGTGGGTCGCCGCGCGCGATCACGGAGCGACGATGGTGGTCCTGCCCGCCGATCACGTGATCAAAGACATCGCCGGCTTTCAAAAAACGCTCCGGGCAGCGGCGGCGGCGGCCAAAGAAACCGGCGCGCTCGTCACCATTGGCATTAAACCGACCTGGGCATGCCCCGGTTTTGGCTACATCGAGCAGGGCAAGCCGGCTCAACTAAGTGGTGAAGCGGCAGGCGCCACGGTGCACCGCGTGCTCAGATTTCGCGAGAAACCGAACGCCGATTTGGCTGAGTCGTTCGTCCGTAAGGGTAATTTCCGCTGGAACGCAGGGATGTTTGTCTGGTCGGTCGCGACGGTTTTGCGGGAATACAATCGGCACGCGCCCGAGCTTGCCCGGTTCATCGCGTACCTCGGCGCACCTGGCCAATTCGAACAGGCGTTACGCGAACGGTTCAGCACGCTCCCGAAAACATCTTTCGACTACGCGATCATGGAAAAAGCGGATCGCGTCCTTGTTGTGGAAGCGGCTTTCGATTGGGACGATGTCGGTAGTTGGAAAGCGGTCGCGGCGTATTTTCAAAATGACGAAGATGCGAATGCCACAAATTGCCCCGTCGTCGCCATCGATTCGACCGACAACATTGTCTGCGACCAAGGCGGGACGACGATCGCTTTGCTCGGGGTTCACAATTTGATCGTCGTGCGCACGGAAGACGCCGTCTTGATTTGCCACCGCCATCAGGCGGAAAGGATCAAAAACCTGGTCGGCAAACTTCCTCTACAACTGCAATGAGTGCCACGGGAGTGAAGCGGCGGGTGCTCGGAATTGACTTCGGTCAAAGCCGAATCGGCGTCGCCACCTCGGATGAATTGCAGATGCTGGCGCATCCGGTCGAAACGGTTGCGGCGGCCTCTCCGAATAAGGCAGCGGCGCGGATCGCACAGATCGCGCTCGAAAAAAATGCGGAGCGCATCGTTGTTGGTTTGCCTCGTCATCTGAATGGGAGTCTCGGGGCCTCGGCGAAAGCCGCGCTCGCGTTTGCCGAGATGCTACGGCCGCTGGTGCAATGTGAAGTCATGATGCTCGACGAGCGGATGACAACGGTCGAGGCAAACCGGGTATTGCAAGCAGCCGGCCGGAAAGCCCGGGAGACGCGCGGCTTCGTGGACCAGGTCGCGGCGCAGGTGATTCTGCAAAGTTTTCTCGACCGGGCGGCCGATGCGCCTCGCTCGTTTTCGCCAGCGGAGTGATGCAGCGGCTGAAGATGATCGTCGCTTACGACGGCGCTTCATTCTCTGGATGGCAGAGCCAGGCGAACGGCAACACCATTCAGGACCACTTGGAGCGGGCGTTCGCGGGCGTCAGCGGGATGGATGTGCGCGTTCATGGCAGCGGTCGAACGGACGCCGGCGTCCACGCTCTCGCGCAAACCGCCCACGCCGACGTGCCGCAGTCGAGGTTAACGCCGGAGCGGTGGCTCTCGGCCTTGAACGCATCTCTCCCACCGCAGATTCGCGTTCTGGTTTGCCGGCGCGTGGCCCGAACTTTCCACGCGCGCTTTTCAGCCAAAGGAAAGGTTTACCGATATCGAATCTGGAATGCCGCGGTCCTTCCGCCGTTCGAACGCGATCGAGCCTGGCACATTTCTTCGGAACTCGACGTGCGCGTGATCGAGCGGACGGCCCGCGTCTTTGTGGGCCGGCATGATTTCGCGGGATTCGCGGCCAATCGCGGAGCGCCGCCGCGCGAAACCGTGCGCACCATCCGCTCCGCGAAAGTGTGCTGCGTGGGCGATTGTATCACGATCGAATTCGAAGGTGACGGCTTTCTCTACAAGATGGTGCGCCTCATGGCCGGCGCACAAATCCGGTGCGCGCTCGGAAAAGACTCCGCTGTCCAAATAGCGACGAATCTTGCTTCTCCGAAGAAAAACCACGCGCGGTTGGTGGCGCCAGCGCAGGGGCTGTATCTCGTCCGCGTGCGATACTGAAAGGACTGGTTCCACGCGGGTATCATTCGCCGCAATGGCAGGATACCTGCTCCGTGGATTTTATGATGCCTCGGACCGACTCGCCCGGTACGAACAAGAGCAATCTTCGTTTTGACTCCGGATTGTTCGCGCGCTGCAACTCCTGGTTGTTCAGCCAGCGGCACTTTCATCTCAAGCTCCTCTCGGGGACCGTGGTTGGCATTAGCGTCATCGTCTTCCTCGCGGTTCTTTTCCTATTTTTGACGCTGCGCAATCACCAGCGAGATGCGCTTCGCGCGCATACCATCGAAGTGATACGGCTGAGCGGCGTGATCGAGAACGACATCGCAGCCCTCGAAGCCGGCCATCGTGGCTACTTGCTCACGGAAAAGACAACTTATCTGCAGCCTTTCGAGGAACGCCGGGAAGCGACCAAGCAACGCGTCGATAAACTGGCCAGTCTTTTTCTTGATAGTGCCCCGCAGCGGAAACGCGTGATGAAAGTGCAGGCAATCGTCCAGCAGTGGCTCGACTCGATCGCGATTCCGGAGATGAATGCGCGTCAGCCGAAATTCGATGCCTTCAATGAGCGGACGCTCCAGAGCGGTACCGTTCAGCTCGGAATCTCGCTGCTCGATCCGGCGCGCGAGATTTTGCAATCAGTGCAGGATGAGGAGCAGATTCTTCTGAATCAACGCATGGGCGATCAGGAGTGGGCGGCGCAATCCACCCAAATTCTCGATTTGATCCCAAAGCTGGAGCGCAGCGTGCTGGAGATGGAAAAGGAAAAGCGCGGCTATCTGCTGACTGGTGAAACTGCGTTCGCCGAAGCTTACCGGCACGCCGCCGCGACATTCTATAGCTATCACGGCTACGTCTCGATCCTCCTCGCGAACGCTCCCGGCGAGAATGAATTGCTGAACCGGATTCGGAACGCGGTTGAGCTTTGGATCAACACTTCGGCGGTCCCGGAAATGAACGCCAGACGCGCGGGACAGGATGTGACGGCATTGCTCGCCACCGGCAATGACGAAGCGTCGATCCGCGAGATCCGCGAGATGGTCGCAAAGTTCGAAGAGAAGGAGCACGGCGTATATCAGAGTCGCGCCGCCGCCGCGACTCACGCTCGTCTTCTCAAAACCACAGCGCTTTCTGCGCTTTGCCTCTTCGCTGTCACCCTGCTCGTGGTCTCGAATAGCTATAGCTTCGTGCTCGTGCGCCGTCAGCTCGCGAAGCTCGAAGGCGTCGAGTCGCGCATCCATTCGATCATCGAGCACATCCTTCACGGCATGATCACGGTCGACGAGGAGGGAATGGTCTGCTCGATGAACCCGGCAGCGGGAAAAATGTTTGGTTGCATCGACAATGAGATGATTGGGCATCGTTTCACGAAATTGGTCCCGAAAACCTTCGGGGCGGAAGGCGACACCGAAGCAGTCGCGTGCGCCTGGCAAGATCTGGCCAAACGAACTGGAAGGACGACACTCGCGCTCGGATCGACGCGCAGGCAGGCAACGTTCCCGATCGAAATTTCACTGAGCGAAATGCGGGCCGATGGCAAGACGCTTTATGTCGCGATGGTGCGCGACGTGACCAAACGAAAGCGATTCGAACAGAAAATCGCGGCCGATAAAGAAAGCCTCGCCGTCACTCTGCGATCGATTGGCGACGGTGTCATCACCACTGATGTTCAAGGTAAAATCATCATGATTAATAACGCCGGCGAAACCCTGACCGGCTGGAGTTCCCGGGAAGCGATTGGACAGCCACTCGAATCCGTCTTCAACATCGAGATCGATCTTGCGGCGCAGGCGCGCGTGCAGCGGAGCAGTTTTCGAACTCAAGCGCAGTCGATCCTCCTGAGCCTGCCGGAAAACGCCACTCTCAGGTCGCGGGAAGGCGACGAACATGTGATCGAGCAGGTCGCTTCCCCGGTGCGGGATGTGAAAAACGAGGTCGCCGGGGTGGTGTTGGTTTTCCGCGATATCACGGAGCGTCAACGCAATGAAGCCGAACGGAGCAAAGCCGAGGCGCTGGAGAAGCTCGGCCTGCTCGCGGGCGGCATTGCGCATGATTTCAACAATCTTTTAACCGCGATCATCGGCAATATTTCGATCGCTTCGCTGCTCTTGCCGCCCAACAGCGAAATGGAAATGAGACTGAACGACGCGAAAAATGCTTCATTGCGCGCCCGCGATCTTGCGCAGCAGTTACTCACATTTGCGCGCGGCGGTGCTCCCATTAAGAAGACCGCATCGATGGGAAAACTCATTCAGGACACCGTCAGCTTCTCCTTGCGCGGCACGCAAAGCCGCAGCGAGTTTATGTTTGGAGATGGCCTCTGGCTCGCCGAAATCGATCCGGGCCAGATCAGCCAGGTGATTGCAAACCTCGTCGTCAATGCCGACCAGGCGATGCCAAGTGGCGGGACTCTTCACGTCAGTTGCGCTAATTTCATCTATGACGCGGAGACAGAACCCACGGTCCCGGATCTGATGCCGGGCGATTACCTTCGCATCGCGATCAGAGACGAAGGCGGCGGGATTTCCGAGCAATATCTCAAGCGCATCTTCGATCCTTATTTTACGACCAAAGCCAAGGGAAATGGCCTCGGTCTGGCGACGACTTATTCGATCATGAAGAATCACAACGGATTGATTACGGTGGAATCCCAGGTGCATTTCGGATCGACCTTTACCCTTTATCTTCCCGCTTTGCGCCATCAGGAACTGCCGGTGGACGCGCCGCGGGCGGTCGATGAAGTCATCGTCGGGACTGGTCGCGTGCTCGTAGTCGATGACGAGGAAGCAATTCGGGCGCTCGTGGAGTTTACCTTGAACCGGCTCGGATATGAAGTGACGCAGGCGGAATCCGCGCAGGAAGGCGTGGACCTCTACCGCGAATACCTGGAGCGCGGTGAGCGCTTTGACGCTGTGATTCTGGATCTCACCTTACCTGGCGGGATGGGCGGCCGGGAGGCATTGAAGAGGTTAATGGAGATCGATTCGACCGTGGATGCGATCGTCTCGAGCGGTTACGCGATGGACGCAACCATGAGCTGTTACGAGGATTTCGGCTTTCGCGGCGTGATTGCAAAACCATACGAAGCCGCGGAGCTCGGGAAGATCGTGCATCAAGTGATCAAGTCGCGCCGGGAAAATGTCATCGTCGATTACCGGAGTACGCACCTAACCGATAGGGGAGAATTGGCGGCGAGCGTTGCCTAACGCCTAGGCCGGAAAGCAATTCGGCCACGTGATCGTTGAGAGGCGATTCCAAGCAGCCTCGGTCAACTCGACAATTGGGTTTGGAAGCGTTTTAAGGAGACGCGGGATCGCAGATTTTCTCGGTGATTTCCGATGCAAAGACCTGCTTCCACCCGAGTGCGGCGGCGAAACGCATAAAGGGGATGTGTCGTTCGTTGCGCGTTTTACCGCCGCTTCCAGCAGTATGGATTGTGACTGTAGCGGCAGGCGTGCCCGCTGCGGACTCATCGCAGGCGACACGCCTGCCACCATAGTCGTTCGTGCCGGGCCTCGGGATATCGCTCGTGTTCAGCGATTGGAAATTCCCTCCGCCAGGCTGCCTCATCCGCCGATAAATTCTCGACTGATTGGCGCGACTCGGCCGTTTCTGGGAAGTCAGAGAGTGCTTCAGGGGATTTACCTTGCGGAGGAAGAGCGCAACTTTAGTGTTTCCCATGCGCGAAATCCGACCGGCGGCCTACGATTCCAAGATCGAAGGCAACGTGATTTTCACGCGTTTGGACGCGGCCATGAACTGGATGCGCAAGAATTCGCTTTGGCCAATGCCGATGGGTCTCGCCTGCTGCGCAATTGAGCTGATGGCTACGGCAGCGGCCCGATTCGACATGTCGCGCTTCGGCGCCGAAGTGATGCGTTTTTCGCCGCGGCAATGTGACGTCATGATAGTGGCCGGCACCGTCACCTACAAAATGGCGCTCGCGGTGAAGCGCATCTACGATCAGATGCCGGAGCCAAAATGGGTGATCGCCATGGGCGCGTGCGCATCGACCGGTGGGATGTATCGCTCCTATGCGGTGCTCCAGGGAATCGATCAGCTGCTGCCAGTAGATGTTTATGTTTCCGGTTGTCCCCCGCGCCCGGAAGCGCTCCTGGAAGGGCTAATGAAGCTGCAGGACAAAATCTCTGGCGAGCATTCCTTTGTTGAGCAGAAGCGCGAACTGCTGCAGAATCTGACGGCGTAATGGCATGACCACCGAGAAGCTTCTCGCCTCAGCTCGCAAACTGCTACAGGAGAAGATTCAGGAAGAGAACGAATTCCGCGGCGAAACGACTTTCACGATCGCGACGGCAGATCTGCGGGAAGTTGCAAAACTCTGCCGAGAACGGCTGGCGTTCGATTACCTGCTCGATATCACCAGCGTCGATAATTTCGGAGACGATCCGCGCTTTGCGATCGTTTACGAGCTCTATTCGATGGCGGAAGCTGCGCATTTGCGGCTCAAGCTCACGGTTTCGGAAGAGGCGCCCTCGGTTGCCACGGTCTCCGACCTTTGGCCGACCGCAAACTGGCACGAGCGCGAAATCTTCGACATGATGGGAATCCGCTTCGAGAATCATCCCGATCTGCGGCGAATCCTGATGTGGGATGGATACCCGTACTTTCCTCTGCGCAAGGAATTTCCAGTTGAAGGCTTGCCGAGCGACATGCCAGACGTCGCGTTTTCCGCCGCCGCCCCTTTGGATGGCGGACCTTTTGTGACTCGCCCGACCACCGCGACAACGAAAGATCGCGAGCCGCGCGCGCGCCGGCCCGAAGTTCACGAGTAGCCGTGAGCTGGCAGTGTTCAGACGCGGTTATCGCGGAGACGCGGGGAACTTCCGGAGCCGAGCGCGCAGGGCCGTTTCGGCCCTTTTGCCGCAATCAATTTGACCCCGCCTTAGGCCATAGCATCAAGCAGCCGAAACCGGCGGGGCCGAGGCAGGTTTTTTCATCGAGGCCATCACGTCTGGTCTTAGATTTTCGTCGTGCATGCCCGGAATTTTTGCCTCCTTTTTGGGATAGGCGATGCGTGTGTGGAGCATCGTCATGAGGGTGAAACGAAAGCGTTCCGCAATGATTCTCAGCTCGGCCAGGGTCAGATCGCATTCATCCAACTGCCGATCCGAAACTCTCTGCCCGATCAACTCCGTGACCATTTGCTCGACCTTCTGTGGCGTTGGTTTCTCAAGGCTCCGCGACGCGCTTTCCACCATGTCCGCCAGGCTGACAATCGCGCTTTCTTTGCTCTGCGGCTTCGGCCCGCTGTAACGAAAATTTTCCTCACTCACTTCCGGAATGTCATCTTCGCGCATGTTCATGATCTTGCCGCCCGCGCGGGCATCCCCATGCTGCTGGAGCGCACGCTTATAGAAATAATAAACGAGCGACGTGCCATGGTGCTCCTGGATGATATCGATGATTCGCTGATTGAGTTTGTTCTTGAGCGCGAGATCCACGCCTTCTTTAACATG
Source organism: Chthoniobacterales bacterium (assembly GCA_038232335.1). GTDB lineage: Bacteria > Verrucomicrobiota > Verrucomicrobiia > Chthoniobacterales > UBA10450 > JACCXL01. The sequence goes on from JBBSIA010000023.1 coordinate 27,095, forward strand.
GGCGATGATGATTAGCGCGCTCATCGTTGGAGCGAGATCGTCGTGCGGATTGCGCTCGAAGTTCATGTTTTCGGTGAAATAATCTGGTTTCACGAGTTTGCCAACGTCGTGAAAGTATGAGCAGACGCGGCAGAGCGTGGCGTTGGCGCCGATCGCTTCGGCGGCTGATTCGGCCAGATTCGCAACCACCAGGCTGTGATGGTAGGTGCCGGGCGCTTCGATTGTCATCCTGCGCAGGAGCGGATGATTTAAGTCGGACGCTTCCAGCCACGAGATGTCAGTCGTGACTCGGAACAGATGTTCGAGCATCGGGAGCGCCCCGCCGACGAGCATGGCGGTCAGGATTCCGTTGCCGAGGGCAAAAGCGCTTTGCACGCCGACCATCCGCCAGTTCGTGGCGCCTGGTGAAAATAGATCGATAGGCCCGATCAAACCAAAGGTCAGGGCCAGCGAACAGATCGCAATTCCGACGCCGAAACCGGCGCGAATCAATCTGCTGCGGCGACGCACCTGGAGCGTCAGATAGACGGCGGTGAAGCCGCTGATAAGTCCGCAGACCAGGAGCGGCGCATCGATTCGGCCGAAAAGAATGCTGCCCCACAAACTCACGAAAACCGAAGCATAGAGACCGTGATTGCGCCCGAGCAGCACACTTAGAACGAGCGGCGCGAAGGCATATGGCGCAATCAGCGCGGCGGTTTCGGGCCGCAGAATCGCGAATTCACCGCTGTTGCACATCACGAGCACAAGTTTGGTGACGACCAGCTGTACGAACATGATCCCGAAGACCAAAAACAGGCGCGAGCTCTGCAGGAAAGTCTTGGGCTGGTTGATCCAGAGCTGCGTTACCGCGGTCACAAAAAACAACAGCGCGATCACGAAATTCTTCGTCGGTTCCGGCTGTTGTCCGCTGAAAATCAGCGCGGCCAGGCCCGTGATGAACGCCGCGAAAATCAGGCCCTTCATCCAGGTCGAATACTCGACGCCTTCCAGCCATTCATTGCGGGAGCGCCGGCGCCGTGTTTTGGCGGAGGCGAGCCCACGCCTCACGAGTCGATTGCGTCGAAAGGAAGCGAACATGCTATTTACGGTTTGCGCCGGAGCCGGCGTTCACCGGCGAACGATGTTGCTGATAGGCGTTGATGATCGCGCGCACGAGTTCGTGCCGAACCACATCGCGCTCGCTAAAATAAACAGTCGCAATGCCGGAAACATTCTTGAGTGCCTGGAGCGCTTCGACCAGGCCGGAGCGTTTGTTGGGAGGTAGATCGACCTGCGTGACATCGCCGGTGACGACGCATTTCGAGCTCGCGCCGATACGCGTCAGGAGCATGAACATTTGTTCGGTTGTCGTATTCTGGGCTTCATCCAGGATCACGAAAGCGTTACTCAAGGTCCGGCCCCGCATGTAGGCGAGCGGGGCAACCTCGATCGTTTGCCGCGCGACCAGGCGCTCAATCTCTTCGGGATCGAGCATATCGCGCAGGGCGTCGTAAAGCGGGCGGAGATAAGGCGTGATTTTCTCCTGCAAATCGCCCGGCAAGAAACCAAGTGCTTCACCGGCCTCGACCGCGGGTCGCGTTAGAATTATTCGCGCGACCTGCTCCTTTTTTAATGCGGCGACTGCCATCGCGACGGCGAGATAGGTTTTCCCAGTGCCGGCAGGCCCGATCCCAAAAACGATGTCATGTTTTTGAATGGCCTCGAGATAATTGCGCTGACCCAGTGTGCGCGCGACGATCGGCGACTTCCGCGCGGAAGTGGTGATTTTTAGATCGACGACGTCGTTGAGGCCATCGGGGCGCGCTTCGCTCACGGAGTCGAGGGCATAACTGAACTCATGCTTGTGAATATCGACCCCTTTTTGGCGCGCCTGCTCGAGCTGTTGAAAGACGCGCTCGGCGCGATCAACCTGCGGGGTCTCGCCTTCAATTTTCACCCAGCCCTCCCGGGTTGTGACTTTCACGCCTAACGAGTCTTCGAGGGTCTTCAGAAGTTTGAGATCGTTCGCGTAAAGAGATTGCAACGCGCGTGCACTTTTAAACTCGAGGGTGCGAGTTTCAGTCATCTCACCGTCGGCTGACGGATCGCCGATGATAATTGCAGGCTCGCAAAGGTGTCAAATAGACTTGGAGCGCCGGCGCTCCCAGTTCCCGACATTAGCGGAATCCGTAAACCAGCGCCCAGTGGGTTCGTTCTTCCGGCGATTGCTCGATCGTAACGATAATAAAATAACTGCCGGTGCTCGGGGGCGTGACGTGGGCGGCGGCGAAATGCCCTTTTTGCCAGCTATCGGGCTGCTCAATGAGCTTTCCTTCGGAATCGTAAATATGAACCGACACCGTGGCCTTTTCGACCTCGCTGCCAAGCCAGAACCAATATTCATTCCCTTTGAAAAGCTGCTGCCGGACTGCCTTCTTCTCGCCCGCGGCAAGGTCGCCGCCCCAGTAATCTTCACGAATCTGGAATCCTTGCTTCACATACGGTTCCGCCGCCTGGAGGGCGAAAGACTGCGCATCGTCAACCGATCCGCCGGCGCGGATCGCGATGGTCAGAAGAATGGCGAAAGAAAAACTCGCGCGTCGAACCGGTTGAGAAAGGAAAGACATCTTACGCCTACTGAGACTTCGTGACAATGGCTTCGTCCAGCCGGGTCGTAATCTGGTTGATCCGCGTCACCGACTGCGCCGGGATGCGAGCGTCCGAGGTATCGATGAGCGGCCGAACCTCGACCAGCGCGGCCTGGATATCCTGCAGGAGCTTCATGTTGAATTCCGGCATCGCTTGCAAGCGGTTTTCAAAGTAGCTGAGTAAATCGGGTTGGTGAAGGAGCTCCGCGCCTTCGGCTGAGTAGCGTTTGTTTACGACCGCCGTGAGCACTTCGGTTCCGCGCAACCAACCGCCGAGACTAACGAGCTGCGAAAGCTTCTCGTCGTGCACCTCGTTCATCGCACTCTGGACGCTGTTCTGAGTACGGTCGAGTTCGCGACGGACGTCCTCCCAATTACGTTTGTCCGCCGCTTCGGTAATCGCTTTCGCGTGCGGCGTGATCGAATTGCCAACGCCGATGCCTTTCGCGAGGTTGAGGACGCGCTGGCCAATCTCCTTCACCGTCGGAGCATCTTCCGCCTGCACGGCGATGAACCCGTCCGCGATCACCGTTCCCAGAAGCAGCGCAATGCGAGGACGCTCTGTGAAGTTGCTCCCTTTATCGTTCCTGACGTATTCACGCCAATTAACACCACCGAGTTTATTGAGGGCGGCAAAAACCTCGTTAGGCAAAGGAACAACAACGTCTTCGATTTTCTTCGATAGCTGCTTGACGTCGATGCGTTTGGGCGCATCCGCCGCTTGCACCGTGAAAGTGAGGGCGACGCTCACGCCCGCCAGGAGAGTGAATATTGAATGGTTCGCGAATGTAATCATCGGCGGGTTCGACTCTTGATTTCGCCTTCGTATTCAGGATTAATGGAGGAACTTAGACAGAACTGCCGCCCGCACAAATTTCAGCCGCACAAGAATTTGCCTTTCCTGAATCGAATGCATTTCCGCGGGCGGCGGTATCGTCCAAGAGCCACATCAAGAGGAGGCGCGCAGCCGGGATGAAATCCTCTCGCCTCGATGACATCCTGGAGGCAGCGGCAAGGAAGCGGATTCTCGTGATCGGCGATCTCATGCTGGATGAATTTGTCTGGGGGAAGGTTGGACGCATCTCACCAGAAGCGCCCGTGCCGGTGGTGGAAGTGACCGGGGAAAGCTTTTATCCCGGCGGCGCCGCAAATGTCGCGCGAAATCTCCGCGAGTTTCTCCGCAGCGTTTCGGTAATTGGGCTGCTCGGCAGTGATCCTGGCGGCCAACGGCTGCGCCAGCTCCTCTCGGAACAGGTGATCGGCACGGAGAACACGATCGAGGACCCCGAGTTCCGGACCATCGTGAAGACGCGAATCATCGCCCGGCAGCAGCAGGTTGTGCGGGTGGATCGTGAGCAGATGCGTGTGCCATCGTCTGAGCAGATCCTGCAGGTCGTCGCGAGTGTCCGGGAAGCTCTGCCGAACGTGGACGCCGTCATCTTTGAAGATTACGGGAAAGGCTTCCTCGCGCCGGAACTCGTTCGTCCAATCTGTGAGGCGGCGCGGGAGGCGGGCAAAATTGTTTCGGCTGACCCGAATCCGCGGCACTTCATTGATTGGAAAAATGTCACGGTCGTAAAGCCGAATCGAAGCGAGGCTTTTCACGCGGCCGGAATTCCGTTGACGGACAGCCCAGATTCCGCCAGGCGCGATAAAGTGCTCATCGAAGTAGGCGCGAAGCTGCTTGAGAAGTGGGATACGAAACTGCTGCTGATTACTTTAGGAGAGCAGGGAATGATGCTCTTTCAGCGCGACGAGGAACCGCACCATATTCCGACGAAGGCACGGCAAGTCTTCGACGTCTCCGGCGCGGGCGACACCGCGATCGCGTTGCTCACGCTTGCGCTGTCGGCGGGAGCGTCGCCGATCGAAGCGGCGGAGATCGCGAATCACGCAAGTGCGGTCGTCGTTGCCAAACTCGGCACTGCAACGGTGACCCGGGCGGAATTGGTCGCCAGTTTCGAGGATGATACGCGTGCCTGAGACGTCCCGGCCAGCCGTTTTTCTGGACCGCGATGGGACCCTGATGCAGGACGTTGATTACTGCGGCGATCCAAAACAAGTGAATGTCTTCCCAAATGTTGCGGGCCCGCTCCGGCGTCTAAAAGAACACGGTTACAAAATCATTGTGATCACGAATCAGAGTGGAATCGGACGCGGTTATTTCACCCAGCGAACGTATTACACGATCGAGCGGGAGTTGGAACGCCAGCTTGGTGAAGGCATTCTCGACGCCACTTATTTCTGCGCGGATCTCCCGGAGTGCGCGTCGGATCGCCGCAAGCCCAACGCCGGCATGCTCCTTGAAGCGGAGCGGGATTTCGACCTTGATCTCGCTCGTTCCTTTATGGTCGGAGATAAATGCAGCGACATCGAGTCCGGTGAAACTGCCGGCGTGCGAACGATTCTGGTCAAAACCGGATACGGCAAGGATGCCACGAACTGTTCGCCTGATTTCGTCGCCTCGGACTTGTCGGAAGCGGCGGAGATAATTTTGAAGCTCGGCCATGGCTAGCGCCATTGGCATTATTCCAGCGCGATGGGATTCGTCGCGCTTTCCGGGCAAACCGCTTCACGAAATCGCAGGGAAACCGCTGCTTCTATATGTGTGGGAGCGTTGCCGACGCGCCCGAACGCTCGATGCGCTTGTGATCGCCACGGATGACATGCGAATCGCGAGGGCGGCCTTTGACTGGGGCGCTGAGGTCGCGCTCACGTCCAGGCGGCATCGCAGCGGCACCGATCGCGTTGCTGAGGTCGCCGAAAAATGGCCCGCTTCCCACGTCATCAATATTCAAGGCGACGAACCGCTGGTCGATCCCAGGCTCATCGATCGGATCGTCAGTTCGTTGGACCGAGAGCGGAAATTGCAAATGATCACCGCCGCGCATCGTTTCGAGAATGAGAACGATGTCGCTTCGGAACATCAGGTGAAAGTGGTGCTCGATCGGAATAAAGATGCGCTCTATTTCTCGCGCAGTCCGATCCCGTCAAACCGCGGCCATGCCTCCGCGCCGCATTACCTGCGACACCAGGGAATTTATGGTTATCGCCGCGATTTTTTGCTCCAGTTCGTGCGGTGGAAATCGGGTCCTCTGGAACAGGCAGAGTCGCTCGAGCAATTGCGCGCGCTGGAGAATGGAGTAAAGATTCGGGTGGTCGTGACGGGCCGCGGATCGCCGGGCGTGGACACGCTTGAAGATGCGGAAAGAATGGAGCGGCAATTGCTTTCCGGGCGCGGGCCGGTCGCGACACGAAAACCCTCAGCGCACGCATGAAATACATCTTTGTTACCGGTGGAGTGGTGAGCTCGTTAGGCAAGGGACTGGCCGCGGCTGCACTCGGGACGCTGCTTGAACTGCGGGGATTGCGGGTCGTCTTTCAGAAATTTGACCCTTACCTGAATGTGGATCCGGGGACAATGAATCCATTTCAGCACGGCGAGGTTTACGTTCTGAACGACGGGGCGGAGACAGACCTTGATCTCGGCCATTACGAGCGTTTCACGAATTGCGTGCTCTCGCGCCACAACAACCTGACGAGCGGTCAGGTTTACGAAAGCGTGATCCTGAAAGAGCGGCGGGGCGACTATCTCGGGAAAACCGTGCAGGTGATTCCGCACGTGACCGACGAGATCAAGAACCGGATTCGCGAGGTAGCGAACGAATCGAAAGCGGACGTCGTGATCACGGAAATTGGAGGCACGACGGGCGATATTGAAGGGCTGCCGTTCCTCGAAGCGATTCGGCAATTCATCCTCGAAGTCGGTCCCGAGAACGTCGTCAACGTGCACGTAACTCTCGTCCCCTACATAAAGGCGGCGGGGGAATTGAAGACCAAACCCACCCAGCAAAGCGTCGCGAAGTTGCGCGAGATTGGTTTGCAGCCGCAGGTCTTACTTTGTCGAACCGAGCTTCCACTCGATGCCGAAACCCGACAGAAGCTTTCTATGTTTTGTAACGTCACTCCAAAAGCTGTGATCGAAGCGCGCGACGTCGCGCACACGATTTACGAGATGCCGCTGATGTTGCACGATGAAGGGCTCGACGCCCTCGTCTGCCATTTGCTGCGGCTGGAGACGCCGGCGCCTGATCTCACCAATTGGCGAAAATTTGTCGATCGGGTTGTGAATCCCAAAAAGCAGGTAAAGATCGCCGTCGTCGGCAAATACATCGACCTCCAGGATGCTTACAAGAGCATCTACGAATCGTTGACGCACGCAGCCGCGAGCCAGGATTGCGGAATTAATCTAAAGCTCGTGGATGCCGAATCGCTTCGTGGCGGAGTTGACGGGCACTTGCAAGATGTTGCCGGAGTCCTGATTCCCGGCGGCTTCGGGGAGCGCGGCGTGGAAGGCAAAATCAAAGCGGCAAAATTCGCGCGTGAAAACAGGGTTCCATACCTTGGGCTTTGTCTTGGAATGCAAGTCGCGACGATTGAGTTCGCGCGGAATGTTTGCGGATTGGAAAATGCAAATAGCACGGAGTTCGACCGCAACGCGCCTGATCCAGTAATTTCCTTGCTGGAAGAGCAGCGCGCAGTGCAAAAAAAAGGCGCCAGCATGCGATTGGGCACGTGGCCCACCAGGATTTTGCACGGCTCCCTCGCGGAGAAAATTTACGGCAACAACGAGGTGCTCGAGCGCCACCGTCACCGTTACGAATTTAATATGAAATACCGGGAGGCGATGGACGAAAAGGGCTTCACGATTTCTGGCACTTCGCCCGACGGAGCGCTCGCCGAGTTGATCGAGCTGCGCGATCATCCGTACTTCCTGGCCTGCCAGTATCATCCCGAATTCCAAAGCAAACCGAACCAGCCGCACCCGCTTTTCAAGGGCTTCATCCAAGCCTGCCTGGCCCATCAGAGCTGAGCGGCCGCGATTTACAACACCGACGCAATCGGAAAGGACGCTGAAGTAGATCGTCCGCAGATTAACGCCGAGCTTAGCCCGATTGTGAGCTCGCGCCGGAAAGTTCGTTCGGCCAGGACGCCGAGACCAGCGGCTGGCAGCCTGCGCTCCCCTGGAAAAACTCGAGCGCTAACCTTCCATCATCGCACCGATTGAGTAGCGCGAGCCTCTGGCTTGCGTCAGGCGAGGGGTCGCAAGCCAGAGGCTCGCGCTACTCTGCCGAAGCGGCCCAGTTGCCCTTCTCGCTTCCTGGTTTTCAGATTACAAGTTTCGCTCTCGCGAATTTTGAGGAAGCCGGACACGCGCTACTTCGCCGCGCGTTGCAAACGGTCCATGATAGCGGCCCCTAACCCATGTTCCGGAACCGCTTCTGCAACGATCAGGTCAAGGTTCGCTGCGTCGAGCTCACGCAAATATCGAAAGAGATTTGCAGCCGCTTCTGTGAAATTGTGGGCCGCGCTGAGTAACCGAACGATCGCAAATTTGCGGGTATCCTGCGCAGGGTTCCACGCCAGCAAGCCGCATCGGCTGTGGGGGGCAGGAACGAACTCGCTCGCATTTTCGGCCAGGACGAGAAGCGTTCGCGGCGCGTAGTGCGATGGCAGTTGGCCCGGGGCGACCACTTGCGACCTGGGGCGCGCGGTTTCAGTCGGCGCAAATTCTTTTAGGTGTTCGAGCGTCACCGGACCTTGCCGCAAAATTTCGATCGTTAAATCGCGGACCGAGATAATCGTCGATTCCAAACCATGCTGAGTCGATCCCCCGTCCACAATTAGCGGAATTCTGCCCCCCAATTCTGCGAGGACATCTTCCGCACGCGTCGGACTGATCCGCCCAAAACGATTTGCGCTCGGCGCGGCCAGAGCACCGCCGAATTCGCGGACAACAGCGGCGAAGACTGGATGGGCGCTCATTCGAACCGCGACGGTGCCAAGACCGGCCGTGACGAGGTCCGGAATTTTCTCACGCCGCGGGAGAACAAACGTGAGCGGTCCGGGCCAAAACGCGCGCATCAAACTGTTGATGAGATTGCGTGTGTCGACTGGCACGATCGCAATTTTTTCGACCGACTCGGAATCAGAAACGTGCACGATCAACGGATCAAAGCGCGGTCTTTCTTTTGCTTCGAAAATCTTCACGACCGCGTCAACGTTGAGCGCGTCGGCAGCCAGTCCATAGACCGTCTCGGTTGGCAACGCGACAACTTCCCCGGAGTGAAGCAATTCCACCGCCTGCCCGACCGCTGGTCCACGTTCGGCAGACGATAATGCGCTGACGACCGCGGTGTTCACCTCCCCTGCGGGGCGAGCGCCGCCCGCGCTTCAGTCACTTTTGAGACCGCTCCATCTGCGTCGCCGGCGAGCGCCGTGAGATGTCCCATCTTGCGACGCGGGCGCGGCTCCCGTTTCCCATAGAGATGAAGATGCACACCAGGAATTCTCAGCCCCGCCGCCCAATCGGGTTCACCGCCCTGCCAGACGTCGCCGAGCAGATTGGCCATCGCGCAGGGTTGCAAAACCGCGGTCGAGCCGAGCGGTAATCCACAAACGGCGCGAACGTGCTGTTCAAACTGGCTCGTCGCGCATCCCTCGATCGACCAGTGTCCGGAATTGTGGGGACGTGGTGCGAGTTCGTTCACAAGCAAATCGCCGTTGCCAGTTAGAAACATCTCCACCGCGAGAAGACCGATGAGTTCGAATTTCTCCGCGATCACGCGCGCGAGTTCGGCAGCATCTGCTTCAATATTTGCGGTGATGCGCGCTGGGACGAAGGTGACATCGAGAATGTGATCCCGGTGGAGATTCTCGCAAACCGGAAAAGTCGCGATCGCGCCATCAGGTCCGCGTGCAACGATCACAGAGAGTTCTTTTTCGAAATCGATGACGCTCTCCAGAATTGCTTCTTCGCCGGAGCGCGTCCTCCAGATCTCGTTAATGTCCTCGTGCGCTCCGATGCGCTGCTGGCCTTTGCCGTCGTAACCAAAAGCCGCGCTTTTGAGAATCGCTGGACTTCCGAGTTGGGCGCGTGCAGCCGCCAGTTCGGCGGCGCTGTGCACCGGATAAAATGGCGCCACTGGAATTCCAGCCGCAGAGAGAAAAGTTTTCTCGCGCAACCGGTTTTGCGCCGTGTGCAAAATCGATCCGGCGGGCCGGACGACGCAAACTCGAGCGCACCACTCGATGGTCTCGGCGGGGATGTTCTCGAACTCAAAGGTTAACAAATCGAGCTCGCGCGCAAAGCAGTGGACGGCGTTCTCATTCGCGTAATCGGCGACGATTTCAGCGTCGGCGAACTGGCCAGCGGGGCTGTCTTGGTCGGGCGTAAAGACGTGCACGCGATAACCCATCCGTCGCGCCGCGATCGCAAACATCCGGCCGAGCTGTCCGCCACCCATGACGCCGATTGTGGCGCCGGGGAGATACGGCCCCGTCATGGAGCCTGTTGCGCGAGCACCGCGTCGGTTTGCTGCTTTCGAAAGGTCTCCACGTTGCTGCGGATGGTTTCGTCACTCAGACCGAGAATGCTGGCTGCCAGCAAAGCCGCATTCTTTGCCCCGGAAATGCCAATCGCCAGAGTGCCGACCGGAACCCCTGCCGGCATTTGCGCAATCGAAAGCAACGAATCAACTCCGTGCAAGGCTTGCGATTGCACCGGCACCCCTAAAACCGGAAGCCATGTATGCGCCGCGATCATTCCCGGCAGATGGGCGGCGCCGCCTGCGCCCGCAATGATCACGCGCACTCCCCTCCCCGCAGCCCCGCGTGCAAAATCCGCCATCAGTTCCGGAGTTCGATGCGCGGAGACAATGCGGTGTTCATGAGGAACGCCGAGCTGCTCGAGTGATTCCACGCAATGGCGCATCGTCTCCCAATCCGACGTGCTTCCCATGACCACCGCCACAAGTGCCGGAGTTTTTTGATCATTTTTCACTCAGATTCACCAGTGCTCCGTAACCACTGGAGTTGTAAAGGCAATTCTGGGCGCGACAGCGCGGTCCCGCCCGGTGATTGCAGGAACGCATCGAAATCGCATAGTTGCGACATGCGCGAATGCGGAGACGGCATCGTCCTGATCGGTTTTATGGGAAGCGGCAAATCCGCGGTCGGTGAGCAATTAGCTGAGCGACTCAGTCTGCCTTGTATTGAGACGGATGAGCTGGTGCAGAAAAAGCTTGATCTCGAAATTCCGGAGATTTTCGAGCAATTCGGCGAAGATCGATTTCGCGATGCGGAAAATGCAGTTCTCGAGACTCTTTCTCCGAATCCAGCGGTCGTCCTTATCACCGGCGGAGGGACTGTTTTGCGACGCGAAAACGTGAAACTTCTCCATCGGCTTGGAATGATTGTTCATCTCTTCGCGAATGAAGCGGTTTTATTCGAGCGCGTTTCGCGGCAGAACAATCGACCGCTTCTACGAACTACGAATCCACGCGCGACGTTGCGCGGACTCTACGCCGCTCGCGAGCCGCTTTACCGCGAGGCCGCCGATCTCGAACTCGATACCTCGTATCACTCGATCAATGAAATCGCGGAGCTAATTGTTCAGAAACACGGCGGATTGCGCCTGGAGATCAGATGATCGGCGTCAAAGGTGAAGTGCCGAGCACGGCAGACTCCGCCCTCCACCTGAAGCAAGAACTCGTTTCCTGCGCGCGGGAACTCGGCTTCGATTCGTGCCGGATCGCGCGCGCCGCGCCTCCGAAACACGCGGCGGAGTTTCAGACATGGCTGCGCGAAGGCGCGGCGGGCGAGATGGCTTGGATGGAGCGCGGCGCGGAAAAGCGCGCCGACCCACAAATCGTGTTGCCGGGACTCCGCAGCATCATCGTTCTCGCGCTGAATTACTGGCAAGGCCCGGGTGCGCAGTCCGCGCGGCAGAAGGCGCGCACCGGACGGATCGCGCGATACGCCTGGGGCGACGATTACCACGATTTGGTTTCCCCGAAGTTGCGCAAAGTCGATGAGTTGCTGATCGGGCACGGCGGCGTCCAAAAATGCTATGTCGATACCGGTCCGATTCTCGAACGCGATTATGCCGCTGAGGCTGGCGTCGGCTGGCATGGCAAAAGCACGATGCTGATCGACCGCCAGATGGGAACGTGGTTTTTTCTCGCGGAAGTTCTGACCACTTTGGAGTTGCCAGCCGACGACCCGCAAACTCCGCGCTGCGGCGGCTGCACACGTTGCATGACGGCATGTCCGACGGGCGCTCTGCGCGAGCCGCATTCGCTCGATGCCCGCCGCTGCATTTCCTATCTCACGATCGAGCTGAAAGGCTCCATCCCCGTGGAACTGCGGCCGCTCATCGGCGATCGCATTTACGGGTGTGACGATTGCCTTGAAGTCTGTCCATGGAACCGATTTGCCGCGGTTTCGCGAGAGTTCGCATTCGCGGCGCGTTCCGCAACCGTGGGCTTCGCGCTGCGGGATTATCTCGCCTTCACCGAGGATCAATTCCGCGCGATCTTCCGGCGCTCGCCGATCAAACGAATTAAGCGCCGCGGTTTTCTTCGCAACGTCTGCGTAGCTTTGGGCAACGTTGGCGGTGCGGAAGATGTCGCGGCACTGGAGAAGGCGGCCACCGATCACGAGCCGCTGGTTGCGGAGCACGCGATTTGGGCATTGGAACAAATTCGCGCGAGGCTTGCGGCCGAACCAGTGTGCTCGCAGTGAGTCACAACTGAACGGGATTTGCTTCTCAAGCCGCTAAAGAATCAATATCTCTGACCCGTTCGCGAACCCCGAACCGAGTTGCCATGCATCAAACCATCATGACGCCAGGGACGGCTTCTGGGCCGCGGCGAAAAAGAAGATCCCGGCGAAAGCGCTACATCATCATCGCTTCGATCGCCGCGATCGTGCTCTGGATTGTTATCGCTACGATTCTCGGCAGACGCGAGAAGCCGATTCCGGTGACGACGGAGAAAGCCGTCCGCAGGACAATCCTGCAGACGGTTTCGGCGACTGGGAAAGTGCAGCCGGAAACGGAGGTGAAAATCTCGCCGGAAGTGGCTGGCGAGATTATTGAACTGCCGGTCGAGGACGGCAAACCGGTAAAGAAAGGCGACCTCCTGCTCAAGGTGAGGCCGGATTCTTACAAAGCGCTGCTCGATCAACAGGAAGCTTCCATCAGCGCCGCACGAGCAGTGAACCTGCAACAGCGAGCGACTCTGGCGAAAACAGAGCAAGACCTGAAGCGCAGCCAGGACCTGTTTGCCAAGAAAATGATTTCTGAGTCGGAGTTCAGCACCGCGCAGACGGCACATGATGTCGCGAAATCGATCTACGAAAGTTCGCTGCACGAGATCGAGCGCGCGGAGGCGGGTTCAAGCCAGGCGCGCGATCAGCTTTCCAAGACAACAATCTATTCTCCGATCGAAGGCATTGTCACGGTGCTGAACAGTAAACTCGGCGAGCGAGTGGTGGCCACGAATCAATTCGCCGGCACGGAAGTTCTCCGGGTCGCGGACCTCGGTCACATGGAAGCCCGCGTGGATGCGAATGAAAATGACGTCGTCAATGTGAAGGTCGGCGATAAAGCCACGGTTTCAATCGATGCGTATGGCGATCGCAAATTCAAAGGAACAGTTCAACAGATTGCGAACACTGGGAAGACCACCGGCACTGGCACCCAGGAAGAGGTCACGAATTTCGAAGTCAAGATTCGGGTGGAAGATCACGATGTGCAGCTGCGGCCTGGCCTGAGTTGCACCGCCGACATTCAGACCAACATGGTGCAGAACGCCATCGCCGTTGCGATGCAAAGCGTCACCATCCGCACCGGAGACAGCAATCTCAGTCCGGAAGAAATCGAAAAACGCAAGCAGCGCACGGAAGCGCGCGATAAGAGCGACAATAATGCGGAACTCACTAACAATCGGCAGGAGAAGCAGACGCAAAAGGAAGAGCGCGAGAAACTCGCCAAGGTGGTCTTTGTGAAAGCCGGCGGGAGAGCCAAAATGGTGAAGGTGACGACTGGCATTGCCGACGACACTTACATGGAAATAAAAAGCGGGATCGCCGAGGGCGACGAAGTGATCTCCGGCAGTTACAGCGCGATCAGCCGTAAGTTGAAGGATGGCGCAAAGGTCGTGCTCGAGAAGGAAGAATCGAAGTAAGAGATGAACGCCGCACGTGCGGCGCTTTTCGCTGCCCAGTTTCGATGAGCACTCTCAATGGCGACAACGTTCGGACGCCCGGTCCGATCGTGATCGACATCGAGAAGATCACGAAACACTACCTCATGGGCGAAGAAACTGTGCACGCTCTGCGCGGCGTGACGTTGCAGATTCATCGCAACGAATACCTCGCGATCATGGGACCGAGCGGCAGCGGCAAGTCAACCCTTATGAACATGCTCGGTTGCCTCGATACGCCGAGCTCAGGCCGTTACGAGTTCAACGGGCGCGACGTTTCCGCGATGGATGATGATGAGCTTGCCGCGATCCGAAATCGCGAGATCGGCTTTGTCTTCCAAACTTTCAATCTCCTCCCCCGCTCCACGAGCCTGCGAAATGTCGAGCTGCCGTTGATCTATGCCGGCGTCGATCCCGAGACCCGGGAAGAGCGCGCCGCGCAGGTGCTGCGCGATGTTGGATTGGGAGATCGACTGGAACATAAACCTAACGAGTTATCGGGCGGCCAGCGCCAGCGCGTTGCGATCGCGCGCGCGCTCGTGAACCAGCCTTCCATCATTCTGGCCGACGAACCGACCGGAAATCTTGATTCCAAAACCGGCGAAGAAATCATGTCGTTGCTCGAGAATCTGTATCAACGCGGCAATACCATTATCCTTGTCACGCACGAATCCGACGTCGCGCGTCACACACGCCGGACAGTTTTTCTGCGTGACGGTCTGATCGAAAGCGACGAGCTCGGCGGCACGACTTTTGCCCGCGCGATGCTCTCCTGACGCGGCCAGTCGCGACATGAAGCGCCTTCTCTACGAGCTGACCGAAAGCTGGAAGATCGCCGCGGCCCAGATGCGGGCGAATAAGACACGCTCGATGCTCACCGCGCTGGGAGTGATCATCGGGATCGTGGCAGTCACGCTCATGGGAACGGCGATCACCGGAATTCAAAAAGGTTTCGACAAGAGCATGTCGGTGCTGGGCGAAGATGTCCTGTATGTCGATCAACAGCCGTGGATACGCCAGGATGATTGGTGGAGTTTCCGCAGCCGCAAACGCATTCGAACCGAATACGCAGAGGCGCTCAACCGAATGATCGCGGCGAACAGCCGTTCGAATCTTCTTCTCGCGGTGCCGACCGCCTCCTGGTTCCGCAGTGTGAAATTCAACGAAAACGAGGTCAACAACGTTTATGTGCTCGGCACCACCTATGATTTCCTCGCGATCTCGACGGTGGATTGCACGCAGGGTCGTTTTTTTAATGAAACCGAAGCCCGCGGCGGCGCCAATGTCGTCGTGATCGGTTACGATGTGGCGGATGCTCTCTTTCCTTCGGAGAATCCGATCGACAAGTCACTGCTCATCAGCGGGCAACCATTCAAGGTCATCGGCGTGAATACGCGACAGGGAACATTTCTGGGCGTCTTTAGCTGGGACTCAATGGTCGCTATCCCACTCGCCGCATTTCAGCGCTACTTCAGCGCGAAAAGTGAGTCTGAAGTTCGTGTGAAAGTGAGGGACAAGACAAAGCTGACGGAAGCGAAAGACGAGCTCACCGGTTACATGCGGCGGGTCCGCGGTTTGGCGCCGGAAAAAAGTGACGATTTTTCCATCAACGAGCAGCAGGCGTTCAAGAGCACGCTCGACCCGGTGAAGAATTCGATCGCGATTGCGGGGCTGTTCATCACGGGCCTGTCATTGTTTGTCGGCGCCATCGGCATCATGAACATCACCTTTGTGAGCGTGAAGGAACGGACCAAGGAGATCGGCACCCGCAAAGCGCTCGGCGCGCGCCGCCGCACAATCTTGTTGCAATTCCTGATCGAATCGACAGCGCTCTGTCTCGTGGGTGGGCTGATCGGCCTAACCATCGCCTACGCGGTTTGCTCCGCCATCGGCGCGGCATTTCCCTCGTTCCCGATCGAGTTTTCATTTGCCCTTGTTTTTGCGGCCGTGGTTGTGTCCGTGCTCACGGGATTACTCTCGGGGCTCGCACCGGCGTGGTCGGCTTCACGGCTCGATCCGGTCTCGGCGTTGAGATATGAATGACGAATTCGCCATTACGACGGCACAGGCATTCGCCGGATAACCTGCCGTGCCTTTTCGCGAAACAGTGCTGATGGCGATGAGTTCGCTCGGCGCGAACAAGCTGCGTTCGGCGCTGACAATGCTCGGGATTACGATTGGCGTATTCTCCGTTATCTCCGTCATGACCGCGATTGGCGCGCTCCAAGGCTCGATCGAATCCGGGCTGAGCTTTCTCGGGTCGAACATTTTCCAGTTTGCAAAATATCCGGCCAACGTGAGTGCCGGCGGCCAGGTAAAGAAAAAATATGAAAACCGGCGCAACGTCAGCTATCGGCAGGCGCTGCGCTATTACGAGCTGATGGAAGGCGAGGCGCGCGAAATCTGTCTCAAGACTTTCGACTTCAAAGGCCAGGCCGTTTACAACGGAATGAAGACGACACCAAGCCTCACCGTCGCCGGCTCGAATCGAAGTTTCCTGACCGCGAACGCCTACACGCTCGCGTATGGCCGAAATATAACGGACGAAGATGTGCAGTTCGCGCGCAGTGTCCTGGTCATTGGAAAGACGATCGAGAAGCGCCTTTTCCCGCACGAGTCGCCGCTCGGCAAGGTGATCAAGTTAAACAGCCATACCTTCACGATTATCGGCTCGCTGGAAGAGAAAGGCACCGCGTTCGGTCAAAGCCAGGATGACATTTGCGTGATGCCGATTACGCGTTTTTTCGAGAATTACGGCGAAGCGAAGAGAAGCGTGAACATCGCGACCCAATCCTTCTCCGAGCAAACCTATAACCGCACGTTGGATCGCGCGATCGGCGCGATGCGGATCGCGCGCGGACTGCACGCCAAGCAGGAGAACGATTTCGAGATTTACTCGAACGATTCGCTGAAGAGCGCCTTTGTTTCGGTCGCCGGCATCGTTCGAATCGGCGCCTTCGTTATCAGCCTGATTGCGCTGGTCGCAGCCGGCATTGGAATCATGAATATCATGCTCGTCAGCGTGACAGAGCGCACGAAGGAGATCGGGGTCCGCAAATCCATCGGCGCCCGGAGTCGTGATATTCTCAGGCAGTTCCTGACCGAAGCCGTTTTTATCTCCGAGGCCGGCGGCATTCTCGGAATTATCCTTGGCGTCATCGGCGGCGACCTCCTGGCTCTATGGCTGAAGGTCGACCTGATCTTTCCGTTCGGCTGGGCACTCGCTGGACTGATCGTCTGTTCCGCAATCGGGATTGGCTTTGGATTTTACCCGGCATATCGAGCCGCGGCCCTGGACCCGATCGAGGCGCTCCGCTTCGAATAGCGGACCGCGCAACTGAGGTTCGTTAGGCGCCCGGCATGCAACTTGCGCTCCTTTGTTTTGACCGTGCCTGCCGGTTTTCCTAATCTCGCGTCCGATCAGTCCCTCCCGTGCCTCCGACTCTCGCAACTGCCCCAGGGAATACATCAAAGCCCGGCGTTCTTTTGATCGAAGAATACGACGCGCTCGGCGTCGCAATTGCCTCGGCGCTTCAGAAGTTCGCGCCCGAACACGAGACGCGCATCGTCCGTTCTCTGGAAGAGGCGGAAAGCGTTGCGAGGCAAATCCGGCCTGAGCTTGTGGTGCTCGATTTCGATCCTTCTTACCCCCGAGCGGTTGAATTTTTCACACGAATGAAGGCGGCGCATCCGGATACGCGCGTGCTGGTAATCGGAGCGGGGACGTCGGCCGAAATCAGTCTCGAGCAGCGACGCGCGGGAGCATTTCAGTTCATCGAGAAACCGTTTGAGCTCGCCGAGTTCGGGGCCGCCGTGCAAGCGCTCCTCGGACCGTGGACCGGGACCTCGCCAGGGGATTCACGGGGAACCCTGCGGGATCTCGGCTTAAGCGATCTGGTGCCCCTGGCCTGTGTGGGTGGGAGCAGCGGCGTATTGCGTGTCGAATCTGCAGCGGCCCGCACCGGGGAAGTGCACGTGGTGGCGGGACACATCAGCCATGCCACGACGGGAGCACTGGCCGGCGCTGAGGCATTGCTCGAGATGCTGCGCTGGCGCCACACCAATTTCACGGAGGCGGCGATACCCACCGATGCGCCCCGCTCGATTCATGGACCTTGGGGTCCGGTATTCGCGGAGTTACTGCGCAAGGCGCGCGCCGCGGAGCGGACGGACGGGTCCTCCGCTCCGGCTCAGCCGGAAGTTGCCCCTGCTCATCCCGGCAAGAAAATACTCGTGATCGACGACACGGAGATGCTTCTGGTGTTCGTCGAAGACATTCTCGCGAGCGCTGCGCCTGGCCTGCAAATCGTGACGGCGGCGACTGGCGCCGAAGGCCTGCGACGCGCAGAGGCGATGATGCCGGATTTGATTCTGACGGACTTCAGTCTGCCAGACCTGAATGGCGACGAAATCTGTGAGCGATTGCTGGCGAACGCGATCACCTCAGAAATTCCAGTGCTGATGATGTCAGGTCACGTGACAGAGATGAATGCCGCCGCTGAGCGATTAACAAATATCGTCGCGGTGATTCCGAAGCCGTTTTTTTCCGCTGAGCTCTTGAAGCTCGTGCAGAGAACTCTGGACGATCCTTCGCGGCCACAGCAGAAACAGGAGAGCGTGATGGAAACTCCTGCCGCGGCTCCGCGGGCAGTTCCGAGCGCGCCGCTCGGAGACGTTCCATTCAAAGCGCCAATCCCTCACACACGTGGGAAATCGCGCGTGAAAGCGGGGCGGCGAGCGGCCGTCGATGTCGGCGCAACCCTGAGCGACATCGAGTCAACGTCGCAATCGGAAGTGAAGAGTGAAACCAGGCCACAGAATCCGCCAGTTGGAATCGAAACAAACGCAAAAACGGATTCAGCGCCTCCAAGTGAAACCGCGCTTGCTCCCTTCGCCCCCATCCGCGTTGCCCTACCGCACCGGCAGGAGGGTGAGGTCGTTCAGCCAGCCATGGTCCTGTCGCCGCCCGCCGAAGTGCTGCTCGTTCTGCCATTGGAAGTCATCTCGATGCAATTCACATCGACCCTGCAAATGGGGGCGATCCGGGCACGGCCCTCCTCCCGAATCGTAGCTTTGCATCTCCACTCGGCGGCCTTGCGCGAAGGATTGCATCCCGGCCTTGGTTTCGAGCTGGGACTAGTCACTCTCGACGCCAGTGGTCAGCTGGAAACCTTGCGGCTGGCGCCCGCGCGCCAAATGGTCGAGGCAGTGGCGTCGAGCGCAGCCTTGCAACTCGGCGTCGTCGGAGTGGTGCCCGATGATCCACGCTCGCGCGTTCAATTCACGCCGGCCGCCGCCTCGCCGATGGAGCTGCAACTCCGGGTGCAACTGGAACTCATGGGCGTGGAGCTTTCATCCACGTTCGAGGTCGCGGAGCTGACCCTGAAGGCACGGGGCGCCGAGGGCGCGCGCGTGACGTTGGACTTCGGCGCGGGCGAAAACGCCGGCGTAGTTTTGCACTCGGCGACGATTCTGCTCGATCGCTCCGCCCGAATCGCCGAAACCCTGCTCGATCTCGGACGTTAGCTCGCCGGCGCCCGTTAGTTTCTCGTCAGCGGCTGGCGATCTCGCAGAAACTCTTCGAGTTCGTCGATTCCGAAATTCGGAAGCACGTCTCCATTTCCCCAGACCATTGTCGGCGTCCGGCCCTGGCCTGAAACGTCCTGTAACTTCTGCATCAAGGCGTCGTCGCCGCGGACGTCGACGGTTTCATAGTCGATCTCATGTTCGTCGAGGTAATCCATGGCTGCCTGGCAATAAGGGCAGCCGGTTTTTACATAGAGAGTGGGTTTGTTCACACAAGCCATTCGCGCGCGCGAATCGGCACGGTTGCAGAAGCGGGCAAATTATTCGAGACCCAGTGCGGCAAACGTCGAGTCCACATGCCGGAGGTGCACATCGATCGAGCAAAGTGCATCAATCTCGGGTCCGGAAAGCTTCGCCGCAATTTGCGGCTCCGCCTTTGCGTTCTCTGCGAACGAGGCCGAGCCCTTCCAGGTCCGCATGGCTGCACGTTGCACCGCTTCATAGGCATCTTTGCGCTCGGCGCCCACCCGCGTCAGCGCCAGCAACACCGACTGGCTACAGTAAAGGCCCTTCGTCGCATCGAGGTTCCGCTGCATGTTCTCCGGATAAACCTGGAGCCCTTCGACCAGCTTGCGCAACTTCACGAGCATGTAATCAAGCAAGGTGCAGGAGTCAGGGAGGATGACTCGCTCGGCGCTCGAGTGGCTGATGTCGCGCTCATGCCAGAGTGCTACGTTTTCCAAGCCGGCGACGGCATTGCCGCGGAGCACGCGAGCGAGGCCGCTCAGCCTTTCTCCGGTGATCGGATTGCGTTTGTGCGGCATCGCCGAGCTGCCTTTTTGCCCTTCGCCGAAGAATTCTTCGACCTCAAGGACTTCGGTCCGCTGCAGATGTCGAAATTCCGTTGCCCAGCGATCGATACTGGAGCCGATCAGTGCCAGCGTGGAACAGAACTCCGCGTGCCGATCCCGCTGAATAATTTGCGTGGAGATCGTCGCCGGCTTCAGCCCGAGCTTCTCACACACGGATCGCTCGATTGCCGGATCGAGGTGCGCGTGAGAGCCGACCGCGCCACTAAGCTTTCCCACTCGGATGCGCTCGGTGGTTTGGGCGAGCCGTTCTTCAGCGCGACCGAATTCGTCAAACATCAGCGCCAGCTTCAATCCAAACGTGATCGGCTCCGCGTGGATGCCATGGCTGCGGCCGATCATCGGCGTCATTTTGTAGCGCCGGGCCTGAGCCGCGACCGTGATCCGCAGTTTCTTCAAGTCGTCGGCGAGAATTTGCGCCGCCTGCGTCAGTTGAACTGCAAGCGTCGTATCGAGAATGTCGGAGGAAGTAAGGCCCTGGTGCATCCACCGCGCGGCGGGACCCACGGAAGCAGCGACGTTTTCCAAGAATGCAATCACGTCGTGCTTGGTGCGCTTTTCGATCTCTGCGATCTCCGCCACGGAGAACCGCGCGCGCTGCCGAATCTCCACCGCATCGGCGCGCGGAATCTGCCCGAGATCCGCCATCGCTTCACACGCCGCAATCTCGATTTCGAGCCAAGTCTCGAATTTGTGCGTCTCAGACCACAGCTCGCGCATCTGCGGCCGGGAATAGCGATCGATCACCGCTGGAACATAAAAGCCGGTGCGTGGGCCGGAAAGCGTTTTATCGCAAAAACAAAACGTCGCGCTGCCGGATTACCCGACAGCGCGACGCCTTGAGAAAATTTGAAGTAGAGATTTGCCTAGCAGACGCGGGCGCGGGTAAAGCGTCCGTTACTCTCGACGCGCACCTGGCCGCTGCCGAGAAGATCCGCGACGGTTGCGACCGTCTCCTTCGTACTTTTCGTGCACGAACTAACAGCGAGGATCAAATCACCGAGGGAAAGTTTTTGCCGGCGCGCTTTGAGTATTTGCGTGTTCTTTTTCATGTGTTGACTCACGTTGGAGCATTTCGGGTGCCAATCCGTTCAATCAAAGTTTTACGAAGGAAGAGTTGCCGCTGAGCCGGTTACCGTGAATGCAACGCTGATCAAGCGTTGACAGCAGTGTAAGAATTTTAACCACAATGTGTTTCGCACTGTGCGGCGGCAACCGTGGCATTTTCTGGCGTCGGATGTGGCGCAACTCAGGCAAATTGGAAACTTGCCCCACTTTAAGAGCGTGAAATATCTGCCTATGCTCTTCGCGCGCTCAGCCGTATCACCAGCAGATACATCGCAGCGAAGGCGATCACCAGCAGCAGAATCCAGTGCGAATTCCCTTTGATGTAGGAGACCATCTTCGCCGGATCATCCAGTAACTGCGGCTCGGCGCGATAAGCTTGACGTCCCAAATACGCGAGCACGCTGCACCAGATCGCGGAACCGACTACGGTCGTGGCGCTGAAGAGGCCGAAATTCATTCGGATAATCCCCGCTGGGATCGAGATCAGATGACGAATGACCGGCAACAGACGCGCGAAGAAAACCCCTCCCGCTTCATAGCGGTGAAGCCAATTCTCTGCACGCACCAGTTTAGCTTCGCTCAGGAAAAACAAACCACCCCACCGGACTATGATCGCGCGCCCGAGCCAACGGGCGATCCAGTAAGTAATCGCCGCTCCCAGGTACGAACCGACCGTTCCAGCGATGATCACGCCCGTGAAGTTCAAGTCGCCGCGCGCAGCCAGGAAAGCCGCGGGCGGGATCACGATTTCGCTCGGCACCGGGAAGATGGAGCTTTCCATCGCCATCAGCAGAATGATGCCCCAATATCCCCAGGCGGAGACCCAACCAGACCATATTTCGAGCAGGTGATGCATCAGAAGATTTTAAACCTGGGATTCAATTCAGATTGGCTTCGCCGGTGGGAAGACTGCGGCGGTAGTTCAATCTGAAATTGCCAATCTGCAATCATAAATTCCCATGTCGATCTATCGCCGCGCATTGCGCTATTACCGGCCGTTTGTCGGCCAGACCATCGTCGGCCTCGTGCTCACGCTTTGCGGCATCGCGCTAAATCTGCTCAAGCCGTGGCCGTTTAAGATCATCGTCGACGATATTCTGCCGCGGAACGGGCATCCCGGTTTCGACTCCTCCGCGCGCCTGATCCCCCTTCTTTGTCTCGCGTTAGTGGCAATCCAGCTCGCCTGGGGCTTGATCAATCTCGCTACAAATTACCTTTTTGTGAAAGTCGGTTTACAAGCGTTGCTCCAACTCCGCACCGATCTTTACAGCTACCTCCAGTCCCTTCCGCTCAAATATCACGACGCCCGTCGTTCCAGCGATTCCAGCTTCCGCGTCGCCTACGACTCGCAGTCGATCCAGACGATGTATAACAAGGGACTCACCAGCATCTTCGGTTCCGTGATTACGCTCATCGGGACGTTTGCAATCATGGTGCAAATGGATTGGCAGCTCACACTTCTGTCTCTCGCTGTCGTGCCTCTGATTGTGAGCGCCATCTACATTTTTGCGAGCCGGATTCGGCAGCAATCAACGTCCATCCAGGAACGCGAAAGCGCAGTCCTGGCGCAGGCGCAGGAAGGGTTGAGTTCGGTGCGCATGGTGCACGCGTTTGGCCGGCAGGAATGGGAAGTCGGCCAGTTCCGGCTCCAGGCGCAACAGAGTCTCCAGGCAAATTTGCGCCTCACCCTCACGAACGTGAATAGCGCGTTGGTCATCAGCACGCTCATGGTTCTCGGCACGGCGGCGATGTATTACCTCGGCACTCTCCATGTCCTCGCCGGGATGCTCAGCCTTGGCTCGCTCCTCGTCTTTAGCGCCTACCTGCTGATGCTGTATCAACCGCTCGAGGCGCTCACCTACACGGCGTGGGCCATGGAAGGCGCGGCCGCCGGCGCGCAACGTTGCTTCGAAGTCCTCGACCGGCCCGATGACGTCGTCGATTCTCCGGCTGCCACCGAAATCTCAAACATTTCGGGCGCCATTGCCTTCGAGAATATCTCCTTCTCGTACGCAAAAGAGAAGCCGGTGCTGTGGGACATCGATCTCGAAATTGCGCCAAATCAAATCGTGGCGATCGTCGGCGGAACAGGTGCTGGGAAAAGCACGTTGCTGAGTCTGGTGCCTCGCTTCTACGACCCCAGCGCCGGCCGCGTGACTCTCGATGACCGGGATATCCGTGCGGTGACGAAGAACTCGCTGCGCGCGAACATCGGAATCGTCTTGCAGGATACGCTGCTCTTCTCGACCACGATTCGGGAAAATATCGCGTATGGCCGGCCTGAGGCCACGGAGGAAGAAATCCACGAAGCCGCGCGGCGCGCGCAAGCTGATGACTTCATCACTCAAATGGCAGACGGCTACGAAAGCTCGGTTGGTGAACGCGGCGGACATCTTAGCGTCGGACAAAAGCAGCGCATCGGGATCGCGCGGGCCTTTTTGAAGAACGCGCCCATCCTGCTGCTCGATGAGCCAACCTCGGCGCTCGATCCCACCACCGAAGCAGCGATCATGGAGACAGTGAAGGAACTGATGCGCGGGCGCACGACGCTGATCGTGACGCATCGACTCGCCACGATTCACAACTTCGACCGGATCGTGGTCTTGAAAAACGGACGCATCGCCGAAGATGGGACCGGACCAGACTTGCTCACGCGCGGCGGCCTTTACGCCAGCCTCTATTCCGCCGGCAAGTATCCGCCTAACGAGCAATGAGCAACATCAAAGCCGATCGACATGTCGAAAGCGACTGGTGGCCGCATCCGATTCCATCCAACGTAGAGTTCGGCGAGGGTTTTTATTGTGAGAGCGCACAGATTTTTCGCCATTTAAAGAGCACCGCGCCGCGAGCGGTGGTGATCGGCAATCATGTTTCGTGCTACGCGGGCTGTTCCTTCGCCATTGGCGAAAAAGGCCGCTGCACGATTGGCAGTTTCACACTGCTGAATGGCGCGCTCCTGATGGCAGAAGAGTGGATCGAGATCGGCTCGCACTGCTTGATTTCATGGAACGTCGGTATTGCCGATTCAGATTTTCATCCGCTCGAACCAGCGCAACGGATCATCGATGCCCACGCTCTCGCGCCCTTTCTGAAAAATCGCCCGCCTCGTCCCGTGTTGCGAACGGCGCCCGTGATCATCTGCGACAATGTCTGGATCGGAATGAACGCCACGATTCTGAAAGGGGTGACAATCGGCCAGAACTCGGTTGTTGCCGCGGGTTCCGTCGTCACCAAAAGCATTCCATCGAACACCGTGGTTGCGGGAAACCCGGCGCTGCCGGTAAAAGCGTTTGCACCTAACGAGTGACTTTCGGGCCTCACGATCGCAGCCATGAAGCGAAAAAAGGTGATCGTCATGGGCTTTATGGGGTCCTGCCCGATCGCCGGAGTGATCTGGCAGCACATTCATTACCTCGTTGGTCTCCAGCGGCTCGGCCACGACGTCTACTACATCGAAGACTCGGCGCGCCTTCCCTACAACCCCGCCACGTTCGAGATCAACAATGAGTATGACTATGCCGCCAGCATCCTCACTCGGCTCGCGCGGGAGTTTGGTTTCGAGCGGCGCTGGGGATTTTGCGCACGCTATTTGCCAGGAGAACCGACCGCCGGATTGAATCTGTCGCGGATTCGGCAGCTCTACCGCGAGGCTGATGCGATTCTGAACGTCTGCGGGGCGCAGGAGTTTAACGACGACCTGCTCGCGAGCGATCGTATTATCTACATCGAGAGCGATCCGGGCGTGGAGCAAATTAAAGTCGATCGGCAGAACCGATCCACGATTCAATACCTCGGCCGGCATTGTGCGCTTTTCACGTTCGGCGAAAATGTCGGCACCTCCGCGTTTCCGGTTCCGCTGCACGGGCTCAACTGGCTTCCCACACGTCAGCCGATCGTGACCAACCTCTGGCGAACGAATCGAAGAGCCCCTGGCGCGGCGGTCTTCACCTCGGTCGCGAACTGGAGCACGAGTGGATTGAAAGATATCGAATGGGGTGGCGAAAAATATCTCTGGAGTAAATCCCGCGAATTTCTCCGCTTCGCTGCCGCGCCGAAAGAATCCGGGGAAGCGTTCGAGCTCGCCACCGACATCAAAGACGACCGCACCCGGGGAAAGTTCGTCCGCAATGGCTGGCAAATCCGGGCGCCGCACGATCTCAGCGCCGACTACTCGCTCTATCGAAGCTACATCCGGCAGTCCAAAGGCGAATTCACGGTTGCGAAAGACCAGTACGTGCGCCTGAAAACCGGATGGTTCAGCGACCGAAGCGCCTGCTATCTTGCCGCGGGACGGCCCGTCATCATGCAGGAAACCGGGTTCTCGCAGCATTACGGAGGAGACGGCGGCCTCTTTGGTTTCAACTCGTTAGGCGAAATTGGCGAAGCCGTTCGTATGATCAACCACGATTACGCGCGGCACGCACGCGCGGCGCGCCAGATTGCGCATGATGTTTTTGAGGGTGAGACCGTCCTGAAGTCACTGCTGAATCGCGCAGACGTCTGATACGCTTCAACAACCAAAGCAGGCATTTTTGCAAAACCGACTTTGGAAAAACACTCTCCACTTGCTCCATGACTCCATCACTCCATGATTCTGCCAGGCAGTGCAGTCTTCTTGACGGCTTTTATCTGACGCACGTAGCGTGTTTGAACCAGCAGACATTACGACTCGACAAATGACCACCACCGATCCCGTAGCGAGCATCTTACAGACCCACGCTTTCGAGGGCAGCCCATCACCTGGGAAGTTACACCTGCCGGTTACGATCAGGTTCGGCACGCCTGGCTGACGCATGTCGCTGCGGAGGAGCGATTGTTCGCCCCCTGCACAGAGACGGAGTGGAAGGAGCAGATGACGACGATGCTGAGCGTGTTTACCGACAATTGCGCGATGGAGCTGGTGCCAACGGGAGAGCGTTGGGAGGGCAAAACCCAGGTCGAAGCTTTCTACCGCGCCTTCCTCACGTCCTTCGACAAAATGGAATGGGTGCCGCAGGCACTGGTGATCGGCCCGCAAGGGGTGCTTGACGTCGTGAACATGACAGGGCTACTTCGCAAGCCGTTCGCGGGACTGGCGGAAGTCGACCAGCAGCTGCATCTCCAGTGGGTGATCTACTTTCCTTGGGTGCCCGATGCGGGTAAGTTGCGCGGCGAAATCATCCATTCCATTCGTCCGTTAACGGAGAAGGAGCGAGCGCGGTAGCAAACCACGGGAAACCGGCGCGCGCTTGGGGAGCGCACGCATGTTGGGCATGCTGCGTGCTGCCGACCCAACGCTTTCGGTTCGCGACCTTTCTCCCGTTTGGCCGTCCCTCTGCGAAGCGCAGAAGTCCGTTTCGGCAGAATGCCGAAAGTCCGAGCGGCACTGGCAAGCACGAGCATGCGCGCGCTTGGGAGCGCACGCATGCTGCGTGCGCTCCCCAGAACATGCTCGCGCTGCTTTCCATGCAACTGATAGTGCAGTAGTCTCGTCTTCCTTGGTATTCTGAGGCGCGATCACTGTAATCAGCGCTGCAGCAGCTTTCCATAAGAGCTGTGTCGCGCTTCGCGCCGGAAAATTCTCTCGAATGCGGTCGCGCAACACCCTCATTTGCTTTCTCCCTCCTTCGATTCATCTTCTCGGACTTTCTTGATGACGCGCTGTGCTTTTTTACTCTGCGGCTGGTTGTTCTTGAGCACTGCACTCGAAGCGCAGCAGAACGCGCCCCCGAATCCCGCCGCTTCACCGCAGCAGCGAGCCACGCAATCGCAAACCACCGTAACCGTGCCGGTGCCGGTCGGACCGACGCAGCCTAATGGAAAGATTCAGAACAGCCTGGTTCGAATTACCGCCACGGAAGTCGAACCTGATTATCGCGCTCCGTGGAATTCGGGCGCGATTCAACGCGGGATCGGCGCCGGTTTTGTGATTGCCGGCAGTCGGATCATGACGAACGCGCACGTCGTCAGCAACAGCCGCTATTTGACGGTGGAACGCGAAGGCGATCCCAACAAATACACAGCGACCGTGCTCTTCGTCGCCCACGATTGTGATCTCGCCGTGATTACGGTCCGCGACTCCGACTTTTTCAAAAATATGACGCCGCTGAACTTTGGTGGAATTCCAGAGCTCGAATCAACGGTCTCTGCTTATGGTTATCCGCTCGGCGGACAGCGCATGTCAGTGACCGCGGGCATCGTTTCGCGGATCGATTTTCAGCTTTACACCCATTCGTCAATCGATTCGCACCTCGCGATCCAGATTAGCGCGCAAATCAACCCGGGAAACAGCGGTGGTCCCGTAATGCAGAACGGCAAGGTCATGGGCGTCGCCTTCCAGGGATATAGCGGGGATGTCGCCCAGGGTGTGGCCTACATGATCCCGACGCCGGTGGTGCAACGTTTCCTGAAAGACATCCAGGATGGTCACTATGATAAATACGTCGATCTCGGCATCACTTATTCCAAGTTACAGAACCCCGCGCAGCGCCACTTCCTCGGACTCAAAAATAACGATCGTGGTGTTCTTGTGAGTACCGTGATCGCGGCCGGCACCGCCTCGAAAGTTATCCAACCGGGCGATGTTTTACTGGCGATCGATGATCATCCGATCGCGAGCGATTCGTTCGTGGAACTGGAAGGCGAACGCGTCGAGATGCCTGAGGTAGTCGAGCGGAAGTTCAAGGGCGACACCGTCAAGCTCGACATCTTGCGCGACAAAAAGCCGCTGACGGTAAACGTCGAGCTTGGGACCGTCTGGCCTTATCTGCAGCAAGGACACAGCTATGACGTCCGCGCTCGCTATATCGTTTACGCGGGCCTGCTCTTTCAGCCGCTTTCGCTTGACCTGATCGAAGCTTATCAGCCTAACGACCTTCGTCTGCGACACTTCTTCGACCGCTTCGTGACCGATCAGATCTATCTCGAGCATCCCGAAGTCATCGTCCTGACCAATATTCTTCCGGACCCGATTAACTCATACTTGATGCCGTATCGTATGAGCATCGTGGATGAGGTGAACGGCAAAAAAATCCGCACGCTCGATGATCTCGCAAAAGTATTCGCGGAAACGGCAGATCGGTTTGTGGTTCGGATGATTGGCGACGGTCCTCCGCTCGTTCTTGATCCACAGGAAGTCGAAAGCGCGCGCGAAAGAATCAAAACGCGCTACAACGTCGTCAGTGAGCAGAATTTGAACGAGCAGCCGCCAGCCGCGCCCGCGAACGATCCGAACAAGAACTGATGCGAATCCTGTCTGTAATTGTTGCGCTGATCACCTCTTTCCTGCTGAGCGGTTCGGTGGTCGCCGCTCCGGTCAAGAAAGCGTTGGGTCCGGAAGCGGCCCTCAAACCAAAGGAGCTTTCTTTGCTCCGCGTGAATGTGACCGGGCAGCCATACGACTATCTGCGGCCCTGGCAAAAGAAGGCGCCGTTCTCGAAGCGCGCGCTTGGCGCGGTTTTGCCAAATGGTCGTGTCCTGGTCACGGCCGATCTGATTCTAAATCAAAACTACGTGGAACTGGAACGTGCCGAGTCCGGTGAGAAGGCGCCCGCGACCGTTCTCGCGGTTGATTACGAAGCCAATCTCGCGCTGCTGCAACCCACGGACGCGAACTTTTTGAAAGGTCTCACGCCGATGCAATTCGCGCTCGACACGGTCGTCGGCGACCGGTTATCCGCGCTCCAATTGGAACAAACCGGTGCGTTGGTTGTGACGGATGGTCTGGTCACGAGCGTGCAAATGACACGTTATCCAGCCGAGGTCGGTCAGTTCCTGACTTACCGTCTTAGTATCTCGATCCAGTACCGGGACAACAGCTACACCGTCCCGCTCGTCAAAAACAATAAACTCGCGGGCTTGCTGCTTCGATACGACCCGCGGTCGCAGGTGCTCGACGTGATTCCGGCGCCAATCATTGCTCACTTCCTCAAGGATGCTGAGACGCAGCGCTATGGCGGCTTTCCGTCGGCTGGCTTTAGTTTCTTCCCCACCCGTGACCCGCATTTGCGCAGCTATGCCGGGCAGACTGGAAAACCCGCGGGCGTGTATGTGGTCAACGTGGAGCCGGGAATGGCGGCGGCGAAAGCAGGCTTGCAGGTGGGCGACGTTGTCGTGGGGATCGGCAACAATGAGATTGATCAAAACGGAAACTACGTTGACCCGCTCTACGGTAAAATCGAATTCACGAATTTGATCACCTCGCGCGGATTCGTTGGTGATACGGTTCCGCTGCAGATTCAACGCGGCGGAAAGCCGATGCAGCTAAATCTCACACTCGAACATCGAGCTGCCAAGGACTACGTCATCCCGCCTTATAGCGAAGATCAACCGCCGCCTTTCTACGTGCTCGGTGGCTTCATTTTTGAAGAACTCTCGCGTCAGTATCTGAAGGAATGGGGCGGTAATTGGCAGAAGGAAGCGCCGCCCCGTTTCGTTTACCTTGACCGGTTTCAATCCGAGCTTTTCCCCGAAGGTAACCGGCGCGTCGTCATTCTCAGCCAGATCATGCCCGCCAATAGCACGATCGGATACGACGAGTACGCGTACCTGATCGTAACAAAAGTGAACGGGAAAGAGATTCGTTCGTTAGGGGATCTGGCGGCGGCAGTAAAGCAGCCGATCGATGGCTTTGTCAAAGTCGAGACCGAGGAAGATCCGAAGCAGCTCGAACTTGATGCCGCTCAGATTGCGACCGAAGCGCCGGCCTTGCAGCGCAGTTACGGTTTGCCTTCGCTTCAGCGGCTGGAATGACGGACGGGGGCACGCACGTGCCGTTCGGCGCGATCTTTGATTGGGACGGCGTCATCATTGATTCGGCGGCACTGCACGAACGCAGTTGGCACGCACTCGCCGCTGACCTCGGAACCGCTGTCGCTCCCGGCAGCTTCCTTCGCGGCTTCGGAATGCGGAACGAACAAATCATTCCCGAGGTTCACGGTTGGAGCCGCGACCCTGCGGAAATCGCGCAACTCTCCGAGCGAAAAGAGGAGCTTTACCGCTCCTTCGTGCGCGGTTCCGGGATTGTTCCACTTCCCGGTGTTTTGCCGTGGATCGAAACGCTTGCCAATGCCGGAATCCCACGGGTGGTCGCTTCCTCGACGCACCGGCTAAACATCGAGATCATTCTCGAGGAACTGGGATTGGCTGGCGCCTTCACCGCGATCGTTTCCGCTGAAGATGTCCGGCACGGAAAACCTCATCCTGAAGTTTTTCTCGTCGGCGCGGCACGGATCGGACTTCTGCCGCGCCGCTGTGTTGTCTTCGAAGATGCGCACGTCGGTCTTAAAGCTGCCCGAGCTGCCGGAATGCGCGTCGTTGCAGTGACCACCACGAATCGCGCGGCCGAGTTATCGGAAGCGGATCTCGTGGTCGATCGGCTCGATGAGTTGACACTCGAGCGAGTGGAAGAGCTGCTGGCGACTGCGGCTCCGAATCTAGCCTGATTCTTTTTCGGGCGGAGGCGAGAGGTAGTGCCTGGTCAGGAAGTTGGTGACCTCTTCCTCGTAAGTTTCGAATGGATTGCCCATGACGAGAAACCCTCGGTTATCGCGCGCAATCGAATCCCAGTTGATCACATACGGTTGATTGCTGGACTGGAACCACTCGACGGCCCGAGCCCTGCCGGCAGCACGCGTATTGACTGGAGGTTTGCTCGTCGCTTCTTTGCGACGGACACGGTCGTTCCATTCGCCGATTCGTTTCGCGGGTGTGATTCCGAAGAACAAACCCTTCGCGGGATCGATGTCGTGATACTCGAGATCGAGGCTCTGCAACCACGGGTCGCTCCATCCGAGCTGCTCGGCTTCCATGAACGTCTCGAGAAGCCATTTCTTTGTAATCCAATCAACCCCGCCGATCAGCGCTGCCGGTTTTCCCGCCAGAGCTTCGAGGGTGAAATTCCAACTTTCGAGCAGCCAGTCGGTGTCTTCCTCGATGCCGCCGAGATGCTTCAAAGCAAGTTCATAAAATCGCCATTGCACATCAAGGCTTTGAATCGTCCTGCCGTTCTCGAGGCGGACAATCCATTTGTGGGTGGGGTCGCGGGAAACATCGCGCGTGCTCTGCACGGCATCTTCCAAAACGAGGTTGCGCGGCAGGTGCCCTTTTTCCAGCAACGAGAGCACGCAGGCGGTGGTCCCGAGTTTCAGTGCCGTCGCGAATGGGCTCATGTTCGAATCCCCAATCAGCAGATGAAGACGTCGATAACGGCGATAATCCGCGAGCGGCTCATCGCGAGCATTGATGATGGCGCGATTAAATTGGACCCATTGATAGATGTCGTTGACGATGTAATCCGCGCGTTGGCTGATCTGAAAATCCACCGGCGGCTGCGATTCGGAAATTTCAAAATCGAATGCGAGCGGATTGGCCTGTCCCACACGCCCGGCACCGGTGAAGATTTGCCGAGTTGCGAGGAAGGCGAGCAGCGTGCCGAGCACAGGCGGCGTGAACTGCGCCTCCCGTCGCATCAGATAATTCTCGTGGCAGCCGAAGGTCGCGCCAGTATGATGATCGACATTGTTCTTGATGAACGAGACGCGATCGGCGACGCCGAGCTGATCGAGGCTTTCCTGCAACAACTGATCGCCTGCGAGATCGTAGGCGACCGCATCACGGAGGGTCAGGCATTCGGGCGAGGCATACTCGATATGCCCCATGTCGAGGTAAATCCGCCCGCCGTTACGAAGGAATCCGCCGTTGCCGGGCGGTTCTTCGTAATCGCGATAATGCAGATCGACCGCGCCGGCGTTCGCGTTTCGAAATAAAAAGTTCTTGACCCGCGCGGGCCATCCCTCCGCACCCGTGCTGGATTCACCCCCCCGCACGAGGCAGCCGTACTCCGTCTCGATCCCGACAATTCGATCCATCCACTCGCACATTGGTTGCGCCTTGGCATGCAGACAAGCACAGGCCGTAGCGGTGTCGAAGACGGCGTCTGTGACGAAGCCTTGAAATTCTTACCGACAAGAACAGACTGACTTAATGAGCAGCCTGAAAGTTCGTAGTCCTTCTGCCCGGGTCGGCGGCCTCGTTCATTTCGGCCGCATGCTGGACAAAATTCGCGTGCACGCGAACGGCGAGTTGCCCGTTGATTATCAACCCAATCTGGGCAAAGCCTTCGATGACCACTGCGTCACCTTTTTGCACGTTGGCTACGCTCGATTGGCTGAGCGGGTCCTTGAAGGCGGCAGCGATGAAGAACTCCTGCAGTGGTGCTTCGAAACCGGACGCCGCCCGACGGAGAAGGAAATTTGGTTCTGGAACGAGTTCATGCGCAAGCGCGGCTGGAGCGACGAAGTCACCGAGACACTCGCGCGGCGCAAGAAAGAAGCCGGCATGACCGGTCGTTCTGAAATTGAAACCATGTTCGAGTTCATCGACGCCGACGAAGGCCGGCCGCTCGCGACCACAAACTCTGATGCCGTTCCGGGCGCCTAACCTAACGAGTAGATTCGGAGGCGGGAACCGGATGTGGCGGCGGCGGCGGCTGCGTTCGAAGATCGATGATCTTCCACACGGCCGTGACCACGAGCATCACGAAGATCGCCGCGGCGATCTTTGCGCGGCGGCTCGGCGACGGCTCGGCGGAATCGAAGCTACTCAGAAAGCGTGTCGATCCGTTCGGCGAGGCTGAAATCCAGATCGGTCAGACCGCCCTTGCTGTGCGTGGAAACGATCAGCCGCACTTTATTATAGCGGATATCGATATCAGGATGATGCTCCTCATCCTCGGCCACTTCCGAGACGGCAATCACGAAATCGATTGCTTCCGAAAAATCGTCGAATTCGAAGGTGCGCTCAATGTGCTTCTTCTCCAGTTCCCATTCCGGAATCTTTTTTAAGCGCGTTTTGAGCTCCTCCGCCTTGATCAAATCAGCCATGACCGGGAACGAGTAACACCCCAAAGAGGTTTTGCAACGCGAATCGCGGGCTGCTTTTTTTCCAACGCCGCTGGTCAAATTCGAAGAATCGAGCGCAGGTTTTTTGTAGAATCAAAGAGGTCTTCTGCGATGGAACGGGCGCGTTTTGAAATCCGCGGCCAGTCTCCGAGAATGCAATCGGCTGCCGCTTGCGCCGTCGCGATCCCATCAACGAAGTAGAAGCCACTCTCAGCCGGCAGATAACGCGCTGCGCCGGTGTCCTCGGTGATCACCGGGCGCCCTGAAGCGAGGAATGCAGCGGCTCGATCGCTCAACCAGCCGGTCCGCCATGCGACGTCCACACCCTTGATCGCGGTAAATTCCGCGGACGCTCCCGCGAGGTAGCGCCGATACAAACCCGGGGTTTTTGCCAACTGGTGGGGATTGGCGATCGACCAGCCGCGGCTCCGCAGGCGACCCAGCTCCGGGTCGTCGGCGTTGATATTCATCGCGAGCTCGAAACGCGCAGTGGGAACCCGTCGCGGGAGGTCGAGATACTGCTCGAACGCGAACTTCTTCGAGAGATCAGGAAACTGACCATCGACCTCAACGCCACCACCCCAATACCACTGGCCGATCGTGGTGAATTTCGCGCGCGCCGGCTGGGAGCGCACCCTGAACAATTGGCAATCGACGAGCGGATAAAAAGTGCGCCATGACAACGACGATTTCGGCAGCCGGCAATCGGGCGCGCTCACGTTCAACGCCACCGTGCAAAACTCGTGGTGATGGGATTGTCCCATTTCGAGTTTCGTCATCCAATAGAAGACTTCGCTCGGGTCGAGATCGCAGAAAATACGGCGTTCGAATTGGAGGAGGAACGGCGGATGCAACGAGTTGCTCAGGTTCAGGAGAACGTTTGGTCCGGCGAGCCGGTCGAGCAGCTCACGCCGTGAGATTCCGAAGCACTCGAACTGATTGAAGTCGTGTGCGTCCGTGACGGGTTCCTGGCGCAGCAAGCAATAGCGCCTTGCGAGGCCGTATTTCTGGAGTTGCCGCTGGAAGTAGCGAATCCGGAGGTCATCCTCATGTTGATCCCCAGTATCCGGGAGCAACTCCAGCCAGATCGCATCCAATCCCAGGTGGCAAAGTCCGAGCATCCACTGGAGCGGCACCGAAAAGTTCCCGCCTCCCTGGCGATACTTCGCCGCAAAACCGCAACCGAGAAAGACCGTCATGCGCGTTTGGATTATGCGAGAAGTTGCAGACCAGAACGACTGCGGTCGGATATTTGACGCCCGTCGCTAAAGCCGCTAATTACCATCCCCTGAGCGCCCGTAGCTCAACTGGATAGAGCATCTGACTACGGATCAGAAGGTTTGAAGTTCGAATCTTCACGGGCGCGTGCATTTGGATCCATTTCGGGTCAGAAAAGGACGATTTCCAATGCCGTTTAAGGGGCTGCACGGGCATGGCGACTGCTTGATAAGAGAGCATCTCTCATAAGCGCCATACGTTTTCGCGGCTCCGGGCCAGCTGCTTAGTCGGCCTGCTTGCCTGTTGGGTTGCGTCCGGGACCGCCAGTGCAGCGACGTCCGATTTTTCGTCTGCGCCTGCGAGCTCCGCGGACCGAACCGACGAAATTTCTCCCCCGCAATCATCAAAACGTAAAGAACTCAAAAAAACTCCACATCGCCGACGCAAAATCAAGCGTCGAGCAAAATCGAAGCGACCGTCCCCATCACTTCCCACCTCCGGGACCGGCAACAGCGCACGCAATGCGCTGGGAAGTTTGGCTAGCAGACCGACATCAGTTCTTGTTTTGCCGTCCATCCCGGCATCGATCACCACGTCTCCTCTCAACTTGAGATCGTTCAAGATCTCAACCGAGAGCTTGTGGCCGACAGTTGCATCGCAATCAACCGCGATAATCCCTCCGAAGCCAGAGTCGTTCAAGACGTCAGCCGAGAGTTTATGGCCGACGGAAGCCATAGCGACATCTCCTTTGAGTCTGAAGTCCTTCAAAATGTCAACCGAGACCCTGTGGCCAACGCTTGCAGCGATTGGTCCTGCACCGGCGAAAACAGATACCGGCCCATCGTCATCGCTCGCGATCGAGCCACCTGTTCGACCTGCGGCTGCGACGATGACGTCGGCGATCAAGGAAATTGCACGTGTTGCGCTGGAGACCTTGGTGTCGGCTCCCCGCGAGATACGAACGCCAGCGGAGTCAGGAGCTACATCGATTTCCACCGAAACTGAGACTGCAACGGAGACAGCCGCTCCGTCCGAAACTGCAGTCGCAGCGCCGATTGCCACAGCCACGGCGACAGCGAGCCCGACTCCAACCACGGTTTTAAGTCCGACGCCGACGCCGACGACAAGTCCACTTCCCATTCTTAGCGCAACTTCACCATTGATGCAGAGTGACACGACAGCTCTGGACACAAAGCCACTCCTACAACCCAACCTGATCCCTTTGTTGATCCCTGTTCGAATGCTGGCGCAACCAACGCCGACACCGACACCGCAGCTGACACCAACTCCTAAGCCATCGCCAACGCCAACTCCGCAACCAACCGCGACTCCAACGCCGACTCCGGAACCAACTGCAACACCGACACCGACTCCGGAACCAACTGCGATCCCAACGCCAACTCCACAACCTACCGCGACTCCAACCCCGACGCCGGAACCAACTGCAACATCGACACCCACTCCGGAACCAACTGCGACTCCAACGCCAACTCCGCAACCAACCGCGACACCGACTCCGGAACCAACTGCGACTCCAACGCCAACTCCACAACCAACCGCGACACCGACTCCGCAACCAACTGCGACTCCGACGCCAACTCCGCAACCAACCGCGACACCGACTCCGGAACCAACTGCGACTCCAAAGCCAACTCCACAAC
>JBBSIA010000024.1:0-51031 GCA_038232335.1 Chthoniobacterales bacterium
TACTTTGCAGACCAAGCTGGGCAAGTTCGCCACCGAGCTGGGCCTGCCCGCGATCAAGGAGCTGGGCTATGAAAGCAAGACCGCCTTTATCGAACAAAAACTCTATCTCTTAAAAAGCTATCCATGAAATAAGCCAGAAAAACGGTTCGAGGGGAACAGCCAAGAAACCGTTATGCAACACTTAATCTGTAAACAACACTTGACCTAACCACATGTCTGCATCGCCTGGTTAGGCGTTTTGCGATGCTCATAACTTTTTGCGCATGTTCCGCTGAAGGTAGTCCAACAAAGCGTCGACCGGCGCACCATGCTCTCGCTCGGCCAAAGCTTGGAGCTCCTTCACCGCTTGCAGTTGCCACGCCGCGAGGCTTTGCTGGTCATTCTTGTCCAGTGGCGCCGGAATCAGAGGAGTCTAAACCGGTAAATGCGTTCGGTCAGCTCTGTCAACTCTGTTGTGGGGGCAAAGCTCTTTCTGGCTAAGCCGATGCTCTCGAATAGCGCCTTGTTCGTGCGCGCAATCTCGAATGCGAAATCCTCGCTCTTATGCTCCCAACGCTGTGCTTCCTGAAAATCGAACGAATTATCAGGCGTGCCGGCAAGCTGCCAGCGCCGTTCGTGATAATCGGAGAAAATGCGCGCCTCGAATCGTGAAACAAAAAGTTGATTGCGCAAATGCTTCTCTCCCATGATTGCGGCATAAGCCTGCTGCCGGTCCTTCAGCGTGGCCGCCTGCTGTTGCCGCGTAGCTGAATAAACTGCGCTCCCGACAGCGAGCGCCGCTGCGATAATGGCTGCATACACGGGCATCATACTATTCGACATGGTGCGGAATCTTCACGCCTAAAGAGAACAAGATCAGCCACCGCTGGCGGGAGCCAGCGCGGCTTGCAATGAACGTGTTCAAGTCATGTGGAAGCTAGACATGGAGCGGCCAGCGGTTCGCTTATGTGCTTGGTGTGGCTGGTTTGTTTGCATGGAAAATTGGATTGAGGGGCAGTTCTGGTTTAGTTGTTTTCGATCGGCCGAGTCTTTGCACGTTCGTCATCGCCCCCCTCGTGGAGAGCATTGGACGCAGAGCAGACCGGCCGGCCCTCTTTTAACCCGCCCTTCGGGATGAGCTTTCATCGCCTGAAACGAACCTCGGCAAAAGGCATCGTTCAAACAACCTTATCGACCAAAGGAAGTGGCCCCCATGAGCGATCTCGGTCGACCTTTTCGGGATCGAGCGCCACGACGTAGTTGGGGCGCCCACGCTACAAGCGGTCGTGAACCGTGACTTTCGGGGCAAGTCTCTTCCCGGCGAAGTGGTCGAGCATGCGGCGGATGATTCCATCACTCAGATCATAGCCCCATTCGAAAACCTTGGACAGGAGCGCGCGCGGGGGATCGACTTTGGCCTGCAATACGAACTCCAGACCGCGTTCGGCACGTTCAGTTCGCTCACTCAGGCGACATGGCTCGAGTCCTTCCGGATCGCCAACACGCAGATCGGTCCGACGCTGGAAAACAGGAGCCGGGGAGTGGGCGGCGGCGCCCGCGACGCCTATCTGAAGTGGAAAGGCCGATCACGCCTCGACTGGGCCTGGAAAGGGTTCGACGTAAGCGCGACCGTCACCTACACCGACGGTTTTCATGAGAAGTTGTTTTTCGCTACTGATCCCAACACCGGCTTGAAGAAAGAGCACTGGGTCCATCAGACGTTCGTCTTCGATGTGCAAGGTTCGTATGAGTTTAAGTTCGCACCTCCGGTGGAAGCCGCACCGGTCGCTGGATATTCGAAAGGCGAGAAAGAAGCCGGGCGGGGTCCGGACAGTGAGGGGAATGGAACGGAAGGAACAGCAAACTTCAGCCTGCCGTGCTGGAAAAAGTGCATCAACAACACGACCATCACAGTGGGATGCAACAATGTTTTCGGTCAGGATCCTCCGCTTGCGTTCCTTTCGGCTGCAAATTACCCGGTTCCATCTACGATTCGGTCGGGCGCTTTGTTTACGTCAGCCTGAAGAAAAAAATTCTGACCGGTTCGATTGGCGTGGAGGCTGCTTCAGGCTCGACGCTCCTGAATCGAGTTGGGAGTATTGCTGCGACTGGGAGAGGGCGCTGCCATGTCCGCTGAAATCGAGCACGATGCTCATCTCGAAATCGCGCATGTCCTCTTCACGGACATCGTCGGTTACTCCAAACTGCTGATCGACCGACAGAGCGAGCTGCTTCACCAGCTCAACCAGATCGTGCGCGGGACGGAAACATTCCGGGCAGCGGAAGCGGCCGGCAAGCTGATGCGGCTGCCGACGGGAGACGGGATGGCGCTGGCCTTTTTCACCAGCCCCGACGCGCCGGTGCGCTGCGCGGTCGAGATCGCAAGGGCTTTAAAAAGTCACCCGGAATTTCCTCTGCGGATGGGAATCAACAGCGGACCGGTCAATGCCGTTTCCGATGTGAATGACAAATCGAATGTCGCGGGCGCGGGGATCAATATGGCGCAGCGTGTGATGGATTGCGGCGACGCCGGGCACATCCTGCTTTCGCAACGTGTCGCCGACGATCTCGGGCAGTACGGCAAATGGGAACCACACCTGCACCAGCGGCGAAGTGAAGGTGAAGCACGGCGCGAAAATATCGGTCGTGAATTTTTTCACGGAGGAGGTCGGAAATCCTGAAGTTCCGGAAAAGCTCACGCAGGCGACTACGGAACGGAGCGCAGGAGCAAAGCGCGTGGCGGTCGCGCATCGAAAGAGGGCGGCGTTGATCGGATTGTCCATCGCAGCCGCGCTCGCGATCACGGCCGTTTTTTTCCTCCGTTCTTACCGTGTGGCGCCGAAGCAGGGCGCGAGCGACACGATCTCCATTCCGGAAAAAAGTATCGCAGTCCTGCCGTTTCAAAATCTGAGCGCGGAAAAAGATGATGCATTTTTCGCCGATGGCATTCAGGACGACGTCCTGACGAGTCTCGGTAAAATTCAGGATCTCACCGTCATTGCCCGGACTTCTGTGATGACTTACCGCGGTGAAGCCGTTGCTGGGAAATTGCGAGAAATCGGAAACACGCTGCGCGTCGCGCATGTGCTGCAAGGGAGCGTTCGTCGCCTGGCTAATCAGATTGTCGTTAACGTGCAGCTTGTCGATACGCGCAACGATCGGCAGATCTGGTCGGAACGCTATGAGCGCACCCTCACGAATGCGCTCTCTCTGCAAGGCGAACTCGCGGCCGCGATCGCACGCGAACTGCAGGCCACTCTCACTCCCAGTGAAAGGAGCGTGGTCGCAACCAAGCCGACTGACAACCCGGAGGCTTATCTCGTCTACCTGCGGGCCCGGGAGATGGAACTCCGGCAATTGACTTCGGGCGTGGACCCCGAAGCGATCATGAAACTTTATCAACAAGCCGTCGATCTTGATCCTACCTTTGCGCTCGCGCGCGCCCGGCTTTCGATGCGGCTGAGCCTCCTCTCATCGGGCCCCGACGGCGATCCGATTCTCAAGGCAAAAGCCCTCGCTGAAGCTCAGGAAGCGCTCCGTCTCCGGCCTGGAATGGGCGAGGCCCGGCTGGCGCTGGCCTACTATTACTGGGGCATCCGCGATTCTGATCGCGCGCTCGCGGAACTAACGGAGGCGGAAAAGTTACTGCCGAATTCGGCTGAGGTGTGGCAGACCCGCGCGATCATTTACCGCCAGCAAAACAAGATTCGCGAGAGAATCGCCGCCCTGCGCCGGGCCGAGATCCTGGATCCGCGCGATACCACCGGCTTGCGGCTGCTGGCCATGACGCTGCGCGACGTGCGAGATTGGCCCGAAGCGGAGCGGACCGGAGAGCGGGTCCGAGCCGTTGTTCACGGCTCCGATCGGCATGGAATATACGCCCGCGCGTGGGACGAGGTGCGGAGGACTGGAAAGCTGGATCCACTGAAGCAAGAGCTGGCCAAGGCTCCCACTGGCCGTGAGGGTGACTCACAAGAGCTGCATATGTCTTTTCAATTCGAACTCGCGATCCTCGAGCGACTGGGCGCTCAAACCCGCCATTAATTGTTAGTACTTCTCGCCCTTTTCCTTGTGTTCTTTCCTCTCGTCGTGCCGGCTCACGACCTTTCCGTCCCCATTCACTTCGACGCCGGTCTGCTTGCCGTTCTTCTCCACGACCGCTTCGTAGTTCGCGCCCTCTTTTTCCACGCGCATGATCTTTCCGCCTTTGGCTTCGGCCTTCATCGCCTTCTGCACCGCCGCCGGCAGAGATTTCATGTCGATTGCTTCTTCCTTCTCGTGGTTCGCCTGCACCGCCACACTCAGTGAGAGTCCGCCGCGACCACCCCAGCCACTATCAGGTTCTTCGTTTTCATGAACGGAGGGTACGGCCCGGGCGTAGGCAGCGCAAATCTGGGCAATGTGCTCATCCTTAGCTCCGGTGCCCGTAACCAGCAAGAGCCGTTGATCTCAGGACACCGGGGTAAGCGTAATCTTGCATGTCGGGCAGCGGAGAAGTACACGGGAGAGTGACTCGCTGCGGAAAGAGCGTTTCGACGTTTTCAGGGCGGTTAGCTCAGCGGTAGAGCGGCACGTTTACACCGTGTTGGTCGGGGGTTCGATCCCCTCACCGCCCAAACGCCTCTATCGGGAACATATCCACCCAAATTCATAGACGTTCGCCTCTGCAACGATCAAGGCGTCGGCAAGTTCGTCCGTCACCAACTGCATCCCTCAGCGGGATCTTGGAGGAGCCCTAACGGGCCCCGAAAACGATTGCCGATTCCAATTGAAGACCAGACGGCCGAAACTAGGCTGTTGGGGATGGAAGAAGCCGAAATTCCGCTGGAGGGTTTGCACGAGGAGATTCATCACAGTGCGGAGCACGGCGGCGCGCCCTGGCTCTCGTGGGTAGCGCTCAGCACTGCAATCTTGGCCGTGTTAGCCGCAGTCGCCGGCCTGCTTTCCGGCAGCCGGGCGAACGAAGCGATGATGAGTCAGATCGAGGCATCCGATCAGTGGGGCTATTATCAGGCGAAAGGCATCAAGGCGGCGGTGCTCGATGCCAAGACAACGCTCGGCGCAACTGCAACCGAGAAGGATCGCGAGAAAGCTGCGAAATACACGGAGGAGCAAACGGAAATTAAGCGCGAGGCGGAGAAGACAGAGACCAAAGCCCGCAGCAATTTTCATCAGCATGAGGTGTTCGCCCGTAGCGTCACGATGTTTCAAATCGCGATCGCAATCGCCGCGATCTCCGCTTTAACAAAACGGCGGGGGTATTGGATGGGGAGTTTGCTGATCGGGTGCGTGGGATTGGTGTTCCTGCTTCTCGGACTCCTGTCGGCCTGAAGCTTTACCCATAAGCGAGCGTCGCAATCGCCAAGGTCATGACCTGATCTCTGATGAGCTGCCGTACGGGAGATGTGGTATGGCAAACCGAATGTAACAACCCGCCAATTACGCGAAAGTCTACAGCTGTTCACATCCGACAGAGGCTCGCGTTTACGACGAGGCCGGGAGCCTCGTTGCAACGCACGGCACGCAGGCGATTTCCATGAGCCATAGTTTTCTACACCAAAAGCTAGGCATTAGCTTGCGCGCCGGAGTTCTGCCCACAGTGGCTCCAGATCGGAATCTTCCAGTGCTATAACTTGAAGCATATGCTTGCCTAATTATCGCCCGTCACAGGTGCTCCTTCGCGACGGGCAGATTGCCCAACTGCGCTTCGTGACAGGCCACGTTGAACTGGATCAATCCGTCCACAGGGTGAAGCTGCTCCGCCCGGATTAAAACCTTGCGCTCGGCTGAGCGACTTTGCGCGGCTCGACCTCCGCCGATGCGGCGAAGTGTTGCATACCAGCAGCCGAGTCGCTAATGACGATCCTACCCGCTCGTATGCGTGCGGGGTCCCGACAGCACAGGAGAGATTTTATCGAGCAGATTGAGCAGCAGAGCGTTCTACCTTTCCCTGCTTCGCCGTCTGGATCGCACGGGAAGACCGTGTTCGGTAGTCTTACCGCCATGCGAGGGGGTGGCTGCTCTGCTAGTCGCGTTTTTTCATCTGCGTTGGGGCGTTGTTGGGGTGCCTTTGTTCGACCTTTATATCTTTAGCTTTCGTTTCGGCAACAGAGGGTATCTCTGGGTCGACTTCTTCTTCATTCTCAGCGGCTTCATTCTGGCTTACCGCTATGGTAACGCCTGCAGGAGGCTGGACGCCCGCGTTTACCGCCACTTCATATGGCAGAGGTTCGCGCGTATTTGGCCGCTCCAAGTTGTGACTATGGGAGCAGCGCTCCTGTATATCGCGCTGAAGCACGGTCCAGATTCTTTGTCACTGAGCACAATCATCGCCAATCTGCTGCTGGTCCACGGTTGGGGACATTACTTCCAGCCTCTGAACTTTCCATCCTGGTCGCTGAGTAGCGAGTGGGGCGCGTACCTGGTGCTGCCGTTATATCTGTATGCAGTCGGCCCGGTACGGCGCGGTGTGGTTCACGTTTCGCTGGTGGCTGGTTTGTTCGCGGCGCTGGTTGGGTACACAGCTCGATTCGGCCAAGGAAGGCTTGATGTGCTTAGGGAGCAGTGGGGACTCGGTCGGTGTGTCATAGAGGCGGCAACCGGCGTGAGCTTGTTTCGACTGCACGAATTGCTCCATTCCTGGAGAGTTACGCAGGTCGCCACAATCACAGTTGGAATTGCAAAGCTGTGTGATGCCGTTGCCGCTGCCATGTTCGCGGCCATGTTCCTCGTTTTTACATATACCTCTTACGACCTCTATTTCGTGCCCTTGGCAGCCGCTTTAATCCTGTGTCTGAGCCTTGCCAAGGGTCACTTTTCGAGCTTGCTGGAGTGCCGACTAATGGTGCTGCTGGGCGAAATCTCGTTCTCGATATACATGCTGCACGGTTTTGTGCTCTGGATTTGCCAAGATGTACCGGCCAGCTTCAAAGCGAAGCTTCCGTTTTGGAGTGGTGCACTTTGGTTACTCGGTGCGCACCTACTTGTCGTTGGACTGGCTTACGTGGGTTTTGAGCTGATCGAACGGCCCGCTCATCGTGTCCTAACGGGCCGTCGCAGTTCCAGGCATACCCGTGGCAATCGATGCAACCCCGGTGCGAGAAGTTGACAATCCGTTGACAAAGACGCAGTCGCCAGCTCGCCTTTTGCCTAGAGATGCGAGCCGCTTGCAGCCGTTTTTGAACACCCTTGGCACCTACCGAACCTCTGGCGTACCCCTCTCCAATTCCTCATTCGTATCGAATTACATCCCAGGTCCAGGTCTTCTAAAGGCACAAAAGGTGGTCCTGCTTGGCACGCGCCAAGCTTCGCTCCGGTGTTCCATGGGTCAGCAACCGCTTCGCGTGATAGTGGTGGTGGAAGATCATGCCGACACTGCAGAAGCGTTGCGTCAATTCCTCAGCACGATTGGCTACAAAGTGTACATCGCTCCAGATGTCGCTTCGGCGCGCGGTCTCGCGAAAGCTGTCGAATTCGATGTCCTGCTGAGCGATCTGCGGCTGCCAGACGGCACCGGTTGGGAGCTCATGGAGGAGCTGAGCGCAGAGCACCCAATCCGGGCGCTGGCAATGAGCGGGCACAATACTCGAGAAGATGTTGAGCGAAGCAGACGAGTCGGGTTTCTCGACCACATCGCAAAACCATTCAGCCTCGACAAGCTAGGGGCGGCGCTTGATCGAGCCGTCGCCAAGTAGGCGGCCGGTCTTTCGCTTCTACCTGAGAGACGGCGGAGGCTTGTTTCGCCTTCGCCGATTCATCTGCTGACAACATCCACGCAATCGCTGCGACCCCTGGAGCAGCCGCCAGGCGTAACGGGCAAAGCGCTCCTGCAAGGATCGCAGCGCATGGCCGCCCCAGAATTACGAAGGCAACGATTTTCCCGTTGGACTGATGTACCGTAAAGGCAGGGTCGCGTAGTTTTCTAAATTGTGATCCCTGCGCAAAGGTTGGGAACCTTCCGCGGCTATTTATCCGACCAGATCGCGCATTCGTTTCCGCTCGGCTCGGTGAAATGAAAGCGTCTGCCGCCGGGAAAGTCGAAGATATCTGCGGTTATTTGACCGCCGAGCGCGAGGACTTGCTCCCTCGTTTCTTCCAAGCGCGGATGATAGAAGACGACGAGCACGCCACCATCGGCGATCATGGTGTGC
Organism: Chthoniobacterales bacterium; assembly: GCA_038232335.1. GTDB lineage: Bacteria > Verrucomicrobiota > Verrucomicrobiia > Chthoniobacterales > UBA10450 > JACCXL01. The sequence continues at coordinate 8,130 of JBBSIA010000024.1, forward strand.
TTTTCCGAACGCGCAAATCCGCCGGCTATCTTCCATCGGTGAACGACGTGTAATCCGGTCCGTAGTCAGTGAATTTCCATTGAAAGAGAGATTCGAAAAAGGAGCGTGTTGCCTGCAAATCGGCGGCTTGGAATTCGATGTAGTCGATTTTGTTTGCAGCATCCATGGACAGGTTTCGCTTAAAGCGCCTCGCAGCAGAATCGGGCGAGTTTCTCAACTGCGCGGGAAAGCGCAAGTCACGCGCGCGGGAAAGCGCAAGTTAGAAAACTTGCACGACTTGGAAGAAGCGCGCGCGACAAGCGGCGCGAGGTGAATATCCTAGCCGGATGCTCGCTGCTTACCGCTTCCTCGTTTTCGTTGGCATCTTGTGTCTGCCGTTCACGCTGCTGCGCGCACAAAGTCCATCTTCATCAGTAACTGCACCCGGCATTTCGCCAGCGGTCTCGGCAGCGACCGTGAGCCCGACTGCGCCGGCAGCAACGCCATCGACGATGGCGGAATCAGTGCAAACGGGTACGCCACAACCCACACCACCGCAGTTGAGCGAAATCCTTTTCAAAAACCTGAAGGTCCGCAGCATTGGCCCGGCGGTCATGGGCGGCCGGGTTTCCGACATCGCGATCGATTCGCGGAATCCGTTCGTCTTTTATGTCGGTCTCGCGACCGGCGGCCTCTTTAAATCGGGGGACAACGGCGTTTCGTTCGATCCGATCTTCGACAAAGAAGCGGTCCAGTCGATTGGCGCGATCGCGGTGGCGCCGTCTGATTCCGACGTCGTTTGGGTCGGGACCGGCGAAGCAAACGACCGCAACTCCTCGGAATGGGGTAACGGTGTTTACCGTTCGACCGATGGCGGTGGGACGTGGCAGCAGGCCGGCTTAAAGGATAGCCGCACGATTGCTCGCATCGTCGTGCACCCGGCGAAACCCGAGGTCGCCTATGTCGCGGCGAGTGGACATCTTTGGGCTGACGGCGGCGAGCGCGGTCTCTACAAAACGACCGATGCAGGGAAAACCTGGAAGCTGGTTTTGCAGGCGCAAGGGGCGGCCGCTGCGCGCACGGGTTGCGGCGACGTCGTGCTGGACCCGTCGAATCCGGAGATTATCTACGCGACACTTTACGCGCGCCAAAGAACACCGTGGAGTTTTACCTATGGAGTCACCGCAACCGGCGGTGCTGACGTCGGCGGCGTTTTCAAAAGCACGGATGGCGGTGCAAGCTGGAGAAAACTGAGCGGCGGACTTCCCGGACAGACAGGTCGAATCGGGCTCGCGATTTCCCTAAGCAACCCGCGCGTGGTGATGGCGGTCGTGCAAAGCGATGAAGGCGGCGCGAGCGACATTAACGACATTCACAGCCGGCGCGGCGGCGTGTTTCGTTCCGAAGACGGTGGTGAAAAGTGGGCGCGCACGAGCTCGATCAACCCGCGCTCGTTTTACTTCAGTCAGATTCGAATCGATCCCGCGAACGATCAGCGCGTTTACGTGCTCGGATACGCGTTGCTGGCGTCCGATGATGGCGGCAAGAATTTCCGTGAGGATCTCTCGGAAAAGGTCCATCCGGATTGTCACGCACTCGCTATTCAGCCGGGGAGCGCTCCGGCGCCGAAAGCACCCAAACCGGAGGACAAGAATAAACCGCCGAAGCCGCCGTTTTCTCAACGTTTGATTTTGGGAACCGACGGCGGGGTTTATCAGAGTTTTGCAGCCGGGAAAGGCTGGGACCACTTGAACAAGATTCCGGCCGGCGAGTATTATCGCATCAGTCTGGACGACACCCGGCCTTTCTATCGAATCGCCGGCGGTCTCCAGGATAATGAGAACTGGGTCGGGCCGAGCGGCACGCAGACCAAGGAGGGCATTCGGAATTCCGATTGGACCGCGCTGGCAGGAGGAGACGGGTTTTATGTGCTGTTCGATCCCGCGGATCGCGACACCTTTTACGCCGAAAGCCAGGGCGGAGAGGTGCACCGGATCAATTTGCGTAATGGGGAAATGCGGGGATTGCGGCCACAACCTGCCGAGGGTCAACCGAGCTATCGCTTCCATTGGAATTCGCCGCTGATCGCCAGCCGGCATAAGCCCGGTGTGATTTATCTCGCCGGCAACCGCGTGTTTCGCCTCACCGATCGTGCCGAACATTACACGCTGATCAGCCCCGATCTGACATACAACGATGCGGCGCGGACGACTGCCACCGGCAGCGGCGCGGAAAACTTCGGTGTCATCTATTCGCTCGTCGAATCACCGGTGCGCCCCGGAATGCTCTGGGCGGGAAGCGACGATGGACGGCTCTGGGTGACTGCAAATGAGGGTGGCAATTGGACTGAGCTCACAGCCAATCTACCGGAGCCGGCGCGCGGACAGTGGGTAGTGCGAATCGAGCCCGGCGCGATTGATGCCAATGTCGCGTACGTGGCGACGAGTGCATATCGAGCGGGTGACGATCGCCCGAGTATTTTGCGCACCGCCGATGGCGGGAAAACCTGGCAAAGCGTCACGGGCGATCTCCCGGCAAGCGGGCCGGTGGAAGTGATCCGCGAAGATCCGGGCAACCCGCGCCTGCTCTACGCCGGAACGCATTTCGGTTTGTTCGCGTCATTCGATCAAGGGACGCATTGGATTAAAATCGGCGACATGCCGCCGGTGCGTGTAGACGATCTGCAGATTCATCCGCGCACTTCGGATCTCGTCGTCGCCACCCACGGCCGCAGCATCGGCATTCTCGATGATATCCGCCCGCTGCGGGAATTGACGCCGGAGATCGCGGCCAAGCCCGCGCATCTTTTTAATGTTCGTCCCGTCAATGGTGCGTATTTGTTGCCGGGTTTCGGGGATTGGAATGGCAAAGGGGTTTATCGCGGGCAGAATCCGCCCGATGGCGCGGTCTTTACCGTCTGGGTGAAAGAGTTCACGGGCGACGAAATCAAGATCGCGGTTGCGAACGCGAACGGTCAGCCGGTCGCCAATCTCAAAGCTCCGGGAGTCGCTGGAATGACGCGCTTGAATTGGGATCTCCGGCCGACGGAAGACATGACCACGAAGTATGGCGGTGATGATCCCAAGAAGTTGCTGCCGGCTGGCGATTACACCGCCGAACTGAGCTTCGGCAAAGAGAAGGTGAAGCAAACCTTTCACGTCGATATCGCCGAGGGCATCACGCCGCGCTAGAAGTTCCGGGCGTGCCGCCATTTGTTCGTTAGGGTAGAAACGGTCTCAAAGTTTACTGTCGGGGTGCTGCCATGACCGCGGTGGCGGTGCAGGCCCCAGGTACGAACGAGCAAAGAGCGCAGCTTAGAGGTACGACTATTGAAACTGCTCTTCAGCGCAGCCTTTCGGGAGGGAGTGTGACTGAGGTAGTGCTACCATTTGGCAGCCGATGATCTTTCCCAAGTCGCTCGCTCCGATCGCGCTGTTCGTCTGCGTCATGGCATCTGCGGCCGAACCGATGCCCTTTATCAAGGGCGTGACGATCTCCTGTCAAACGTGGGGCACCGAATGGCAAACGCCGGCAATGGCACGGACGCTCGACGAACTGAAGTCGTTAGGCGTAAATAGCATCGCGATTCATCCTTATGCGCAGATTCGGAACGACGGCCACGTCGCGTTCCGAACGATTGACGACAACCGGCACATTACGGTGCCGCTGGATTGGGCGCGGGAACGCGGCCTCTCGGTCATGCTCATTCCGCATATCGCTTATTGGGGCTCAAATTTCGCCTGGCGCGGCGAGATCGATTTCAAAAGCCCGGGAGAATGGGACCGTTTTTTCTCCGATTACACGGCTTGGATTGTGCAGATGGCGCGAATCGCAGAGACGCATCACGCGGCCATCTTTTGCGTGGGACTCGAGTTCAGCAAGGCGCAGCAATTCGAAGATCGCTGGCGCGCTGTGATCGCGGCGGTGCGTGCGGTTTATCGCGGCAAGCTGACCTACGGCGCGAACTGGAACGAATACCCGGAAGTGAAGTTCTGGGACGCGCTCGATTACATCGGCGTGCTTGCCTATTTCCCGCTCGCAAAAAATGCCAATCCGACCACAGGCGAGATCGCGGCGGCCTGGGAAAAAAAGGGCGCGGAGCTCCAGAGCTATTCACGCCAGAACGGCGGCAAGCAGTTTCTCTTCACTGAGATTGGATACAACTGTAGTGCACGCGCGGCAGGGGAACCATGGGGTTTTAAGCAGGGCGGCGACCATGCCGCGGAAATCCAGGCGCGCTGTATCGATGTGGCGCTCGGACTGACGGGCCGTTATCCGTTCCTCGCGGGAATGTATTGGTGGAAATGGTTCCCGGAGCTGCCGAACGCCGAAGCAGAGGATTTCCAGCTTCAAACGCCAACAATCAAAGAGCTGATCACAAAGCACTGGCGAACCGAAAAGCGCTGAAGATGATCCTCGGCACCGGGTGGGCGCTCTGCGGAGCCTTAGAGGAGATGATTCTGCGCAAAAACTGCAAAAGCCAAACATTGAGTCATCTCACAACTAGCGTTGTCGTTCTGAGTGGAGCGAAGCGAAGTCGAGGCCGTAACGCAGCCGGTGCAGCCGGGCGAGGCCGGGCTATCCATCCCGTAGTGCGACCTCAAGATGGCGCCACGGGATCCCTCCCCGAAAGCGTTCGGGGCTCGGGATGACATGATTCTACCTACTCGCAAGTAGTCTTGGATCAGTTCCAGCGATCCACCGCATCACGCTCCCGACTCAGAGAAGTTTTTGGATATGTGGATAAGCTAATTAAATTTTGCGCCCGAATTTTTTCTCCAGTTCGGCGAGCGAAATCTGGATCATGGTCGGCCGGCCGTGCGGGCAGCAGTAGGGCAATTCACACGCAAGCAAGTCGCGGATCAGCTTCTCGACTTCCGCAAACCGCAGCGGATCATTCGCCTTGACCGCATGCCGGCATACCGTCTGCGCGATCATGTCCTCGCCAAGTCGCATCGCGGAGGCACTCTGGCTCGCCGTTTTTAGCTCATCGATGACTCCGCGCATGAAGTGCAGTGGATCGCTCGTGCGCACGAAGGTGGGCAAACTGTCGATCTTGAATGTCTGCAATCCGAACGGCTCGATTCCGATTCCCATCTTTTGAAGCGTGGCAAGATTGCGTTCGACCCACTCGGCGTCGCGTGGCGGCAAATCGAAAGTTTGCGCGAGGAGCAGGCGTTGTGAAGGCACGCCTTGCTCTTCCATGCGGCGGCGAAGTTCTTCGAACAGGATGCGTTCGTGCGCTGCGTGCTGATCGACAAGCACCAGGCCGTCGCCATTTTCCATGAGAACGTAAAGGCGGTTGAGGACGCCGATGAGTTGAAACTCGCTCGATCGATCAACGGCACCGCTGGGAGGCGCCTTCGGAGCAGATTCCTTGTCTGTGAAAGACCCTTCGCCTTCGCGTCTCCGGATGTTGATCTCTGCCGGCATCATGTCGGCGTCGGTCGAGAAGACCGGCTGATGATCCGTTTGTCGGATCGCTTCGGTTTGATCGACGGCGGAGGGCCGCGGCACGATTTCCGGCGCACGCGCGGGAGCCTGAAATTGTCCCTGCCAACTCTGCCGGTCCGTCTCAAGCGTGCTCCGAATCGCGGCGACCACAGCTTCGTGGACCGCGTTTGGATCGCGAAACCGCACTTCCCGTTTTGCTGGATGGACGTTGACGTCGACCGCTGTTGGATCGAGATCGACGAACAGAAACGTCACCGGAAATTGCCCACGCATGAGCGCGGTATGGTATCCCTCGCGCAATGCGGCCGTGAGCACCGGGCTCTCGATCGCACGGCCATTTACGAACACGAGTTGCTGCGCACGCGATTGCCGGCTGACACCGACGCGCCCCAGAAACCCCGTGACTCGTATCTTCGCGGTCGCAGGCGGCGTTCTGACCTCGAGCAACTGTTCAATTAATTTGGCACCGTGCAGATCCCGAATCCGATCGCGCAAGGATAGGGTCTCCGGAATTTGGAAGACCGTCCGCTCGTCACGCACGAACGAAAACGCGATCCCACAGTGGCCCGTCGCCTGAAGAAAAAGCTGATGCTCAATGTTGCGACTCTCGGTGTTTTCGGAGCGGAGAAATTTTCGCCGCGCCGGCAGGTTGTAAAACAGGGACCTCACTTCGATCTGCGTCCCGGGCGCTTCGCCGCCGTCGCGCACGGTCTCAATCCGGCCGCCCGCGACAATGATTTCCGTCCCGGCAACGGCTTCCTTTTCGCGCGTCGTAAGTCGAAATCGCGAGACACTCGCGATACTGGGGACGGCTTCACCGCGAAAACCGAGCGTCGCGATTGCCGCCAGGTCAGCCGCTGTCCGGATCTTACTGGTCGCGTGCCGTTCGAGTGAGAGGAGGGCGTCGTCCCGATCCATTCCGCAGCCGTCATCGACGACGCGAATCAGCGAGATTCCGCCGCGCCGGATCAGGGTTTCAATCTTGCGCGCCCCCGCATCAATGCTGTTTTCGACCAGCTCCTTAACGACGGATGCGGGCCGCTCCACGACCTCACCCGCGGCAACCTGGCTTGCGAGAATTTCCGGGAGTAACCGAATGCGACTCATCGGTTCAAATCTAGATTTTCCAGCCCTTCGGGCGAATGAAATTGTGCGCGAGAGACCTGTTTTCCTCCACCCGTCGAGCCACCGGAAGTTTGACTTGGTGAGTGAGCGCGATAGCTTCGTACCCTCGATGATTAACGTCACGGAGACCGCCGTCAGACAGCTTCGCACGCTCCTGGAAGAGAAGGCTGAGAGCGGCAAAGGTCTGCGCGTGCAGATCGCGAAGGGCGGTTGTTCCGGGTTGCAATATGAAATGTCGCTCGATTCGCAAAAGGCCGGCGACGCGGTCGTGCAACGGGACGGTGTCGAGTTTTTGGTGGACAGCGAAAGCGCAACGTATTTGCGCGACGCGACCCTGGATTATCACGGAGGGCTCACCGGCACCGGCTTCCAGATTGTGAATCCGAACGCCGCGCGGACCTGCGGCTGCGGTTCGTCTTTCGAAGCGGCGAAGCCGGCTTGAAAACGAGCGACTCGCAGCGCGCCCGGACCTGAATGGACCGCGATCTGTTTCGTTCCGACGACCCCCACCGGCGCCCCCAGCGAAAGACGGATTTCTTCGTCTGGTCGATTGCGATTCTCCTGCTGACTGGTTTCACTTTTGCCGCGTGGCTCGGCAGTTTCTATATTTTCGGGCAGCCGGAACGGCCGGAGAGTTATCAGATTCTCAAGAAGCTGCACAAGATCGATCCCGCGAAACGTTTCGAGCTCACGGCCGCACCCGCGGGCGAATTCCTTAATCCAAAACAACTCTACAATCGCTACAACGCGATGCGTCCAACCGAGCTCGCGACTAAAAACGCAGAGCTGGCTCGGAATTACATCCGCAACTTTCAGCAGGTGCGCGGATTGGTTCCGTACGTGGTCGGTCGCTTTACAATCATGGAGGCGCGTGAGCTTACGCCAAAAGATGTTTTCACGACGGGAATGGTCGCGCTCACGGCCGCCGTTGATCAAGGCGAACTCCTGATGGAGCACGTTTATCCGGCCGATGCACAGGCGGTGCCACTGATGAAGCAAACCCTGATGACGGGTTTGGAAATCAAACTTGAGCGGACTCATGACCTGGCCGCGGTCGTGCACGCGGACCGCCTTCGCGATGGCCGAATTTTGATCACCACGATGCCTTTGCTCTACGGCAGCTACACCGTCACGCGCGGCACTGGCACCTTCAGCCTCGAACCCCCGTTCGACCTCAACCTCGCGGCCGGTTGGCCGGTATTTAAGGATGAGTCGCGGCGCACGGCGCAGATCCACTGGGATAGTTATCGTGAACGTCTGACCCCCGCTGGATCGGGAGTGCCGATCGCGGGCCTGCCGTCCACGTCCGCCGCCCCGCCACCTTTGGAGAATTCGCTCGTACGTGTCGAGCCCGCGAGGCCCGTGGAAGCGCCGATAATTGCCGCTGCTTCTCCGCGCGCGCCTGCCTCCCCGGGTAGCTCAATTGCGCCGCCGAAAGGCGTGAAGTTAGCGAAAAATCAGAAAGGCTTGCCGTCACCGTCGCCCCTCGCGAATGCATCGCGCGGACCGGCAGTTGTGGCGCAGAACGCCACCCCGTCGCGGTCGCCCGCAGCAGCTCTGGCATCGCCAGTCGCTGCAGAAACGCCGGCCCTTTCGATTCCGAGGGCCGCCGTCGTTGACCAAGCCGCGGTCGCGCTTCCGGCACAACCCGTCACAGGCGAGGCGCTCGCATCAATGGCGGGCGGGGCGAGCTGGAAGACTTACCCGCCCGGGAAAATGCCCGCCGGCCGCCTGATTGCGCCCGCGGATTTGAACGACGTCGCCGATCGCGGACTCGCCGGCGAACGCGTTTACCTTCGCGGTCAGTTCATCGTTAATTTCTCAGAAGGGAATCGTGCCGTCCTCCGGCCGAAGACGAGATTAACCGACTCCGTTCTGCATTTCGGGAGCGGCGCCAGCTCGACTCGCATCATTGTTGAATTCCCTGCCGGCTTCAATCCCCCTGCGCAGGGTTCGAGCGTCACGCGTGACGAAGCGCGGCCTTTCGAGATCACGGAAGTGCGTAGGCAATCCGACGGGCAGCTCAACGTTTTCGTCCGCGAAATTATGCAGTAGCACTTATTCTCGGCCGCGGGTTTCGAGGATCACTTTGCCGCCTGCAATATCAAAAAGGCTGATGTCGTTTTCGTGGCACCAATCGGCGATGACGCTACGGTTCGATTTCCATCCAAACATCTGGTAGTCGAGCACTTGGTCGGAAACACGATTGCCAATCAGCACGATCTCGGAAATTTTCGCATCCTCGGGTCTGCGACTTGGAGCCGGGCGGACGGTACATTCAGCGTTCAGATAACGGCCTTTGAGCCATGAAATTTCGGCGATTGGAATACTGAGACGCACATGGCCGAGCTCGCCGTCGATCGTGACGAAACCTTTTCCGCGCCACTCGGGTTTCGATGCGATCAGCGCGTTCACCTCGTCGGCAGACAATTCAATGCGCGCATGCCGATGCTGGTTGCTGGCAGTCGTAAATGCATCCCATTGCGAACGCACCTGCTCGATCTGACCGGAACTCAACGTGTTCGATGGAAGCGGCGCGGAGGCAGGGGCGGAATAATGGTCGCGGAGATGGCGGACGGCCCAGTAGCTGCCGCCGACGAACGCCGCCGCCAGAAGGACGACAAGCGCAACCAGAGTGAGGCAACCCTTCCCGAAACAGCCCATCCGTTTTTGTGCGGGCGGCGGGTCAACCCACGAAGTCATCGGGGAGGCACGGCCACATCCGCGAGGCGCGTCTGGGTGGCGATCAATTTGTCATAGAGACCGTGAAGCCCCTCCGAAAGCGTACGGGTTCCGGAAAGGAGCGGCATGAAATTCGTGTCGCCGTTCCAGCGCGGCACAATGTGCAAATGCAAGTGATCAGGCACGCCCGCCCCGGCACACTGGCCCAGATTGAGCCCGATATTGAAACCCTGTGCTTTCACGGTCTCCTGCAAAAGCCGTTGCCCATGCGCCGCCAACTCCCAAAGCTCGAGGATTTCGTTTTCGCCTAACGAGCTTATTTCTGCGGTTTTGCGATACGGCACCGCGAGGAGATGACCGACCGCGTAGGGATACCGATTCATCAAGAGAAAGGCGTTCTTCCGGCGCGCGATCACGAGGTGCGCGGCGTCGTCGCTGGCGCGAGCTGCTTCGCTCAGAAAATCGGGATTTGGCTTTTCTTTCTCGAAATATTCGACCCGCCACGGACACCAAAGCGCTTCGATTTCTGCTCGCGGGAATTCCATCGCTCTCGTCCGCGAGGCTACTGCTCCGCGGTCGCAAGTCGAGCAGGGTTTTCGCGCGTCTCCGAGACATCCGGAGACGACTTCTTCAGCACGACGTAACGCGGCGCCGTCATTCTGTCGTTGCCAGGCAGCGCGATGCGGGCTGGAATTGATCCCGGTAGATCACGGAGCATACGCGGAACCTGAGCGTCAGGCACGATTACGGCATCGAGCTTGCCCTCCGCCCAATCGGCTGCCGCGCGTTCCGGTTTGATGAAGTGGCTGCGGCGCAGGTAAACCAGCAAACGTTCGTCGTGGCTGCGCATGACCTCGTATCGCCACTGATGCTGTCGAGCCTGCCCTCTGACCGTCTCGGAGAAGGCGATCAGATCGTCTGGGGCGCGCGTTCCTTCCGAGATCTTCCAGGCTGAATAGCCGAGCGCGAAAACTCCCGCGAAACAGACGCTCATTGCACACCAGGGCCGTACCCGTATTCGAGATAATTCATTCCGCCAGGGCTCTGCAAATTGAGCTGCGAGCAGCAGACAGAGGGGCGGCACGACAGGAAAAATGCGATCCACTCGCTTCGACGGAACGAGCGACATCACGATTAATCCGCCGAGACTCCAGCAGAGGAGCCAGTACGTTTCCGGCGAAATATTTCCCAGCGCCTCTCGAAATTTTTCGTGCCTCGACTTGAGAATCGCGAGGCCAATCAAAACCAGACTCCAGGGTGCAAATTTGTGCAGCAGATGCGGCAGATAAAAATAGATCGGCTGCGCGCGGTGAGTGGTGCCGTCAAACCGCCCGACGAATTCACGCAAGATAACCTGATCATAGAAGCCGTTGACGAAGACGATTCCGGCGGCCGCCCAGACGGCAAAGATCGCGAGTGAAAGTAACCAGGGCCAGAGGCCGAACCACGCGCTCGCGTTCTGGCGATAACGCTTCGAACGAAGCTGAAAGAGAACAATTCCCGGAAGCAGAAACGCGGCCACTATCGGCCCTTTAATCAGCATCGCCGTGGTCAAAAGCAGGAACATCAGACCTTGCGCGGACGAATCCCAACGCTCACGCCGACGGATCATGTCCCAAACCTTCCAGCCAAGAAGAAAGATCGCGAGCGTGAGCGGCATGTCGGTCCGCACGAGTGTGGCGAGCCGGGGCGTGAGTAGATTCAATCCAAATGCGGCCGTGGCGATGAGCGCAGCGCTGTTCCCGTAGGCGTTTCGAGCGGCGGCCGCGAGAAGTGCCAGCAGCGCCACGGCCGCGAGATACGACGGGAGCCGCCAGGACAAGTCCCACGAGCCCGTTAGGGTGAAGCACGCTGCCGAAACCCAGCCGACCGCCGGCGGCTTCGTCGCTACGAACTCGTTAGGCGTGCGCTGGTAAAACCAGTCGCCCTCCTGCACCATTTCGAGCGAAGTGAACGCTTGCTTCGCCTGATCGTAATCGGCCAGCTGCCACGGCACGTTCGTAACCGCGAAGAGAAAGACAGCGAGCAATGCGACGATCCCAAACGTGCCCCGTCGCTCCAGCAAACTACTCGGCGGCGGCGCTTCCATTTGCAGATGCGAAGTCTAATCGCGCCAGAGCACGGCGCGAAGCGGCGCGCCATCCCCGCCGGCGATCTTCAGTGGCAGAGCCGCAAGATTGTAAACGCCAGGGTCGACGGAACTGAGATCGAGGGACTCGACAATGGCAATGCCAGCAGCGGCCAAAGCATGATGATTCGCTAGGTGTTTTGCATCAATCGAGTCGACCGACGGAAGATCAACGCCGAGCAGCTTCACTCCCCTGCCCTGTAACCAGACCGGCAATCCGGACGAGATCACAGGGATGGAAGTCGGGAAAACGGTCGGGTCCGGCCACCGATTTGTTTTCACAAGCAAACGTGGCGCACCAGCCAGGTTGCGCTCAAACGCAGCAAAGTAATCAACTTCCATTTGCATGACACTCGACGGAACGTCCACGACGACTGCGGGTCCGATGTAGGCATCGAGCGGCATGCGCTCGATTGTTTCTCCGTTGGGTTCGAAGTGGAAAATTGCGTCGGCATGGGTGCCGTTGTGCACGCTCATTTCCAACGCGCCGACATTCACGCTCGCGCCCTCTGCCATTTTCCAGTTGAGATCGAAGGAGAAGCCAGCATCGCCCGGCCAAGGCGCGAGCTCGGGAGTAAGTGTTCGCGAGATGTCCCAGATCTTCATCAGGTTCATCAGTATCAGTGGTTGGACTTATTCCAAAAAATCTCTGAGTAGGAGCATGGTGCTGGCAAAATGAACAATAAGTCATCTCATAACTGGCGTTGTCATTCTGAGCGCAGCGAAGCGAAGTCGAAGCCGTAACGCAGCCCGACTGGGCGAGGCCGGGCTTTCAATCCCGTGGTGGGACCTCAAGATGACGCCACGGGATCCCTCCCCGAAAGCGTCCGGGGGTCGGGTGACTGCTTGCTTGCACACCTCGGGGTTTTCGCATCAGCTCATTCCTTGCACTTGTTTCCGTTCTCAGCCGCAATTTCATCGAGAATCGCTGCCGCCGCCGCCGCGCTCGCGCCATTTCCGCCAAGCTGCGAGACGATTGTATCGAATTCTGAAATCACGAGCTCCCGCGCCGCGGAATCATTTGCGAAGCGCTCAACTTCGTTTGCGATCTCGACGGCATCGGTGCGGTGCTGAATAAACTCAGGGATCACCCTGCGGTTGGCGAGCACGTTCGGCATGCCTAGAAATTTCACCTTCACGACCGCGCGCGCTGCGAAGTAGGTGAGCCACGCGACCTTGTAAACGAGCACGAAAGGCATCCGAAAGCAGGCGGCTTCGAGCGTCGCGGTGCCGGAAGCAACCACTCCCACCCAGGCGCGCTGGAAAAGCGTCGCGGCAGCGCCCACGCTGATCCGCGGGGTTTGTTTCGAGGTTGCGCTGGCCGCGATGATTCGCTCGATTTCCGGTATCAACGATGCCGAAGCCGCCGCGATTTCGAAGTTCAGCGCCGGATTTCTTTTCGCAAGTTCGGCCGCGGCCAGCAGGATCGGAGGGAGGATCTTTCGCACTTCGCGCGCGCGACTGCCGGGGAAGAGAGCGATCAGATTGCGATCGCGCTTCGTCTCTATTCGATTTTCCGGCAGACCTTCGATCATGGGATGCCCGACAAAAATCGTGCGCAGCCCCGATCGATTGTAGAGCCCGGCTTCGAAGGGAAAGATGCAAAGCATGAGATCGAGGCAGCGTGCCATCTTGGGAATCCGCGCCCGGTTCCACGCCCAGACCTGCGGGCTGATATAGTAAATAATCTTGGATTTTGTCGCGCGCGCCCGAAGGGCACGCGCTAGCCGCAAATTGAATCCGGGGAAATCGATTAGAACCACCGCCGCAGGCGCGCGCTCTGCAATTTCGCGCAGGGTGATCGCAAACTGTTCCCGAAAAAATCGGTAGTGTTTGATGACCTCCCAAAGGCCGACGACCGCGGCCGCGTCGCTCCAGTTCGTGAGATCGACGCCGGCAAATTCCTGCATTTTCGGGCCGCCGCGACCGAGCAACCTCAGATCCGGCTGCACCGCGCGCAAGGCGCGCATCAGGGCCGCACCGTGGGCGTCGCCACTCGGTTCGCCGGCCACGAAGTAAAGCGATTTAGACAAGGCGACCCGCTTCGATCCTTTTCGTGATCTCGACCGCGAGCTCGAGCGCAGCGGTGGCTTCAAACCCCGAGACTTTGGGCGCGCGACCAGTGCTCGCACATTCAATGAAAGCCGAGAGCTGTCGGCGAAGCGGTTCTTCGCGTTCGATGGCGACATCCTCGCGCTCGATCACACCGTTGCCACGCCGATAGATTTCGCCCGTCTGATTTTGGTAATCGAGCGACAAATAAGCGTCTTCCTGAAAGACACGAATCTTTCGCATCTGCTCCGGACTGATCCGACTCGAAGTGATATTCGCGACGCATCCGTTCTCAAAACGAAGCCGCGCATTCGCAATGTCTTCGCCACGACTCAGCACTGGCACGCCGACGGCATCAACACTCCCGACCGGTGAGTGCACCAGATGCAGAATGATTTCGAGGTCGTGGATCATGAGATCGAGCACGACACCGATGTCGGTGCTGCGATTCGGATAAGGCGAGAGCCGATGCGCTTCGATGAAACGGGGACGCGTGAGGCGCGATTCGAGTGCGCTCAGCACCGGGTTGAAGCGCTCGACGTGGCCCACTTGCAGAACCAGATTTCTCTCAGTTGCGAGCCGCGCGAGTTCACTGGCGTCCGCTGTCTTCTCGGCGATCGGCTTTTCGATCAGCAAATGCTTCCCGCGCCCGAGCAGTTCGCGTCCGATCTCGAAATGCGTATTTGTCGGCGTAGCGACAGACGCCGCGTCGATCCGCCCAGCGAAATCCTCAAGCGACGCAGCCGCTTCGGTTCCGAATTGCACGGCCAATTGCTCCGCCTTTGCGGTGTCGGTGTCGAAAATGACAGCGAATTCCGCGTTCGCGAGATCAGCGTAAAGGCGAGCATGATTCTTCCCAATGTGTCCAACGCCGACGACACCGACGCGCAGCTTTTTCATCGCACGGCGGCTTCCGTCATCGGCGAGCAGTTGTTTAAGAACCACGCGTAAGTTTGCGAGATGCCATCACGCAAGCCGATTCGTGGTCGCCAGCCGAGTGCGCGAATCCTGGATGAATCCAGCAATTTTCGCGGGGTGCCGTCTGGCTTGGTCCTGTCGAATGTGAGTTCGCCATCAAACCCGACGACATTGCAAACTAACTGCGCCAGTTCGTGGATCGACACGTCCTCGCCGCACCCAACGTTGATGATCTCGGGGGAGTCGTAGCGTTCGAGAAGAAAGAGGCAGGCGCCCGCGGCATCGTCCACATGCAGAAGTTCGCGCCGCGCGGCGCCGGAACCCCAAATCACCAACTCACCCTTGCCGGTCACTTTGGCTTCGTGCGCCCTTCGAATCAGCGCCGCCACCACGTGCGATGTCGCGAGCTCGAAATTATCGTTAGGCCCATAGAGATTCGTAGGCATCGCCGAAATAAAGTTTGCTCCATACTCCTGCGCATAGGCCTGACAAAGCTTGATCCCCGCGATCTTCGCGATCGCGTAAGCTTCGTTGCTCGTCTCGAGCGGGCCAGTCAGCAACGCGTCCTCGGCGATCGGCTGTGGCGCATGCTTCGGGTAAATACATGAGCTGCCGAGAAAGAGCAGCTTGCACGCGCTGGTCGCGTGCGCGGCACGGAGGACATTGTTCTGGATTTGAAGATTCTCGAGAAGAAATTCAACCGGAAATTCTTTGTTCGCTTTGATTCCGCCGACTTTTGCGGCAGCGAGAATGACTAGCGCCGGCTGCTCCTTTAGGAAAAAGGAGGAAACGGCGGCCTCATTCTCCAGATCCAGATCGGCGCGCTCGCGCCTTAGCAGGTTCGTAAAGCCGTCCCGGGCCAGCCTGCGAACAAGTGCGCTGCCGACCAGTCCGCGGTGTCCCGCAACGAAAATCTTTTCAGCTTTATCCATCGAGCAGGTGCGAGCCGATCAGCATTTTCTTTTTTGGACGCTTGCGCAATCGTGATTCGTGCTCCGTCAGGATCACGCTAGACGCTGAAGCCACCCCCAAGCTGTTCATCGTGGAAAAATTCCTCGGGGGGCAGAGCGCCCGAAGATTACAGCGCTCCCGCCGGAGCTTTTCCAGATCCGGGAGGGCGAAGCTCTGCTGAGCCTGGAAGCGGATTCACAAGTGCTAGCGGCGCTTCTGTGACCTTCGGTCAGAGGGAACACAGCCATTCATGCCTGTGGGCCGCACAGACTTGAAAGTCTGTGTTCCGATGCCGTTTAATAACGTAAGGCGACTTTTGAATTCTGTTCCAGATGTCCCCCTCTCTCGCCTCGACAGAGTCTCGCCCGACCGAAAGCTATCCGCGGAAAAGTTCGTTTCGGCGAGACGTCGAAACCAGCACGCGAGCACGCGTGCGCTCCCCGCCCATAGGAACTGAGGGGAAAGCGGCTCGCCATTGCAGCGTCGCCGGTTACGATTTGATGAAATGGCCGGCACCAAGCGAATTGTCTTCCTTGTCGCAATCCTCCCCGGCTTTGCTCTCGCCCAGCAAACCGGCGTCGCGCTGCCAACCAGCCCGGCCAAATCGCCAGTCGATGCGCTGATTCCGTGGCTGCTTCAGGAAAGCGGCGAGCTGCGGACGATCCCTTTTCGCGAAGTCGTCTTCAGCGCCACCGGCAAGAAGGTGCTGGCCTTCGATTCAAATAACGACGCTGACCTCCGCATAGCCCAGCAGATCGGCAGGACGCTCAACGAAATCTTGAAACGCATGAACGCGCCTGACAGCGAAATTCAGGGTGTCGCGCGCATCAATGAGGTCAGCAGTCACTTTGAAAATCTGCTACGCGAATTATTGAACGCGACGCCGGGGCTGAGCTGCGACGTACCCCACACCGCGGAGGATCGCGTGCAGCGCTCCGGTTATCCTGATCTGCGACTCGTCGATAAGGCTACGAAACGCGTTTATTATCTCGATCCGAAGCTTTACGCGGCCGGCAGCCGGGAGAGCAGCTTCCGCACGTTTTACTTCGAACCGAAAGTGGCGACGAACAAGGTGGGCGATGACGCCGTGCATTTCATCGTTGGTTTCGAGCATGAATTGCGGAATGCTGGCCGTTGGAATTTCACGCGCTGGGATCTGGTCGATCTCGCGCATTTCACCGTCAGACTGAAGGCGGAGTTCCAGGGCAGCAATGCGGATATTTACCGCCCCGAGGCGATCGTCGCGACGAGCGCCAAGTGAGATCGCCGTTTGCCGAAGCACGTGGCGAACAGCATGGTATCTCCGATGATTGCCGAAGCGCCTGAACTGTTGCAGTTCGACACGATCGACGATGTCCTGCAGGACATCGCCGGGGGCCGGATCGTGATCGTGACCGACGACGCCGATCGCGAGAATGAGGGCGACCTCGTGATGGCGGCGGAAAAGGCGACGGCGTCAGCCATTAATTTCATGGCGATGCATGGGCGCGGTTTGATTTGCGTGCCGGTTTCAAACGATCGCGCGGAGCAGCTCGGATTGCAGCGGATGGTGGCACAGAACCGGGAAATGTATCGAACGGATTTCACCGTTTCGGTGGATGCGGCGCGTGGCGTGACGACCGGCATCAGCGCACATGATCGAGCGGCGACGGTTCAGACGATTGCGAACCCGAAATCGACTCCGGACGATCTCGTGCAACCCGGTCACATTTTTCCTTTGCGGGCGAAGGAGGGTGGCGTGCTGCGCCGGGCTGGCCACACCGAAGCCGCGGTTGATCTTGCTCGAATGGCTGGTCTGCAACCAGCTGGCGTCCTCTGCGAAATTCTGCACGACGACGGCACGATGGCGCGTCTGCCGGAGCTGATGGAGTTCAAGAAGAAACATGGCCTCCGTATTTGTACGATCCAAAGTTTGATTGCTCACCGGCGGATCAGCGAGAAGTTGATCGAGCTGGAGCAGGTGGTGAAACTGCCCACGGAGTACGGCGACTTCGATCTGCATCTCTACCGCTCACGGCTCGATGGCTCACATCACCTCGCACTGGTAAAGGGCACCATCTCCAGAACCGAGCCGACGCTGGTGCGCGTGCATAGCGAATGCCTGACGGGTGACGTCTTCGGATCGCGGCGGTGCGATTGCGGTAATCAGCTGCACGCGGCGCTCAAGCAAATCGAGAACGAGGGCAACGGCGTGCTCATTTACATGCGGCAGGAAGGCCGGGGCATCGGCCTCGCCGCGAAAATCCACGCTTACAAACTACAGGAGGAAGGTCTCGATACGGTCGAGGCAAATGCGAAGCTGGGATTCGCGACCGATCTGCGCGACTACGGACTCGGGGCGCAAATTCTATTCGATCTCGGCGTGCGGGAATTTCGCTTTCTCACGAATAATCCTAAGAAGGTTGTCGGCCTGGAAGGCTACGGCATCAAAATGGTCGAGCAGGTGCCGATTCGGAGTGAAGCCAACCCGCACAACGCCCGCTATCTTGAGACCAAAAAAGTGAAAATGGGTCATTTGCTGTGAAAGGCCGAACGCCGTAGTTCGAAGGACGAACTCTTCGCGTTCGCCGCTGGTATTTCGCACCTCACTCGTCCCCGGATGTCCCTTCTCGCTCCACCCCGGCCCCGCCTCGATGGAGTCACACGAACGTTCACGATCGTGGCGAGCAAGTTCAACCCGCAGTACGTACAGGGATTGGTTGCTCATGCCACCGACGAGCTCCGCGCATTGCTCCCAGATTCGATCGTAACGCTGCACGAAGTGCCGGGCGCGTTTGAGATTCCGATTGTCGTGCGCGAGCTCGCTTTGCAGAAGATGACGGACGCGATCCTAGCGATGGGCGTGATTTTGCAAGGGCACACTCCGCATGCCGAGCATCTCGCCCGTTCCGTCACCGACGCGCTGCAGCGGATTGCGATTGAGCACGGGGTGCCAGTCATCAATGCGGTCTTGAGCCTCGAGAACGAGGCCCAGGCGCGTGAGCGTTGTCTCGAATCCAAGATCAATCGCGGAACCGAAGCGGCACGAGCGGCGATCGAAATCGCAAACGTCCTCGACGACGTGCGCGCCAGGTAACTTATGGGTAGACGTCGTGTCGCGCGCCAGGCAGCGGTGCAATATCATTTCTGGCGGGATCTTCAGGGTGGAAACGCGCCGGAAAAGATGGACGAATTTTGGGAGTTCTGCCCGGCTAAACCCGGCGTTCGGGAATTCGCGCAGCCATTGATCGATGGAATGATCGCTTTCCTGCCGGAAATTGATGAGCGCATCCGGCGCTATTGCGCGAACTACGATTTCAATCGCATCGCTCCCGTGGACCGCAACGTTCTCCGGCTCGCGATTTATGAAATGCTGCATCGTGACGACATCCCGCCCGTCGTTTCCATCAACGAAGCGATCGAGCTGGCAAAGACGTATGGCGGACCCGACTCCGGCCGATTTGTGAATGGAATCCTGGACCGGGTGAAAGATGATCTCTCCCGGCCCTTGCGCGACGCGGCGAATGGCGACAAGAAGGCCTTGTAAGCTTGATCGATCGCAATCAGTAAATGGAAAGCAACGCGAGTCAGGGGTTCTGGGGAGCGCACGCATTTCTGCGTGCTGGCTTCGGCATTCTGCCGAAGCGAATTTCTCTTCTCACGGTCGCACACCCGGCTGTCACAAGAGAAGGAAAGTCCGCGCCCTCGAAAACCTTCCGGGTTGCCAGCACACAGGGTCAATGCGTTCACAAGGCGCGCGGTTTCGAATGATGGATACCGTACAATAGCCGCAGTCATTCGCGGCCACGCGCAGCGTCCGCAGGCAAATAAAGGAGACCGACTGCGGGAGTCCGGCAGCGCCACGGTTGGTTGCGCCACGGGTTTCCTCGACTTCGCTCGGAATGACAAGATTTAGCAGATGAAATTCTTTCAAACACTCATCCAGAAGTTTTCCGGGAAGCCGGTCGATTGGGATGAGCTCGAGGAGATGTTGATCCGCTCCGATCTCGGCGTGCCGATGAGCATGCGGATTCTCGGCCAATTGCGGGAGCGCTCGGAACGTTCAACGATCACCGCCAGGGATGTCGCCGAGGTGGCGCGGGAAGAGATTGTGCGGATTTTGCCGCTGGCGCCAAAACCGATCACTCCGCTGCCCGCGAAACCAAAAGTGCTGTTGATCGTCGGCGTCAATGGTACTGGCAAAACCACTTCGACCGCGAAGCTCGCGCACTACTTTAAACGCAATCGCCACAGCGTCCTGCTCGCCGCTGCGGACACCTTCCGCGCGGCCGCGATCGAGCAGCTCGCGGTTTGGGCAGAGCGCATCGGCGTTGAGATGATTCGATCACAGTATAATGCCGACCCCGCGGCGCTTTGTTACGAGGCTTACCAGGTAGCCGATAATCGCAATATTGAATTTCTGATCTGCGATACCGCGGGGCGTTTGCACACAAAAAGCAATTTGATGGGCGAATTGAACAAGGTGAAACGCAGCATCGCCAAGCACGACGGAAAAGCTCCGCACGAAACCTTGCTCGTGGTCGATGCCACCACCGGCAGCAACGCGCTCTCGCAGGCGCGCGAATTTCATCAGGCGGTCGGTCTGACGGGCCTGATCGTGACGAAGCTCGATGGTAGCGGCAAAGGCGGGATCGTGATCTCGATTCAGGACGAGCTCGGGTTGCCGACGCGATTCGTCGGGACCGGAGAACAACTGGAAGATTTGGCGCCGTTCGACGGCCGCACGTTTGTCGAGCAGCTGCTTTAGATGGGCTGATTTAAGTGGCGCAACTTTCCAAGTTGCGATCTTTAAAAGAGGCAAGTTGGAAACTTGCCCTACCTTACGGCAAAGTGACGACTGATGTTCCGCTTCGTCGCCGGCCGGCTCTTGCAGATGATCCCGGTCCTGTTCGTGATCGCGACGCTCACGTTTTTCATGATTCGCCTCGCACCCGGCGGACCGTTTGATAGCGAGAGAACCGCGAGTCCGGAAATTCGAAAAAGTGCGGAAGCGTACTACGGGCTCAACAAGCCGCTTGGCTCGCAATATTTCGACTACCTCCGCAACGTCCTCAAAGGCGATCTCGGACCTTCCTGGAAATATCCGAGCCGCACCGTCAACGAGCTCATCGCGGAGTCGTTTCCGATTTCGGCCGAGCTTGCGCTTTGGTCGCTGCTGATCGCGCTCACGATCGGTTTAAGCGCCGGCATCATCGCCGCACTTCGGCCAAACACGTGGACCGATTACGCCCCCTCCTCCCTCGCGATGCTTGGCATCTCAGTGCCTACGTTCGTCGTGGGTCCGCTGCTCGTGCTCGTGTTTGCGTTGAAATTGAATTACGCGCGCGTCTCCGGTTGGAATGATTGGACGGATCGGCTGCTGCCATCGCTGACCCTCGGGGCCCTCTATGCTGCTTACATCGCTCGCCTGACGCGGGGCGGAATGCTGGAAGTGCTGTCGCAGGATTTTATCCGCACCGCCCGCGCGAAAGGCGCCTCAAATCTGCGCGTGATCCTCAAACACGGATTGCGCGGCGGCTTGCTGCCCGTCGTGAGCTATCTCGGACCCGCGGTCGCGGGGCTGATGACCGGCTCGTTTGTGGTCGAGACGATTTTCCAGATTCCCGGGCTCGGTCGCTATTTCGTGAATGCGGCATTCAACCGCGATTACACGATGGTGCTGGGCGCAGTCCTCTTCTACGCCGCGCTTATCGTGCTCATCAATTTGCTCGTGGATGTCGTTCTCGTCTGGATGAATCCGCGGCTGAAATTCGAATGATTTCCGCGGCTGAGACTTTGCCGGCGAAGTTGGAGGAAGCCCGCGCGCTTAACGCCGAGCGTGGGACCTCGCTTTGGCGGGATGCCTGGCATCGTCTCGCGAAAAACAAAATGGCGGTCGCGGCCGCCGTCCTCCTCATTCTGCTCACGATCGCGTCGTTCGCGGGGCCGTTGGTGCTCTCGCAATCGTACGAGACGCAGGACCTCCGTCTGGGCGCGGTGCCGCCGAGCGCGGGACATTGGCTCGGCACCGACACGCTTGGTCGTGATCTCTTTACACGCATTCTTTACGGCGGCCGCGTTTCCCTCGCGGTCGGCCTTTGCGCCACCGCGGTCGCGCTCACGATCGGCGTGTTCTACGGCACGATCTCCGGGTTTGTCGGCGGGAATGTCGATGTCGTGCTGATGCGGATCGTGGACATCATTTTCGCGCTGCCGTTTACGGTTTTCGTGATTCTCCTGATGGTATTTTTCGGGCGGAAGTTCGTGCTCCTTTTCGTTGCCATCGGCGCGGTGCAATGGCTGACAATGGCCCGCATCGTCCGTGGCCAGGTGATGTCGCTGCGCCGGATGGAATTCATCGAAGCCGCGGAAGCCCTCGGCCTTTCGAAGTTGCGCATCATTTTTCGTCACATGATCCCAAACGCGCTCGGGCCCATAATCGTCTACGCAACTCTCACGGTGCCGGGCGTGATGCTGCTTGAGGCTTTTCTCAGCTTTCTCGGTCTCGGCGTGCAACCGCCGATGAGCTCGTGGGGCGTGTTGATCAAAGAAGGCGCAGACAGCATGGAAGAGTTCCCGTGGTTGCTGATTTATCCGGGACTCGCGCTCGCGATCACACTCTTTTCCCTCAATTTTCTCGGCGACGGTTTGCGCGATGCGCTCGATCCGCGAGCCGCGAAAGATTAAATGGATGACGGTTGCGCTCGCGCGGAGGACGCGCTGCTGCGGGTGGAAAACCTGCGGACTTACTTCCACACGCGCGCAGGCATCGTGCGCGCAGTTGACGACGTCTCGTTCTCGATCGCGAGGGGCGAGACGCTCGGCATCGTCGGCGAGTCCGGCTCGGGAAAATCGGTCGCGTGTTACTCCCTCTTGCGACTGCTTCCGCAGCCGCCTGGTCGAATCGAGAGCGGACGCGCACTCCTCGGAGACGAAGACTTGCTCCATTGCTCCGAGCGGGAGCTGCGGCAGGTCCGCGGCAATCGCATTGCCATGATCTTTCAGGACCCGATGACGTCCTTAAATCCTTACCTAAAAATCGGCGACCAGCTCATCGAGCCGCTTCTGATTCACGCGCGAGGGTCACGGCGCGAGGTGCACATGCGGGGGGTTGCCGCCCTGCGTGAGGTTGGAATTCACAATCCGGAGGGGCGAATGCGCAGCTATCCGCACGAGTTTTCCGGCGGTATGCGCCAGCGCGTGATGATCGCGATGGCGCTGATCACCAAACCCGAGCTGCTGATTGCGGACGAGCCCACGACCGCGCTCGACGTCACAGTGCAGGCGGAAATCCTGGAACTCATTCGCAAGATGCAGCATGAACTCGGTACCGCGGTCATTTTCATCACCCACGACGTCGGGATCGTTTCTGCATTTTGCGATCGTGTGCTCGTGATGTACGCAGGCCGGATTTTGGAAGCAGCGGCAACGTTTCAGCTTTTCAGTGAACCCAAGCATCCCTACACCCAGGCGCTGCAGCGCGCGATTCCGGCGCTGCACGAAAAAGGCGAGGAGCTTTACACGATTCCCGGAGCGCCGCCCGACGTCGCGAAGCCGATCATCGGCTGTCCGTTCGCGCCCCGCTGCGAATTCGCGCTGGAGAAGTGCCGCACTTCCGCGATCACTCTGCAGGAAGTGGCGCCGGGCCACCAATCCGCGTGTCTCCGGGTCCAACTGCGCGAAATTGATCTGGCGCCAGCCGCCCACGCTTCCGAGCGCTTTGCCGAAAAAGTGAAGATGGATTAATCTTTTCGCCGATCGCCGACGTATCATTGGTATGGATTACTCAGTTTACAAGCCCAGCTCGCGCGCGCCGCTCTGGATCATCGTCTTCGTTGTGGGCGCGACGGCTGCACTCTTCTTCTTTCTTCATCACGCATCAGCGCAAAAGGAAATCGACAGACCTATGAAAACATCTGAAACCACAGCTGCGGACGCGGACCTCAGGAAAAAGCTGACTCCGCTGCAATATCACGTGACCAGGCAAAGCGGCACCGAGCCGGCATTTCACAACGAGTACTGGGACAATCATCGTGCCGGGATTTACGTTGATGTGATCAGCGGCGAGCCTCTCTTCACTTCGATTGACAAATTCGAAAGCGGGACCGGCTGGCCGAGCTTCACGAAACCAATTGCAAAGGAGCACGTCGTCGAGAAAGTCGATCGAAGTTTTGGGATGGATCGCGGCGAAATCCGTTCCCGCAAGAGTGACGCTCACCTGGGCCATATCTTCGATGACGGCCCGGCCCCGACCGGAACGCGCTATTGCATGAACTCGGCAGCGCTCCGTTTTGTTCCGGTGGAAAAACTTCAGGAACAAGGCTACGGCGAGTTCCTTGCCCTTTTCGAGCCGAAGAAATAGCGGCGGAACCGCAGATGGCGGCTTCCCTGCTCGAGGTCGAGAACCTCGCGACGCACTTTCCGGTCGAACAGGGTTTCATCTTTAAGAAACGGATTGGCGCCGTCCACGCCGTGGACGGCGTTACTTTTTCGCTGCGGAAAGGCGAGGTTCTCGGGCTCGTCGGCGAATCAGGCTGCGGCAAATCCACGCTCGGCCGGACGATCCTGCAGTTGATTCCGCCGACCGGCGGCAGCGTTGTTCTCGAAGGTCGCACTTTGAATCATCTGCATGGACGCGAACTGCGTCGCGCACGGCGGGATTTCCAGATGATCTTTCAGGACCCTTACGCGTCGCTCAACCCGCGGATGACAGTATTCGATGCGCTCGCGGAAGCGGTCCGCAGTCACAGAAAAATTGCGCGTTCTGAGCTTCGGGGCCGAGTCGCCGAGCTGATGGAGAAGGTGGGATTACTGCCCCGCTCCGCGAGCAAATACCCGCATGAGTTCTCCGGCGGGCAACGGCAGCGAATCGCGATTGCCCGCGCGTTGGCGGTCGAGCCGAAGTTCATCGTCGCTGATGAACCGGTCTCCGCACTCGATGTTTCGATCCAGGCGCAGATCATCAATCTGCTGGTGAAACTCCGGTGCGATCTCGATCTGACGCTGCTTTTCATTTCCCACGATCTCTCGGTCATAAAGCACATTTCGGATCGAATTGCGGTGATGTATCTCGGCAGAATCGTCGAGCTCGGCACGCCGGACCAGGTTCTCGGCAGCCCGCTGCATCCCTATACCAAGGCGCTCGTGAGCGCGGTGCCGATTCCCGATCCGACTCGCGCACGCGCGCAGAAACGCATTGTCCTTTCAGGCGAACCGCCCTCACCGATGAATCCGCCGGAGGGCTGTCCGTTTCATCCACGCTGCCCGTATTGTATCGCAGCCTGTAAAGCGCAGGTGCCTCCGCTCGTGGACTGGGCCGACAATCATTTCGCCGCCTGCATTCGCGTCCCTGAGATTGGCTGAACGGCGGCACATCGTGATTGCCCGACGTCAAATCCCGCGGCTTCTGCTGTAGCGGCATGCGTATCGGCTGCGCGGGCGCACGCGATGCAGGGATACGCCTGCCGTTACAGGGTTTCCCCTCACGACAAACAAATGGGCGCAGATTTGCCGGGCAGGGCTAAGCGTGAAATAGGAGACGCTCGATGCGCCATCGACCACCAGTCTCGGCGACCTCCGCTCACGACGAGAAGTCGGCGCTGCTCGCTGGGATCGCAGCCTTTACGACGTGGGGACTGGTCCCGGTCTACTGGAAGCTGCTCAAAACCGTGCCGGCGCTGGAAATTCTGGCACACCGTTTCGTCTGGACCACCGTATTTCTGGCCGCCCTTCTGACCTGGCAAAAGCGCTGGCCTGAGATCAAGGCGGTGATGAACTCACGCCGCACGCTGCTCTATTGCATAACGAGTGGAATCGCGATCTCGATTAACTGGCTGCTCTTTATTTGGGCGGTGAACGCAAACCGCGTCATCGAGACGAGCCTCGGATATTTTATGACGCCGCTCGTGAACGTCCTTTTCGGAGCGATCTTCTTACGCGAACGTCTCACGCGCTGGCAGTTTGCCGCCGTTCTGCTCGCTACTTTCGGGGTTTTGAACCTCGCTTTCGGCTACGGCAAAATTCCATGGATCGCGTTGACCCTTTGCACTTCGTGGGGCGTCTACGGCCTCCTGCGCAAGAAATCTGGAACGGCGCCGATTCCCGGACTGTTTCTGGAAACCACGATCGTGGCGCCGATCGGATTCGTGTATCTCATCGCGCTCCAGCGGCGCGGCGGGTTGGTCTTCGGAGAATCGCATTTCAACCTGTCGCTGATCTTAATCAGCTCGGGGATCGTGACCGGCCTGCCGCTCGTTTGGTTCGGGCATGCGGCCAGGCATTTACGCCTGACGACGGTTGGGTTCTTGCAGTATCTCGCGCCTACCGGTACCCTGTTGCTCGGAGTATTCCTGTACCACGAACCGTTCACGCAGCGGCATCTGATCACCTTCGCCCTCATCTGGATCGCGCTCGCGATTTTTACCACAGAAGCAATTATGCGGTGGCGTACCGTCCGCGTGCGTGCGGCGGCCGCGGATGCGCTCGCCAGTTCCCCCGTCTGATACAACGCCGGTAGTGATGGTTTGTTCACGCTCACAGCGTATCGTCTGACCATGTGGAGTGAGGATAATTTCAACTACGCGGTGGAAAACACGCGTGTGATCCTGGCGCCAGAACGGCAGATCGCAACCTTCGGCAGCACCAGTTTTCGCTTCTATTTGATCTCCGAGCTGATGGATCAGGTAAACCAAATCCGCGTCCGCGACGGACGAATCCACGCCGAACGGCCACAAATCCTCGCGCCCGAGCACTACTTGCGAATGTTGCTCGAAGGATTCGGCGATCAGGCGCAACGCTACATCGAACAGCTCCGCCAGCGGACCGGAAACATGGCGGTCTTGCGTTACGGATTTCAATTCCGTAAAACCGATGTCACTGAGGAAACTGTGCGCGATACCATCGATGCCGTCGTCGAGCGCACGAAGTCAAAAGTCGAGCGGTCGCAGGAGCCGCTCAGCGCGGTGATTCACGGGGTCGATGACGCGTGGGAGGTTTGCCTCCTAAAGTTCACGATCGATTTGATCGAGCGCTCTTCGGGCGGAAACGTCGGCGAGTTCCGGCGGCGCGGACTGCTTTAGTCAGCTCATAAATGCGACGCAAGCATGTCATCCCGAGTTAAGTCGAGGGATCCCGCCGCGTCATCTTGAGTCCCACCACGGAACTCTTCGACTCCGGCTTCGCTTCGTCCCGCTTAGAACGACGGCGTTAGTTGTGAGATGACTTTTGGCAGGCGATTCGGCGCTATCGCTGCTTTTCGTAGCGCCGCATCAGCCGGAAGAAGCGGACCGTATCCCGCACCGGGTGAATGCTGCTCTTTTCGTCGCAATAAACGGTGCTGATGGGAACGGCTGTGATCGGCAAGCCTTTCCGGCTCGCGACGATCAGCATCTCGGTTTCGTATTCAAAACGGTCTGCGCCGCCCAGCAGATCGGGAATCAAACTGCGATGCAGCATGCGAAATCCGCACTGCGTGTCGGGAATTCGCTGCCCGCACGCGCGGCTGATTTTATTGCTCATGTAGCGATTCACAATCCTTCGGAGGAGCGGCATAGAGCTGACGTCGTTCATTCGCGTTCCGAGCAGTAACGACGAACCGGTGCTCGAAGCAGCAGAGAGGAAGCGGCCGATTTCCTCCGGGAGATGCTGTCCATCAGCATCCAGAATTATTACGTACTCGACCTCGCGATCTGACCAATGGCGGAGACCGGTTTTGATCGCTTCACCCTTCCCGAGATTTTCACGGTGCACGATCACTTCGCCGCCGGCCGCTCGGGCAGCGTCAGCGGTCGCGTCGGAGGAACCATCATCGATCACCAGTACGCGGTCGAGTTGCGCCAACGTCCTTCGCACGACCGTTCCTACGTGCTTTTCCTCGCAGAACGCCGGGATGATCGCGGCGACGTTCTTTCGGTCAACCGCGCCGCCGGGAGCGAGCGCCATCGTCAGCGGACGACTGGGTGAAAGTCCGCTGCGTGATAAGAACTGCGTACGAGTGGCCCGGCAGCGACGTGCTCAAAGCCCTTCGCGCGCGCGATCTGTCCGTAGGATTCGAACCGATCCGGCGTCACAAATTCAATCACCGGTAAGTGCTGAGGCGTGGGACGCAGATATTGGCCGAGGGTTAGAACCTGGCAACCGATCGCGCGCAGATCGTCCATGGTTTGAAAAAGCTCGGGCTCCTTTTCGCCCAACCCGAGCATGACTCCGCTCTTCGTTACCGCCTTCGGCGACAGCTCCTTTGCTTTGCGTAACACCTCCAGCGAGGTGCGATATTTCGCACGCGAACGCACCAGCGGCGTGAGCCGTTCAACCGTTTCCAGGTTGTGATTAAAAATGTCGGGAGCGGCCTCGAGCACGATTTGGATGCACCATTCCTGGCCGTGAAAATCCGGCACCAGGACTTCGATCACGATTGACGAATCCATCTCGCGGATTGCCATAATCGTGCGCGCAAAATGATTCGCGCCGCCGTCTTTCAGATCGTCCCGCGCGACCGCGGTCACGACGACATGTTTCAGCCCCATTCGCCGGACCGCTTCGGCGACGCGCGCCGGCTCGTCTTCTTCGAGCGGAAACGGCTTCGCGGTGCTGACCGCACAAAATCCACACGCTCGTGTGCAGCGTTCGCCCGCGATCATCATCGTGGCGGTGCCCTGGCTCCAGCATTCCCACCGGTTCGGGCACTGCGCGCTTTCACAAACGGTGTGCAGCCGCAGGTCCGAGATCAACGCCTTCGTGGAAAAGAAAACCGGGTTCGACGGCAGCCGAACCTTAATCCAAGGCGGCTTCTGCGCCTGGTGCAGCGCCGGATCGATTTTCGCGCAAGACATCGGAGCAAAAACTATCTGCGCGTCGCGGCTAAAGCAAACCTGCCGGAACAGAGGCTCTCAGCCTGTGGGGTCAACAGGCATCTTGCCTGTTCGCATTGGATCTTCATCGGCACGCCCGCGGCGCCCAGTGCTAGAACTTGTTTCAAGAATGTAATTGGTAATGCAAATCGCCAAGAAAGCCCCTCATCCTAATCTTCTCCTCAGGGAGAAGGAACCACCTCTCCGCGGAACGCAGGCTTTCAGCCTGTGGGGAAAACAGGCATCCTTGCCTGTTCGCGCTGGCCTTCAACAGTGGCGCACAGCCTGTTCCGCTGCTTAAGCACGCAACAGCCGCAAACTACAGTTTCGTCCGCCCCGAAAGCGCCTGATAAAGGGTCAACTCGTCCGCCGACTCGAGTCCGCCGCCCGCGGGCAAACCATGCGCGATCCGCGTTAACGCGACACCGAGCGGCCTCAGGAGTTCAACCAGATAATTCGTTGTCGCCTCGCCTTCGACATCGGCGGCCAGCGCGAGAATTACCTCGGTGAAATGTTCTTCCCGCACGCGCGTCAGGAGTTGATCAATCCGCAGATCTTCCGGGCCGATGTGATCGAGCGGAGCGATCCGCCCGCCTAACGAATGGTAACGTCCGCGAAACGCACTCGTGCGTTCGAGCGGCAAAATGTCGGTCGGTTGCTCGACGACGCAGAGCAGATCGGCGTTTCGCGCGGAATCCTCGCAAATCTCACACACTTTTTCCGTCGTGAAAAAGCCGCAACGGACGCAGGGCCGAATCGAGTGCCGGGTTGATTCGATCGCGCGCGCGATCTGCTCAGGGTGAGGGCCGCGAGCCTGAACGATCCAGAGAGCAATGCGTTCCGCGGAGCGCGGTCCGATCCCGGGCATCTGGCGCAGCTGCGCGATCAGCTCTCGGATCGCGGGTGGATATTCCGTCTTCCTCAAGGCGAATCACCGGCCGTCCGAGTCATCCATCAAATGGAGCACGAGTGGCTCGAGCCGGTGCAGATAGAGCTGCAGGGGCCGGTCGTCGATCTCAGCCGGTCCGCGCGCCTTTTGAAAATGCCCATACGCTTCGCCCCATCGTTTCTCGCGGTAAAGCACCACGCCCTTCCAGAACGAATCGCGCCGCTTCAGCTCCTCGGAGCTCGTATTCGCCGCGAGCGAAACCGGTTCGTAAATCTCGTGGCGCTCCCGGATGTCCACACCGCTGAGAAAATCGATCGGACGCGCGATGACCACTTCGCTCGCCAATTCGAAAGTCCGCGGACCAATCAAAACGCGGGAACCATAGACGCGATTGGCGATGCAGAAACGTCGGGCGAGTTCGACCGGCTCGCCTGTTGCCATCATTCCCGCGTGCTGGCCGGTCTTCATCCGCGCGATCATCATGGTTCCGGAGCTCACGCCGATATGCAGGTCGCATCCATCGGGAAAGTCACTCGTGCCGTTCGCGCGCAAATTGGCGAACGATTGGAGCAAGCGCAACGCCGCGCGTGTTGCCGTTTCCGCTTGCCGAGCGTCGCCGCCCAGAAAACCAAAAATGGCAACGACCCCCTCGCCGCCAGCCGACTCAAGGTAAGCGCCCGCCTCGAGGAAATGAGCGCTGACGCGTTCGATAAATTGCTCGGCCATCTTCGTGAAAGCGGCCGGTTCCGTCTCTCCTGCTAATTCGTGTTTATTCGCGATGTCGCAGACGACGGCGGTTGCTTCGTAAGTTCTGGCGGTGCCCTCGGCCGGAACGTCAGCAGAATTCAAATCCGCGATCCGTTCTTGCGACAGTCGGTTTGCGAAAACATAAGCAGGAGTGCGAGAACGCCTGCGCCGTGCGATTGCAGTGAAACCGATCGCCGCGAGAAACGCGCAGATGACCGCAAGAACCGAGAGCAATGATTGAAAGAAAACGTGGTAAAGGCCGCAGACCCACGACAGACCGACCAGCTCCAGAACAAAAACGGCGAGCATCAAAACGAGCCATTTGGGTTTCGTTGACTCCAAGGTAATCCATGCGGTCGCGAACGAGAGCAGGAGGACGAGAACAAGCTGCCAGCTGTCGCTGACGAGCCGAGTCGCCGCACTCAAGCGCATGATGAAATCGCTTACCGCCATCTCGACCGGCAGCAGGATCCCGCTGCGGTGAAGCGCAAAGATCACGCCGCTGACGATGGCGCCGATCACGAGCGCCGGGAGCAATGACCGTTTAACCACGGAGATTGCTCTCAATCTTTCTGCGCCGGCGCAAGCGAAGAGTGCGAGCGCACCACGAGATCGCTGAGGAAGCGATCCGGCGCGTCAATCGCTTCCCGGCCCAGCAGGAATGTCCGCTGGCCGGTGTTCTTTTGCACCAGACTCAAGCCGAACTGGAAATCCTTGAAGAGGTGTCCGCAAAGTTCCGGCATCGTCATGTGCTCCGCCTGCGCGCGCTCAATCAGACGCTCCGTGGCCGCACGATCGAACGAAATCTCGATCCCGTGCTGGTTAGCGAAGGTGTCGGCAAAACTTTGCACCGCCCGCTCGAGCGCGACGCCTTCCTGCTTATGCCCCTCCGCCATCAGCCGCTCGAGCACCGTCGCGGGATCCCGCACGAGATCGCCGGTCACGCGGAGCTGAGTGATGCCCGACCCGGCGAGGTGATACTTGTAATCGCGGAACAGTTTCTCCCACACCGTCAATAAACCGCGCGCTCCGGTTTTCTCTTTCGCGGCGGCTTCCGCAATCAGCCGGAGAGCTTCATCCTCGAAGCTGATCTCGATGCCGTAAGCGCGGAACGCCCGCTCGTATTGCCGGAGAATGCTGCCCTCCGAAAACTTCATGATTTCGTAAAGATCGTCGGCGGTGAGTTCCTCGCAGACCACGCGCACAGGCAGACGCCCGATAAACTCCGGCTCAAACCCGTACTCGATGAAATCCTGCGTCGTGACCTGCTGGAATAATTCGTTATCCATCACCTGCCGCGGCTCGGCGTTAAATCCAATCTGCCCCTGCGCGATTCTCCGCGAGACCTGCTGTTTCAGACGCTCGAAGGCGCCGCTGACCACGAAAAGAATGTGACGGGTGCTGATCGTCTCGCGCTTCGCCTTTCCGCCACGCTTCTGGAATTCAAATGCCGCCTGGAGCTGCGACTGGAGGTCGTTCGCGCTCCGCAACGGCACGTCCGTCTCTTCCATTAATTTCAGCAGCGTCGTCTGCACCCCCCGTCCGCTGACATCACGGCCAACCATGTTTCCGGCCGCCGCGATTTTATCGATCTCGTCGATGTAAATAATGCCGAACTGCGCCAGCTCGACGTCGCCGTCCGCCTTCTGCACCAGCTCGCGCACCAGATCCTCGACATCGCCGCCGACGTAGCCGGTTTCGCTGAATTTGGTCGCGTCCGCTTTTACGAACGGCACCTTGATCAGCTCCGCGATGTGCTTGATCAAATAGGTTTTTCCGACCCCAGTCGGTCCGACCAGGATCACGTTCTGCTTCGCGTACTCGGTCTCCTCGGCGCGGGCCGCGTCTTCGCGCTCCAGCCGGCGAAGGAAATTAACGTGGTTGTAATGGTCGCAGACCGCGATCGAGAGCACCTTCTTGGCCTCGTCCTGCTGAATGACGAACCGGTCGAGATGCGCTTTGATATCGCGCGGCAGGAAATCGAAGCGGAAATTCTCATCAACCGCTTTCGGCGGCTTCTCCTCCCCTCCAGCTTCGGCCGTTTCCGGCTGCGTGAAAGTGGCAAAGGAAACTTTGTCTCCGAAGTTCGATTTCATGAACTCGGAAAGCTTGGATTTCAGTTCTTCGGGCGAGGGAAACGGCGGGGTTTGTTCCATAGTGCGGGGTGCGCTCGTCGGCGACCACGAGAGCGCCACTGAACTTAACATCAGCCGCTCCCCTGTAAAACGCCGCTCCCGCATTTCGGCTGCGCGGCCACAGCCTCAACGTTCAAAAGGCTCTCCGCGTGGCTGGTCGCGGATGCTTTCGGAGTCAACTGCATTGGAACGACAGGAATTCATCCGCTCTCTTTTGGGAAAAACATGAACACAGATTTTGAAAGCGACGAGTATAAGAAACAATTCGCGCACGAGGCGACTCGGCTGGCCATCGAGTCGGTCGAGAAAGGATTAGGCGGACCGTTTGGAGCCGTCGTTGTCAAGGACGGGAAGATCATCGGCCGGGGTCAGAACCGGGTTCTTTTAACCGGAATTCGGTTTATCACGCTGAGGTGACCGCCATCATTGATGCGTGCTCGCGTCCCAACTCCAAGGCCCTTCCAGGCTCGGATTGCTATGAAGGAGTGTTGGAAATGATTCCGCGGCCTGAAGGTTCCCCTGACCCAGTCCCCGCTGCCTTTGTTTTGACTCGTGTGATGGCAAGTTTGCTCTTCGGAGTCAGCGCCACTGACCCAGTAACATTCGTAACGATCTCGCTGGTGCTCATGGGTGTGGCGCTGCTTGCCGGCTATATCCCGGCGCTCCGCGCGATGAAGGTCGATCCGATGATCGCGCTGCGATACCAATGACTTGATCAAATGCAGCTTAAGCTGGTGGATGCCTCTTTCGACTTTTTACCTTCTACTTTAAATGATGGCGAGAACACCGCGACCAGCAGGCTGGCAGCCTGCGTTCCCCGGAAAAAACTCGCTCGTTAGCCGCCTGCCATCGCGCCGACCACAAAAAGAGGCTCGGTCCCCGTCGCGACTGCATCCGGCAGCGGAGTGTCGGGCAGTTCGTGGGAGAGGTCCTGTTGACACGCAAAGAACCTAACGAACGGCCGGCGCGCCTGAGTGACATGATCGCGAATGGTTCCGCGCAACGTCGGATACCGGGATTCGAGTGCATCGAGGACTGAACGCTGCGTGATTTGACCTTCAACCTCCAGCTGCACGTCGCCATCGACGCGTGCGAGAGTCCGCAGATGGGCCGGCAGCGCGACTCGGATCATGGTAGCGTCTGGACTTCGACGGAAAGGACGGCCGGGAGATCCCGGACGACCGGATTCCAGGTGTCACCGGCATCGGCCGATGCATAGACCTGCCCGCCGGTGGTGCCGAAGTATATGCCGCATAAATCGAGCGAATCGACTGCCATCGCATCGCGCAGCACATTTACATAGCAGTCCCGCTGCGGAAGGCCGCGGGTGAGCGCTTCCCATTCGTTTCCGCCCATCCGACTGCGGTAAACGCGCAGTTTTCCTTCCGGTGGAAAATGCTCGGAGTCGCTCTTGATCGGGACGACGTAAATGGTCTCTGGCTCGTGCGCGTGCACGTCGATGGGAAATCCGAAATCGGACGGTAAATCACCGCTGACTTCGTTCCAGGACTCGCCGGCGTTGTCACTGCGCATGACGTCCCAATGCTTTTGCATGAACAGAACGCCGGGACGCGAAGGATGCATCGCGATCCGGTGCACGCAGTGACCGACCTCGGCATCGGGATCGGGAAGTTCGTACGGAGACTTAAGACCCTGGTTAATAGGCTGCCAGGTCTTGCCAGCGTCGTCGGTCCGGAAAGCGCCCGCGGCGGAGATGGCGACGAAGATTCGCTCGGGATTGGTCGGATCGAGCACGATCGTGTGCAGGCACATTCCACCCGCGCCCGGCTGCCAGAGATTCCCTTTGGCGCTGCGCAACCCGGAGAGTTCATGCCAGGTCTTGCCGCCGTCAGTGGTGCGGAAGAGAGCGGCGTCCTCCGCGCCGGCGTAGATGGTATCCGGATCACTCAGCGAGGGCTCGAGATGCCAGACTCGCTTGAACTCCCACGGGTGTTGCGTGCCGTCATACCACTGGTGCGTGCCCGGAACCCCATCGTAAACAAATCCATTGCCGACCGGCTCCCAGTTTTCGCCACCGTCTTGCGAGCGCTGGATTTGCTGGCCAAACCAGCCGCTCGATTGCGATGCATAGAGCCAATTCGGATCAACCGGCGATCCCTTGAGGTGATAGATTTCCCACCCTGCAAAGTGTGGACCGCTCACTTTCCAGTTTTCGCGTTTGCCGTCAGCCGTCAGGACAAATGCGCCTTTGCGTGTGCCAACCAATAATCGGATTGCGCTCATAATTGTCGTTTTACTTTGCGGGCTGGTTTCGAATCAAGCTGCTCGTCAGCCTGCAAGCCCGCGCTCTCCTGAGGGAGACTCGCGCCTGCGACCGATTATTTGGCAGATCGGGTGATCAACGTTTTGCATTTGCATCCATCTGCTCGGCCATGCGCTCCTCTGCCTTCTTTAACTCCGGAGTGAATGCTTCGCCAAAGTCCGATGCTTCGAAGACCTGGCGAATCTCGATTTTAGACTCGCCCTCCATCGGATTCGGACAGCGCTTGACCCATTCGAGCGCCTCCTCCTTCGACTTCACCTGAAAGAGCCAGAAGCCTGCGATCAACGTCTGCGGGTCGGAGAAGGGGCCGTCTGTGACAATACGTTTGTGTCCCCAAAACTTAACCCGCGCGCCCTTCGAGCTTGGCTGTAGCCCTTCCGCCACAAGAAGCACGCCGGCTTTCGCCAGCTCCTCGTTATACTTCCCCATCGCGGCAAGAAGCTTCTCGTCAGGCAGCGCGCCCGCTTCAGTGTTCCTATCAGCCTTCACCAGGATCATGAATTTCATTAGTCGGTCTCCTTTGTTTCGACGTGGTTGCAAAACTCAGCGAACCCTCACCCCAAACCCGCGAAAAGGTATCCGGAGCGTTATCTTGAGGTCTCACCACGGGATTCTTCTTTATTATTGCATTGAGTGAAGGCCAATGAGGTTTCCCTCAGTATCAAAGACCAGAGCAATGAAGCCATATTCGCCAATGGACATCTTCTTTTTCTGGATTTGTCCACCATTCTGAACAGCCCGTGATGCTTCCACTGCACAGTCCGCGCAAGAGAAGTAAACGATCGTTCCTCCAGTGCCTGAATCCTTGCCATTCATTTTAGCTAGCGCCCCGGCACACCCGGGATTATCGAGCTGCATCGGGTTCGGGAACGCCCAAATCTCTATATCGGGACTCTCAAGGCGTTCGAGAGTTACCTGAAACGTCTTCTGGTAGAAGTCTCTGGCTCGCTCCATGTCTTGAACATAGATTTCGAACCAGCCTACGGGATTGCGATTTGTATTCATTTTATTTTTCGGCGTGGTCTAGGTTTGGTTATCCTCACCGACTCTCCCTGAGGAAGAAGTGGAATGAGAATGTTTCTCGACAATATTGTCTCACCCATTTTTCTCATCTTCTGAAACCGTTAAACCCTTTCTAAACTTATGACACCGTCCCTTCCAATCAGCGGTGGCATGTCGTCTTCGGTTTTCATCAGATGAAGTTTCTCGCGACACGAGCGGGTGATGTGGTTTCATCGGCTGAACGAGCCGGCGGGCGCCAGTGACTCGGACTCTCTGTCCTGCGCCTCCGCTTCCGCGATCGATTTCATATTCGCGAGACCTTCTTCGAATTGGCTGCCGCACATTTTGTCCATGTTCATGAAAAGCCCGATCGCTTTGCACATAAACTTGCTCTTCCCAAACATGCTCCAGGTCACTTTGGTTTGATCACCTTCTTCCTTAAAGGCGAACTCCGCGGTGTTCGTTACCTGGAATGGCTTGAGGAATTCGAGCTTCATCCTGACCAACTCGTTGGGGCGGATTTCGATAATGGTCATGCGACCTTCGCCCACTTTGCTGTTGCCCGTCCATGCGAGCGTCGCGCCGGTGCCAGTTTGCGGACCTCCGAAGGTGTATTTCGCCGTGGGATCGAGTTTCGCGTAGGGCGACATCTCCTGCCATTTGTGGAGATCGTTCACCTGCGCGAACGCGGTTTCGGACGGTGCGAAGATGGAGGTGCTTCGGGTGATGCGGAAATGGTCGGGCCGAAGGACGACGACGATAACGAAGAGGGCGACGACGACTGCGAGTGCGATGAGGATGCTTATGATCATGGGATGTTCAGGTGGTTGCGTTTGTTGGGTGGGGTGGGAAATCAGTGTTCGTTAGGAAGGCAAGGATGAGCGCCTGCTCATTCGGGCCAGTTCCGCCTCGAGACGGTCGAAGTTCTGTTCGTTCGCTACCTCGACGAATGGCTTCACCTCCTCGCATTTGGCAACGGTCTCATGGCGCATATACCACGTCAGTCGGGTCTTTCCGGATTCTTCGGCGAAGGTGACCATCATCTGAAATTTGAGAACCGGATCCAGGTGCCGAAAAACGATCCGCGCAGGTTTAATGACTTCGTCAAAGATGCTCTTGTTCTGGTAGTCGACACCATCGGGGCTGTGCATGGCGAAACGCCAATGGCCACCCTGCCTCAAATCGAACTCCTCAAAGGTATTAGTGAACCCCTTTGGTCCCCACCATCGCGCCAGATGCTTCGGATTCTCCCATGCTTCGAAGACGAGCTCGCGCGGGGCATCCAAGACCCGCGTGGCGACGATCTCCCGAGCGGCGGTTTCCTCAGCGGGATTATTTTTTGTCGTGATCATGGTTCTTTTCCTTCGTCTGAAGCCGTAACAGTCTTGCTCCTTCAATGATTCAACGAACGAGCTGTTCGCGTTCGGACACTCGACTTCGTTTTTCTGCGACCAAACGATTACCGATACTCGTCGTGGCGACGCCACCATTGATAGGGCGCGGTTTGCGGCCAGCCCACGGGTGAATTCTCCCAATTTTCCTGTCGGCCGAGGGGTGTCAGGTCGAGAAAGGTCCAGTTGCTGCCAAGCGCCTCGACGCCGCGGCCCGCGGTGAAGTAGGTGTGAAAGACACTTTCGCCTTCGCGTAGGAAGACGCTGAGGCCAAACGTCTCGCCTTCCTCGGTTGTAACTCCGAAATCAACGTTGAAGTCGCTGCCAGAGGAGGAGAACCAGGGCATGGTCCAACCCATGCGTTTCTTGTATGCTTTGATCTGCGCCAGCGGTGCGCGCGCGACCAGAACGAAGGAGGTATCCCGGACGCGCAGGTGGGTCGGGTGACCGATGTTGTCGACGAACATCGAACAGCCAGGGCAGCCGGCCGACGGCCATCCGTCCACGTCAGGGGCAAACATGAAATGGTAGATGATGAGCTGGCGGCACCCTCGAACAAATCGAGCAGGCGCGCCTTGCCTGCCGGGCCCTCGAAGACGTAGTCCTTCTCGATCTTCACCATCGGCAGCCGGCGGCGCTCCGCCGCGAGCGCATCTCGCGCCCGCGTGGCGGCCTTTTCTTTAGCTAGCAATTTGCTGCGTGCCCGTTGCCACTCTGCCCGTGATACAGCCTTCGGCAGTGTTCTCTTGCTTTTCGTTTTCGTGCTCTTTGTCTTCATCTTGAATTCACCTTTGGGTGGTTTGATCTTGTTGTGCTCCAATAAATCGACGAATGAGCCGGTCCAATCCAGGCAGCTCAGCACGTTTTTTGGAAATGGATGTCCGCCTTGGCGGGTCTCAAGCGTCGTAGTGATTGACGATTCACTTCAACGCCACAAACTGAAAACTCACAATGCAACAAAATCCCACTCCTTACATCCTGCTCTTTCGCAATTCTGGGCCGGAAAATTACCAGCATCTCTCGGCAGAAGAGCGGCAGCAGCTCATGACTCGTTGGAACGCCTGGTATGATGGCCTGGCCGCACAAGGTAAAGCCGTCGAGGGCCAGCCACTGGAGCTGGAGACTCGCATCGTTTCCGGGCCGGGCGGAGCGCGCGTAATCGACGGCCCCTTTGCCGAGGCGAAGGAGGCGATCGGCGGGTTTGTGAAGTTGATGGTCGGCGGCCTGGATGAGGCAACGGCCATCGCGCGGCAACACCCCGGTCTCGAGCACGGTCTCGAAATCGAAGTGCGCGAAATGACCGATAGCTGTCATCTCGGTGTCGAGCACCACGGGGCATCCGCTTTCGCGGCGGTTTAGCTTCCAGTGCCGCCATCGGATTTGACTCTGCCCGCTGGCAATCCACCGATCGCCGCTGAGCAACCTTCTGCGGAGTCCTCGCAGCTGGTGGAACATTTCTTCCGCCATGAAACCGGCCGATTACACGGCGCGCTCATCCGTTTGCTTGGCGTGCAACACCTCGCGCTCGCGGAAGACGTGACCCAAGAGGCTCTGCTGCGTGCGTTACGCGCGTGGTCGATGGGCGGCCTGCCCGCGAACCCGTCCGCATGGATCACGCGCGTGGCGATGAACCTCGCGCGCGATGCATTCCGGCATCAACGAATGGCGCTCGTGAAAGAGCCGGCCATCGTCACGCATTTCGAACAAACACTTTCCACTCCGCCAGTCGTGGGAGAGGGTGACTGGGAAATTCGGGATGACGCCTTGCGGCTTATGTTCGTCTGCTGTCATCCATCGATCGCGCCCGACGCGCAGGTCGTGCTCGCGCTTAAGGTGCTGTGCGGCTTCAGCACCGGTGAAATTGCGCGCGCGTTTTTGACCAGCGAGGCAGCGATCGAGAAACAGCTCACGCGGACTAGGCAACGCATCCAAGGGGCGAAACTCTCCTTCGAGATTCCGGAAGGCGAAGACGTGGCGCCGCGGCTGGAGGGCGTTCTCACGGCCTTGTATCTCTTGTTCAACGAAGGCTACAAAGCCTCTGCGGGCGAGCGCTTGTTGCGCGAAGAACTCTGCCAGGAGGCAATCCGTTTGACCTCTCTCCTCGTTGCGCACCCCGCCGGCGACACGCCGCGCAGTCACGCGCTTCTCGCGCTTATGTTTTTGACGAGCGCGCGCTTTCCCACCCGACTCGATGAAGATGGCGATCTGTTGCGCCTCGATGACCAGGACCGCTCGAAGTGGGACCAATCGCTGATCGAGCGCGGCCTCCTTCATCTGGTGGAAGCGGCGCAGGGGTCCGATCTGACCGCGTATCATCTGCAAGCCGGCATCGCGGCCTGCCATTGCCTCGCACCGGACGCTGCCTCAACGAACTGGGCGCGCATTTTGGGTCATTACGATGAACTCCATCGCATCAAGCCGTCGCCAATCGTGGCATTGAATCGCGCCGTCGCGATCGCGAATCTGCACGGCGCGCAGGCGGGACTTGATGCGATCGCCACGATGGATCAGCGAGAACGGCTGGAATCGCATTACCTGCTGCACGCGGTGATCGGCGAGCTGCACTGGAGACTGCATGACCATCGCGCCGCGGCCGAAAGTTTTCGCCACGCGCTTCGCCTGTCTCAAGTCGGCCCCGAGCGACTCCATCTCACGCGCATGCTGGAGCGAGCGTCGGAAGATTGCGAATCGGGAACGTCAATGCTGCGAGCAGTAAAAAGCGACGAAAGCTGAAAACGTGCGCCGCTTCACCTCTGCGCCGTCGATCGCGGCCAAATTGAAGCGCAATCTTGGTCAGCCTCGTGGATAAGTTTTCGCCGTCGGTCATATTAGAAGCCGGTCGCAGAGCTGATGCGTCCTCAATCCTTTGGTCATGTGCGTCCACAGCCGTATTTAGGTAGGTATGATCCGAGGAAGCGAGATTCGCAGAGCAAATTTTCCCATTGAGCCGTTGCTTCTTGACCGTTGGTCGCCCCGTGCGATGTCGGGAGAAGCGATCCCACACGAGCAGCTGATGCGTTTGTTCGAAGCCGCGCGCTGGGCTCCTTCATCCTTCAATGCCCAGCAGTGGCGCGCGCTCTACGCTGCGCGGGATACCGAGCCCTGGCCTCTCTTCTTTGACTTGCTGGTAGATGCGAACAAATCCTGGGCGAAGAACGCCGCCGTCCTGGCCCTGTTTCTCTCGCGCTCCACATTCGAATACAACGGCGAACCATCGGTCACCCATTCCTACGATTGCGGCGCCGCGTGGGAGAATTTCGCCCTGCAAGGATTCAGCCAGGGCCTGGTCGTGCACGGCATGCAAGGCTTCGATTACGACCGCGCAAAAATCGAGCTCAAAATCCCGGACGACTTCCGCGTCGAAGCCATGGCCGCCGTTGGCAAACCCGGCGCGAAAGAAACGTTACCGGAAAAACTGCAGGCAAAGGAAAGCCCTAACGACCGACGCAAAGTCACGGAGAGCATCTGCGAAGGTGCGTTTCGATCCTGAGTGTCGCCCTCAGCGCGAGGAATAGACCAAACTCAAGAGGCCAGCAGGATCGCGGCAAATTTCAGCTGGTTGATCCTGCAATCACGACAGTGAAATACACGATTCCACGACGCGACGCGTCACGCGCGCAGCATCCATTCGATCGCGGCGTCGACGTGGATCTGCGTCGTGTCGAGCACCGGCAGGAACGCGGCCGTCGGCTCGCGCAGGATTAATGACAGCTCCGTTCCGCCGAGAATCAGGCCATCCACGTTGTCGCGCTCTTTCATCGCTTCGACGATCTCGATTAACCCGGCGCGCGTCTCATCGAGAATCGTCCCGACGAACAACTCACCCATATATTTGGCATGGATGAACGCCTGCTCTTCCTCATTCGGCACCACGATGGTCATCCCGCGCCGCGCAAACGCCTCGGGAAAAAGTGCCGCCTGCATTGTGAAGCGCGTGCCGAATAGCGCCAGCCGCAGCAGGCGAGCAGCCGCGGCCGCATCGGCCGTTGCCTCCACGATGCTGAGCAGCGGAATACGCGCCCGCTGCTGCAGCTCACCGAAAACAAGGTGCGGCGTGTTCGCCGCGATCAGCGCGAAATCAACGCCCGCGTTTGCGAGCCGTTCGATTTCGGCCTCGAGAAAATCAGTTACCTCCGCCAGCTCGCTCGTCGTAAACCAGTCGATCAGCTTCTTGTTATCTACACTGTTGATGATGATCGATGGCGCATCACCTCCCGCATTGCGCGCGCGGTAACCAACGATCAACCGGCGATAATACTCGACCGTCGATTCCGGCCCGGTGCCGCCGATAATCCCAAGTATCTTCACGTCGATATCTGTACTCGCTACAGTCGCCCATGCGTCTGGGATCGCGGTTGCGAAATAACGATCAAGCTCACCGCAGGACGAGTCTGTCCGCTGGCAGACTCGGGATCAACGATGATGTCTTTGTTCCAGATGGAGTTGCGCGGCAAGTTGATCGGTTTTTTCGGTAATGTCGTCAGCACCCGAGAGCCCTCTTGCAGGATCGGCGGGATACTGCACGTATTCTTTGCGAAGCTGTTTGGTAGTGGGGTCGTAGAAGAAACTGCGGGGTTCGCCGAGATGCGGCGCGATGAGTTGATCGCTGAGCTGTTGGTAGTGGGCCATCGGCCAGGCCTATGCTCGCAGCGGCGTCCAGTTCCTGCATTCGCGCGATAGTGTCGATGTCCAATAGCTCCAAACCACCAGGCTACAGTAGCCACGCGTTTTTATTTGGGTTGTAACTGCTGGCCCAGCTAAGGGCGAGCGCAAGCCACGAGAGAGGCTAATCATGCGATGCAGCGAACCGCGGCCTGTTCTTTTGCGTAGCTCTTAGTGTTATGCGAAAGTCACTTCTAGTTCGCGCGGTCGCTGACCTTGTTCTCGTAAGGTTTTGCGCATCGTTCTTCCACTCGGCATCGCCGGTCGCGTTAAAAAAATCCGCGGAGGAACGCCGCCGCTTCATCCGAGATGCCGATAATCTTATTCGTTGCCTGACGATAAAGTTTGAAATTGAGCTCGGCCTCGGGTCGACGATCGTTCCAGTCGGAAAAAAGTTTGAGCTCGCTCCGCCCCAGGCGCCGCTTCGCGAGCGCGGTGCGTCTGATGGTGATGCTCACGCGCGGCGTTTGCCGGGCGATCCCGCGTTTTTTTGCCATCGCTTTGGCCGAGGTGACGACGCCGCTCGCGATGAGACCTGCCCCGCCTTCGTTCTCGCTCGCGACGACGAAGATCGTATCGCCTTTGGCGATGTGCTTGCCACCATACATCGTCTTCTGCGCGCTGAACGCGAACGTCTTCGCCCGCGGATCGCTAAGCTCGGCTTTGATCGCGAACATCATACTCTTCATCTCGCACATTATTCCATGGCCGTCCATGAGGCCAAACCTAACGAGTTACAAGATCAGCGACGGCTGGTGAGAGGCGCGTCCGTTGTCTAACCTGATCAGGTTAAGCGTCCCTCGTTCGACGTCCTAGATTGGGCTGCCTCAACGTTCCTCTTCCATCGATCGCATTGATCAACTCGCGAACGCTTTCGGAGTCAAATGGTGCTCCGGCAGTGGCCGAACGCACGGATAGGAGTAAGAGCCGATGGAAAACAAAACCAACGAGCAAAATCGGAAGCGGAAGCGTCCCAGAACACACTTTAATCCCTAACTCTTGACCTCATGAATCAAACCCCACCCACCACACCCACGCTTGACAACCTACATAGGGGTTAGGCCGCGCCAGGAAGAGCACGATTCCCGCGATCACGTCTGTAAAAACGTGGGCGATCCACGGAGCGAACATGCCGCCAGCGCGTCGCCGAATGACTCCCATGAGCAGCCCGTAGATAGAAGCGAGGCCAACGCCGAGCCAGCCGCGCGGAAACCAGCAGCATGCGGACACGATACCTTGTCGCCAGCGCCACCGGATCGCACTGCACGATAAATGGCGCCCGTCGCGTCCCTGTCGTGGTCACATCCTCCGGTTTGGCTGGTGTGCCTGATGCTCGAAAGCATTTGCAAGCCGAAGCAAGGACAACGCCAGAATTTTATAAGTTCCATAATTCACGACTGTAGAATGTCAGATAATTTTCCCGCGGCCTGATTACAGCTGTAAGAAGCTTGAAAAACTTTCCCCACGTCTTTTTGGGCTGCAATACAGCCCCGGCAATTCTCCCCCGCTCGTTCCTGACTGCATTACAGTCAGAGCATTCTCATCTGCGCTAAAATGGGCTGTAGCGCAGTCGCGGAGAGTTTCTCCGGCCGTATTTGCGCTTCATTACAGTCGGGAAGAAATGTTTTCGCCCAATTCCAGCCGCAACAAAGCCGCAAAGTCTTTCCCCGGCCAAA
>JBBSIA010000025.1:0-49172 GCA_038232335.1 Chthoniobacterales bacterium
CTATAATCCAGGCACCACGCAAAGGGATTGAACTGTGCATTAAGAGACAACGATAATGCCTGCTTCGATAGATATTGCCCCCGGGATGCCGCGCCACCGCTACCTGGTGTTTACCTCCGCGGGGGATTACACCAATCTTGATAGGTGGCTGAACGGACCGCGTAATTTCGATCTCTGGATTACCTATTACGGCGATCAGGAATCGCGCTTCCGGGATCTTGCGGACTACTACAAACTAAGAAAAGGATCGAAGTTCCAGAACCTCCATTTTGCGTACCAGACCTCTAAGGCGCAACTCCAACCTTACCGGGCGATCTTGGTGTTGGACGACGATATTCTGATTGATGGCCAGGACATCAACAAATTGTTCGAGATTCGCGAGGAGTTCGATCTGTGGATTCTGCAACCGGCGTTCAGGACTCTAGGAAAGGTTAGCTGGGATATCACTCGCCTGCATCCGACCTCTCGAATCCGGTTTACCAATTTCGTGGAGATGACCTGTCCCCTTTTCCGGACCGATAAACTGTTCACTTTTTTGGAGCGTTACGATCCTAAGTTAGTGGGATACGGCATCGATTGGTGGTTTTTGCACGCGATTGGTCCGGATTTGGAAGGACATGTTGCCGTCGTAGATGAAGTAAGCTGTCTAAATCCGACCGACAAAAGCAAGGGCGGCCGCCGAGAAATTGATCGGGTGCAGCCTCGCTTGCAGAGAATGGCCGTCTGGGAGGAGATCAAACGACAGCATCGATTAAAAATCGAGAACCATGGACAAATCGAGTATTCAAGAGTCTCCAAGCCGCCAGTCGCCGCACTACGAAGCAC
Organism: Chthoniobacterales bacterium; assembly: GCA_038232335.1. Taxonomy (GTDB): domain Bacteria; phylum Verrucomicrobiota; class Verrucomicrobiia; order Chthoniobacterales; family UBA10450; genus JACCXL01. The sequence continues at coordinate 826 of JBBSIA010000025.1, forward strand.
CATGCTTGCATCGCCTGAACTCGCCTACTATGGAGCGCGACGCCTCGCTGGACGTGTCCTGCGTGCCGTGTATCCGCCATTCAGGCGAGACTGAAGCGGAGCGGCCGCGGGACGGGCTTGGATCATTGATGAGCGAGATCATTCAAGTTCTCCCCGGCGCGTAACAGCCCCAGCGCAACAGTCCTCTCAGCGATCTTTCCGATGCATTCTGGTTCAGCTACTCTTAACGGCTAGTGTGGGGAGCCGTAGGAGACGCCAACTGCCTCCGCGTCCCCTGGCTTCGCAACGGCAACAATTACTCAACACCCAAGTCTTCGCTGTCTTCGTCGATCTCCCGCCGACAGAACCGCGAATTGACGCAAAAGGGGCTGAGTGGGGTTGACCTTGACTTCCGAGTTAGGGTGGACCGAATACTTCAATCCCAGAGATCGCGCCGAAATCAACGCTCGCAGTGAAGTCGATCTTCACGTTGTTATTTGTTACCACAATCCCGTCGATCGGGACGACAAGGGCCGTCCAAATTCCACCGGCTGCGGCGGTAATGTCGAAATTTTGTAACACCTTCTGACCGTTCACTGTGACGTCAAACACACGTTTACCAGGGCCGGCCGCTCCAAGCCCGGGAGCGCCCCAATAGACTTCGGCGAAGTGCAAGCGCAAATTCACTGTGCCATTAGCCACGGGAAGGTTGTAGGTCAATAACCGGTTGGCCTGCGGAGTTGTGTTACCTACATTAGCTCGATACGTCTGATAGATCGTGTCGTCCTGAGTATTGTCTATGGCTGGGGAGCCCCAGCTCTCGGCAATGGCAGTAGACGGGGTGAAATAGCCGGTGTCGGGCGACCACACATTTCCGCTAACGTCTGAGTATGTAGAGGACCCCGCAACATCGAGCCGGTATAGCGCTGGACCGACCAGGCTTGGAGAGGCTGGCAGGATCGCGAACCGGTCAAACGCTACTGTTGTGGCCGTTGCGTTCAAATTGCTGGCAATGATACCACCCTTGCTCTTCGGAGCAAAAAACCGGTTCCGCTGACTTCCGGTTAAAGTGATCGAGTTAGGGAGGCGGACAAGACCGGCGTCATTTCCTGGATAGATCGAGTGGTACCCAGCGTTAATCGTTCCCGTGGTAGCGTCACAAAACAGCGTTAGCTCGATGGACTGAAGCGTCGAAGGATTATTGACGGATACCTTCGCTCCAATGTCACGTCGCACCCCGTTTTGTTCTGAATAGAAGTGTATCGATGGCACTCCGTTAACGTTGACGACAGCGAGTTTTATAAAATTGTCTTGGTCAGAACCGAACATGATGCCGCCTTGCCGGGCGCCAGAATTCAAATTATCAACCGGGCCGAGGATGGTGCCGATCACGTTGAATTTGGCCGTTCGGCCGTCGAACGTGAGTTGCGCGCCATTCACCAGGCTGTTATTCCCTGTTCCGATGCCCTCATTGGTTCCTGCTGAGGTCGTTACGGTTAGTGTCCCTGGACCAGAAGGATTCATACGCAACGAAGCAGGGGCGTAAGAAGAGCTAGCTGAGGGGGAGCTGAGGTCAGCGCTATTGCGCTGGGTGCTCGTGAACCCAATAGTCGCGCCCGTAGAGTCAGTCAGGGAGCCTGGGTATGTGGTGTTAAAGTCCAAGACGAGTTTGGGTGAACCCGGATAGAGTCCGCCCATTGCCGGGTCGACCGACGGATTCTCGGGCCGGATGTTGCTAATCAGATAAACGTTGTCCTGGTAGTCATAATTGATGCCTGAATAGTCCATCGACATCAACCACGTGTTCGTGATGAGCGCACCGCTGCGGTCACGCGCTGGCCAAAACCTCATATGATGGCCGACGGGCTCGACCCCACCGTTGGCCAGGTCAGCGGTATGGCTCGTTAATGCCGGATCACTCCATTCGGAATCGACCTTAAACCCGAATGTGCCGTTCGGCGCGAACGTTCCCGCCGCAGGTCCGGCTAGACTCGATTTGCGAGGCAGGATTGTCTGCGCATCGGCGCCTGCGACAGTCACGATTCCAGTCGGAGTTCCCCCGCCTTTAGGATACCAAGACAGTGTGGCCGAATTGCCCTGAGTATGGAAAGCAGCCAACTGGCGAGCTGTCACCGGAAGTGCGGAAGCGGCTCTCACCCAGTAAGGAGAAAGGACTTCCTCGCCGACGGTAAGCAGTTCACCGTGCATGTTCATCTTCTGCCCAGTCCCTATGATCTCCGTGCCATAGCCGAAAACCTTGGTGATTTCGGCCATGCTCGGTTCCTGGCTGGGACTGCCTTCGGGGATGCTTTGCCAGAAGCCCGAAAGCTCAAGCACTTTGGTAGGAGTGGCAGGATCGTTAGACTGAATCGATAAGCTCCCGGTCCAAACAGCTCCGCTTCCTGCTTGGAAGAGAACTTGAATGTCGCTTTGGCCGCCCGGAGCGACGGAGAACGGGAGGGCAGGGGGATTGATCAGCACCCAAGGACCGGTGATAGTGAGTCCGCTGATTTGGAGAGGGGCATTGCCTGGGTTGCTCAGGCGGAAAGTCATCCGGTCATGCACGGCATTCGGAGGTGGGCTGGTTACACTCCCGATGCGGCTGAAAGCTCCGCGATCAGAAAATGGAACTCCATCCAAATTCTGTGTTTGAAGGACTCCTCCATTGCTTACGGGACTTGGCGTCGGAGTCGGCGTGGGGGAAGGCGTCGGAGTCGGTGTGGATGAAGGTGTCGGAGTTGGCGTTGGGGTGGATGTGCCCGAGCTAGACTTAACCTCAAGGGCAGAGAACTTGGCGTTATTGACGCTCGCGGTGCCAGTAATGTTCAGCACGCCATCGTTTACCGTAACCGTAAAGGTGCGTTGCACCGCCGCGTACTGTCCAGCGGCCGCCCAGATATCAAAATTCTGAAGCACGGTTTGTCCCTCCAGAGTGACGTTAAAGACGCGTGCGCCCGCGGTATTGAAAAACATTTCCGCGAAAAACAACGTCACCTCGTAAGTGCCATTGGTGACCGGAATCTGATAGCCCACGCTAGGTCCATAACGTTCAGACTGATAAAGCGTGTCGTCTATCGTGCCAGAGACAGCTTGGGCGCCATAGGTCTTCGCTTTCCCGTTTACGAAGTTTTTGTCTGCTGACCAAAGCTGTCCAAGACTATCCGTGTAGGAAGCACCGCCGCTATTGAGCCGAATGGGCATTGTCGAAGGTGTTGGAAGCGGCGTGGCAGTAGGCGTCGGAACTGGCGTAGATGTTGGTGCTGGTGTCGGTACCGGCGTTGCTGTGGGAGTGGGTGTCGATGTCGGCGTCGGTGTCGCAGTCGGTGTTGGTGTCGATGTCGCAGTCGGTGTTGGTGTCGATGTCGGCTTCGGTGTTGGTGTCGGAGTCGGTGTTGGCGTTGGTGTCGGCGTCGGCGTCGGGATCGGAGTCGGGGTTGGGGTTAGGATCGGAGTCGGGGTTGGCGTTGGTACGGCGGCAACCGTCACGATCAGCGTATCGTTGCCCGACAACGCGCTATCGCTGGCGGCAAGCTTAAGTTTGTAACTACCGGCAGCAGAGAACGACGCGGTCGTACTCGGCGCGCTCGCATCACCGAACGTCACCGTGCCAGGCCCGCTCACCTTGCTCCACGTGTAGGTCAAAGCTGCCGGTGGATTGGGCATCGCGTCGTCGCTGGCCGAACCGCTCAAAGTTGCGTTGCTTGGCAGAGTAACGGTCTGGTCAAGCCCGGCATTCACGACCGGGCGCTTGTTGACAGTAATGACCACGGTATCAGCGGCTGAAAGCGTGCTGTCGCTCGCTGTCAATTTGAGCGTGTAAGTGCCTCCGGAAGAAAAGGTGGCGGTCGTACTTGCCGCGTTCGCGTTGGCGAACGTTACTGTGCCGGGACCAAGCGCCCTGCTCCACGTGTAGGTGAGTGCGGCCGGTGGGCTCGGAAGCCCATCGTCGGTCGCCGACCCGCTCAAGGTGGCGCTTAGCACAGGAATTGTCTGATCAGGACCCGCATTCACGACCGGTGCCTGGTTCGTCGGCGTTGGAGTCGGACTGGGCGTGGCGGTAGGCGTAGGTGTAGGAGTAGGTAATGCATCAGACTTCAACAAGGTGAGCTTGCCCGATGCTCCGCCGTTGAGTAGCTCGATGACGTAGAGATTGCCGTTTCTAAGGTCTTCCACCAGATCAAGTGGGTTGCTGAATCCCGAAGCTACCTGGGATATAGAGCTCATCGAGTAGACGTTGCCGTCGGTGGGATCTGGCGCGATGGCAAGAATGTCGTTCCCGGCGCTGTATTCAACTACGAGCAGCTTGTTTTTGAGAACGCCTCCGAAGGAGCTGCTCTTATACTCAATTGCCCCGTCGGGGGAACGATGCCCGCCGAAATTGTAAGCGAAACCCTTGTAAGTCGCCTCTGGCAGAACTCCCACGGGATACCCAGCGTAAGTACCATTCGCAATCACTTCCGCGGGATCCTGGCTGTCGGTCGGATTCCCGCCGTTCATAACATATTGGCCACGCAGTGGGTTCGTATGCCCGTAGTAGCCGCCCAATTCTACTTTGAAGAGATAGTCGTCCTGGCTAGGACCGTTTCGAATCGCAGGAACAACCGGAGTTCGGCCGGCCGGGGACGCGGGAGTATTGCCCCCAGCAGCTGACCCATTGGTCGGGGCGTAGAGGAAACCATTACTGTGCCAGACCAAGTCGTAGGCGTTTCGCAGGCCGGCACCGTAGATCGTGACCGGCGCACCTGCGGCCTTCGGATCGTAGCTGCCGAAGGTCTGGACACCGTCGGAGCGCAGGTAATTTTCCGTTTGCACATTCATCGGCAGCCCAGCAGCACGCCGGGGGTCAATCTGAAGAACGGCGGCATTCAGGAGACGCTCCGGCCGATTAAACCAGACCGCATCCGGCGCTCCCATCGCGCTGTTGCTCCCCTGCGCCACGTAGAGGAGACCGTCTGGCCCAAACACCAGGCTGTTGGTGAGGTGATCTTTCGCTGACCTCGGCAACCCAACAACGTAGGAGGTGAGAGTACCACTAAAGGTGTTCGAATCAGGACTGAGGGTCAGGTAGGAGATCCCTCCCGTGAAGTCCGCTGCGGGTTGCGAGAAGATGGAGTCGGCGTACGAGACCCAAATTCTATTCGAGACCAGCGGATCAAACACGATGCCAATAACCGATTTGCCGGAAAGTCCACCAAAGATCTGCGGCGGGTTGACGAGCGTCCCATCCGGATTGATTGGCCAGCGGTAAAGATTGCCGTTGACCGATGAACCGTAGAGCATTTTGTCAGGCCCAATGACCAGGCTGGCAAGTCCCACTCCACTAAACACGGTGGATCGAGTGAAGCTGACCCCTAAGGTCGGCTGGATGTCGCGATCAACTCCGGTCGTGAACGAAATAGTGTAGGGCACGAATGGCGAACCCGATTGGTCCTTGACCTGATCCGTGACGGTGAAGGTGTAAGCTGCACTCGAATCCAGGAGCACGGTGGGTTGAAAGACGATCGTGCCGCCGGCACCGTCCGTGCTGACGGTTCCGTCGACCTTCGCGCCGTCACCGCTTCTGACGAGCTGGACCGTGTCCGAGCTTAAAGTGGTCTGCTCGACGCCAAAGCCGAAATGGGGGAGCCTTATGTCCGCACTTACCGCAGTGTCGCGAAACACATTGGTCTGACCACCCGCCGGATTCGTGCCGGTGACAGTGGGTCTGAGATCGTGAACATCGATGTAGTTGATCTTGGTGTTGGTTCCGCCGATCGCATCGACAGTCAGTCTCCCATCAGTGACCGTAACTTCGGCAGTCGCTTGGAAGAACTCCTGAGCAGCCGTGCCTTGGAACTGGTTGATCAGCGTCTGGCCTTCCGCGCGGATGATATGCAGACTGTCGTATGGCGCCTGGTCTCCTACGCTGACCGTCACGCTGTAGATTCCGTCCGGGAGAGCGTATTCCCAAGCCGCTGGAGTGTGCACACCCGAGGAGGCGGACGGGAGTTGCATGTGAAGAATCGTATTGAGGCGTGGATCGACACCGGCGCGCGCCCGATCACGTGTATTTCTGCTCACATCCAGCGGAGTGGCTGTCGGATTTCCGAGACTATCCTGCCGCACCCAGCCGTAGCCTCGCGCGGCATCGAATCCCAAGCCGGAGTCTTTGGCATATCCAACAGGGAGCAAAGATGCGTTTGGTTGGAAGTTGATATAAGCATCAAGCGCTGCGTTCGCTGGTGCAGCCAGGCCGACCAAAGACGCCAGCACGAGCATCAGGCGCGAGATGGCTCCGCAAGTGTGACGAGATTTTGGAAACTGCCGACGCGCTAATTTCATGCGAACGAGAACTTTACTATAATCGCATAATAATTCAAGGATGTTTCCATGATTTTCATATTGTGATACATCTTAAGATTGTGCGTTGATTCATCGACGCCACCGACCTCGGCGCATTTGTTTTTCTATAACTTTTTAGCGCTCTGTTTCCGCCGTACAAACGCCGGGTGAGAGAAGAAGTTTCGATACGTTTTAAATCTGATGTGACTGCCCTTCGTGCCATGATTCGACGCTTCAGAAGACTAAAGCGCCCCAGCCTTTCTGTCGCAGACGGCCCAAACTCCGCGGCCCCTGGTAGCGTTTATCATCTGGAGCGGAGCGATTGACACATGGAAGCGTGCTCTCCCAAAGCAACAAGGTGGCCACGGGTTCGCGCACGAATACATACTACGCCGTGGAGACAGCGGACACGGCAACAGAACGTGGGGGAATTCCGTCTTCCTCTTAATCTTTGCACCACGCTGCGCTCACACTTTCAGTCCCACAGGACACTAGCGTGAGAAGATTTCGAACACGGTCGAGAATGAATGACCCGCTTGAACCCCGCCTCCCGGCAACAAAGATTTTCCCATTTGCGGCCACCGGAAAGATGCCGTGTCGCGCCGTCGGCATGCTGGTTTCAAGCCTCCAAGCCTTGGATACCGGGTTGTAAACATCGACTCGGTTATAACATTCCCGCTCAATTGTCCGTTGCCGGATCGTAAGCATCACATTCAGTCGTCGCTTTAAGTGAAGGGCCTAAGGTGTAGAAGCCGCTAAACTGGTAAAGCCTGCCGTCCGCAGCTCCCCCGACAGCTTCAAATCGCGGTAGCGGACACGATGCCATTGTGACCCAGACAAAGGAATCCGCCGCGGAGAGAGGAGAGAACGCCGTCATCAGAGACAAAGCAATGGTGGCGCCGCTTGGATATGTGCGCCGCGCCACCCGGGACTGCGTCTGAGACTTCATTCGCGGATTCTATAACGTCCATGAAGTACTGGGAAGGCATATTCACCCCCTCCGGATCATCGTAGCGCCGTTGGCCCGGAGTAAGACGAGCTTCATCGCGCCTTGCTCTGGGAAAGGCTCGACAGAGTCTTGCTCCCACCAATAACTGAGATCGGGCCGGGCAGCGGGAATTTTCTCTTTGAATCAAATTCTCGCGCTTGGTATGACCGCTGCTAGCACGAGATCGCATGACTTCTCTCGCGGCTTTCTCCGATGCACTTCCTCGACGCCTCCGTTTCACACCGGATTTCTGGCAACGAATTCTCCAGTCCGAGGCGTTCCGTCACCGGAGCAATTTAGAGAGACTCGTGACGGGATGTGAGATCATCGCGGCTGTCGACGATTTGGCTTGTTTGCCGGCCCGGCAGACACGAGCCAAATCGCTTCCACTCGCGGCGGCGCTTCGATAAGGAGCCTGCGCTTGGAAATTCGCGTTGGAAAATCGAGGTGTGTTAGCCTGAGGGTCAGGAACTTGCCTACACGAGCAACATCGACGAGGTCGAAGCGACGAGCACGATCAACGAGATCTTGGTCGTTTCCCATGAGCGGCGGACTCCGAAGAGAATCTCGGCGAGTCCCGGCAGCGATTCGACGCCGCTCCACTCCAGACGGGAAGTACATCGCATGGCGATCGATGGCACGCGCTGGTTGTGAAGCAGATAAGTCGCGATTGTTTATTCAAGATCGACAGCCAGGCCAGACGCGTGACTTGACGCGGAACTTTGATCGCTCGGTAGGAAGCTTCACTTGGAGCCCGGATTCAAGAGCGATCTACTTCAGTGCAGAGAATCATGGCGAATCGCAGTGGATTGGATTTGCCCGAACAACTAAGCGTCGGTTGGAGGGAAATTGGAGATTTTATGGGTGGCACTGCTGTCACAGTCGACATGCAGCAGCTGGAGTCGTTCACCTTCAAGGCGCGGAGAATGCGGACGTGCAGGGAGCCCTAGATCAAGCCCCTAGGTCGATTCAGAGAAGATCCGCTAAAATTCTTGATCCATGGAGGGCGGCAGAGCGCGTGGGAGATCCGTGGAGCTATCGTTGGAACCCGGAGTAGTTCGCGGCATCAGGTCCGGCGTCATCGGTAGGGCGAGACTCCGTCGAGTCTGGAAGATTATTTATCGATCTTAACGGCATCACCCTCAGGGTCGACAGAATCTCGCCCTACCAGCATCAGCTCTGGCTGATGGCTACGCCATGGTGATGATTAATCCGCATGGCTTGACCGGTTACAGAAGTTCACCGACGGGGTGAACGGCGATTGGGGCGGCAAACCATACGTCCGCTGTCTGAGCCGGATAGAAGCTGAATCGAGAATTTTTCGTGGAACCGAAACGGTAACGCCACGGGATTCTTCGACTCCGCTTCACTGCGCTCGGGATGACGAGTTGAAATTCGCCGGCACGCGCCGAAACTGCCGCCCGATGCGCGCGATTCTCGCACTCGAAGATGGCAGAATCTTTGAGGGAGAATCATTTGGCGCCGTCGGCACCCGAGCCGGCGAGATCTGCTTCAATACCTCGATGACTGGGTATCAGGAGGTGCTCACCGACCCGTCATACCGAGGGCAGATCGTCGCCATGACTTACCCTTTGATCGGTAATTACGGCACGAACGAATTGGATCAGGAGAGCCGCTCGCCGCACGTTCGCGGGTTTGTGATCGAAGAATTGAGCGAAATCTCGAGCAGCTGGCGCTCGGAGCTGTCTCTCGATCAATACCTCAAGCGCTGGGAGATTCCAGGGATTCAAGGAATCGACACGCGCGCGTTGACCCGGCATCTGCGAACGCGCGGCGCGATGAAGGCTTGTCTGACCACCGAATCTTTGTCGCACGAAGAAGCGATCGAGGAAGCGGTTCACGGCGCCGGAGTTTTGGGAATGGATTACGTCCGCGAGGTGACGGCGCCCGCTGCGTATCAATGGGATCCTGCCGATCGGTTGAGCCGCAAATGGTCAGTGGTGAGCGGGAACGCTGGCGAGATCACGACACCGAAGCTGCCACCGGTCCGATATCACATCGCTGCTTACGATTATGGGATGAAAGAGAACATACTGCGCCGGCTGCGCCAGAATGGCTTCGGCGTCACCGTCATGCCAGCGACTTCAACCGCCGAAGAAGTCCTCGACCTTAATCCGGACGGCGTCTTTCTTTCCAACGGGCCAGGTGATCCAGCGGCTTTGGATTATGCGCATCAATCCGTCCGGGGATTGATGGGCAAAAAGCCGATCTTCGGCATTTGCCTTGGACATCAGGTCCTCGGTCTCGCGTTTGGCGGAAGCACCTTCAAGCTCAAGTTCGGGCATCGTGGCGGGAACCAACCGGTGAAAGATTTAAGCAGCGGGCGGGTCGCAATTACCTCGCAGAATCACGGTTTTGCGGTGGACCCTACATCGCTGCCGGCCGAAGTAGAAGTGACCCATGTGAATCTGAATGACGGCACCGTCGAAGGAATGCGCCATCGCGAGCTGCCCATCTTCAGTGTGCAATATCATCCCGAGGCCGCCCCCGGGCCGCATGACGCTGGCTATTTTTTTGGCCAATTCGCGGAGTTGATTGAGAAAGGCAAGTAACGCCGGGGCTAGTTTGACGAGCAACCGTCCCGCTCGACTGTACGCAATGTACAACTCATCTAAATTCCTGAAAACAACTGTCGCCGTGACCTTCACGGCTGCCCTGCTGATTTCGCCGCTCGCGCTGGCGGACGATCCACATGGCAAAGATTCACTCGATGCCGCCGCGACGAAAACCGTGACCGGCGAAGTCGTTGATATGATGTGTTACGTGGATCACAACGCGACTGGCGACAAGCATGCTTCCTGCGCCGCGAAATGCATTAAAGGCGGCGGACCGGTCGGGATCGTCAGCGAAGGCAAAGCATATTTGGTGGTGGGCGAGCACAAGCCCATGAACGATCAACTGGCGGAGTCTGCGGGCAAGACCATCACGCTCAAAGGCAAGATCGCTGAGCGCGGGGGCGTCGCGATGCTCGAGAACGCCGAGATCGTGAAGCAATAGCGAACGTTTTAACTTAGCCGGCGCGCAATGTCGACGATCCGTCAGTTGTGCGCTGCCTTGCGTACAGGACCCGGCGCCGAATCGCAGCGACGGGTCAACAATCGTCACGGAGGGCGGCAATTTCCGCAGCGTAATTCTCCGTCCGGAAAATTGAAGTTCCAGCGACCAGGACGTTCGCGCCATTCTGCATCGCAGCCGTCCGAGTCTCGCGGTTAATGCCGCCGTCGACGGCGATGTCAAAGACGGTTTTGTTTGCATCGCGCCATCGTTTCGCCCGCTGCAATTTTTCCATCATCTCGGGCCGGAAGCTTTGCCCGCCAAAGCCAGGATGAACCGTCATGACAAGCAACAAATCGAGATTTGGTAAATGCGGTTCCACTCTTTCGAACGGCGTCGCTGGATTTAGCGAGAGTCCCGCGCGTCGTCCCGCGTCACGAATCGCGGCCAGCGTTTTGCCGACGTCATGTTCCGCCTCCTGCTCGACGTGAACTGTGATCGAATCGGCGCCGGCTTCCACGAAGCGCGGGACGAAGTGGTCGGGATGCTGGATCATCAAGTGAACGTCGAGCGGAAGCCTGGTTTGCTTGCGCGCCATCGCCACCACCACAGTGCCAAATGAGATGTTATCGACGAAATGGCCGTCCATGACGTCGAGGTGAATCCAATCGGCGCCGGCTTCTTCGACACGGCGAATTTCATTCCCGAGCTGAGAGAAATCCGCGGCGAGAATCGAGGGTGCAATCAGAAGTCCAGGTAAAGACATGTGTGGAAAAACAGCCTCAGTCTGGAGAGTTTGGCTCGCGATTCAATGTAAAGCGGATAAGCCCCAGCATCTTCGGAGGTTTCCCTTGACGCACCAATCGTCTGTTTCTAGATACTCTCAGCCGCGCGGGGAACGGGCTCGTAGCACACGATCTGCTTAGATGAGAGCGCAGGACGCCCTTCTCAATCGGAAATTTAAAGACTAATTCATGTTCAACGGACTATTCGGCTGGCTTTCGAGCGACATTGGCATCGATCTCGGAACGGCGAACACGCTGGTTTACGTTAAAGACCAGGGGATCGTGCTGCGGGAACCGTCCGTTGTGGCGGTCCAGGCGGGGACGTCAAAGGTGCTTGCGGTGGGCGACGAAGCCAAGCGAATGCTTGGCCGCACGCCTGCGAACATTGTCGCCGTTCGTCCATTGAAAGACGGCGTGATCGCGGACTTCGAAGTCACCGAAGCGATGCTCCGGCATTTTATTCAGAAAGTGCATGGCCGGCGGGTCCGGGCAAAACCGCGGGTCGTGATTGCAGTTCCGTCCGGCATCACCGAAGTCGAGAAGCGCGCCGTCCGCGAGTCCGCCACCCATGCAGGTGCACGTGAGGTTTACTTAATCGAGGAGCCGATGGCGGCCGCGATCGGGGTTGGACTTCCGGTGCAGGATCCGGCGGGCAACATGATCATCGACATCGGCGGCGGCACGACCGAAGTCGCGTTGATTTCACTTTCGGGAATCGTATTTAGCCGCAGCGTGCGGGTTGCCGGCGACGAGCTGGATGAGGCCATCGTTCAATACATGAAGCGCGCCTACAATCTTATGATCGGTGAGCGCACGGCGGAGGAGATCAAGATCAAGATCGGCTCGGCCTACCCGAGCGAAAAGGAAACCAGCGTCGAAGTGAAAGGACGTGATCTGGTAGCCGGGCTTCCGAAGACTTTGATGATTACTTCGCAGGAAGTCCGGGAAGCGCTCCTGGAACCGATTTCCACGATCGTCGATTCAGTCCGCATTACCCTGGAACGTTGCCCTCCCGAGCTGTCGGCGGATCTGGTCGACCGGGGATTGGTTCTCGCGGGTGGTGGCGCACTCCTGCGCGGGTTCGATAAACTTTTGAGCGAAGAGACCGGGTTGCCTGTCCATGTTGCCGAAGATCCCCTGAGCGCAGTCGCGGAAGGAACGGGCAAATGCCTCAATGAAATTAAATTTTTGCGTCAGGTGGCTTCGTCGGACCGCACCTGGCGGTAACGGTTTCGGATTTCGCATTTCCCAACGCGAATCCGTTGACCCGGAGTTCGGATTTCGCCATTCGACCTTGCAATGAGCCGCACGAGCACCGTCGCGCTGCTCATTTTCGTAGCGGTTCTCGGATACTTTTTTACCTTCGGCCCGGAGAGCACGCGCACGTTGCAAGCGAGCGTTTACCAACTCCTTTCTCCCTTTCTGAAGTCCGGATCTGGCCTCGAGAAGCAGATCACCTCCGTGCGCACAGGATTGAGATCGCTCGAGGATCTCGAGCGCGATAACAACGCTCTCCGGGTCGAAAACCGTTCGTTGCGCGCGACCAATCAAGCGCTCCGAGACGTCGAGCACGAGATCAATCGGCTGCGGCGTGCACTCAATTATCGCGAGCGCTCCGTTTTTAAACTCGTGCCGGCGCAAATCGTGACGCGCGATGCTTCGAGTTGGTTCCGCACAGTCACGATTAACCGTGGCAAAGAGGACGGCATCGAAGGCGATATGCCGGTCGTGACCGACGAAGGTCTGGTCGGCAAAACCACGACGGTGAGTGCGAATATCGCCATCGTGCTGCTGATTTCAGACGAAAACTGTCGCGTCGCCGCGACCGTGGAAGGCACGCGAGAACAGGGGATCGTATCGGGCGAGCGTGTGGTCGGTTCGATCACGCCCTTGCTCGATCTGAATTTTCTTTCCAAACAGGCGGATCTGAAACCTGGGCAAAAAGTCTTCACGTCGGGCGTGGGTGGAGTTTTTCCAGCGCAGTTGTTGATCGGCGCCGTCAAGAATTTTGAGGTTCGGGCACTCGATGGACAGGCGCGAATAGTTCCGGCTGTTGATCTCGCACATTTGGAAGACGTCTTTGTAGTGACGGGGCGGAAATGATTCTCTTCGTCATTCTGCTCATCCTGGTTTTCGTCGCGCAGATCGCTGAATTTTTTTTGCCGACGCTCGATTGGATGTACAACGCGCATATTTACGTGGTCCCGGTGATCGTGTTTTACGGGGCAATGGCATTGCCATTCCCGCTCGTGCTCGCCCTGGCTACCTTTGCCGGGCTGCTGCTTGATGCGCTGACGGTGCAGGTAATCGGCCCGAAAGTTGAAATCTCTTTCGGATGGTCAATACTCCTCTATGCCGTGCTCGCGGCCATCATGCATGGGCTGAGGCCCTTGTTCGTCCGCGGACGCTGGGAAATTCACTGCATCCTGACCGGCGTCTGCACGTCGGCCATGCTGTTGTCGCAATATTTAATGATCACCTTCCGGCGCGGATCGCTTTTCTTTACCCCTGAAGTCTGGTGGCAGATCGGCGGTCCGGGAATCATCGCCATGCTGATGGCGCCTTTGATTTTCTGGGCCCTGCACTCGATCGCGCGTGTGACACGCGCCTCCTATTTGCCGGAAGCGGAGGGCTACTAATGAACCGACGCCGCCTCAATCCTCGGCTGCGCCTGCAAGCACTCGCATTTCTGATGTTGCTCGGTCTGGGCGCGTTAGCTGCGCGACTTTGGTGGGTGCAAGTCGCGCGCGGGGCTGAATGGACGGCGCGCATTCGTGGCAGTTCGGAAGTGACCGTGCGAATCCCGTCAGTCCGGGGCGAGATCCGGGACCGGAACGGGGTCTCGCTCGTGCAGAATCGCGCTAGCTACGAGGTGGATTTTTACTTGCCGGAAATGGTCAAAGGGTATCGGCAGCGGATCGGACAGCCACCGGTGACCGAATATCGCGGCACCATCAACGGAATGCCGAAGGACCTGAAAGAGCCTGATATCGTGAAGATCGTGAATGACGGGGTCGTTCCGCGGCTGGACGATCTTGATCTGGCCCGGGATTACAATGCGGCGCAGCTCCAACGGCATTACCGCACGAACACCGAAGTCCCCTTTTCCTACATCAAGGACATCGATTTTCCGACGATGGCGAAGTTCTCGGAGCACGACGTCGGCTTGCCCGGTGTGGACATCGCGATCAAACCCGTCCGTTCCTACGTTTATGGGGCGATGGCGGCGCACATTCTCGGATATGTGGGCGCGCCGGACGACACGAACAAGGAAGAGGCGAAGAAGTACACGTTTTACCAAGGAGACGTAGAGGGGAAATCCGACATCGAAAAAACGATGGACGAATACCTGAAAGGAAAGCCGGGCGTGCGTTATCTGCGCAGGAATGCGAAGGGCACGATCGATGGAGTTTTGCGCGAGGACCCTCCGAAGCAAGGCGCGAATGTTTTTTTGACGCTGGATGCGCGGATTCAATCAATTGCAGAGGAAGCGATCCGCGCAGTTGGGCGCGGCGCGGCGGTCGTGGTCGATCCGAACAACGGAAACATCCTCGCGATGGCGTCCGTTCCCTCGTTCGATCCAAACACTTTTATTCCCAGCATCAAAGCGAAAGACTGGGCGGCGCTGCGCAAAGACGAAGCCAATCCTTTGGTGAGCCGCGCGGTCAGCGCGTTCCCGCCGGGCTCGACCTTCAAGATCGTGACCTCGCTGGCGGGGTTGCGCAAACACATGGCAGGGGCGCGCTTCAACTGCAGCGGCGGGGTGAGCTACGGCGACCATTACTTTCACTGCTGGATCGCGGAGAAAGGGGGCGCACACGGAACGCTCGGACTGATGGACGCGATCAAAGTGTCCTGCGATTCCTTTTTCTATCTGTACGGCAACGCGGCCGGGATCGAATCAATCGACACGACCGGTGACCTGATGGGTCTCGGGAAGCAAGCATCGCTTCCGATCACGAGTGAGCAGCCGGGGGTTCTGCCCGGGCCGGAGTGGATGCAGGTTCATTATCCTCGTGAACGCTGGTCGCAAGCTTACACCGCGAACGTCTCAATCGGGCAAGGTTACGTGCTCGCTTCGCCGCTGCAGATGGCGATGGCTTACGCCACTGTTGCCAATGGCGGCGTCTCTTATTATCCGCGGCTCATCGACAAGGTTTTGAATCAGGACGGCACCGCGGTTTTGGACGAGAAAGGGCAGGTGGCGGTGCCGCAGACTTCGCGGGTGCACGCAGATCTTCGCCGCGATTTCACACGTGACCAAATTGAACTCGTGCGGCGCGGTTTATGGAAAGTGGTGAACGAGGAGGGTGGCACGGGCGGCAAGGCGCGGATCGACGGCGTGCAGGTGGCGGGCAAAACCGGGACCGCCCAGGCGATGACGAATGGTAAAAAAGATACAATTGCGTGGTTTTGCAGCTTCGCTCCCTTTGAAAATCCGAAATATGCGATCGCCGTGATGGTGCAGGGCGGCGAACATGGCGGCTCGGTCGCAGCTCCGATCGCGACGCGCATCCTTGAGCGCACGCTCGCGATGGACGAAGGCAAATTCGACGCGCAGGTGGCCTGGTTGGCCCCTGCGCATAAACCGAATCCATTCCAGATGATCCCGGCGGTTGTTTATAAGGATTCCGGGCCGAACCTCGCGAACAACGACGAGGAGAAAACCGACGAAACGCAGGATGCTGGCAACACCCAAATGGCGAATGCCGGTGACGATCCGGACGTCGAACAGGAAGCGGACGCGGCCGGGAAGGTTCAGCCGCAACAGCGCCGGGTCGCACGTGCGATCCCCGTCGTTGCGCCTCCGCCGTCGTCGCGCCCTAACTTTTTCCAACGTCTCTTTGGTGCGCGCCGACCGCCGCCACCAGCACCGTCGCCAAATCGCCGGCCTGCTCGCCGGCCGGGGTTTTGATTAGCGACTCAGAGGCCCGAAACCAACACGCTCCCGATATGATCTCCAAAACCTTTCCAATTTATGATAGACAAAGTGAAACGAATTTTAGGACTTTCAGCGCGCAAGACGGGCAACAAGCTCGTCATCAGTGTGGAAAAGCTCGAGCGGCGCGTCGCCTTGCTCGAAAACG
This sequence comes from Chthoniobacterales bacterium, assembly GCA_038232335.1. Classification (GTDB taxonomy): domain Bacteria; phylum Verrucomicrobiota; class Verrucomicrobiia; order Chthoniobacterales; family UBA10450; genus JACCXL01. Next base: position 17,001 of record JBBSIA010000025.1, read on the forward strand.
GCCGGCTTGAGGAATACAGCGTCGAGCGCAACAGCTCGCGCAACATTGTCGGCAGCGTTTACAAGGGGAAAGTAAAAAACATCGAGATGGGGTTGAAGGCGATGTTCGTCGACATCGGCTTCGAGAAAAACGCCTTCCTCCATTTCTGGGATGCAATTCCCGCCGCGCTCGATAGCGGAATCGAAGAAATCGATCGACCGGACAACCGCCGGCCAAAGAAGCGGATCACCGCGAAAGATATCCCCAGCATCTATCCGGTTGGATCAGATGTCATCGTGCAGGTGACCAAGGGCCCAATCGGCACCAAGGGCCCGCGGGTCACGACAAACCTGAGCTTTGCCGGTCGTTATCTGGTGCTGATGCCGTTCAGTGAACGAAGCGGCATCTCGCGCAAGATCGAGGATCCGAAGGAGCGCGAACGACTGCGAAAAATTCTACGCGAGCTCGAAATTCCAGAAGGCATCGGCGTTATCATTCGCACCGTGGGCGAGGGGCAGCGAGCGCGTTATTTCGTGCGTGATCTTCGCGTCTTACTCGATCAATGGAACAAGGTGGAGCAGGCGATCAAAGATCAGGCCGCACCCGCTCGTCTGTTCGAGGAGCCGGATTTGGTCGATCGCACGGTGCGCGATTTCCTGACGGATGAAATCGACGAAGTGATCTGCGACGATCGTGCGGCGATTGAGCGCATGAATGAAATGGTCGGGCAAATCTCCCGACGCGCGCGCAACCGGATTCAGTTTTACGATAGCGCGACGCCGATTTTCGAAACCTTCGGAATTCAAAAACAGATCGACGATGCGTTTCATCGCCAGGTCTGGCTGAAGTGCGGCGGTTACATCGTGATTGACGAGACGGAAGCGCTCGTCGCGATCGACGTCAATACGGGCCGCAACAAAGGGGGCCGCGACGTGGAGAAAACGATCCTGCAAACCAACCTCGAGGCGGCGGACGAGATCGCGCGCCAATTACGGTTGCGAAACGTGGGCGGCCTCATCATTGGCGATTTCATCGACATGAAGAGCCGCAAAGATCAGCAGCAGGTTTCCGCTTTAATGAAAGAACGGCTGAAACGCGACAAGGCGAAGACGCACGTTCTGCCGCTCTCGGCCTTGGGATTAATGGAGATGACCCGGCAGCGCGCCCAGGAAAGTTTAAGCGACTCGATCTACGAAAACTGTCCGTATTGCCAGGGGCGAGGCGTGGTCAAGACGAGCATGACAACGAGCGTGGAGCTGCATCGTGCGCTGAATACGGTGATGCGGAAATATCAGGACAGCGTCCACGATTTCCGGGTAATTTTGAATCCCGATGTGCTGAAGCGATTGAAAGAGGAAGACGAAGATCTTCTGGTTGAACTGGAAAGGCGCTATGCCGGGCGACTCATGTTCCGCGGCGATGCGACTTATCACCACGAACGATTCATGGTGACCGACGCGAATAACGGCGCGGAGCTGAAGGCCTGATCGCAGCTTCGCCTTTGAGCTCGCTGTCGCGCCTGGAAAGAACAGCAGAGTGGCAGGAATCAACCGCACGAATCTTGGCTTTTCGATGTTTCAGCAGCGAAAGGTTTGCCACCGGGAGTGATTCATGCTCTTAATTGGCATCCGGCACGTTAACTAGAAGCGTTTCGGAGTGACGCAGCTTGGCTCGGCCAGCGCGGCAAACTTAACCAACATAGGAGAAATGATGATGAAGAAACTACTTACAACTGTGTGCGCGGGGGTCGTTCTGGCCTCGGCCGCATATGCAGGCCCGGAGCATTATTCCGGCAAAGAGATGAAACAGACTACGGAACAGGCGGTTGCGCCTTGTCCGCAGTGGTATGCAGACCGCGAGGTAAACGTGAGCTTGTGGGGCACCTACGCCTTTACTGGCAACGAATATCGCGAAGACCGATATCTCGATGTGGACCACGCGTTTGGCGGAGGAATCGATGCCAAATATTTCTTCGCACGCTATTTCGGTTTTGGCATCGAGGGATACATCCTTGATGCGCGCAACACCGGCAGCCGCGATAAATTCAATACCTTCACGACTGACGGCGAGTCCCGCCGCGCAATCGGTTCGGTGCTCGGCACCTTCACCTTCCGTTACCCAATTCCATGCACGCGTTTCGCGCCTTACGTCTTCGGCGGTGGTGGCGGAATCTTCGGCGGTGGAACCTCCAGTGAAGAGGTGATTGACCCAACGACGGGCGATGCTTTTCGCCAGGACGTTCGGGCCAGCAACTCGCAATTGGTTGGACAATTCGGCGGGGGCTTTGAAGTGCGCATCACGCCGCACATCGGGATCATCAACGATTTCAGTTGGAATGTCGTGGAGGGCACGCACAACAACTTCGGGATGGCTCGCGCTGGTGTGAATTTCGCGTTCTAAACAGCAGAATCTTCGCGAACGCCGGAGACGCCGCAGGGTGTCTCCGGCGTTTTTGTTTCACTTTATTTCGCGCAAGCGGCATCCTGAGAAGCACACGTGTGCAAACGGGCAGAGGAAAGTTCGTTTCGGCAGAATGCCGAAACCAGCACGCAGAATGCGTGCGCTCCCCAGATGTGCCCTCCGAAACAACCGTGAACCTCAAGTCCTCTCGGTGGAGTGTCCATTGTGATTTAGCGGCCGCTACTCCACGAACGAGCTGATCGCTTCCAGCGACTTGCGCGCAATGTCTGGCACTTGTGCCCCGGCGGCCGGATGGCCCACGACCAGCAGCAGAAACGGCTTTTCGTAAGCCGGACGATCGAGAATGCGATTGAGAAACGCCATCGGGCTCGGTGTATGGGTGAGTGCGACAAGTCCGGCGTGGTGAACGGCGGCGACCAACAGTCCCGTCGCAATCCCAACTGATTCGCTCGCGTAGTAATGCTTCATCTTCGTGCCGTCAGGGAGATTGCGGTGGGGCTGAGAAAAAATGGCAATCAGCCACGGAGCCGTTTCCAGGAAAGGTTTCCGCCAGTCGGTCCCGAGAGCAGCGAGCGCCTTCAGCCATTCGGCTGGCGCCCGGTGCTCGTAGAATTCCCGTTCTTCCTCTTCCGCGGCGATCCGGATTTCGCGTTTGACCGACTGCCGGGAAACCGCCACGAAATGCCAGGGCTGCAAATTAGCGCCGCTTGGCGCCGTCCCGGCCGTTCGCAAGCACGCTTCGATGACTGCGCGCGGGACGGGGCGATCGGAAAAATCCCGCACCGTGCGCCGGCGCATCATCGTCCGGCAAAACGTAATTGCCTCCCGCTCCAGGTCACTGTCTGAGGCCGATGCGCCCGGCGTCATCGGAATGAAGCGGGGGCCGTCCACGCTTGAGTTTACACCCGCAATTGAGCGAGACTACTTCTGATCGCGGTTTGCGCGGCGATGAGCGACGCACGATCTTAGTCCAATGTCGTTCGCCAATATCCTAGATAACATTGCGCTGACCAGATCGCGCCGTCTGCGCGAATTTGGGCAGCTGATCGTGCCGGTTTCAGACCAGGAGTTCGAACGCATCGCGCAAACAGCGCGCGCACTGACGATCCAAAACTTCGGGCGCACAATGCGGCTCTTCGCCCCGCTCTATCTCTCGAATGAGTGCGTGAATAATTGCCGCTACTGCGGCTTTTCTCGCGACAATCCGATTCTTCGCGTCACGCTTGATCTTGACCAGGTGAAAGCGGAAGCCGCCCACCTTGCAGCACAAGGTTTTCGTCAGATTTTGCTCGTCGCTGGCGAGCACCCCAAGTTCGTCAGTGGCAACTATCTCGCCGAGTGTGTCCGTTCGTTAGCCGGCGATTTCGCGTCGATCTCGATCGAGGTCGGACCAATGGAAACCGCGGAGTACGTGTCGATCGTTCAAGCCGGTGCGGAAGGACTCGTCGTTTATCAGGAAACCTACAATCGCGACACTTACGCCGAGATGCATACTTCTGGTCCGAAACGCAATTTCAACTGGCGGCTCGATTGTCCGGAGCGCGGTTACGCGGCTGGTTTTCGGAGGCTCGGAGTTGGCGCGCTGATTGGGTTATCACCGTGGCGGGAAGAGGCCGTCGGGCTGGCCGCGCATGTCGATTATTTGCTGAGACGCTGCTGGCAGGCACAGATAACGGTGAGTTTGCCGCGGCTTCGGCCGGCCGCCGGAGAGTTCAAGCCGCAACATGAAATGACTGACCGTGAGTTAGCGCAGTTGATCTCCGCTTTGCGAATCACATTTCCACGGGTCGGGATTGTCCTCAGCACTCGCGAGTCCGCGGCCTTGCGCGACACTCTCGCACCACTGGGAGTCACGATGATGAGCGCTGGCAGCCATACGGAACCCGGCGGATACACGAAGCAGGGAGTTCGCGAATTGCACCAGACCTTGCGCGGGCGCATCGTTGCTCCGGACTTTGCGGAGGGTGACGATCGAATCGCGACCAGGCAATTCGAGATCAGCGATGACAGATCGCCCGCTGAAATTTCGACTGCGCTCCGCGCGAGAGGATTCGATCCCGTCTGGAAAGATTTCGATCAGTCATTAGCCACGGTATGATGGTGCTGTTGAATGGTGAGATGACCGACACGCGCGGCGCGGCAAACGTTGCCGAACTGGCGGAAAAGTTCGATTTGCCGGCGAACGCAATGCTGGTCGAGCACAACGGAACCGCACTTTTTCACCGGGAGTGGGGCGCACGTCCGCTCGTCGAAGGCGATCGCATCGAATTCGTGCGTGTGGTCGCGGGCGGTTAGCAGATGCTGACCGCGCCGCCTGTGCGCCACAATCAACGCGTGAAGGCCAGACGCGCTCCGAGGAACACGAAGAGTGATCCGATCGCGCGGTTCAGGAAATCTGAGATCGCCGCATTACCGCGCAGTTTGTCCGCCACTTTTGCGGCGAAGACCGCGAGTGTGAGACACCAGATCGTGCCCGTCGTCACGAACGCCAGTCCGAGAAGAATAAACGCTGCTATCTTTGACGGCGCTGCCGGATCAATGAACTGCGGGAGGAAAGCGAGAAAGAAGAGCGCGACTTTCGGATTGAGCACATTGGTCAAAACGCCCTGCCGGAAAGCACCTCGCGCGTTCGCTGGACCGATCGGAATGACGGAGACGCTGGCAATCTGCCGTTTCGCGAGGATCATTCGGACTCCGAGAAAAATCAGGTAAGCGCCGCCGATAAACTTCAGGGCTGTGAACGCCCAGGCCGTGGTCGCGATAAAGGCAGATAGGCCGACCGCGGCGGCCGTTGTATGAACGAGGCTCCCGACCGCAATGCCGAAGGCGGATGCAATTCCCGCTCGCCGTCCCTGCGCGATGGTGCGACCGAGGATGAACGCGGTATCAGGCCCTGGCGTCAGGTTCAGAAGGATTCCTGCGATCAGGAACAAAATGAAGTGATGAATTCCGAACATTGCGAATTTATCAGTTCGGGCCGTCGATCTCTGCTGCCAACAGATCCATGGAAAACCCACCGCTCGGATTGCTGTTAAATTCTCTGATCGGTATTCCGCGATCGCACGGACGCGCAGTAAATGATTGCAAGGGCTGAACATGTTTCCTCGCAACGAACTCGCCCGTTCCTTTGATTAGAGGTAAATCTCATCGGCGTGTGCGGTCTGAGCATCATCCTTCAGGATGCCAGCCGTATTCTCACTCTGTTCCGGCCTTGACGACGACGCGCATCCCATTCGCGGAGATCACCTCCACAGATGTCTGAGCACCAATAAACTCTCCATCCGTGACAACATCGATCACATGATCGCTGAATTGAGCTTTCCCGCTCGGCCGCAGATTCGTTAGCGATACGCCTCGCATTCCGGCCCGAAGTGCGTTCGAGCTCGGAAATTCTCGCGCCGGTCCTTCGAGCGATGGTCCTGGAGGATTCGTTGTCGAAAGAATGAAGCGCCGATAAACGCTGGTGTGCGGCAGAAAACGCGCGAGCAATGCGATCACCACTGCCGTCGCCAGGATCGCGACGAGCAGATTCAAGACTGGAGTCGCAAGCATGTGACCGGTCGGGAAAAACGTCTGGTTCGGATACCGATCGATCATTGCCCAGAGCAGCGATGCGAGGATCAGAAAGACGCCGACCACACCAAAGATGATCGTGGAGTGCGCAAAGAAAATGATTTCAACCAGCACGAGAACCACGCCGAGGACAAAGAGCGCGACCACTTCCCATCCCGCGAGTCCGGCGACGTAGTGACCCAGGAAAAAAAGGGTGAAACAGAGGGCTGAAATCACGCCTGGTAAGCTTGCGCCCGGGACCTTGAACTCCAAGTAAGCGCCGATCATCCCACCGAGCAGGAGGAGCGGGGCGAGCGCGGTAATCCAGAAAGCGAGTTGCTCAAAGCCGCTCGGATTGATCGTCACCGGCCGCCCCTTGAGTCCGGCTTTTTGCATCAGATCAGCCGTCGAATCGACGATGCCTTCGGCAAGGAGCGGCTTGCCGTTGAACTGCTCCGTCGCCTCCTGCGCGTTCAAAGTCAGCAGCGAGCCTTTCGCATGCACCACGCGGTCGCCGATCTTGACCTCCTTCTCTTTATTCATGAACGCTTCGCCAAGCTCCGGATTGTGTCCGTTGCGAATGGCGGACCCGCGAATCAGCGCCGACCAGTACGAAATCGTTTTATCGCGCTGGGTGGTGGGAAGATCCTCGCCGGTGCTGAGCACGGGGGCGGCGGCGCCGATCGCGCTGACTGGCGCCATGAAAATGTGCCGGGTTGCCAGAGCGATCAACGCGCCGGCTGATCCCGCATTCGTGTTGATGAAAGTGTAAGTCGGAATGGTGGCGTGATTGAGGACGCTCGTGATCTCTTCGGCGGTGTCGAGACGTCCGCCGTAGGTGTTCATTTCAAAGATGATTGCCGAAGCGCCTGCAGTCTCGGCGCTCTTGAGCGCGCGCCGGAGGAACAGCAAGAGCGAGGGTGAAATTTCCCCCCGCAACGGCACGATGACGACGTCGCCTTCGCGAACGACCTCGCGCGCAGACGACGTCGCGGGAACAATCAGCAACAGGAACGACGCGAGCAGCGTCATCCCGATCGGAGCGAAGCGGAGTCGGGGCCTTAACGCAGCCCGACGGGGCGAGGCCGGGCTTTCCAACCTGGGGCAGAATGAGCGGGCAGCTCCACGGGATGTCTCGACTTTGCTCGACATGACGGAGAAGCTTAACGCCTTAGAGCTCGCTTCGGCAACAGAACACCAGAACTCCAATAATGCCATCCATTCCGGCAGAAAACATCGAGCAGATCGCGGCGGCCAACGACATCGTCGAAGTGATCGGCTCGTATTTTCCGCTGAAACGGGCGGGCGTGAATTTCAAGGCGCTCTGTCCGTTTCATCAGGAAAAAACGCCTTCCTTCACCGTCAGTTCACAGCGGCAGACGTTTCACTGTTTTGGCTGTGGCGCGGGCGGCAGTGTCTTCCGGTTCGTAATGGATTACGAACACCTGGAATTTCCTGCGGCCGTCCGGAAGCTGGCAGCGCGCGTGGGCCTCCCCGTAATTGAAGAAAGATCGTCGAGCGGGGGTGACGATCGTCAACACGAGACGCGGCGTGCGCTGCTCGAATTGCATGCCGAAGCGGCGGAATGGTTTCACACGAACCTGCTGAAGAAGGATTTCGCCGCGCCGGCGCGCGAGTATCTGAGAGCGCGTGAGATCAACCGGCAGGTTGCGTCCGACTGGCAAATTGGATATGCGCCGGAAAGCTGGGACGCACTCTTGCAGTGGGCACTGGAGGAGGGATATGAGCGACCCCTGATTGCGCAGAGCGGTCTCGTGAAACCAAGGGATGAGACCAGGGCCGATGGCGAAGTTTACGATCGGTTTCGCGGTCGCATCATATTCCCGATCTGCAATGACGTCGGCGAGGTGATCGCCTTCAGCGGTCGAGTTCTCGAGAACGACGCCGAGACCGCAAAATACCTTAATTCACCTGAGACGCCGTTGTTTCGAAAGGGCAATGTGCTTTTCGGTCTCCATAAAACGAAGCGTGCCCTGATCGAAGCGAATTCCGCGATCGTTTGCGAAGGGCAGCTCGATTTGATCACGGTCTTTGAGGCGGGGATCCCGAATGTGGTCGCGCCACAGGGAACCGCGTTCACCGAACAACAGGCACGCATCCTGAAGCGCTTTGTCGACGAGGTAATCCTCTGCTTCGATGCGGACGCGGCGGGTCGGAAAGCAGCGGAACGCTCGGTCGACTCGCTCCTGCAAAATGAGCTTATCGTTCGCGTGGCGGAAATGCCCACGGGCGAAGATCCCGATTCCATCATCCGGCAGGCGGGGAAAGAGGAGTTTGAAAAGCGCGTGCACGAAGCGCGCGACTTCTTCGATGCCTGGATCGAGCAGGAAAGCGCCGCGACTGATTTGAACTCGTTAGGCGCGAAAATCGCGCTCGCCCGCAGAATGGCGGAAACTGTGGGTCGAGTGCGCGATCCGTTGATGCGCAGTGAAATCGCGAGCAAGATCAGCGCGCGACTCGGCGTGCCGGCTACGGAATTTGAGAAGATGCTCGGTAACCCGGCTGGCGATCGCGTGCGATCGTCTGAATTATCGAATCGGACCGTCACGCCGGCCCCGCGGCACGATATCGCGATGCTCTGTCTGCTTGGCCTACGCGATCGCGAAGCGCGCGAATACCTCGTCGAACAGAATTGGCGGGAAGTCCTTAGTCAAACTCCGGAAAGCCATTTACTCCTGCGGATTTTGGAAGAGGAAATCGAGCCGGCCCATCCGGCGTCGCTGAACGTTTTCATGTCGCGGTTGTCGCCGGGGGACGAAGGCCTCGTCTCAGCTTGGTTGCTCACGAAAATGCCCTCGAATGCCTTGATGGTGGCGAAGGGTTTTTGGGCGGGGCTCCAGCAAGCCGGGGTGCTGCGACAGTTGCAAATCGCAGAGGGCCGGATGAGAATTCCACAGCTCAGCGCTGGGGAATTGACGACTTTACAGAAACAAGTTGTTGACCTGAAGGCGCAACTCCACGAGTTTTCAGTGCTTTCGCCTGCCCGCGTGCTCAACACTTGAAATTGAGCGCTGAGCCGGGGCAGTAAAGCTGACCAAGCGGCTGAAACGCCAGAATTCCTCACCAGCACTCAGCTTTGTCAAAGACCTCGAAAGGAAACGCAACCCGGTCGCGTGCAACGAAGCAGCGCCCGAAGCCGAAGCGAAGCCCACGTCCGGTGGCTTCGAAATCAAATCCTCTAGCGGGTGCGAAATCGTCTGTAAAAACTCAGCGTTCGGCTAACGGAACCCGCCCTTCTACAAACCGGGTGAAGCCGGAGACCGGCGCGTCGAACAAAACGAGTGATCTCCTCGCAGCTTTTGCCGAACCGTCGCCGCAGAACGGGGACGTGCAGCTCCGCATTCGGGAGTTGATCAAACTCGCGAAGGAGCAGGGCTACCTCACGTTCGACGACCTGAACGAAGCGCTTCCCGCGGAAGTGACCGATCCCGACGAGCTCGATGCGATTCTGACGCGTCTGCGGCGGATGGAAATCGACATTATCGAGGCGTCAGAAGTCGATCGTTACAAAGACGGCAAAAAGGACAGCGAAGAAGAGGAGGAAAAGCCCGACACCAAGCTCGATATTCTGGACGATCCAGTTCGGATGTACCTCAAGCAGATGGGACAGGTGCCGCTGCTCACCCGCGAACAGGAAGTGGAGATTTCGAAGCGAATCGAAGAAGCGGAATCGATGGTGCAGCGTCTGGTCAATCAGTTTGGTTTCATTCCCCGTGCGCATCTGGAGTTGGCAGAGAAGCTGGCGGAAGGACGCGAGCGTTTCGACCGCGTCATTCTCGACAAGAAAATCGAGAGCCGCGAACGCTATATGAAGATGCTACCGGGCCTTTGCAAGCAGGTGGAGAAGCTAGACCGGCTGCTTGGCGAGCAGTATGCGCAGCTTGCCCGTAGCTCCGGCAGGCGGGATGCGAAAAAGATGAAGACTTTCCAGAAAGGCGCCGCGTCGCTGCAGAAGCTCTATCCGAAATTTTATTTCAAGCAGAAGGTGATGGAAGAGTTTGTGCACCTTGCGGACGAGCGGTTTCTGCTCTTGACGAATTTGCGAGCGGAGATGTTGAAACGGCCGAAGGAAACCGGCGCGCGCACGCCCTTGGGGATAAAAACGCGTGAGTTAGAAAGCACGCTCTGGCTGACAACGGACGAATTCGCGGAGCAATATCAGGCCTTGAAAGGGTGGCTGCGAAAAGCGCTGCGCGCGAAAACTGAGATGGTGGAGGCGAATCTGCGGCTCGTCATTTCGATTGCGAAGAAGTACACGAACCGTGGCCTTTCATTCCTCGATCTCATTCAGGAAGGCAACATGGGCCTTATGAAAGCGGTCGAGAAATTCGAGTACCGCCGCGGTTACAAATTTTCCACCTATGCGACTTGGTGGATTCGGCAGGCGATCACGCGCTCGATCGCGGATCAGGCCCGGACGATCCGTATTCCGGTGCACATGATCGAGACCATCAACAAGCTGATGCGCGTGCAAAAGCAGCTCGTGCAGGAATACGGGCGCGAACCGACTCCGGAGGAGGTGGCGGAAGAAATCCTCTTGCCCGTGGATCGCGTGCGCGCGGTTCTGAAAATGGCGCAGCAGCCGATTTCGCTTCAATCACCGGTCGGCGAAAGCGAAGAGACTAACTTCGGCGATTTCATCGAGGACAAAGGCGCCGAGAACCCAAGCGACATGACCGCGATTGTGTTGCTGAAGGAGAAAATCAAGGATGTGCTGGAAACGCTGACGGAGCGCGAACGCCAGGTGCTGGAACAGCGTTTCGGGTTAGTCGATGGCTACAGCCGGACGCTCGAAGAGGTCGGCCGGCAATTTCGCGTCACGCGCGAACGCATTCGGCAGATTGAAGCGAAGGCGTTGCGCAAGATGCGTCATCCCACTCGTATCCGGCAGCTCGAGGGATTTCTGGAGGCGGCAGAGGTCTAGCAGACAGGACCATTGCCGCAACTTCTCGGACGCCAAACGGTTAAATCGCTGTTACAAATGAAACGCGAAGACGACCAGGAATTATGGGATTTGCTGGGAAGAACGCCGGAGATACAGCTCTCACCGTTCTTTGCTCGTAACATTACGAGAGAGCTGCGCGAGCAAAAACGCACATGGCGAGATCGGGCGACTGCGTGGCTGGGCTTGAAGCGGCTCCTCCCCGCTACGGGCGTTGCCGTCGCTCTTCTGGCCGCCATTCTGCTAACGCATACGCCGGCGACTTCCCCAAAAAATTGGCGATCGGCCGTCCCATCGGCCGACGCTGGCGAACAGGATGCGGACTTGGCCGCTGATCTCGACGACCTGACGCGCAGTGACGATAACGGAGCGTTGGACGACGATTCCAGCCTTTAACCAAGAACTGCGGCAACTGCGGCAACGCTTCGTTACGCTTCAAAAAGAACGAGCTGGCGTGGACTACTCCAGCCAGCTCATCCGGCAAAACAACGTCGCGAGTGATCAGCGGTCACGCCGATAGACCTTGCGACCGTGACGCCAGTAGTAACCGTTCGAATAGTAAACAACCGGTCGCGCGTAATAGCCGCCGCCATAATACGGATAGCCGTACCCATAGGGGTAATATCCGCGGTAGCCTCCGTAGTATCCTGGATATCCTCCGTAACATCCCGGGTAACCGTAGCCGTACGAACTGTAGCCAATGGGAAAGCCGAATCCGATTCCAATCGAGACATGTGCCTCGGATCGCGTAGCGCCAGCAAAGGCGAATCCGCCGCACACAATCGCAATCAGGAGAAGCTTTTTCCAATTCATGATTTCACCTCCTTTAGATTTTACGAACTGTTAATTGAACTGCGTCTCGGCGCAAAAGTTTCCCGGAATCAACTCTCCCTGGACGCAAAGATCGGATATCCGGTCACGCAGACATCATTGCCAATTCGCCGGTAGCTGACCTCTTTCAGCCGAGCGCCTTCTGCGCTGGAGCCCGCACCCCGGCCGCCGAATGCGAGCACCGGGCCACCGGTGAAAAAAGCGCCGAGATAGATCTGCACTTTGTCGATCAGTTGCGCGTCGAGAGCCTGGCCCAAAATTTCTCCTCCACCTTCAATCAGGACGCTCAAAATTGCTTTCGCGCCAAGGTTTTCGAGAACAGATTGGAGTGGCTGATTTCTGAGCACGAGAGTGCGCCCTGCAAATCGATCGGTGAAAACGTTTGCCGTTCGTGGCAGCAGGCCTGAGCGGGTGAGGACAACACGCCATGGTTGCCGGCCGGTCTTGCGGTCTCGGATGGTTAAACGCGGATTGTCTTTGCGCACGGTTTCGGCCCCGACCAGCACTGCGTCGACCTGCGCGCGCAGTGCGCGGGCGTGACGACGAGCTGCCGGGCTCGTAATCCACGACTCTTCACCGGGCGGGCGAGTCAAACGGCCATCCAGGCTCATCCCGCACTTTGCGATCACAAATGATCGGCCAGTCGTAATCCATTTGTTAAAAGCCTCGTTGAGTCGCCGGCACTCGTCCTCGAGTATGCCCGCACGAACTTCCACGTTCGCGGCGCGCAGGATCTCGATTCCTCGCCCGGAATGGCGTGGATTCGGATCGGTCGCTCCGATCACGACTCGCCTGACACCCGCTTCGATCAATGCGGCCGTGCACGGTGAAGTTCGTCCGGCACTGGAACACGGCTCGAGGGTCACGTAGAGGACGGCGGTTTTCGGGACGGCTCTTCCGAACGCGCGGAGGCATTCGACCTCGGCGTGCGCTCCACCGGCCTTTGCATGATGGCCGCGCGCAACAATTTTATTGCCGATCACCAACACAGCTCCCACGGCCGGATTGGGGCTCGTTAGACCAATTCCCCTTTCAGCTTCCTTCAGAGCCGCGCGCATAAAAATCTCGGCTTGGGAGTCAGATACCATTTGTGAACTCATAGCCGTCCGAGATGGATGAGGCAATCAGCCGCATCGTTAAAACAATGCAACTGTGCAAATATGTCGCATCTTATGAACCTTTGAAAGTGCAGGGAATAAGACAATGTGTCGCGTATTGTAGTCTCAACGATGGGATAAAATTAACATAAAATTCCCAATGTAAACGTGTTATACCGTGAACCCGCTCTCGTGTTTTGACTGGCACGTTGATAGCTCGTGTATCTGACGTTACAAACAAAACATGATTATGAACTTAATGCGTTATCAAACTCCGGAGTCAGCAATGTGGCCGTCGCTCGACCGGTGGTCCACTTTGCGTGATGACATCAATACTCTCTTCGAACTCCCGTTCTGGTCGACCGCTAGTCGCCAAGCCCAGTTGTTTAACGGCTGGACCCCGGCGCTCGATCTCTTCCAAAACAACGACAACGTTGTTGCGGTCGTCGAGCTCCCAGGAATGCGGAAAGAGGACATCGAAATCTCACTCCACGACGGAACACTCGCGATCAGCGGCGAACGGAAAGACGAATCCGCTAACGAGGACAAAAACGCGCGGACGGAACGATTCATCGGCAAATTTCGCCGGACGACCAGCCTGCCTACGCGCGTTGATGCGTCGAAGGTGAATGCCACTTACAAGGACGGCATTTTGACGGTCACTCTTCCGAAAGCGGAAGAAGCAAAACCGAAGCAGATCAAAGTGAACGTTGACTAGCAAGACGCCCGGGCACTGCGCTCGCGGCATAATTTGAAAGGAAATACAGGTATGAACACATTGGTTCGAAATCACAGGGGCGGCAATGGCCAACAGAGTACGGAGCAGTTTATTTCGCCCGTGGCCACGGTGCTGGAGAATCAAGACGGCTACACGTTGCAGGTTGAGATGCCGGGCGTGAACAAGGAAGGCGTCGAGATGTGGATCGAAAATAACGAGCTGACGATCGTCGGCCGTCGCTCAATTCCGAGCGTCGCCGGCACGATCGTGCATCGCGAATCGCGCAAGGAAAATTTCCGGCGCACATTCGAGATTGATCCGTCTATCGACGGTGAGAGGATCAGTGCGAAAGTCGAGCAGGGCGTCCTGACCTTGACTCTGCCGAAAGCAGAGCAGGTGAAACCCCGCAAGATTGCCGTCCAGTAATAGCATCCAGAACACCGAAGTGAGGCCGTGAGCTGCCAGGCTTGCGGCCTTTTCATTTTTCAGCCCACCGCCATCGGGAAGCTGTGGCGCATGAGCTTTTGTGCTTGGCGAAACTCGCTCGGAGCCGTACGTACAAGCTCCCGCTATGGCCACGAAGACTGAAGAAAAAACCGGCGAAGACAAGCTCACCGTCGCACGTAATAAAAACCTGGATCTCGCGATCCAGCAGATCGCAAAAGACTACGGTGACGGAGCCATTATGCGGTTGGGCGACGACTCGATCGTTGATATCGACGTCATCCCGACGGGCAATATTCTGATTGATCGCGCTTTGGGTGTGGGCGGGTTTCCCCGCGGCCGTGTGGTCGAGGTTTTCGGCCCGGAATCCTCCGGTAAGACAACGCTGACGCTGACCGTTATCGCGCAGGCGCAGAAGCGAGGCGGTCTCGCCGCTTTCATCGACGTCGAGCACGCGCTCGATCCGCAATACGCTCGCAGGCTCGGCGTTAATCTCGACGATCTGCTTGTTTCTCAACCGAGCTCTGGCGAGGAAGCGCTCCGCATTTGCGAGACGCTCGTGCGCTCGAACGCGCTCGATGTCATCGTGCTCGATTCGGTTGCGGCCCTGGTCACGAAAGCGGAGCTCGAGGGCGAAATCGGCGACACGACCGTCGGCGCACAGGCGCGTCTAATGAGCGCGGCGTTGCGGAAGCTCACGGCGCTGATTTCAAAGGCGCGGACGTGCTGCATATTCACGAACCAAATCCGCGAGAAGATTGGCGTCATGTTCGGGAATCCGGAAACAACGCCGGGCGGCAAAGCTCTGAAATTTTACTCTAGTGTGCGCGTGGACATTCGCCGGATCGGCGCCATCAAGCAGACCGATGGGGTCGTCACCGGAAATCGGACGCGGGTGAAGATCGTGAAGAACAAGGTCGCGCCACCGTTTACGGAAGCGGAGTTCGACATTATGTACAATGAGGGCATTTCTTCGACCGGTGCGCTCCTCGATCTCGCGCTCGAAAAGCAAATTATCGAAAAACGTGGTTCCTGGCTCAGCTACAAAGGAACGCAGCTTGCCCAGGGCCGCGACGCGGGGAAAGAGGCATTGAAAAATGACCCGGCTCTCTACGAAGAGATCGAGACCGCCGTGAAGGCGAAACTCGACGAAGACAAGAAATAGCGCACTTCGTCATCTCGAGCGCAGTCGAGAGATCCCGACGCGTTAGGCGGAGGCTTCGATGACATGGTGCCGGCTCCGCTGCCCGCTAGTGCTCTGATCCGCTATAGCAACCATCGATTACGAAACCGCGCATCTGGGGATGCGCACGCCTTCCTGCGTGCTGGCGACCCCAAAGCTTTCGGGATCGCGAACTTTTCTCTCTCGTCGCGTTCGACGCGAAGAAGAGAAGTTCGTTTCGGCGGGATGCCGAAAGCCCGAGCCGGCCTGGCCGCGCAGAATGCGTGCGCTTCCCAAAAAATCCTCGACCCAAAAACCTTTGGGCTTCCGCTACAACGCCGATACTGAACAGGAAGTTGCGGATGAGACGAACGCGCACGCGCGACCACCGCATCGAGCGCTTTAACGGAGATTTTCATTTGGAAATCCCGGAGCCTCCGGCACTTTGCTCCGGCTCGCGCGCGAGCACGCATGATAACTTCCTCGCAGATCAGACAATCGTTTCTCGATTTTTTCCGGGAGAAACAGCACACGATCGTGCCATCGGCGTCGCTTTTTCCGGACTCGCCGAATCTGCTTTTTACGAATGCCGGGATGAATCAGTTCGTCCCAATTTTTCTTGGGCAACGGACCGCGCCCTATCAGCCGCCGCGGGTCGCGGATGCCCAGAAATGCATTCGGGCCGGCGGTAAGCACAACGACCTCGATGATGTTGGGATCGACACCTATCACCACACCTTTTTCGAGATGCTCGGCAACTGGAGCTTTGGCGATTATTTCAAGAAGGAAGCGATCGAATGGGCGTGGGAATTGGTGGTCGAGCGCTGGGGCCTTCCGCCGCAACGGCTATACGCGACGGTTTACAAGCCGGGAGCCGGCGAGCCGAGCGAGTTCGATCGGGAGGCACACGAGCACTGGGCACAGCTGTTCCTGAAGGCCGGTCTCGATCCCGCGGTCCACATCGTAAACGGCAGCAACACGGATAACTTTTGGATGATGGGCGACACGGGTCCGTGCGGACCGTGTTCCGAGTTACACGTTGACCTCACGCCGGCTGGGGACACTGGCGGCACGCTCCTCAATGCGGGGGATCCTCGCTGCATCGAAATCTGGAATCTCGTCTTCATCCAGTTCAACGCGAACGCAGACGGCACGTTCTCGCCGCTTCCACAGCGTCACGTGGATACCGGAATGGGCTTCGAACGGGTGACCGCAATGATCCAAGGCACGAAAGATTTCACCGATTTCTCGCGCCCAATCTCAAATTACGAGACTGATATCTTCCGCCCCATCTTCGACGAAATCGAAAAGCTAAGCGGCAAACATTATTCGAGCACCTTGCCGGATTCTGGAGATTGGGGAGCACGGGCGCCTTCACCCGCAGCAGGCGGTGCCTCGCCGGCCATCTCTGCAAACTTCGCCACGGTTCAAACCGGTGCTGCGCGGGGCGCACAGCACGGCGACCGGGACGGTCGCGCTCCCCAGATCGAAACCGACGTCGCATTCCGCGTCATCGCGGATCACATCCGCACGTTGAGTTTTGCCATCGCGGACGGTATTCAGCCGAGCAACGAAGGCCGCGGCTACGTCCTTCGACGCATCCTCCGCCGCGCCGTGCGCTACGGCCGCACGCTCGGTTTCCACGAGCCGTTCTTCTATAAACTCGTCGACACTCTCGTCCGCTCGATGAGTGACGTTTTTCCGGAGCTCCGGAAAAGGCAGGAGATTATCAAAGACACTCTGCGGCGCGAGGAAGAATCGTTCAACAAAACTCTCGATAAAGGAATCGCGCTTTTCGAAGGGGAAGTTCGGGCCTTGGGGAGCACAGGCGGCCCGCCTGTTGTTTCCGGCGGCTCGCCGGAAACCATTGACAACGTCCGCTACTCCAAGCGCGGACTACCGCACTTCGAACGCGGGTGGGCGAAGTACGCAATCACCTTTTCTACAGCCGGCCATTGCACACTCTCGCCAGCGGCCCGGCAGATTGTATTCGACTCGATCCTCCACTGGAACACCCGGCGTTATACGTTGTACGCGGCATGCGTAATGCCCGACCACGTCCACTTCCTCATTGAACCACAGATCAAAGCGAGCGGTCAGGATGGATCACCTCTCTTCTTTTCGTTGGCGGAGATCCTTCACACCATCAAATCATTCACTGCGCACGAGATCAACAAAACCGAGCAGCGCAGCGGGTTGGTTTGGGGAGAAGAATCGTTCGATCGGCTTATCCGATCTGAACGTGACCTCCAGGAGAAGTTCGATTACATCACGCGCAATCCTTGGGACACTGGAGTCACGGCGGCAGGCGAGGAGTATCGTTGGGTTTGGTGGCCGGGCCTGGAGAGCGCACGCGGCCCGCGTGCTGGTTCCGGCGGCCCGCCGGAAGTCGATCAGGAGGCAATTTGGCGGGCCGCCGAATCGAGCACGCCAGCGGCGCGGGGTCCCCGGAATTCAGCTGCGTCGGCTCCCCAGATTTCTGGCGCGTTCGCGTTTCGGTTGTATGACGAGCAGGGTTTCCCGCTTGATCTGACGGAGCTGATGGCTCGTGAACGTGGCCTGACGGTAGATGTTGCGGGTTTCGACGAACTCATGGAGCAGCAGCGCGAGCGAGCACGCGCGGCGCAAAAGAAGCAGAAAATCTCCGTCCTTGAATTGGATGACAACATCAGCACGGAGTTTGTCGGATTTGAGGAGCTCAACGCTGTTGCGGAGATATTACAGGTGAAACAGAGCGCGATTGACGCGACCATCGTTCCGAGCCGCTCGCCATTGTACGCAGCGATGGGCGGTCAGGTTGCTGATACAGGGTGGATGACTCTGCGAGGCAAGCGATATCCAGTTGCAGACGTCCAGAAACAAGGAGCCCGGCAGGTCGTGAGACTGACGACACCGCTGGATCTGGTGAATTTCGAGGAGGCCATCGGTGAGGAAGTGACCTTGGAAGTGCAGCTCCCCCGGCGTCACGCGATCGAGCGACACCATACGGCGACGCATCTGTTACACTGGGCTTTGCACGAAGTCGTGTCGCGCGATGCAGCGCAGAAGGGAAGCTACGTCGGAGCGGAGAAGTTGACCTTCGATTTCTCCAGCGCAGCGCTCACGCAGCAGCAGGTGCGCGAGGTTGAGCGGCTCGTGAACGAGCGCATCCGTGAAAACGCGAACGTTTCGTGGACGGAGATTCCTTACGCGGAGGCCAAGAAACGCGCCGATATCCAGCAATTCTTTGGGGAAAAATACGGAGACCTCGTGCGCGTAGTGCAGATCGGTGGGGAACCGGGCGCGCTCAACGGCTACTCGATGGAACTCTGTGGCGGCACGCACGTGCGCGGCACTGGCGAGATCGGCTGGTTCAAAATCGTACGCGAATCAGCGATTGCGGCTGGCATCCGGCGCATCGAAGCCGTTGCGGGTGACGCAGTGCTGACATGGGCGGCGCAGGAAGCGGAACGGCAAGAAGGAAGATTCCAGATGTTGTCGGGCAAAAAATCAGGGATCGCGGCGCCGCCAGACTTCGCGCAAAACGAGAGCGTCCCGGCGGCCGTCCAATCAATCGAAACGCGTGCTTCGCACTTGCAGCAGCTCGAGTCCGAAGTGCACGAGTGGGAGAAGCAACATGCGAAGGCTGCGGAACTGGAACTGCGGAGCCGGGCAGCGAAGATCGCGAACGAACTGGCGGCAGGTCCCCCGGGAAAAGAGTCGTGCATCGCTGAAGTGCCAGATGCAGATGGTGCGTTATTGCAGGCGATAGCGGACACGTTGAAGGCGAGAATTTCCGTTCCGATTTTCCTCGCTGGGACCAGCAATGGCCGCGTTGATCTCATCGCGGTCGTGCCGAAAGCCCTAACGACGACAATCCGCGCGAACGATTTGATTCAGCAAGTGGCGCCGATCGTCGGCGGGAAAGGTGGTGGACGGCCGGACAGCGCGCGTGGCGCAGGCAAGAACGCTTCGCGGATCGGTGAGGCGCTCGCTCACGCGCGAGCGTTGATCGAGGCCCGCACGGATGATACCTCAGGAGGGAAGCAGCAGCGTGACGAAAGCGGTCGCTCCAACCGCGAAGATCAGGATCACTAAGTAGGCGAGACCGCCGAGCAGGAATTTGGCGATCGTGAAGAACCATCTTTGGCCATAGACGCGCCGGATCGAGAGAAACATCTGGATGAGAACGACGACGGAGAGAAGGACAATAATGAGCACCTGCGCGGTGTTTGACCAGTGCGCAGCGGCCCAACCGGCCAGTGCAATCAAGAATACACTGAGGTAGGCGAAAGTATGGATGTGGAGCGCATAGACAAGGTGCTCAACATAGAAGCGTCGTTCCCTGAAGTAGAGCACCTTCAGCACAAACGCGAAAATCGGAATGCAGCAAAGCATCATTGTCGGGATGTTGCTGCGCAACGTCTCCAGGAAGAGCGTCGCCTTCGTGCCGTCCTCGCCAACCTTTTCTTTGATGCGCGCCTCCATCCATGCGGCGAATGGCGTTTTCGTTTTGTTCCAGTTGGTCGAGAAGTGGCTCGGATTCGGACTTGCTGCCGGAGAGTTTGCAGGTGTCTCGTCGGCACTTGTGCTTTCCGGTTTCCTCGAGACCGCCTTTGGCGTCCCTTCTGGAATCCGATCCAAGGCTGCGTCTAGCTTCGCGCGATCTTTCGGTTTCAGCTCCGCCTTCGAACTCCACTTCGGCAACTTCTGGAGAGCTTCTTCGAGTTCAACTTGATCATCCCGTTGAAGCGGGCCAGTTGCTCCCGACCACCTGGCGCGGGCGGCGTCGACTTTCGCGCGTTGGTCCGCACTCAGAAGCGAATTCGGTGCGGAGAGTTTCGCCAGGGCTGCATATAATTCCGCGCGGTCTTCCGGCTTCAGGTCAATCGGTTTGCCAGCCGTGAGATGGATCGTTTTCACCAGGAGAAAAAAGGCGATGCTGGCGAGCAGATAAAGTCGTAGCGGGTGGACGTAGCGCGCGCGGCGGCCGGCGTTAAAATCGTTAGTTAGCTTCCACGGCTTCGCGAGAAGAATGCCGACCGACTTCAGAAACTTTGTGTCCCAATTGAGGAACGAATCCGCCGCGTCGATCAGAACACGCAGGAGTGAACGGCGGTAATCGATCGCGTGCTGTCCGCAGACTGCGCAGTAGGCGCCAGTCAGCGCTGCGCCACAGTTTTCGCAATGAGTGAGAGGCGGCCGTCCGGTTTTGCGCCGCTTCCGACCGAAAAAAGAGCGGCCCCGCGGAGGAGTTTCGCTTGTTGCGGCAATCGCGGTGTCGCCGAGGATGAGGTGAGTTGATTCGTCCGGCATCGGCTAATAGGTAGAATCTCCTGCATCTTACGCGGTTACCGCCACGCCGCCCAGACCCGGTGGACGTCGTCATGGTCTTCGAGCGTCTGGAGGAATTCGCCGGTTTCGGCGCGCTGCTCGTTCGTCAGGTCCGGAAAACTCTTGGCGATGTAGCCGAGCTCGCTCGTAATCACAGTCCAGCCATTCCCCGTCAACCATTGTGAAACGGCGTGAAGATCCGTCCGCTCAGTCGTGAAACGCGCGCCGGATCGATTTTCCGGAATGTCATCGTTCTCAGAGCGAGAAAGTGGTTCCACATTCTGGGCGCCGGCTTCGATCGCCGCCGCTTCGATGTCGGCCGCGCCGTCCGCATGGTGCGCTTCGACGAGGCCGAGATGATCGAAGAGAAATTTATTGCTCCCGGGCGCTCCTAATTGTCCGCTCTTCTTAAATAAGACGCGGATTTCCGGCGCTGTTCGATTGGTGTTGTCCGTCAGCACCTCGACAATCAGCGGCACCTTATGCGGCGCGTAACCCTCGAACGCGACATGATCCATCACCAGTTTCTCGCCACCGATCCCCGCGCCTTTCTTAATCGCGCGATCGATTGCATCTCGAGTCACACTTGCTTTGCGTGCCTTTTCCACGACGGCGGCGAGACGCGCGTTGCCAGCGGGTTCGGCGCCGCCCATTTTCGCCGCGACCATGATCTCCTTCACCAGCTTGCCGACGAGCTGGCCTTTCTTCAAACCCGCGACTTCGCGTTTGGCGTGCAGCCATTGGCGACCCATGCCGACGTTGTAGCAGGCGGAGAGGCCCGCGACAAGGGCAGGCGTTTCGCGTTGTTAACGAAAGCAGAAGAGCGAGGCGCTCAGGACCGTGCCGATGCCGAAGAGGACCAGCGCGTCGGCAACGAAATACGGGTAAGCCATGAGCGCTGCCAAGGAACATCGGCGTCCACACCTGCATGCGTTTGCCGTAGGCGAAGGCGACGAAACCGATCGATCCGAAGAGCAATCCTCCAATCAAATTCGCCGCACCAAGCTCAGGCACTCCTTTGTGATCAGCTTAAGCCGGGCCATCCCGCACGAGCTTGCGTTTTCACCTGAAACAAAGCGTTGACCGGCCCGCCGCACCAATGCCACGATTCGTGCTCGCTGCGGCCCTCAACCGCCGTTCGCGTTGCGAAGAAGAAACGTGGCCTCCCAATTTTTCCGAACCAAGAGTCCCGATCTTCTGATCCGCGAGGCAGCGCGTCCAGAACGCCAGATGAAGCGATCGCTCTCAGCGGTCGATCTCACGGCGCTTGGGATTGGCGCAATCATCGGCACAGGGATTTTCGCGCTCACGGGCACGGCAGCCGCGGGCGAAAGAGTGGAAGCGGTCACTTCAAAACTGGGCACGCCGGTGCTGAATTTTATCCAGTCCTGGATGACACATTCGGACGTGCTTCTCGGGCGACCGGGTGCCGGGCCCGCAGTCATCTTTTCGTTTGTAGTGGCGGCAATTGCGTGCGGATTCGCCGCGCTTTGCTATGCGGAGTTGGCGTCGATGATTCCGGTCTCGGGCTCGGCTTACACTTACTCCTACGCCACGCTGGGCGAGATCGTCGCGTGGATCATCGGATGGGATTTGATCCTGGAATATGCGGTCGGCAACATGGCGGTCGCGGTCGGCTGGTCGGGATACTTCGTGAAGCTTTGCGGGAGCTTGTTCGGACTGAGATTTCCACTTTGGGCGGTAACCGATTCGAAGACTGCCGCTGATCTCGTTACCAAAGGCGGCGACGCCCTCGGCGATTTTTCTTCGACCGCGCTGCCGATGTTTGCGGGGCATCCGTTCGCACTAAATCTGCCCGCATTCCTGATCGTGACAGCGGTCACCGTCCTCTTGATTTACGGAATTCGAGAAAGCGCGCGGGCGAATACGACGATCGTGATCATCAAACTCGCGGTCGTGGTTTTCTTTATCTCCTTCGGGGCCTTTATGGTCCATCCGACCAATTGGCACCCCTTCATGCCAACAGGTTTCGCCGGTGTTATGAGTGGCGCAGCGATCGTCTTTTTCGCCTTCATCGGTTTTGATGCCGTCTCCACAACTGCGGAGGAAACTCGAAATCCTCAACGCGATATGCCGATCGGAATGATCGCGAGCCTGATTATCTGCACGCTGCTTTATGTGTTGATGTCGGGCGTGCTCACGGGAATTAAGAAATATACCGAGTACCTGGGCGATTCCGCAGCCGTCGCCACCGCCTTTGCCAGCAAACCATGGGCTCAGGCTTTGGTGAGCGCCGGAGCTCTCGCGGGGATGACTTCGGTGCTGCTCGTATTCCAGCTGGGACAGCCTCGCATTTTCATGGCGATGGCGCGCGACGGCTTGCTCCCGAAGTATTTCGCCCGGCTTCATCCTCGCTATCGGACTCCTTACATCACCACGATCTGGACCGGAGTGGCGGTGGGCGGCATCGCCATGTTGACCGACATTGGTTCGCTGGCTGACCTGACAAATATCGGCACGCTTTTCGCCTTCTCCTTGGTCTGCATAGGAGTGGTCATCCTCCGACGCACGGACGCGACGCGCCGGCGTCCCTTTCGGGTTCCATTGGTGCCGCTGGTGCCGATTATCGGAGTGCTGATGTGCCTCGCGCTCATGCTGAGCTTGCCGATTCTGACATGGCTCCGGTTTTTCATTTGGCTCGTCATAGGACTGCTCATTTACTTCTTCTACAGTGTGCGCCACAGCCGCCTGCAGTATGGGGTCGATACCGGTGACACCGAAGACAGCCTGCCTCCGCCAGTAGAGCCTGAGAACCGCTGATCGATTTTTGTGCCGCTGCAGATGCTGCAGCAGCTTGACGCGTTTCATGTCCCAACCGTCACAATGTCACGTAGAGCCTCCGCAGATGCATCCTTCAGCGCATCTTCCCGACGGTCTTCCAGGACGAGTTGGATCGCAGCAGCGAGATCCTTTTTCGTTTCTTCAGCCGTGCGGCCCTGTCCATTCGCTTCCGGCAACTCCGGGCATTGAGCGATAAACCACTCGCCGTCCCGCTCAATAATCGCCGTGAACTCGTTGCACGTGCGCGGCTACTTTACTGTAGAGGCCTCGAGTGACAAGGCGTTGCACTACTGCAAGGCTGCCGCCTCCGGCTCGTTCCTTTCCAGCTCGAGTACCATGCGACGAATATGTTTGAAATCCTGGTGCGATCGCAGACGGCGCAAACTTTCCTGCGGATCACCCCACTCCAGAATTTGAATCGACGCCTCGCGGACGCCCCAGGCATTCATGTCGTTCGGCGTTGCCATGTAGAGATCGATCGTGTTTCGTCCCGCGAGCGCCCATCCGTAATCGTCGACTTTGTAGAACTGTCCGGTCGAGAGCAGGCGAAACGTCGTGCCTGCCGGCCAGCGGGCCCAATCCGCCGCCGCGCTTCCAAATCCCGCAGCCCGCGGGAGGGCATACGCGGATCGACGAGTAGTCCGGCCGATTGGCACGGAACGATCAGCCGACATCGAGAATGGCTGCAGACGTTCCGCGGAATCGGAAGCACGCTCGTAATCTGAGTTGTCGCCGACCGGCAACGCGCGTGGCACGTTCTCGACGCGGTGAACTGCGGCGATCGCCGCATGCAGTTCGCCTCCCAGTGCGTTGCGATTGCCGTATTGCAGATGATCCCATTCGGTGTGCGTGTAAGCAGTCGTTCGCACGGTTTGAAAATCGGTTTTCGCGAGTGGCGGCTCGTATCGCGGCAGCGGAGTCGTGGTGCCGCACGCGCTTAGTAAGAGCGTGGCGCCTGCACCAGCCGCGAGGGCGAAGTATTCCAGCTTACGCAATGGAGATCACGCGAGTTGTTATTCACTATTCACAAGTAAGACAATACTCATTTTCAGCGCTGCCAAGGGTAGCGCAGTCCGACAACGAGGCTGGCTGTCGGTTCTGTCGTATCGCCGAGCATTCTGCCGCCGGGAACCCTTCCCCGAGAGCGTTCGGGGCCCGAGATGACGGGTAGGGCCTACAATCAGCACTCTCGGTGATTGCTTTCTAATCTGCGTTGATCTGCGTAATCTGCGGACCACTATGCTCGCCGAATTCGATCAACAGCTCACTAAAACTCTCGACGAAATCCGTGCCCAAGGTCTCTATAAAACCGAGCGCGTCATCACAACCCCGCAGGACGCTCACATCACCGTCACGGGCGGAAAGCGTGTTGTTAACTTTTGCGCGAACAATTACCTCGGGCTCGCCGATCATCCGGCGCTGATCGCGGCGGCGAAGGAAGCACTCGATACGCATGGCTTTGGCCTGGCGAGTGTGCGTTTCATTTGCGGGACGCAGGATATCCATAAGGAACTGGAAGCCGCGCTGACCAAGTTTCTAAAGACCGAAGACACGATTCTTTACCCGTCAGCGTTCGATGCAAACGGCGGCCTCTTCGAAACCTTGCTGACCGAAGAGGACGCGATCATCAGTGATGAATTGAACCACGCATCGATCATAGACGGCATCCGCCTCTGCAAAGCGCAACGCTTTCGTTACAAAAATAACGACATGGCCGATCTGGACGCGCAGCTGCGCGCAGCCGCCGGCGTGCGCAATCGTCTCATCGCCACGGATGGCGTTTTTTCGATGGACGGCACGATCGCGGACCTCGGTGCGATTTGTGATTTGGCGGACAAATATCAAGCGCTTGTCATGGTCGACGACGCACACGCGGCTGGTTTTCTGGGAAAGACCGGCCGCGGCACCCACGAGTATCGCGGTGTCATGGGACGCATCGACATTTTGACTGGCACATTGGGCAAAGCGCTCGGCGGCGCGAGCGGCGGTTATACGAGTGGACGGAAAAAAATTATCGAGCTGCTCCGGCAGCGTTCGCGGCCATACCTGTTTTCGAACACGGTCGCGCCACCGATCGTGGCTGCTTCGCTGAAAGCACTCGAGCTGCTTAGCGGATCGACCGAGCTGCGGGACAAGCTCGAGCAGAATACGAAGCATTTTCGCGCCGCTTTGACGGAACGCGGTTTAACGATCAAACCCGGGACGCATCCGATCGTCCCAATCATGATCGGCGACGCTGCGAAATCGCAAAAGTTTGCCGCGCGCATGCTCGAGAAGGGCGTCTACGTGGTTGGTTTTTTCTACCCGGTGGTGCCGCAAGGCACCGCGCGCGTCCGTACCCAGGTGAGCGCCGCGCATTCCCGTGAGGACCTGGATTTCGCCGTTAATGCCTTCGCAGAAACGCACGGGGAGCTGCGCGAGTAGTCATCCTGAGAGCAGCGCAGCGGAGTCGAAGGGTCCCGCCGCGCAACCATAAAGTCATCGCAATGGGAGTCACGTTCGTCGTCCTTCGCTGCTTTAGTCTGAACTCACCACGGCCGCTCACCTCGGGCAAAATCACGGGATTGAAAGCCCGGCCTCACTCTGGCGGGCCGCGTTACGGTCTCGACTCTCGTTCGGAATGACCGTAATCAGACGCATGCTCTACATGGTGATCGAGCGTTTCAGAAAAGGAGCCGCGCGGCAGATCTATCGCCGGCTTCGCGAGAAGGGGCGAATGATGCCTGCCGGGCTGGAATACACCTCCAGTTGGATCGACTTGGAGTTCGGGACCTGTTACCAGTTGATGCAAACTGAAGACGTCGCGCTCTTCGAACCCTGGATCGAGAGTTGGAAGGACCTGATGGAGTTCGAAATCGTGCGCGTGTGCACTTCGGTTGAGGCAACGGAGATGATCGGCAATGAGCTCGTTTATCCTCCTGAACCTGAGAGACTGCCGAAGCCGAAGCGCCCGTGAAGCGGCGGCGTAAGCTCCGCTGTAGGATTGCAGCCTTCCGCTCCACCATCCGAAGTCCTCATCGACCCCGAACACGTTCCGAGTGGAAGGAGCCGCCCAGTTCCCTCGCAAGGAATCACAAAGCGCGCTTCACTGCTCGTGCAACGCGATTGTGGAACCAACCCAGGTTTTTTCGCGGTTGAAGTCGACGCCCATCAATTTGCCCTGGCTCATCCGCACCAGGTTGTTGGCAAGAACCGGTTCCTCGCCTTCCGGCCAGAGAAACATCATGCGGATCTCTGCCTTCGAATAATGGCCATCGGGGGTCGGCACAAACTCCGCATAAGCCACTTTCTTTTGGAGTATCCACGTGTGCGGATCGGTGAGCGCCCGGATCTTCTCCAACGTCGGCTCCATGTCGACTCCGAGGCCAGCGAAGGAATAAAGCGGCTTCAGCACGTAATCGCCGGGCGACTCACTTGGGGGAAATTCATCCGCGAAAAACGCGGGCGCGGTATGGCTCGTCCGCAGAAATGGCAGGGAATGTTTACTGATCCGCGAGTACCAGTTCGGATGTCCGACCCAGCTAACATCGAGTTCCTGCTGAAAATTAAAGCCGAAGCTCAGGTCGGGACGCCGGAGCAATTCGTCGAAAATGACGCGGTTATAGATGCGCGCGATTCGCACTTCGCGACCGTCGCGTTTGTAGAAGAGCTGCTGTCCCTGTCTCCTGACCTCCGTGAGACAAACTGGCCGAACGCCGAGGAGTGCTTCCGTGCACTCGAAATCAATCCGCGTCTTTTGTCTCTCCGGCTCAATCTCGAGCAGGATCACACTCTCCGGATCAGCGTCGGCGACGATGACACGCCGCAGAAGCGCAGTATACGAGTGCTCATCAAGTTCGCTGAAGAATGGGCTCCACTCCGGCGGAATCACGTGAAAGGCACCGCGAAGACAGTGGAGAAAAAAGAGCTGAAAGGCATAAAGACTCGGAAAACCTTGTAACTCGATCAGCCGCGGAGTGAGCTCTCCGTTCTCGTCCACGCAAATCCCGAAGTCGATCGCGACGAAGGCAGGATGCGAAGTCTCGTTAGGAACTTCCAAGCCGGACGGGATGGCGCTCGCGGCGTGCCGCAAAAAGTCCGGCATGCGCGTGATCGCGAGAACTTCATTCGCCGCCGCCATCACTTCTGCGGTGAAGCCGCGCGTGAGAAAAATCGGCGTTTCGCCGATGCGAAAATCGGCTGGCCAGCGTCCGGTCGTGTTCACGCAGCCCAGCAGCCGCGCATACTTTTCGTCGGTAAAATCAACGTTGAAGCGAGCGCGCTGCGTCGAGTCCATCAGCGCTTTTCCGAAATGGCGACCTCCAGATCGCGGAGTAACCCGTCTGCGACATCATAGATCCAGCCGTGCACCGTGAGCAACTGACCACGCGCCCACGCATTTATCGCCGGATCGGTCCGGCTGACATTGGTCACCTGCTCGATGACGTTGAGTTCACAGAGCCGCGCTGCGCGCCCTTTTGCCGCGGGAATTTTTCCGAGTTCGGCCTCGTGTTTCGACCGCAGATCCTGCACATGCCGCAGCCAGTTATCGACCAGACCGTGGCGCTCGCTCTCCAGTGCCGCTTTGACGCCGCTGCAATGATAATGGCCGCAGACGATGACGTGGCGCACGCGCAAAACATCGACCGCGAACTGGAGCACGGAGAGACAATTCATATCGGTGTGGACGACGAGATTGGCGATATTGCGATGAACAAAAATTTCGCCGGGCGGCAAGCCGACAATTTCATTCGCCGGCACGCGGCTGTCGGAACAACCGATCCAGAGATATTTGGGTGATTGCTGATGCGCGAGCCGCGAGAAAAATTGCGGATCGCGCTCGAGCATTTGACGCGCCCAGGCCGCGTTGTTTTCGAAAAGCTGCGGCAGTTCGCGGCTCTGGCTCACACGAGGAATTTCCCGGATTGCATCACCTGTTCGCCGTCGAACCAGATGTCAAAATCGCGGCCGACGCAATCGATGTGGGTTTTCGAAATCCAATTGGCGCCGGTGTGCTCAGCGTAAGGATGGCCGAACGCGATGTGGATCCCGGGAATCTTCTCGTCCTGGAGAATGTTGCCAATCACATGCGTGCAGGCGGCGTTGGTCCCCACCGCAAACTCGCCGACACGATTGCTGTTTTCATCCGTGCTCGTGTAACCGCGAAATTCCTCGAGCAGCTCCTTGTTCTCGGAATGCAACGCTGCAATTCGATTGTTTGCGACCTCGATCGTGAGCGGCGCCGCTTTGAGATCGCCGTATTTCTGGCACAGGTAATCACCCACGACACCATCGACCACGAAGACACCGTTCGTGTTCCAAGGCGACGTGAAAATTTCGCCTCCCGGAAGGTTGCCCCATTTTTCCCGCGTGATAATGCCGCTCGTTTTCAGCCACTTCAAATTCGGAGAAAGCTCGGCCTCGAACTCCGTGCCATGGGGCGTTCGACAGGTCACACGTTGCGTCATCCGGGCGCGTTCGACCAGCCGCTGACTCAACGCATCAACGGCGAGGAAATCAGCCCGCATACCTTCGAGCATGATCTGCCGAGTGATATTCACCATATGGGCATGACGAAGTCCATGCTTGTTCACGACCGCGGTGATTTCGATGCGCGAGCCGAGTTCGCCGCGCTGCGTTTGCGCGCAAAAAATACTGACCTGCGAGGTCGCGAGATCTTCGAGAATGATTTCCGGCATGCCGGTAAGCGGGCGCGTCGCATAATTTTCGAGCACGAAAACGGCGTGCTCGGCTCCGAGTTGCTCGACTTCGCATTGCAAGGCGGTGGCGATTTCTTGCGTCGCTTCATCGGTGATGATGGTGATCCTCTCTTCGGGCTTTAGGCGCAGACAGGCGCGAATCGCGTTGCGCGCGCCGGGAATCAACTCGGCATCAACGATGTCAGTAGCAAGTCGGTCGGGCATGACGGGAGCGCTGAGCATGGCGCGAAAAGCGTCGTCCGGCAATTGCGCCTGGAATGCGGAAGTGGAACAAAGCGCCGGTATTCTGAGCAGTATTGGCAGTTCAGGCACCTCGTGATCGGGGTTTAGGGTGATGCGATGCAACGGGATCTCTCGACTGCGCTCGAGATGACGGGTGCTGGCAAGCACAGGTTCGGGAACCGGTTCGCCCTAGGCGAGTTTACTGCAGGATCACCGGGCTGAGCTCGCGATCGATCCGGGCTCCGGGACCGTGAGATTTTGATAAGTTTCGGCGACGATCTGATCCACGACGGCTTTCATCTCGCCGGTCTGCTCGTAGATCGCCAGTTGCCGATCCGCGCCCGAACCTTCGCGAAGAATGCGTTCAATATGGGCCATCTCGCGCTGACTGCCGAGATCGGTGACCTCAGCGTAAACGAATTCGAGGATCTCCTCGATCAGGCTGCGTGTTTCGACTTCGGATTCGCGGCCGAAATCGATCATTCTCCCGCCGATGCCGTAGCGTGAAGCGCGCCAGCGATTCTCGTCGATTAATCGGCGACGGTAGATGCGAAACGTCAGGTTCTGTCGTTGTAGCGTGAATAATTTCGCGATCACCGCCTGAATCAACGCGGCAATCGCAAGCGTATCATCCACGCGTGACTGTGCATCGCAGACCCGCACCTCAAGAGTGTCGAAAAAGGGATGAAGGCGAATGTCCCACCAGATTTTTTTCGCATTATCGATGCAGCCAGTTTTCACGAGAAGCCTCAGGTATTCGTCATATTCCGCCAGGCTCTCGAAGGCGTCGGGAATGCCGGTGCGCGGAAAGCGCTCGAAGACTTTCAAGCGGTATCCTTTCAGGCCGGTGTTGCGTCCGACCCAAAAGGGCGAGTTCACCGAGAGCGCGTAGATGTGCGGCAGGAAGTAACGCGCCTGATTCATGACGTGGATCGCGGTCTCGCGATCTGGAATTCCAACGTGCACGTGCAGCCCAAAGATCAGGTTCGCGCGGGCGAGCAATTGCATGTCTTTAACGATCTCCTTGTAGCGCTCGCCTTCGGTAATGAGTTGATCGTGCCAATGCGAAAACGGGTGAGTGCCAGCGGAAGCAATTTTAAGCCTGCTGCGCGCCGCGAGGGCCGCGAGATGGCTGCGCAACTCAATCACGTGCTCACGTGCCTCCGTGACGGACTGGCAAATTTCCGTCCCGAGCTCGACCACGGATTGGTGCATCTCCGGTTTGACGCGCTCTTTTAGTGTGACTTTGCCATCCTCCAGAATCTCCTGGATATGCGATCGCAGCTCACGGGTCTCGGGATCCACGATGGCGAACTCCTCCTCGATGCCGAGCGTATAGGTGTGGTCCTTCATTGCGGCGCAGAAAAGCATCCGCAGATTTCGCAGATTTACACAGATTTTATTTCGGCGACTTCTAAAGCACCAAGGCGAGCCGTTGCCGCGTGGTCAGGCCACCGCCGCGGTCATGTCGAGCGCAGTCGAGACATCCCGTTGCGACAGCAATCGATAGCTCCGTGGTAAAGCCCTGCCTTGGACTGTTGGACCGCGTTACGGCTTCGATTGCTGGGAATGACATGGTGGCGCCCGGCGGGATGGAAAGCCCGGCCTAGCCCTGCCGGGCTGCGTTTGGCTTCGACTTCGCTGCCCTTCTCAGAATGACAGGCGCAACGAGTGCCGTCGCCTAAATCTGCGGAATTTGCGTTAACCTGCGGACAAATTCCTCAGGCCAAATCCTGCAAAGCGCGCTGCCTAACGGCCGCCTGCACAAATTTACCCCAGCTCAAGTTGTCGCGCCCGGGAACGTGTTCGCGCGCTTTGCGGAGGGCCATTTCGGAAACGGCATTGACGACCCAGTCGAAATTCGCCTGACCGACTGATGTCACTTCGGCGTCGGGCGCGGGATTGCAAAAGTCGATGGCGAGCGGAACGCCGTCCCGGATCGCGAACTCGACCGTGTTCAGGTCATATCCGAGGTATTGATTTAATGTCACAACCCCCGCCTCAACCTTCGCGAGCACATCTTTCGGCGCCTGCCAGTCAGTTTGATAGCGCAGATGATAGGGATGCCGCGGCTCGTAATTCATGACCTTCACATGTCGCTGATCGATCGAGTAGCAGCGGAAGTACATGTCGAAGACAACTTCTTCCTGTAGCATCATGACGAGCTGACCGGTCTCGGAATAGGCGCGAAAAAATTCATCGGGATTATTCAACTTATAGACGTTCTTCCAGCCCCCTCCGGCGAAGGGCTTGAAGTAAGCAGGCCAGCCGACATATGAGAAAATGCCTTCCCAATCCATCGGATAAGCGAGGTTGCGGAAGGAGTTGTCGTTCGTATCCGGCGGGACCTGATGGGACGGCAGGAGGACGGTGCGCGGAACCGCGACCCCAATCTTCGTGGCAAGGGCGTTGTTGAAAAACTTCTCGTCCGCGCTCCACCAAAAAGGGTTGTTAATCACCGCCGCGCCGGTGAGCGCCGCGTTTTTTAAGAACCCGCGATAGAACGGGACGTCCTGGGAAATGCGATCGACGATGACGTCATATCCGCACGACTCACCCTGAATGACTTTGTCGATTCTGACGAACTCTGCGACAATGTCTTTGCCGCCGGTTTTTTGGTTCACGCGCTCGACGAACGCAGGCGGGAAGCTGTTTTCCTGGCCGAAGAGAATTCCGATTTTTTTCATAAATATTTCTTTGTCATTCCGAGCGAACCGAAAGCGTAGTCGAGGCCGTAACGCAACCGGACAGGTTTAGGCGAGGCTTTCCATCCGGTGCGTCACTCAAAGGTGACATCACGGAATGTCTCGACTGCGCTCGACATGACGATCTAGTGTAGCGACAGGTAAATAAGGGTGACATTAATGGACAGCTGTGCTTTAGTGCGGGGATGAAGCAAGAAGCTGTGCAGGTGAGCTCGAAACAAAGGAAACAGATGGAAGAACTTTTGCGCGCCAGGATAATTCCAC
>JBBSIA010000026.1:0-47835 GCA_038232335.1 Chthoniobacterales bacterium
AGCGCCGCGCTTCATCCACTTCCATGCCCCCAAACTTGCGCTTCCACCCGTGATAGGTCTGCACCCCCGATGTTATGCTTGGCGCACGTCGCCACCACCGTGCTCCCAGCCCTCACTTCCTTCAAAATCGCTATCTTCTCTTCATCACTGAATCGACTCTTCTTCATTTTCGTTCTGCCTTTCTAAAGGCAGAACTACATTTATGTCATGTCCACTTTTCCGGGGTCAGGCCAATTCGGCTCGCCGTAATCTCGAATACGCAATCTGCCAGCTCGGATGTCATTCTCTGATTCCGTGATGGCACTTGCTTCGGCAGCTGCCACCGCCTCGCAACTGTTCTCATCGATTACGTCAACCAGAACGGCAGCGTCGTTGCCAGCGCGTAGCGGCGAAATGGCCGCGAGCGTAAGAGCTACGATGTAAATCAAGCTTCGCATAATGCGGCTATCCCCGCGACAAAAAATACAACTGCGTTGAGAGTAAGCTAAACTATTACCGCGGCAGAAAGGCGTCCGAATAATTGAATCTGCTGACTCGGATTGCGTATCCTTTTCATGCTATCTATGTGATCTCTGCTTTTCCGGTGGTTCCAGCACCACCGTTGTTGAGTACGCTTCCCTACTGAAGCTTGTAGATTTCGACTAAGCCCACCCCGGTTGTGCCGTTCTTATCAGCGACAATTGCAGTGTAACTACCAGTTGGCAGATTCACGACCATGGCAGCCTCCAAACGATTAGATGGTGCAACCCCGGTTGCCACGATTTCCGCCGCCTGTGAATCCTGCCAGTTATCGTTCGAGGCCACAATGGCGCCGTTGCTGTTATGCAATTCCAATGTTGGATCAGCTAGTGGGTTTCCTATCCCAGCCTCCTCGAGCGATGGTCCGATGGCCCGAACGAGCAGTCGCGAGGGGGCGCTTCCCCCCAGCGTAATAAAGCCCCCGATTAACGCATTCGCCCCTTGCTCCACGAGACCGCGTGTCGATATATTCACCAGCTGCGACGAAGCGGCAGTATCCAGGTCGTAAAGCTCGACCAGGCCTACACCTGTAGTGTCGTCCCTGCCACGTTCGATTACCGTATAGGAGCCTGGAAGGAGCGTTCTCACGAGCACGGATTCGCGGCTGTCCGCGGGCGCGAATCCGCTGGGGATCTGCGCAATATCCGAGTCGGTCGCCCATTCGTCGTTAGTCACAGCTGCGTTCCCGATACGCAACTCGAGCGTTGGATCTTGCAAAGGATCTGGGACATTAGAATCGGCTAAAGAAGGTCCGAGCCCGCGGATCATTACTTTTTTAGGAGCAGTGCCAGTGATGATAAAACCGACGATCATGACATTATCGCCCGTTCGCACAGACAAACGGGTCGAGATGTTCCCTAACTGCGCCGACGGCGTCGGTGAGGGAGTTGGCGTCGGAGTCGGAACCGGTGTAGGAGTCGGAATCGGAGCACCGAGAGCGCGGAAGGCGTTGACCAGGCCATATCCGTAGCCGGTGTCGTAACCCGCTGGACCCATATCTATGCAAGTCCTTTCCATGATGGTTTCGATCTGGTCAGGAGTAATCCCGGGATGTTGCGAAATCAGAAGGGCGGCAACTCCGGCGGCGTAAGGGGATGCAAAAGAAGTGCCGCGTACAATCACGTAATCTCCCTTGACGTACCCTGCGTCCCCCGTTCTATCTGTGGTAATGATGGAGTCACCTGGCGCCATGAACTTTAGTCCGACGCCATACTGAGACTCCGCGGAGCGTTGGCCGAAGCGGTTGGCTTCGCCTACTGCATTCACCGCGGGGATACTTGCGGGATAACTGATGGAGGAAGTCGCATTATTCCCTGCCGAAGCGAAATGAATCATCCCGCTGGCGCGGGTCGAATTATAGGCGCTCTCCAGCGCGCCAGAACCGAGAGACAGATGATTGCTGTTATTACTGACTCGAGCTCCGATCGACTGTCCCCAATAGAGTGCATCGGCAAACCAGCTGTTATCGGTGGAAAAACTCCCGTCCGCCTTCGTCATCCCGCCGCACCGCGCAGAGGCCACCCTGACCCCAGGAGCAATGCCCGCGCTGCCCAGAGAGTTGTTGATCCTCTCTGAAACACAGCCCGCCACAGCCGTCCCGTGGTTATCGTAGGTTCCGAAGGGACCGCCAGTCGGGTTCCGGGAAGCATCAGGGGTGAAGTCTCTGCCAGAAATCTGATTGATATCCGGATGGTTTTGCTGGACGCCCACGTCCATAACGAGCACGATTACGAAAGGGCTCCCAAGGCTGATATCCCAGGCAAAGATAGCGCCCATGTCAAAACCAGTGACCCCACCTGACTGCCCGAAGTTCCTTAGTCCCCATGACTGAGAAAAATAAGGGTCAGAAGGAAAGAACTCTGGATATCCGGTTATGAGCATGTCGGGCTCGGCATAATCGACTCCTGGAGTTTGAGCTAACGAGTTAGCACAGGCGAGCACGGCGAAGCCATCGCGCGATCGCATTTGCCATCGTTGATCGTGCGGTTGAGGAAACTGCATTTTCTCCAAAGATGCTCCCTCGGGAATGGATGCCAGCAAATGCTCCCGCTCAGCCAAAGAGAAACTCCGTTTAAAGCCGAGGAGCAACCTTGACGTGATGAGGATAGGGCCACCGCGTTCATCTCGAAAGACCGGAGACACAAACTCAATCGATGAGTCGCCCGAATCGAGCAGTGAGGCGATCAACGCGTGGATCGAAGTCGCTCTGGGCTGCGTTGGAACGGATTGAACCCTGGCACGAGACGCAGTCAATGCATTTTTGGCATTCAGAATCATCCACCCAGCGGCAGGCCGCGCGATTACATCCGAGGGATTGAATCCATTGGCTGCCAGACCTTCTGGCAAGGCATCAGACAAAAGCATCTCGCCTGCACGGACACTTGTGCGGACAGCGACATTCGCGGAATCCAATTCCAAATGCCTCTGCCTGCCATGGTAGACGTAGTAGCTTGGCTCTGCGTCAGCTGCGAAAGCGTTTACAGCTACGCCACCGAGGGCAATTGATATCCCAACAAGCCAACAAAAGAAGCCCGAAACCACAGCGCAATTCTTTCCCGGCGCGCGATCCGTAATCATATGAATTCTCAGCGTGAGCGAGCGATCACGTTTCGCCTTTCCTGCGCGGAAAGACAGCCGGGAGCGTGATTGTAACGACCTGACGGACTTAGCGCAATCGCAAGGCTTCCAAAAATGGGAGCACCTGTAAAGCTTTTTCCGTGGCCGAGCCATCGTGACAATAATTACCTCGCTCGCGCGGTTAGCGCTTCCGGGAGTTGCTGGTTAGTAGTGCTCAAGCTTCACCAAGCGCGCTCTCTACACTCTATAGCAACGGTTTCCGGTTCCGGAGGAAGGCACCGGAAGCAGGAATGGAATGCTTGCCGTACAAATCGTGGTCGCGCTACATTCCGCTTCCGCCGGCAAATGAATCCAGATGCACTTTTTGATTATCTCGATGGCAAGCTGCCCGAATTCGAACGGGAGAGGCTCGAGGCGGAGCTCCTGAAGAACTCGCATTTGCAGCGGCAACTGGCAGTTGCGCGCGAGATTCACCGGCGGATGGGCGACTCGCGCGAAATTCTCATGCCTACTAATGAAGCAGCCGGCGCTCCGAATCGCGGCAGCGTGCTCGGTCGCCGGGTCGCAACCGCTTTCGCGGTTTTATTCTTGTTGAACGTTATGATCGGTCTCGCCGTGATTGTCTGGAAAAATCCGAAAACGGCATCTTCATCGCGCAGAGCAGATCCAGTGCGTGAGCAAGTTGCTTCTTCAATCGGCAAAATCGCCGAGTCTGCCTTGCCGCCACCCACTCTCGAGTCGGACGAGATTCTGATACCGGCATCTGCCGCTGAACGGCAGGCGATCACTGACAGAGTAATTGCTGCCGCAGAGCGCTGCGGAGGGTCGACCGCGAAGGCTTTGCCTAACGACCGGAGCGTCACGATCATTGCCGACATTCCTGCAATTCGCGAACGAGAGTTTCGGCAAGCCGTCTCGTCGCTGACGCCGTTAGCATCGACGCCTGCGAACTCTCCAGCGGCATCGGAGAGCAGTTCTCCTTCCAGCCAACGAAAGATCATTCAGGTGCGGATCGGTGAGGTTGCCGCTCGCTGAATGAGCCAGAGGATCGCAGTGACTTTCGCCCTCCCGGTGGAGAGCTCCTCTTTCCGCCGCTTGCCGATCGCTCGCGGGAGCGCGATCACGATTCTCCACACGGGAGTCAGCGCACGAGCAGCGGGGCCGCGACTCAGAGAATTCCTGGAGCGGAACCCAATCGATCTCCTCGTCAGTACGGGTTTCGCGGGATCTCTCGATCGTCAACTGCGCGTC
Source organism: Chthoniobacterales bacterium (assembly GCA_038232335.1). GTDB lineage: Bacteria > Verrucomicrobiota > Verrucomicrobiia > Chthoniobacterales > UBA10450 > JACCXL01. The sequence goes on from JBBSIA010000026.1 coordinate 4,348, forward strand.
GGCGACCTCGTTTTCGCGGAGAATTTTTCGAACGCGGACTTGCTGGAGCAAACCGGAAGATTGTCATTCGAGCGAGCGGTAATCGGGAACCTGTTCACCAGCTCGGAGGTGATTGAATCGGAAGCTCAGCGCAGCCGGGCTGCGGAAAAGAGCGGCGCGATTGCGGTGGATATGGAAACGGAAATCATCGCGCGCGTCTGCGGGGAACGCGGAGTGCCGATGCTGGCGATCCGCGCCATCAGCGACACCCACGCCAAGTCGTTTCCCGCGCCCGCGGCGGTGCTGTTCGACATCGAAAATCAGAAGACGAATTTCGCGCGGCTTGCGCGATATCTCGCGACACACCCCCGACACGTCGCTCGGCTGATTGCATTCAGCCGCCAGATCGCGACCGCGCGCGCGGCACTGACCGGTGCGCTGCAAATGCTGCTCGCCGCGAAGTTCGCGCTACCTTCCCGACCTAACGACTGATCTGTCGGGTTCGACGTGCACGAGCACGTCCGCGATTCGTGCGTCCGTTCGACGAATCGCATCTTTCACCCGATGCGCGATATCGTGACCATCGCGGACTGAAATCGTGCCGTCGACGCCGACGTGGAGATCGACATAGAAGTGCAGACCCATCTTCCGAACCAGGCATTTTTCAATCTCGGCCACCCCTCGGACTGAACTGGCGGCCGCGCGGATGCGCGTCACGATCTCGCCTCCGGGAGCAGTGTCCATGATTTCATGCACGGCCGGCATGAGCAGGCGATAACCATTGGCAGCGATGACCGCGCAGGCGAAGAGCGCCGCCCAGTCGTCCGCGCTTCGCCAGGCGTCGCCACCGACGAGTGCGATCGAGATGCCAATGAACGCAGCCATCGAAGTGAGCGCGTCGGTTCGATGATGCCAGGCATCGGTTTGCACAGCGGTGCTCTCGACATTTTTGCCGAGTCGAATGACCGACCGATAAAGCAGCTCCTTCACGATCACGACACCAACCAGCACAATGAGAGTGAATGGTGCTGGGGCATGGTGCGGCATGAAGATCTCGCGCACGCTCTGGATCGTGAGACCGACGGCAGCGGCGAGCACACCGACTGAAACGATGGCGGCCGCGATCGGCTCGGCCTTGCCATGGCCATAGGGATGCCTTTCATCGGGCGGACGCGCGGCAACTTTGAGTCCACCCCAGATGACAACCGAGCCGGCGATATCGAGCGCCGACTCGATGCCATCGGCAATCAGCACATACGAATTGCCGAGCAGGCCGGCGGCGATCTTAGCGGTCGCGACGCAGACATTGATGAGCATGCCAACGAGTGCGACACGCGCGCCTTTTTGCAGATTGCTGGCGGCAACGCTGGAGCTAGGATGATTCACAACGGCCATTCGGATGAGCAGAAGTATAAACGTGGCGATCTACGAAACGCACGGAATTCCCCGTGAGGTTTTGCGCGTGCAGGAGCGACCGTGGCCCGCTCCCGCGGCCGGCGAAGTGATCGTGCAAATGCGCGCCGCGCCAATAAATCCGGCCGACCTGAATGCGATCGAAGGCAAGTATCCGGTGCGTCCGCAATTACCGGCGACGCCGGGAATGGAAGGAGCCGGCGCGGTCGTGGAGCTTGGTGACGCCGCGCGCGACCTGCGCATAGGCGATCAGGTCCTGATGCCGCACGATTTCGGGACGTGGCGAGAAGCGGGTGCCGTCCGGGCCGACAAACTCGTGCCTGTTCCACCGGAGATTGATCCAACGCAGGCGGCGATGCTGAAAGTGAATCCGATTACCGCCTGGCGGATGCTGCATGATTTCGTCTCACTCGGACGCGGCGACTGGTTCATTCAGAATGCGGCCAACTCGGCGGTGGGACGGGCAGCGATTCAGATCGGGCGCGAGCTTGGAATTAAAAGCATCAGTGTAGTTCGACGGCCGGAATTGATTGCAGAACTGGAAGGTGAGGGCGGTGACCTGGTGATCGTCGATCACGAAAAGCTGCGCGATGAAGTGAAGGAAAAGACCGGAGGGGAACCGATCCGGCTGGCTCTGAACGCGGTCGGCGGCGAGAGCGCGCTCCGCCTTGCGAATTGTGTCGCTCCGGATGCGACGATGGTGACTTACGGCGCGATGAGCCTGCAACCGCTGCGCATTCCGAACGGATTGCTTATCTTCAAAAACCTGGTGTTTCGTGGATTCTGGGTGAACAAATGGTACGAGGCCGCGACTCCGGCGATGCGAGCAGAAACTTTCGCGCCGCTATTTGAAATGGCCAGGCGCGGATTGCTCCGTACCAAGGTGGAAAAGGAATACTCGTTAGGCGAAGCGACCGCCGCGGTCGAACACGCCACGCGTAATCAACGGAGTGGGAAAATTTTATTCCGGTTCGTTAACTGAACGTGGCCTCAAACGATTACGCAGCCGGCGAAGGACTTGGGACGCTCGCGATTGCAGGTGAGGCCGGGCTTTTCTCCCGTGGTGATAACGTAAAGGTTAGGCTTCGGGATCCTTCGACTGCGCTCCGCTTCGCTCAGGATACAGAACGTTTTTAAAAAAACAACAGCTTCCGGGATTCCAACAATGGTCAGTTGCCGGCCTGTTCTTGCGGGGCGGCTTGCCGCTTTGGCTGCCGCTTCAACAAGGTGATCTGTTTGATCCGCGCTGAATCCGATGGGCTCCAAGTCGCGACGTCGGGATCGTCTTTAAAGGCGTTATGGACAATTCGCCGCTCGTAGGAGTTCATCGGCTCCAGTTGCAAGGAACGTCCGCTGATCCGGACCCGCTGCGCCAGATCCCGCACGCGCTGCACAATCCGATCCTCCCGCATCGAGCGATACATTTCGCAATCGACGATCACCTTCGGCGCGTCTTTGTCTTTCGATTGAATGAGGCGATTGAGCAGGAATTGAATCGCTTCCAGCGTCTCGCCCTCGTGTCCAATCAGGCGTGCACTTTCTTCGGTGTAAATCTGGAGCGTGGGATTGCCGCCTTCACTTTGTGTCTCCTCGATTTGGACGACGAATCCGAGGTAACCGAGAATGGTGTCGAGTAGTTCCTTCGGCGTCATGACTCGTCAGACTTTTCTTTTGCGCGACCGTTTGCCTGCGGGTGCAACTTTTTCAAGTACCGGGACTGGCTGATTCCGGTTCTGATAGAGTTGCAGAATCGTGAACAGGTTCTGCGTCGTGTAATACAATGCCAGCGCCGCCGCGAAATTGTAGCAGAAAAACAAAAAGATCAGCGGCATGAACATGAGGACCTTTTGCTGCGTGGTATCGCCGGTTTTTGGCGTCATCCGCATGAGCCAGACGTTGGTCGCGCCCATCAGAAGCGGCAGAATATTGATGGGCCATCCGAGCCCGGGAACGTGCGCGACAGTATCCGGCTGAGAGAGATCGTGGACCCAAAGGAAGGGAGCGTTTCGCAGCTCCACCGCCTGGCCGAGCATGCTGAAGAGACCGAAGAAGATCGGAATTTGAATCATCATCGGCAGGCAACCGCCGACCGGATTGACGCCGTGTTCTTTGTAGAGCTTCATCACCTCCTGGTTCATGCGCGTCGGATCGTCTTTGTATTTGTCGCGCAGCTCCTGCATTTTCGGCGAGAGCGCGGACATGCGGCGCATCGACTTATTGGCTTTGTTCTGCAGCGGCCAGAGAACGGCCTTCACAATCGCCGTCAACACCACGATCGCGACGGCGTAGTTCCCGAGAAATCCGTGCAGCAGATTCATGAAATTCAGCAGCGCCTGGCTGACCAGTTTCCAAATCCCAAAATTCATGACCTCGGCTTCGTCGTGGTCCAGTTTTGCGAGACGGCCGTAAAGTTTCGGGCCCGAATAAATCTGGAACTTCAGGGTCGTGCTTTGGCCCGCCGGTAACTCGAAGCCGGGCATCGCCATCGCGCCTTCGATCCCGGCCAGAGTTCGATCGTCCGAGCTTCTTATCTCGAAACGTTTGCCCCACATCTCGACCGCCTTTGCGCTCAAGGGAGTAATCAAGGTGGTGAAGAACTGATTGCTCACGCCTCCCCATTCCGCGCCGCCAACTTTCTCCTCGAAAAATTCACGCGCCGGCCGTTTTTGCATTCCGAAGAATTTGTTCTGCTCAGCGAACCAACCGACGTCGGTGCCCCTCGCTTTCCCTTCAACGCACCAAACAAGCCGCGTGTAAGCAGGCAGATCCTTCGGGTGAATCGGTTGCGCGGATCCGACGGTGACCCAGTAACCGCTATTCCTGTAGGGCTGGGCTCCGTCATTGCGGAACTCGACTTCCATTTCGCTAACGAAGTTGTCTTTCTTCTCGAGACGCGCGAAGGAGAACCTCTTGCGCACATTCACGCGTTCCGCACCGGCGCGCTCGAACTGCACAGTTCCATCGGGCTGCTTTGCGATCGCGAACTCAGCGAGCACGGGAGCGGCCGGGTTCTCGATCAGCGCGCCGATCGGTGTCCGGTCGGCGGCGTTGAGAGTGACCTTGGCGCCATTCTCCGCCGCGTGATGCAGGAGCACCGCTTCACTAATCGCGCCGCCGCGATTTGTCAGGCGCAACTCGACGTCGGAATTCCGAAGCGTCTCGACTTTCTCTACGTAAGGCGCAGCAACCTCCGCGGGCGCAGATGCAGGAGACGGTGCCTGGACCGCAGGGCTACCGGGGAGAGTTGGGGCCGTCGAACTCTGCGGCAATGAAGCAGGCGTTGGCGAAGCAGGCAGCGTGATTGGTCGCGGTGCATGCGTCGTCATGTAAACCTGCCAGGCGACAAGGCCTAGAACGCACAGGGTGACGGCAATCCATGCTTGACGATCCATACACGCTGCCGGCTAGGCTATTCACAAACGAGCCTCGTATTTGGCTGCGCCCGAGGCAGGTCAGCTGGCGGAACCGGGTCATGCCCGTGACCGCCCCACGGCTGACAACGCGCAATGCGGCAGAGCCCCAGCCAGCTCCCGCGCGTGACGCCATGTCGTTCGACTGCACACAAAAAATACTCGGAACAACTCGGTTCAAACCGGCAGCCACCGCCCGGCCCCGTTAACCAGGAGAGCGCCGGTGAAAGCGTGTATTGATAAACGCGAACCAGGGCGCGGAGCAGTCGGGCCATCAGGGCGCTAGAATAGAAGCGCGGTTTGCGAGACGCAACCACTCATCTTCCAGCTCCCGATAGTGCGCGCGCGCGGCGGCGGGACGCGCCACCACGACCATCCAAAGGGCGCGCCGAACTCGCTGCTGATTACGCCGCACAATCTCGCGCAGGCGGCGCCGGACGCGGTTGCGCACGACCGCATTACCGACCCGTTTCGAGGTTACAAATCCGGCCCGGAAGCCCATGCGTTCTCCGGTTTCGAGCACGGCGACCACGAGAAGAGCGCCACGCGCCGTCCGCCCTTCCGCTTTGACTCGCGCGAACTCGGCCGGATGGATGAGCCGCTTCGCGCGGCCCAGCGAAAGTTTGGCAGAGCCAGGTGCGCTGCTCATCGAATCCTCTCGACTATAAACACCCAGGCACCAAGGCGACAGAGCCGGCGAAGTAGACTGGCATTGCTTAGGCTTATCACGCGACAAAGAAGCGCTTTCTTCGGCCCGATCAGGGCGGAACTCTGTCAAGCCCCGAGGAACGCTTATCTCAGCCGTGAGCCAGCGGCACTGCCGGCCCCTCATGTACAGCAAAAGTCTTCCCGCAAGATGAGCCCGCGGGAAGACTTTTGAGAGACTAACCTGCTCCGATTACGGAGTGGGCGACGTTGTGGTAGTCGTAGTTGATTCCGTTGAGCTGCCCATGCTCGCGGACGCCATCGGCGTCGACATCGGGGTGGACATTGGCGTCGACATGGTGTTCGTCGTATTACTCGTTGAGCTTGTGCCAATCGTCGGAGTTGGCGACACAACAGGAGTGGTGGTTTCGGTTTTTTGCTCACAAGCCACCAGGAGCGCGGCGCCAGCTAGGATGCAGATATATTTCTTCATAATGTGGTTGGAAGACCCACAGTGGGTCAAAGCTTGATTCGGAGCAAGCCGAGTTTTCGGCCTTGCGCAACTTTTATCCTTTCGCCCTTTGCAAGAGGAAATCAGCCTCGTGTAGTGGCAGCCGTGTCGGCTGCAATGCGTTTTTCAGGCGACACGCCTACCACAAATGAGACGATGGCGCTAAAGCGCCGGTTCCAATTTCATTCCGTGAGCTTCCGCCACAGCCTGGCAGGTGAGGCGGCCATCGCGAGTATTGATCCCGCCCGCGAGTGCCGGTTGTTTTTTGCACGCCCCCTCAAGACCAAGATCGGCGAGCAGTTCAACGTAACGCGCGGTAACGTTGGTTAGCGCCTGCGTGGAGGTCCGTGCATAGGCCGCCGGCATGTTCGCAACGCAATAATGGATCACGCCCTCCTCCACATAAACCGGGTCGAGGTGCGTGGTCGCGCGCGAAGTCTCCACGCAGCCTCCCTGATCGATCGCAATGTCCACGACAACGCTACCGGGCCGCATTTTGCGCAGCATTTCTCGCGTGATCAGTTTTGGCGCCTTTGCGCCTGGAACGAGAACGGCGCCGATTAGCAGATCGGTTTTCGGCACCAGGTCCATCAGATTGGCCTCATTTGAAAACAGCGTCGAACCGCGATCCATCGTCAGATCGAGAAACCGCAAGCGCTCGAGATCGACATCGAGAATCGTGACATCGGCGCCGAGCCCGACCGCCATCCGTGCCGCGTTCACACCTGAGGTCCCGCCACCGAGGACCACCACTCTTCCGCGCAAGACGCCGGGCACGCCTCCGAGGAGCACGCCGTTTCCGCCATTGTGCTTCGCGAGATAATACGCGCCCATTACCGTGGACATGCGCCCGGCGATCTCGCTCATCGGTTCGAGCAATGGCAACTTCTTCCCGACCTGGATCGTCTCGTACGCAACGCCGATGACTCCCGAGGCGAGCAGTGCCTCGGTTAGCGGTCTGCTCGCCGCGAGATGAAGATAGGTGAAGAGAATTTGCCCTTTACGGAGAAGACGGTACTCCTCGGGCAACGGTTCCTTGACCTTCACAATCATCGCCGTCTGGGCGAAAACGTCGGCTGCCTGTTCGACGATTTCCGCCCCAGCTTTGATGTACGACTCGTCAGGATATCCGGAGCCGACACCGGCGTTTTTCTCCACAAGCACAGTGTGACCGCGACGCGTGAGTTGCCGCGCCGTCGAAGGCAGAAGACCAACGCGATTCTCCTGTTCTTTAATTTCTTTCGGAACGCCGATGATCATGATGGCGACAGTGACGAGTGCTGAATGACGGGTGGCAAGTGAAAAAGCAGCCGTGGAGCTGAGTCTTACTCGTCACCCCGTCACTCAGCAACGGTTGCTAAAACTCATCTCGTAAGAGCAATGTCACACAGTCATCCCGCGCGAAGTCGAGGGATCTCGCGGCATTATCCTCAGCCCCGTCACGGGATGAAAAGCCCCGGGCCTCGCCAGCGACACCGGCTGCGTTACGGCGTTCGACTCCGAACGCTTGTGTTCAGAATGACGGTGCCATTTATGAGATAGCTTCTAGTTCAAAGACGGATTGTCGGGCGCGGCAGAGAGCATCTTGAACCAGGGACCGAGACCGTGCATGATGTCGAACCAAAGCTTGGGCAAGCGGTTCGGGTTCAGAGCATCGCGCGTCGCTTTTTGAAGCAACCAGGCTTTTTGTTTCACCTCCGCCTCGAGTTGGCCCGCTCCCCACCCGGCGTAACCAACGAAGGCCCGAATTGAGGCCGGGTCCTGCGTCACGCGCTCATTCGCTTCGTCCACTCCGACATTCTGATTTAATTTCAGACCCTCGGCGGTTTCCCATTCGAAGGCCGCGAACATCAGTTGGTTTCTTCCCACGGGTCCACCGAGAAAAACAGGGACATCGGCGAGCCCTTCTGGCGGCGAGTCGCTGACGAGATCCGAAACCTGCTTGTCGAGCGGACGATTCACGATCACGCCGAGGGCGCCGTCCGCCAGGTTGTGGGATGAAATGAACAACACGCTGCGCCGGAAATTCGGGTCGAGCATGTTTGGATGCGCCACTAACAGCGAGCCGGCCAGGCTCAGCGGAATTCCTGCTCCCATTTCGCGCATGCGAAACTAGAGAGCGCCGTTCCTCCTCACGCAAGCCGCAGTTCCGTTCTGGCCGACTACGCGCGCTGCATTGCGCCATCTTCTAATCTGAAGATCGCGCCTTCGATTTTCCGTTCCAGCCATTGCATCGAGGTCGCAGTGACCAGCTTCTGTGATGCCTCTGGCAAATGTTGCAGGAGAAGATTGCGGCGAGTCGGATCGAGCTCGCCAAAAATGTCGTCGAGCAGCAGCAACGGCTTGGGCTGATCATGATCGGGAAAGGCGCGCGCCTGTGCTATTTTCAACGCCAGCGCCATCGTCCGTTGCTGCCCTTCGGAAGCGAATTGATTCGCCGCCAGCCCGCCCACCGTCAACTCGAGTTCGTCGCGATGCGGTCCCACCACGGTTTGGCGCAAGCGCAATTCCTGCGCCCGTGATTTCGCGAGATTTCTGGCGAAATCTTCTCCTCCGTTAGCGCTGTAACGCAACTGCACCCGCTCATTCTTTCCGCTGATCGCGAGGTGTGCCGCCGCTGCGAGGGGGTCGAGCTGATCGACCAGGCGCCGCCGCATCTCCGTCAATCTCGCGCCCTGCTCGAGCAAAGGTGGTTCGTAGGCTGCGATCGCGCGCACGCTCGCGTGCGGCGACTTCAAGAGCGCGTTTCTCGACCGCAGAGCGCGTTCGTAAGCGCGTAGCGTTGGGCGATAGAGCGGATCGGTCTGCGCGCCGAGAAAATCGAGATACCGCCGTCGCGGCTCAGAACTGCCCCGCACAAGCTCGATGTCGCTATTCGCGAATGAGACTACGCGCGCGAGCCGCAGATACTCGGCCGCGCTGCGTTGTCCGATTTGATCGAAGGAAAGTTTGCGACGCAGGCTGCTATAGCGAAAAGCGAGCGCGTGCTCCGCGTAACATCCGGCAAGGGCGAATGATGATTCACCCAGACGCACGACCGGTGCCAGGGTTGAGCTGCGCTGGGATTGCAGTCGCAACAAAACACAAGCTGCTTCGAGGATCGTCGTTTTGCCAGCACCATTAGGGCCAATGAAAAAGGTGAATCCGGGTCCAAACTCAACGTGAAGTTGTTCGAAACCGCGAAAACGCCGCAACTCCAGATGCGTCAGCATCGACCGGCTCCAGAGACTCGAAACATCGGTGCAAAGTTAGTCGCTTCCGAAAATCCGTCGCCGCTTTTACAAAAACTTGTTGCGACGCGGTACGCCCGCAGTTACTAGGTGCGGAGATTTACAGATTGTTCTGGGGGGAACAGCCGCCCTTCACGTCTCACCCGAGGCGTGGGGGGCGGTAATTTTTCGTCAGTCTGGGGAGCGCACGCATTTTGCGTCCTATGCCGGTCCGGGTCGAACTTTGGGCATTCTGTCGAAACGAAGTATCGAGGGCCACCGCGAGAGAAGAGTTCATGGACGCGTAGTTCGCCGTATTCGCTCTATGAATCGACGCTACAATGCATCAATGCCATCGATCATTTACTTGTCCGATGGATCGTAAACTGTGCCATCACTAAGTCCCTCTGTTTGACTGTGACCTGTCGCGCTGCTCAATTATGCCATGAGAGCGACCGTTTGCATTATCACGAGTACGCTTGCCGCCGCATGGGTTACGAGTCCGGCCCTTGCGCAAAAGAGTTCCAAAGACAGTGAGTGGGTCCCGCCGCCAACGGGTAGCCTGATCGGTGGAGGATACGCTAATCGCAGCGAAGGCAGTGGCAACTTCAAATCCCGATTGTCTCCCAAGGAAACTCCGGCGCTACGCACCGCGATCGACGGTTTGGACGTGCAAGCGGGCAAGATGGTCCAGGGTTGGTCCCTGATTGCTCCTGCGGTGGCACGGCAATCCGAAATTTCAGTAAAGACACTTGAAGCACAGCGTGTGAAGACAGGGATGAGCTGCGGTGAGCTGCTAGCGGCCAATTCGCTGTCTAAAGCAAGCGGCCAAAGTTTTGACACTATTCTCGGAATGAAAGAAAAGGCGGGAACATGGAGCCAGCTCGCAAGGCAGCTGAAGGTCAATCTAGATTCCATCGCTGCTCGTGCGCGTGCAGCCACCGAGTCAGTGAGGATGGCCGAAGGGATGAGAAGGAACAGCCGCGAACAGAATTTGAGAGATTCTGGGCTGGCTCCGGGCGGCAGTAACAGGAATCCCACTTTCGGCGGTGGCGGTGGATAGCAAGGCAACAGCAAACTAGTTCAGTTCGGGAAGAATGCCGCACCGCTGAGGCCCGCGGGAAAACCAAGGCGTAGATTCCGGATAACGCGGCAGCATGAGCCGGATAGTAGCAGACGCGTAACCGATCCTAATGAAGCCTGAGGCGATCGAGCGCAGGCGAAAGTTTTCCTGGCCCGCCGCATTTGCCTTCGCGGCGCTGCTTCTTGCCGCGCTGGTGGCCTTCATTTTCGTGCGCATTGAAACATGGCCTTCGCGGACCGCCCGGGGGACAGCCGATGAGCTCGAGCGCGTCGGACGCGATTTACGCGATGCCTTCATGGAGATCGCGCATTTGCAGCCGCGGATCACTGTCAACGATCGCGTTTACGTCGAGCGCACCACGGCGTCAGTGGAGCTTGCGTTGCTATCGCGCCAGATCGAGGTGGAACACGAATTTCAGCACACCTGGGCGGGCAGCACCAAGCGCGTAAAGCTCCACGGCACGTTCGCGGTCAAAGCCGGGTTCGACCTGCAGAAAGACGTGGCGGTCGATTTTCGGGCGGATGAAATCGCCGTCCGGCTTCCGCACGCCATGATTCTTGGGGTCGAGCAAAAAAGCATCGAGGTGCTGACATTCGAAAATGGATTCTGGAATCGAATTTCCGCCGAAGACATTGAAAGCGAACTCGCAAAACTGCCAGAACTTGCGCGCGAGAAGGCGGTCCAAAGCGGTTTGCCTGCCGAGGCCGAGAGGGCGTTGCAAGAGCAGCTGACCAATCGGCTGCACGCCAATCGCCCAATTCACATCGTTTTCACCGGCAGCCAACCGAAAGGTTGAAGCTGCCGTCGCTCTGCTTCGGGAGATGCGTCTTTCCGGCGCCCCTGAGAGCCGCTATGCATTGCGTCGGACATGGAGAGAAAAACCCGACTTCTCCTGGCCGGCGCGCTCGCACTTCTTCTGGCGGTCGCGGTGCCTTGTTCCGCACCAATCCTCGTCGCGACGATAGTGCGGATTTGGGTCTGGCAGAATGCGAGACAGCAAAACCTGTCGATCGAGATCCGAAAAATCGATGCGCCGTTTCTTCGGCCTGTCATTCTTCACGATGTCCAGTTGAGCTCGCGAAAGGACGCGCTTTACGATTTCGGTTTGATCTCGCCGCGGGTGCTCCTCGATCTGAACTGCGCACGCATCTTCCACTTGGGCCGAGCCCGAATTTTGCGCAGTTTGACGGTCGATAATCCGCATCTGACCGCGATCAGAACGGAGCACGCACCGTCATCGAACGGCGCCCCGGATTGGAACATGTTCCGTGATCTGCTCGCTGACAATTGGAGCGTCCGCGATCTCTCGGGCCGCATCCAAAGCGGGAACGCGGTTATCGATTTCCAGCATCTCTGGCTCTCCGGGAGCGAGCTGGAGCCCGGTCAGTTCACGGCGGGTTCAATTACCGTCGTTTCTCCGTTGTTACGCACCACCTTTAAGGATCTCCGGGGCGCGACCAACTGGATCGATAATCGCTTCATTGTGGGCGCGGTGACGTTGACACGCGGACTCGACATTCAATCGATGACAATTGATCTGGCAAATCTCGATCAGCGACGACTCGCGCTAGAGTTTGACATCGACGCTTTCGGCGGAAATCTGCGCGCAAGCATCTCGAACGAAGAGCGGCAGAATCACCGGATGTGGAATGTCGCCGGCAGCGCCGGTACCATTTCACTCGCGCAGTTATCCGAAGCGCTGGGTTTCACGGAAGCGGTCAAGGGTTCTGTGGCGTCTTCGAAATTTACGTTCCGAGGTGAGATGAAAGACCTGGCGGAGACGAGCGCTTCCGTCTGGCTCGAAGTCACAGGCCTGACGTGGCGCACGCGGACGGCGGAAACAATCATCTTCGGCGCTTCGCTCTACAACCGACAGATCGAGGTCGAGCAGCTTTACATTAAGCAGCATGCAAACGAATTGACGTTGAACGGTGAATCGTCGTTGCCAACGACCGTCTCTGAATGGTTGAAGCCGGCCTTTCGCGGCGATATCTCCGCCACGATCCGCGATTTAGGGGAATTCGTCGCGCTGCTCGGCGCGAATGCCAGAGACTATGCGGGCGAGATCACGCTCAGCGGAACGGTGGCCGCGCGCGATCGCGTTCTTTCCGGCAGCCTGAGTGCGTCCGGCCGTTCGCTCACGTTCTCGGGCGTGCCGGTTGACGCATTGGAAGCCGATCTCTCGCTCTCGGGCGAGGAGTTGGAACTCCATCGGCTGGAGCTTCTTCGAAATTTCGATTTTATCCGCGGCTCTGGTCGCGTGGACGTCAGCCGCGCTCACAACTACTCGGGCACGATGACGGCCGAGCTGCGCGACATCGGCGTTTACGCGCCGCTGTTACCAGAGAGGTTACCTGATTTCGGACGTGGCGCCGTCAAGTTGACCTGGACAGGAGACGGGAACGTGTCAAAACATTACGGTACCGTTCACGCCGAAGCCGAGGAACTCAGCCTCGTTTCCGGCCTCGCTTCCTCCGCCTTCAACTTGGAGGCTGAGGCAGTCTATTCACCCGAGAGCGTTTTTTTTTCCACGCTTCATCTCGCGAATGATCGCGCTTCATTCGATGCGTTCGCGACCCTCGCGAGAAATTATGTCCAACTACAGACGATCCGCTTTACGCTCGCCGGAAAGCCGGGACTTGAGGGAAACTTCTTCATCCCATTCTCCTTCGACGAATTCAAACATGGACAGGATTTCCTTCGCGCGATCGAATCAAACTCGAATCTAGATATCGATCTGCGCATCGCGCCCACTGAATTGGGGGAGCTCGGAGAAGCGATCGGCAGCAAGGCGGCATTGACAGGAACCATTGCCGGCGCGGTTGCCGTCTATGGCACACTTACGGCACCAGAGGCGAGTATCGAAGCACATGTCCAGGACGTCGCGACAGGAGATGCAATCAAGATTTCTGGAGAGGCGACGCTGGCGGCTAACAACGAAGAAGCCAAGATAAAGGCGGAAATGGCGCTGGCGGATTCTCCGCCATTGCAACTTAGCGCCTCCTGGCCCTTTGCCTTTGACGCGAATCATTCCCGTTATTCGCTCGAGCGGGACAAACCGGTTTCCGCCTTCTTTGACGGAATCTCCATTCCTCTCGCCAAAGTTCCCACATACCTCCGTCCCGGATGGATCAATGTCGGTTCGATCGGCGGTAAACTCACGATCGACGGCACTGCAGCTCACCCGACCGCGACGGGCAATTTACAAATTCAGGAAGCCGGCGATGCGGACGGGATTCTGACCTCCGGCAAGGTGGAATTCGCAGGTCCGCACGCCACGCTGAATTCCGTCAGGCTTCGCTCACGCGAACGAGCGACAGCATTCCGCGGAAGCATCGATTTTCAAGATTCCACCTCCATTGTTCTGCAACTTGGTCCTTTCGACGCGCTTCGAAATTTGAGTCGAGCCCCCGGTCTTGATTGCATCGACTCAATCGCTCTGGCGGCACCGCCTGCATCGAATGAAGATCCGCAATCGCACATCAAGCGGGCAGAACTTCGCGGCAGCTTGTTTGCCAGGGACTGGAAACTGACATTGATCGAGGCCGCGCGAGTCGAGAGCAGCAGGCCTGAATCGGCTGACAAGACGCAATTGTTTGAACTCTGCGAGGATGGTCAACCGTTGCTGCTCGGAGTCGATTCACCGAGCCGCTGATTGGGGGATCGCTCCGCGCCAGGCGGCATCACCGTGGGCCTCCACTATCTTCCGCAGCCATGGCGCCAGCTGTTGTTCAAGCTCAGTTGTCAATCCGACATGGCAGTCCTTCCCCGCGTGCACGCGAACGGGAGCATCGTTTTCACACTCGAATTCGAGCACGACTTCGCGCCGGCCTGGTGACGCTGCCAATAGATTTCGCACGCTCCTCAATTCCTCGGCCGAGGTTCCTTGCGGAAATCGGAGGACGATCGGCGAGTGCGTTTCACTCGTGGTTGCGCTCGTTAGATCGGAATCCGTGGCTGTGCCTCCGGCTTTCGCGCCCGCTGCGAGGAGCTTCACTTTTTGCGCAGTCGCTCGAATAGTATCGTCCCGCTTGTCGAGCGTGCCCTGCACCGCAATCACTCGGCCCGGAACCAACGACTCGGAGATCGGCACGTAAACGTCATTCCAAATCACGATTTCCAGCGTGCCGGAGAGGTCTTCCAGAAAAACTACCGCGAACGGCTTGCCTTCCTTTTTCGTGAATTTCTTGTCGACCTGGGTGATCGCTCCGGCCACGCGAAACGTCGCGCGATCTCCGAGTTCACTCAGTGCGGAAATTGATTGGTACCGTCCCGCGGCGATCGCACTCGCGTAGGCATCAAGCGGATGCCCCGTTACATAGAATCCGAGGAGTTCCTTCTCGAACGCCATTCGCTCCTGCTCCGTCCAGGCGGCCACGCCTTTGCGGCCCGACCGTGCTGCCGGCGCCGAAAGGTCATCAAACAAGGAAACCTGCCCGCTCGCACGGTCGCGCTGGGACGCGGAGGCGGCCGCGAGCGATTCCTCGATGCACGCAAAGAGGTCGGCGCGTTCCCGGCCGAGAAAATCGAAAGCGCCGGATTTCACGAGACTCTCGAGCATTTTCCGGTTCGCCACTCGCCCGTCAAGTCTTCGGCAGAAATCCTCCAGCGATGCAAATCGACCGCGTGTTTCGCGTTCTCGAATCGCCGCTTCCATTGCCCCCGCGCCGACATTTTTAATCGCAGCGAGTCCATAGCGGATCGCTGTCTCGCATGCGTCTTCCTGCATCCCAAGCGGGACGCTCGCCCTACTTTCGGGCGTGAACTTCAAGGCGCTGCGGTTCACATCCGGCGGGAGAATCGGAATTCCCATCCGCTTACATTCGCCAACGAAAATGGAAATCTTATCCGTGTTGTTGATCTCGTTGCTCAACAATCCGGCCATGAACTCGACCGGATAGTTCGCCTTCAGATACGCGGTTTGATAGCTGATCAATCCGTACGCGGCACTGTGGCTCTTGTTGAATCCGTAGCCGGCGAACTTCTCGAGCAGGTCAAAGATCGCGTTCGCTTTTTTCTCTGGAATTTTGTTCGTGCTGGCGCAACCCGCGATAAAGCTTTCCCGCTCTTTCGCCATCTTCTCGCGATCCTTTTTGCCCATTGCCCGCCGGAGCAAATCCGCTTGACCTAACGAGTAACCCGCGAGCCGGCTGGCTGCCGCCATGACCTGCTCCTGATAAATCATGACGCCATAGGTGTCGGCGCAGACTTCCTCGAGCAGCGGATGCTCGTATTTGATTTTCGTCAGCCCTTTTTTGCGCTTGATGTAATCCGGGATCAGCTCCATTGGACCGGGCCGATAGAGAGCGATCAAGGCGATGATGTCGTCGATCTTCTGCACATCGAACTGTTTCGAGAGGCTGGTCATCCCTCCTGATTCCATCTGGAAAATGCCGATAGTTTCGCCTCGATTAAAGAGAGCGAAGGTGGCCGCGTCATCGAATGGGATGTTGCTCAGCAAGAAGTCCGGGACTCGGGCGCGGATGAGATTCACGGTGTCGTCGATCACCGTGAGCGTCTTCAACCCCAGAAAATCCATCTTCAGCAGGCCGAGGTCATTCAGCGGACCCATCGCGAATTGACTGATCACATCGGTCCCTTTGGTGTCCCGACAGAGCGGGACGTAATCAGACAAATCGCGATCCGCGATCACAACCCCAGCGGCGTGGACGCCGGCATTGCGCGACAATCCTTCCAGAACGGTGGCGTACTCCCACAGTTGCTTCGTCGCGGGCTCGCTCGCGATTGCCTTCTTTAGCTCCGGCGTTTTTTCCGCAGCTGAAGCCAGCGTGATGTTCAGCTCGTTTGGGATCATCTTCGCGATTCGGTCCGCTTCCCCGTAGCTCAGGCCGATGACGCGGCCAACGTCGCGCACGACGCTTTTCGCCTTCAGTTTCCCGAAGGTGATGATCTGTGAAACGCGGCGTTCACCGTACTTTTGCCGCACGTATTCCAGCACTTCTCCGCGACGCGCTTCACAGAAGTCGACATCGATATCGGGAGGTGAGATCCGCTCGGGGTTCAAAAAACGTTCGAAGAGAAGATTGAACTGCAGGGGATCGATGTCTGTAATTCCGAGCACGTAAGCGACCATTGAACCAGCCGCCGATCCGCGGCCCGGTCCCACCGGAATCTTCCTTTGCTTCGCGAAGTGAATGAAATCCCAGACGATCAGGAAGTAGCTGACGAAGCCGGTTTTCTCGAGCACGTCCACTTCGTAGTCCAGCCGTTTGACCAGCTCGCTGTCGGTTCCCGCGCGCTCGCCGTAGCGCTCGTGCAAACCTTTGTAGCAGAGCTCGCGCAAGTAACTTTCGCGAGTTTTGCCCTCGGGCACTGGGTAATCAGGATATTTGGAGACGCCGAAGTCGAGGTTGAGATTGCAGCGCTCCGCGATCTCGAGCGTGTTCGTGATGGCCTCTGGATGCCGTGGAAAGAGAGCGCGCATTTCGTTCGCCGATTTGAAGTAAAGCTCCGGCGTGTAATGCATCCTGCGTTCGTCGTGCACCATACGCGCCGTGCCGATGCAGATCATGACGTCGTGCGCTTCGTGGTGGCTACGCTCGAGAAAATGGACATCGTTCGCTGCGACAAGTCCGAAGCCGAACTCTTTTGCCAGCGTGGGCAGCACCGCATTGCATTTTGCCTGCGCCTCGATGCCGTGATCGTGCAACTCGAGGAAGAAATTTTCTGCGCCGAAGATGTCGCGGAAATCAGCGGCTCTCTCTCTCGCTTTCGCGAGGTTATCCGACTGAATCGCCATGTTGATCTCGCCTTTCAGACACGCGCTCATGCCGATAAGACCGCTCGAATGCGCGGCCAGCAGCTCCTTATCGATCCGCGGCTTGTAGTGAAAACCTTCGAGGTGCGCGGTCGAGATCAGTTTGACGAGGTTGCGATAGCCGCTTTCATCCTTCGCCAACAACGTGAAATGATACGCGGCATCGCGCTGATTATTCGGCCGATCCTTGATGGAACCGGGCGCCATATAGGCTTCGCAACCGATAATGGGTTTGATCCCAGCTTTGGTCGCCTCCTGGTAGAACTCGATCGCGCCATAGAGATTGCCGTGGTCGGTGATGGCGACTGCCGGCATCCCGAATTCCGTCGCCTTCCGCATCAGCTCCTTCATCCGAATCGCGCCGTCGAGCAATGAGTACTCGGTGTGCAAATGAAGATGAACGAAAGAATCAGCCGGCATCTAGACTCAGTATAGAGGATGGCTTTTGAGAGGCAAGATATCACAACATCTTGCGGTCGATTGTTTCTCGAACTTCTGTGTTGCGTCGCTGCTGCTGAGAGTGCTAAGAGAGCGCGTGTCCTGGGCAGCTTTCCTTTGAAAATCCCGAATGCGCACCGCAGCTTACCCCCCATGAAAAAACTCGAAGCGATCATCAAGCCTTTCAAGCTCGAGGAAGTCAAAGAAGCGCTCGCCGAGCTCGGGATCGAAGGGATGACGGTGACGGAAGTAAAGGGCTTCGGCCGCCAAAAAGGACATACCGAAATTTATCGAGGCAGCGAGTACACGGTCGATTTCCTGCCGAAAGTGAAGATCGAAATCGTGCTCGCCGATGACATGGTGGACAAGGCCGTCACCGTCGTCGTGGGTGCCGCCAAGACCGGGAAGATTGGTGACGGCAAAGTTTTCGTGCTTCCAGTCGAACACGCGGTGCGAATTCGCACGGAAGAGATTGGCGAAAAGGCTGTGTGAATATTGCGCGTGTCCGCCGTGCCGAGCGCAGTCGAGGCCGTAACGCAGCCCGGCAGGGCGAGGCGGGCTTTGAATCCCGTGGCGAAACGTGAAGGTAATGCAACGGGATCCTTCGACTTCGCTCCGCTGCGCTCAGGATGACTGACTTTTCTCGCCCAAATCTCCTAACCGCCCACTAGATGTTAACCTCCACTTTATCGCATGCCCAAAGACCAAAAAACCGCATCTGACGTCAGCAAAATGATCAAAGACCACGAGGTGAAACTCGTGGATTTCAAGTTCACCGATCTGCCGGGCAGCTGGCAGCATTTCACGACCACGCTGACCGAGTACAACGAGGAGATCTTCACCGAAGGTCTTGGATTTGATGGCTCCAGCATCCGCGGCTGGCGCGCGATCAACGCCAGCGACATGCTCGTGATTCCGGATCCGAGCACCGCGTGGATCGATGTCTTTAACGCGGAACCGACGCTGTCGCTAATTTGCACGATCGTCGACCCGATCACGCACGAGCCCTACGATCGCGATCCGCGTGGGGTCGCGGAAAAAGCGGAAGCTTATTTGCAAAGCACGGGAATCGCGGACACCGCCTTTTTCGGACCGGAAGCGGAGTTTTTCATCTTCGATGACGTGCGATTTCACTACACGGGAAACTCCTCTTTCCACATCGTCGACAGCGCGGAAGGCCATTGGAACAGCGCGCGCGAAGAGTTCCCGAATCTCGGCTACAAAATCCGTGCGAAGGAAGGGTATTTTCCAGTCGGCCCAGCCGATACGCAGCAGGACATTCGCAACGAGATGTGTCTCGAATTGGAGAAAGCAGGGATCGCGATCGAACGCCAGCACCACGAAGTCGCGACCGCCGGTCAGGCAGAGATCGACATTCGTTTCGCGCCCATGAAGCAGATGGGCGATCACCTGCAATATTACAAATACATCGTCCGTAACGTCGCGAAAAAGCACAATAAAACCGTCACCTTTATGCCGAAGCCGCTCTTCGGCGATAACGGCTCGGGAATGCACACCCACATGTCGCTTTGGAAGGACGGGAAGCCGCTCTTCGCCGGAAACGGCTACGCGGGCCTGAGCGAGATGGCACTGTTCTTCATCGGCGGAATTCTGAAACACGCGCCGGCACTGACGTGCATCACAAACCCGACGACGAATAGCTACAAACGGCTCGTGCCTGGATTCGAAGCCCCCGTCAACCTTGCCTATTCGGCGCGCAACCGTTCGGCCGCGATTCGGATTCCGACGTATTCGGCGAACCCGAAATCGAAACGAGTCGAGTTCCGAACGCCGGATGCGGCCGCCAATCCCTACATCGCCTTCAGCGCGCTTTTGCTGGCCGGTCTTGATGGAATTCAGAACCGAATCGACCCTGGCGATCCGCTCGATAAAAACCTTTACGAACTTCCGCCGGAAGAACTCGCAAACGTGCCCAGCGTGCCGGACTCGCTGAGTGGCGCGATCGCGGCGCTTAAAGCTAATCACGAATTCCTGCTCCGCGGCGATGTCTTCAACGCTGACTTCATTGCGAACTGGCTCGATCTGAAACAGAAGGAATACGATTCGCTCCGTCTCCGGCCACATCCCTACGAGTTCGCCATGTATTATGACGTGTAGCGACCGCATGCGGTTGTAGCGCGAGCCCCCAGCTTGAGGACGGCGCGTAGACAAGCTGGAGCTTGCGCAGGTTGCCTTCGAGATCTCCCATAACGGCAGATCAGACGACGTTCGGGGCAGGCAGGTAGCCAATACAATTCCCTTGCAACTTATCGTCTTGGGCAGATGCTGGCTAACGTATGAGTGTCCTCGCGAGCTTCATGAATCTGGCCGGCCCCGATTTAATCGTCATTCTCCTGATCATTTTGGTTCTGTTTGGCGCGAAGAAGTTGCCCGAGCTGGCTCGCGGGATGGGTCAGGCTGTCAAAGAATTCCAGAAGGCGAAAGATGAGTTCAGCGACGAACTGCATAACGCCGGAAAGACTGATTCCACTGCGTCAAAATCGGTCGTGCAGCCCGCGCCGGCAGCAGTTCCACGAATTGGAAATGCCGAGATCGCGAGTGAGGCTCGACGCGATCCGAATCCAATTGTGCGCGAGTCGAACGAGCAGGTCTAGCTCGACCGACGGCACAGCAACTCTCTCGCGGCATGGCCGCTGGTTGACTTCGCGTCGGGTTGCGACAACTTCGCGGCTCGCTTATGCCCAAGCCTGATCTCCGCCAGCAAATTAAGGAAATGCTGGTCAAAAATCTAATGCTCCAAACCACCGCCGATCAGATCGGCGATGATCTGCCGTTGTTTGGCGCGGACGGCCTCGGCCTCGACTCGATCGACGCGCTCGAACTGGTCGTGAGCATGGAAAAAAACTTCGGCGTCGGCGTGCCGAATTCCGAAGTCGCCGGCAAGGCGCTCCAGAGCGTGAACACGATTCACGATTACATCCTGGAAAAAAAGGGCCAGCCCAGCACGGGAAGCTGATCTGACAATTAGATTGAAAGTGGCGCAAGTTTTCCAACTTGCGTCTCTCAAAAAATAGCAAGTTAGAAACTTGCTCTACGGTCGTTCCTGTCAGCCCGTTGGTTTCAGCGCCGACGAATTAATCGCATCAATCAGCTGCCGGAAGCGGCCGAAGCTGCGGCGATGGGGCGTCAGCATGAGCCGCGGTAGCTCCCAAATCTCGGGCTCATTCTTTTCCTGTCGCAGCGCACTGCCCTGCACGATCTCGCCAGAGCGCACGATATCCAGGAACTCCTGATTTAAGTCCGCGATCGCCTTGTCCGAAAGTTTTCGACTAAGCCGGATGACGAGTTGTTCGCCAACCCAGCGCGAAGATTGATAGACGCTGTAGAAATGCAGAATTTCCGCCACTGCCTGATCAATGCTGCGCGCGATCTTGAAGAGCTTGAAATCCTCGGGTCCGATCAACCCGAGCCTTAACAGGTGCTCCGTCAGAAATCTCTTCCATGTCTCCCAATAGGTGCCGTCGGGCGCATCGAGCAGAACCACTGGAATGATCCGCGCTTTGCCGGTCTGCATCAGCGTCAGCACTTCAAACCCCTCATCCATGGTGCCAAAGCCGCCGGGGAAAAGCGCGAAGGCGTGCGTTTCTTTCACGAAGTTGAGCTTGCGCGTGAAGAAATAATTGAAGTTGATCAGCTTGGGATCGCCCTCGATCACCGGATTGGCGCGCTGTTCGAAGGGAAGGCGAATATTGAGTCCGAAGCTGTGGGCCCGGCCGGCGCCAAGCTGCGCGGCGCCCATGATTCCGTCGCCGCCCCCGGTGATCACCATGTAATTGTGCGCGACCATGGCGCGCGCGAATTCCACCGCGACCTGGAATTCAGCGGCGCTCGTTAAAGTGCGCGCGGAACCGAAGACGCAGACTTTTCGAAACTGGCGATACGAAGCGAACACGGTCGCCGCGTAGCGCATCTCCTTCAGCGACCTGTTCATCAGCTTCAGGTCGGCCGTGCTCATTTTGTCCCGCGCCATCTTCAACGCGGTCACGATGATTTCCTCGATCAACTCCGGCGATTTCTCGGCGCCCCAATCGGCGACGAGCTGGCGGACGCGTTCGTCGAACGCCGGATCGATCCGCGATTGCCGGCGCGTCGGTTGGTCGTGCGTCGCTCCTGCGGTGAAATCTTCCACCGCAGAGTGTTCACTCGTGCAAGACGGAGCGCACGAAGAATGTTTGCGCACCATTGCCGAAAACGTCGTGGGCCAAGCCCAGTGATCCCGAGCGGAGTCGAGCGACCCCGTCGCGTCACCGGCAGGTCCCATCACGGGACAGAAAGCCTGGCCCCACCCCCTCGGCAGCTGCGTTACAGCTCCGACGCGACGCTTTCGGAGAGAGACAGCCCGCGCCATTGCCCCTCGGTAGCAAGACGGGATTGACAGCCCGGTCTCGCCCCGTCGCGCTACGTTGCGACCTCGACTTCGCACGCTCGCTCGGAATGACAGGTGCCGAGACAGCCCGCAGCATCTGCGGCTATCCTGCAATTAGATCGGCGAGAATTTCGCGCATATGACGAATCGGGAGTGAGTAATGGCCGGCATTCTCGACCAGACGCAACTCGCAGTTTGGCAACCGCGCCGCGACCTCTTCCGCGAGTGGATACGAGAAGCTCCGGTCTTTTGTCCCGTGCCAGAGTCGCACCGGCACCTTCACGTCTTCGAGGCGGAATCCCCACGGTGTCGCATAAATTTCCGCATCGGCCATGACTCCATCCGCGGAGCCGCGCCAGCCGCGCCGCGCGCTCTCGAAGCACGCCTCGAAGGCTGCGGAATCGCGGAGCGCGGCGGCGTCGCACGGTTGCAGGATTCTTAGAAGCAGCGGCCGCAGACGAAGCGCCGGCGCGATCGTCGCAATCGGCCGTGCGATCCGAAAGAGACTGCGGAGCAGTTCCGGTTGATGCGCGTGCAACCAGAGCATCCGCCGATAAAGCCTGAGCAGATGCGTCTGACTATCGAGCTCGGCAATCGGTGGCGCGCCGCTCACCACCGCGGCTGCTTCGACCCGATCCGGCATTGTCAGAGCAGTTACATAGGCGTAAGGCGCACCTCCGGAAACGGCGAGAATTTTGAATTTTGAAATCGCGAGATGTTTGAAAAGCTCACGCACTGCAGCCGGCCAATCGAGCAATTTCCGCCCGGATTGAAAGCTCGACTCGTAAATGCCGGGCCGATCGGGCGAAATGACGCGGATGCCAAGGTCAAGGGCCGCGGCATCGGTCAGCTCCGCCATCGTGCGTGAGCTGGGCCAGCCGTGACAGAAGAGTACGGGAGTGCCGGTTTGATCGCCATACTCGCTGAACGCGAGATGCCCGCCAGTCGCCAGTTGTAATCGTTGGCTGCGCGGGGTGCCCATTAGATCCGGCCTGCTAGCCGCCTATATGAAAGGTCGCTGTCGAACATCCGGCCCCATAATCTCCTCCCCATGCGCACACTGGGCATCTGCTTTCCGTATTAATGGGTATGAACGAGAACTCGCAACCAGGATTCGGCAAAATTTCTGTCCATGGAGACGGCTTGGGAGCGCCGACTCCGGAGCTGGTGGAGAAGCGCGCCCGCGAGATCGCGCTGATCGATGAACGTGATCCAGAGGAATTTACGGATGGCGATTGGGAACAGGCGCGCCAAGAACTTTTTGGCGCCGACACCTCATCCCGCGTTCCAGAGGAAAACGACAGGACCGCCGATCGTGTGAGCTCGTGGGACGAAGTTCCAACTTCCACTGGCGAACGTGCCCCGCGCGCGGGTGTTGACGATGACGAAATGCTCGGTGCCCAACTCGTCTCCGGCGGACTGGAAGAAGCGGCGCATGACCAAATGCTTGAGGCGCGCAGAGAAGAACTCGACCAGGAAGGTGGAGTGATTGAAGGCGCCTGACGCTCTGACGGTTGGCAGCGAAGCCGTAAACGCTGTCAGCGAACGCCCTCCGCACAAACGTCTCGACCGCGCTCGCGATCTGAACGAACGCTTCCGCAAGGTGCGCGATTTCAGTGCGCGGCTTTGCCGCAATTTGCAGCCGGAAGACTTCGTCGTGCAGTCGATGCCGGACGTGAGCCCGACGAAGTGGCACCTCGCGCATACGACGTGGTTTTTCGAGACCTTCATCCTGAAAGTCTGGATGCAAACGTATCGGCCGGAAGTTCCGCAGTACGCTTATCTCTTTAATTCCTATTACAACGCCGCCGGCGACATGCACCGGCGGGATCTGCGCGGATTAATCTCGCGTCCCACTGTTCGAGAAACTTTTCGGTACCGCGCCTCGATCGATGAAGCCGTCACGGAATTAATTGCCAGAGCCGACGACGCGCTCCTCGCGGACCTCGAACCGATTCTGGTCCTCGGCCTGCATCATGAACAGCAGCATCAGGAACTTCTCGTCACCGACATCAAACATGTGTTTGCACAGAATCCGCTCTATCCGGTCTTTGAAGATGCGGAGTTCTGCAACGAGGCAGCGAAAACCGCGCCGCAACATTTCCTCGAATTTGAAGAAACCATCGCCCTGATTGGTCATGGCAACGACAGCTTCTCCTATGACAACGAAGGACCACGGCATCGGGCATTGGTCGGTCCTTTCGCGCTCTCCACCAGGCCGGTCACGAATGGGGAATATATGGCTTTCATCGAGGCCGGCGGTTACACACGTTCACAGTTCTGGCTCGCGCTCGGGTGGACGACGGTGCAGGAACAGCGCTGGGAGGCGCCGCTCTATTGGGTAAAACGCGACGGCGCCTGGTGGCATTTCACCCTTTCCGGCTTTGAACCGGTGGACGAAGCGGAACCGGTCACGCATGTCAGTTTTTTCGAGGCGGACGCGTACGCGAACTGGGACGGGGCGCGGCTTCCGACGGAGTTCGAATGGGAACGTGCCAGTGCCGGGTTGTCGTTGAACGGAAATTTCGTCGACTCTGAGCGTTTTCATCCGGCGCCCGCTCCGGGCGCGCAAAACGGAGAACTCCGTCAGATGTTCGGCGATGTCTGGGAATGGACGCGCAGCTCCTATCTCCCCTACCCAGGTTATCGCGCGGCGCCCGGCGCGCTCGGCGAGTACAACGGGAAGTTCATGTGTAGTCAAATGGTGCTGCGCGGCGGCTCCTGCGCTACCTCGCGCGATCACATTCGCGCGACTTACCGCAATTTCTTTCAACCCGAAAAGCGGTGGCAATTCACCGGCATCCGGCTCGCGCGCGATCCGGCATGAGGCCAGAGGCCAGCGGCGTCGCCGTGCTTGATCTCGAGCCCGCGGTCTCGGATTTTCTCGCGGAAACGATCGCCGGTCTCTCCAGCTCACCGCGCACGCTGCCGTGCAAGTTTTTCTATGACGAGCGCGGCGCCGATCTCTTCCTGGAAATTTGCGAGCTGCCCGAATATTACATCACCCGGACTGAGACCGATATCTTGATCGCGCATGGACCCGAGATCGCTGCATCCATCGGTGAGAACGCGGAACTGGTCGGATTCGGAACCGGCGCCGGCGTCAAGACCCGGATGGTGCTCAATCATCTGGAGAACCCGATCGCGTATGTGCCGGTCGATATTTCGAAGCAAAGACTCATAGAATCTGCGGACGCTCTCAGCGAAGCCATGCCGGCACTCGAGATTCTGCCGGTCTGCGCGGATTATTTGCAGCCGCTTCGATTACCCACGCCGGCGCGGAAGCCGGATCATGTCGCGGTTTATTTCCCCGGCTCCACGATTGGTAATCTCGAACCTGAAATCGCGCGTGATTTTCTCCGGCGCGTCTGTCGGCTCTGCGGGAAGAGCGGCGGGCTCATCATCGGCGTCGATCTCGAAAAATCTCCCGCCGTCATCGAAGCAGCCTACAACGACAACGCGGGGATCACGGCGGCATTCAATTTAAATCTCCTCGTTAGGGCAAATCGCGAGCTGGGTGCGGATTTTGATCTTTCACGCTGGAGTCATCGGGCCGATTACCACGCGGGCGAGAGGCGGATCGAGATGTATCTGATCAGCGAAGCGGACCAGACCGTCCATCTTGGCGGCCGCGCCTTCCATTTCACGCCCAGCGAAAAAATCATCACGGAATTTTCCTACAAGCACACGCGGGAAGGTTTCACCGCTCTCGCTGCATCCGCCGGGTTCCGGCTCGCGCGAGTATGGACCGACTCTCAGCGGTGGTTCGCAGTTTTCCATTTCACCGTCGCGGAATAGCATTGCTTTCGGGGTCGAGGCCGTAACGCAGTCCCAAAGGCGAGGCCCGCCTTTCAAGTCCATTTTTCTAGCCACGGATAATGCTGCGGCTTTCTCGATCCCGAAAGCGTTCGGGGCTCGACATGACACTCTGTGATGTGACGCGGTAGAGTGCTTTCCGCGTCCGCATGCATTCGCTTGTCCAACTCCTTGGCGTCAGTAAAAAATTCAACGCCACGACTGCGCTCCATCCGCTCGACCTTTCCTTCGAGCACGGAAAAACAACTGTCCTCATCGGCCCCAGCGGTTGCGGCAAATCAACGATCCTTCGCTTAATCATCCGTCTGCTGGAGCCGGATAGCGGCCGCATCGAGCTCGATGGCGCGACGATCTCTTCCGAGAATATCACGCAACTTCGCCGTCGCATCGGTTACGTCATTCAGGATGGCGGCCTCTTCCCTCACCTGACCGCTCGGGATAATGTCCTGCTGCTCGCGCGACACCTCGGCAAATCGGAGACCGAGATGCGCGAACGGCTCCACGAGTTTTGCGCGCTCACGCGTTTTCCCGCCGATGCGCTTGCGCGCTTTCCGGTGGAGCTTTCCGGCGGGCAGCGGCAACGCGTGAGCCTGATGCGGGCGCTCGCGTTATCTCCGGAGCTCCTGCTCCTCGACGAGCCATTAGGCGCGTTAGATCCGCTCGTGCGAGCCGCTTTACAAAGAGACTTGAAGGAAATTTTCGGGCGGCTTCGACGAACAGCAATCCTCGTGACCCACGATCTCGCGGAGGCGGCTTACCTCGGCGATGCGATCGTCCTCATGAACGAAGGACGCGTCGTGCAACGGGGCACGCTTGCAGACTTGCGCGATCGTCCGGCGAACGAGTTCGTCACCGAATTCCTGAGCGCGCAACAGAGCCTGACATTGACATGATTCAAACGACAAGCGCAGGAGATCAAAAATGTAGCAGGGGCCTTGGTGCGCCGGCGATCTCCAATGCCTTGAGCTGGCTCTCGCGCGCTTTTTATTCCTGGTTTCCTGCTTTCCTGATTCTCTTCGCCGGTCCCGCCGCTATTGCGGAGCCAATCATCATCGGTTCCAAGAAATTCACGGAGTCGTACGTGCTCGCGGAAATCGCGCAGCGTTCGCTGCAAGCGGCGGGATTCCAATCTCAGCATCGTCAGGGCATGGGCGGCACCATCATCCTTTGGGAAGCACTTCGAACCGGACAGATCAGCGTTTATCCGGAATACACCGGAACGATCGCAGAAGAGATTCTGAAGAATCCCGGCACAATCGCGCCGGAAATCCTGCGTGCCGAACTGGCAAAGGCAGGCGTCGGAATGTCGAATGAACTCGGCTTCAACAACACCTACGCACTCGTCATGCGTCGCGCCTCCGCGGCCGCTGCCCACATCCGCAAAATCAGCGACCTGCGCAATCACCCGGAACTCAAGTTCGGTCTGACGCACGAATTTCTTGATCGCCGGGACGGGTGGGGACCGCTCGCTGCGCGGTATCAACTCGCTGTCCGAGATTTGAAAGGAATTGATCACGGCCTCGGTTATGAAGCGCTCCGGATTAGTTCCATTGATGTGAAGGATGCGTACTCGACGGACGCGAAGATCGCGCAGAACGATCTTCTCGCGCTCGAAGACGATCTCAGGTTCTTTCCCAAGTACAAAGCCGTTTTTCTATACCGGCTTTCGCTCGATCCTAACGCAATCGCGGCTTTGCAGAAGATCGCTGGCACCCTGGACGAAAACCGCATGATCCAACTGAATGCGGAAGCGGAACAAACGAAGAATTATGCGCGCGCCGCCGATTTATACTTCAGAGACAACGGCGAAATTGCCGCGGCCCGAGAACCCGAATCGTTCTCGCACAAACTGATTCGCTGGACGTCGCGCCACCTCCAGCTCGCGGGCATCTCCCTCCTTCTCTCCGTCTTTGTGGGCGTTCCACTCGGGATCGTCGCGAGCCGTGGCGGCGGGGTCGGGCACGCCATTCTCGCGTTCACCAGTGCAGTGCAAACAATTCCCTCGCTGGCGTTGCTCGCGCTTCTCGTGCCGGTGCCGTTCTTTGGCATCAGTGCGCGTACCGCGATCGCCGCGTTATTTCTTTACGGGCTGCTGCCGATCGTGCGCAACACCGCGACAGGGTTGCAGGATATCGCGCAGCCAATCCGCGAATCAGCGATTGCACTGGGCCTCACGCCCGCCGCGCGGCTCCGGCAAATTTACCTGCCAATCGCGTCACGCACCATTTTGGCCGGGATCAAAACCAGCGCCGTCATCAACATTGGCACTGCCACTCTGGCGGCCTTGATTGGAGCGGGTGGTCTTGGAGAACCGATCATCAGCGGCCTGAACCTGAACGATCACGCAACCATTCTGGCGGGCGCGATTCCCGCCGCCGTCCTGGCATTGATCGTGCAATGGTCGTTCGATCTTTTCGACCGCCTCCTGATTCCGAAAGGCTTGCGTTTGTAGCGCGTATTTTCCTGCTTCCGAACAGATTCATGCAGCTTGGTAGCGCATGGCTCTAGCTGCGAACGGATTGGACGCAAGCGAGACGCTCGCGCTACTTTGCTCACCCCGCATGCGATCCATGGGGTAGCTATGAACTAAATCGAGAGTAGCGCATGCCTCCGGCTTCCGATCCAGTCGACGCAAGCTGGAAAGCTTGCGCTACAGTTCTCTGATGGGAATCGCATCCGTTAATCCCTCAAGCGGAGAGTTGCTTCAGGAATTTTCTGCGCTGAGCGCAGCGGCGATCGATGACAAGCTCGCCACCGCGGAGATCGCGTTTCAGCAGCATCGGCGCACCACGTTCGCGGAGCGGGCACGCCACATGAGTGCCGCCGCTGCTGTGCTGGAATCGGAACAGGCGTCGCTCGCGCGCACGATCACGCGCGAAATGGGCAAGCTGCTTCCCGCGGCCGTGGATGAAGTGCTGAAGTGCGCGCGGGCTTGCCGTTTCTACGCCGAAAACGCCGAGCGCTTTCTGCAGGATCAATCGGTCGAGACGGACGCTCGCCAAAGTTATATTCGTTACCAACCACTCGGCGCGATTCTCGCAATCATGCCATGGAATTTTCCATTCTGGCAGGTGTTCCGCTTCGCGGCGCCCGCTCTCATGGCCGGTAACGTCGGCTTGCTCAAGCACGCCGCGAACGTTCCGCAATGCGCTCTCGCCATCGAAGACGTTTTCCGTCGCGCCGGTTTCAGCGAGGGAGTTTTCCAGACGCTTCTCATCGAAACCGCGCAGACGCGGCAGCTCATCGAAGACCCGCGCGTGAAGGCGGTGACGTTAACCGGCAGCGAGCGTGCCGGCAGTGAAGTCGCGAGTGCGGCAGGGCGGGAGCTCAAGAAAAGTGTCCTGGAGCTCGGCGGCTCCGATCCATTCATCGTGATGCCGAGCGCGAACCTCGAGGTGGCAATCGCAACTGCGGTGAAAGCGCGCACCATCAACACCGGGCAATCGTGCATCGCGGCCAAACGCTTCATCGTGGCAGCCGAAATTTACGACGAGTTCCAGATGCAGTTTGTGCAAAGAATGAAAGCACTGAGAATCGGCGATCCACTGGACCCGGCCACGGAGATCGGCCCACTTGCGAACGAGCAGATACTTCGCGGAGTGGATGCGCAGGTGAAAGCCTCCGTGGGAGCGGGCGCGAAACTCCTGGCGGGCGGAAAACGAGTCGAGCGCGAAGGGTTTTTCTATGAACCCACTCTGCTGGCCGACGTGCCGCCAGACTCGCCCCCCGCGCGCGAGGAAATCTTCGGTCCCGTGGCCGCGTTGTTCCGTGTGCGGAATAGCGCCGAAGCGATCACGGTTGCTAACGATACCACCTACGGGCTCGGCGCCAGCGCATGGACGAACGACGCCACGGAGCAGGATGTTTTCGCCAGCGAGCTGGAAGCGGGAATGGTCTTCATTAATGGAATGGTAGCGTCTGATCCGCGCTTGCCATTCGGCGGCGTCAAGCGTTCCGGCTTCGGTCGCGAGCTCGGCGTCGAAGGCATTCGGGAGTTTGTAAACGTCAAAACAATTGTTATCGCCTGATCTTCGCACCGGCCCTTCCTGCTCCTGATTTTGATCTTGATCCTCTGTTCCCCTCGCCAACGATCAGAGGACCAGGATTAAGAGCAGGAGCAGCAGGAGAATCTGTTAGCCGGTCGAGAACTGATCTTCCCTATTCTTGAACAAAACGTTGAACGTGGTGAGCGAACCGTAGCAGCGCGTGATGTACTGCTGGAGGTCAAACTTGTCAGCATCGCTTAACTTGTCACTCGCGTTCACCTTTTGCTCGAGCACGCGGAGGTTGTTCCGGATCATCACAATCTTGTGAAAGAAGGTCTCAACCGGAATTTCTTTCGGTTGAAGTGATTTATCCGCCGGTTGCAGCACGAGCTGCCCGCTCTGCCAGCGAACGCCCAAACCTTCAACGATTTGCTCGGGCTCTTCGATACCAAGCGCTTCGACCACGGCTTGCGCAGTGTCGCGAATCAGAGTCGCGAGAGGAACTTCGAGCTGCGTCAGGCTTGCCGCTGGTTCCGCTAGCGTCAGTTCGGCCGAAGCGGGCGCAACTGTCCGCGGCGCATCATCGAACGTGATATCGGCGGTCTGCTGCGTCAGCGATTTCACCACACCCACGCCGTAACGCGGATGGCGAACCTTCATCCCAATGTGCAAATTTTCGACTGCCAGAGTCATAGCTTGAGCAAGGTCCGAGACGAAACCCCGAGCGCAAGAGCATTTCGGATTGGTCCGCGGGCGTGATTTTGCAGAACCTCCACCGAGGACGCGCAAACGTCTGGGGAGCGCGGGCTGCCAGCCCGCAGTTCGCGGCAGTCTGCCGCGAACATTCGAAGCAGGTGTCCGAATGGAATCCTCCGAATTTTCACAAATCGGTAGAACCGGCCGGCAAGCTGCCGGCCGGAACAGGCTGGCAGCCTGTGCTCCCCAGACAGAGAGCGCCGGCAAGCGCTGCCAGCATCTCCGCAGGCACTGGTTTCAGTGAACGTGCACTAGAAAAGCAGCGGCTGCTCGTTCAACGCGCGAAATGACGCCACAGAGAGCGTTGGTCGGGGCCCGATTCCGGCTCGACGGCAGCCCACTTCGAAAAGAGATCGGATCTGTTCTGCGAAGATGCCTTCGCCGACCTGCCGTTTCCTCCAACGGGAGTCGTAAATTCGCGAGCCGCCGCTGAGATCTCGCATTCGTCCGAGCACCTTCTCTTTGCGCTCGGGAAAATGTTCATCCAGCCAGCGCTCAAATAAAGGCGCCACCGCCCATGGAAGCCGCAGCAGCACGTAGCCGGCAAATTGCGCCCCGGCCTTTCCGCACGCCTCCAGGATGGCTGGGACTTCATGATCGGTAATGCCGGGAATGATCGGAGCGACCATTACGCCAACGGGGATGCCGGCTTCGCGCAGTCGCGAAATCGCTTCCAACCGCGCCGCTGGTGGCGAAGTCCGAGGCTCCAGAATTCGCTGTAGCTTCGCATCGAGTGAGGTTACGGAGATGTTGATTGAAACCCCGTCGTGCGCCGCCAATTCCGAGAGTGCGTCAATGTCCCGCGTGACCAATCGGTTTTTGGTGATGATCGTCACCGGGTTGCGAAAACGCGCGAGCACCTGGAGGCATCGGCGCGTTATCTCCAACCGACGCTCCACGGGTTGATAAGGGTCCGTCACGCCGCTCATCGCGATCACCTCCGGTTTCCATCGCGGCGAGGAAAGTTCCGCTTCCAGCAGTTCCGGGGCATCGATCTTCACCATGATCTTCGTCTCGAAATCGAGGCCCGCGGAAAAGCCAAGGTACTCATGAGTTGGTCGCGCAAAGCAGTAAACGCAGCCGTGCTCGCAGCCGCGGTACGGGTTGACGCTCGCCTCGAATCCCACGTCGGGGCTATCGTTGCGGGCGATGATAGTCCGCGTGAGATCGCGGTAGAACGCCGTCTTCGGCGCGATCGGCTCGTCGCCGTCCCGAGTGAGATCCACCGGGTCGAGCTCGACGCGAAGCCGCTCGAATCGATTGGCTGGGTTCGCGGATGCGCCCCGCGCACGGACGTGAATCGCCTGCGCGGCGATGGCTTCTTCCGCGTAATCACTCGGATATCCCTTGCCTGGAGATCGAAGACGATCTGTCATCTGACAAAGTTCATATGAACGTATATCATTGTCCAGTTCACTGGGTGACCAGCTTGCCCTCGATTTTACCAGCGCCCAGAGTTAAGACTCAGCAGAGACTAGGAGGGGTGGTCGAGCGGTTGATGGCTCCGGTCTTGAAAACCGGCAGGGCGCAAGCCCTCGTGGGTTCGAATCCCACCCCCTCCGCGAGCTTCGCACGTGGTTCTGCCTGTTATCGGGTGCTTTACCTGTTTTAAGGATTTGCACTCCTTGCGGTGGTTGGGTTGGCACTGAGCTACCGCGGACATCGGCGCATCGGACCGCTTGCGCTTGGAATCCTTTGCGCGGCGGCGTTGGCTTACGTCTTCTACTATGCGTGGTCGGTCTCACTACTTTACGCCGGCCTTTTGGGGCTGGCCGGAGCGAGCGGCTGGAACTGGTTTTCCGGCCGTGCGAAAAGGCGATCAGGAGCTGTGCTCGAGTCGACGATCACATGTCCACACGGTGGCGAGCGCACCGGAGAGACGATGCCGACAAATGCCTGTCTCTTTTTCTACGACTGCCCTGCGTGCAAAGCTCGACTCAAACCGCAGCCTGGGCATTGCTGCGTGTTCTGCAGCTACGGCTCAGTCCCGTGCCCGCCGATCCAACTCGGCGAAAGCTGCTGCGCGTAGGCGTTTGTTGACGCAGCGACCGCGCGTTCACGCAGCGCTTCGACCTTGATGGCCGGACCCGCCCACCTGTTGTCCGCCATCCGCGCCGGAATTCCGCCAGTGAACGGCGAAGAACGTTCCGGCGATGACGATTGCAATGATATCCAGCAAAGTCGTGTAGTCCCAATGGAACGACGCCATCGCGACCGGGCTTGCCGGACGCGGCCCGGTCGGGATGAGACCGAGCGCGGAGAAAAGGAGGTCGACAACGATTCCGGCGATCACCATCGAGACAAACAGAATGAGCGTGATGTAGGTCGCAGCTCGGGTGCCGTAGTATTTACGGTAAACGATCAACAGCGGGATAACGATGAGGTCGGCGTAGATGAATGAGATCACGCCGCCGAAGCTGATGCCGCTCGACCAAAGCAAGCTCGCGAGCGGAATGTTGCCGACGGAGCAAACGAACGAGCCCACGGCGATCAACGGGCCGACAATAGCGTTTTCGACGAGACGCAGCGGCGCCGGGCCGCCCGTGATGAACAGGCCCTGCCACCAAGTGTTGGGCACCAGCACCATCGCGAAGCCGGCAATCAGAAAGCCGCCCAGGAGTTCCTTCCACAGCATGGAAACATCCATAAAGAAGCCATGAGCGACGTCCCGCCACGTTTCGCGGCGCCTGATCTTCGCCTTGAATGACTGATCGGGTTGAGCTTCCTCAGCAGCGCCTTGTCCGTGGTCGTGGCAGCTTTTTTCCTCCGCTTCTTCGCTGTGCGATCGCGCCTTTTCGACGAGCCCTTTCGGCAACGTGAGTGTGACCAGCAACCACATGACCGCGATCAGAACGAGCGCTCCCATTGTTTCTGCGAGGACAAAGGTCCATCCCATCAAAAGCCAGAGTACCGTGCCGAGCTCGAAGACGAGATTGGTGGAGGCGAACATGAACGCGAGCACTGGCACGAGCGCCGCACCTTTCTTGAATGCTGTCTTCGCGGCGGCGACGGCCGCGTACGAACAGGACGAGCTCGCCGCACCTAATCCGGTCGCGAGCGCCACTTCCCGCAGCCCCGGCCGGCCAAACGCTCGCGCCATCTGATCCTTGCTCACGAACACTTGCATGATAGCCGAAAGGCTGAATCCGAGCACCAGCGCCCAGAGCGTTTCCCACAGCATTGCTGCCGCGTGAAAGAGACTCATCCAAAGCCAGTTCATTTATTGTACCGACCGCTCGTTAGCGATCTGAGTCGGGTTGGAGGGTTCATCCCATCCCGTGCTTCCATCCGATTCGCACCATCCAAAGATTAACCGGATAGGTCAGCACCGCTCCCACAAAGAGTCCGAGAGCAGCAAATCCCCAGAACGCCGCCATATCCGGCGAGGGTGGTTGGCCAACAACCAGCGGAGTTACAAATCGCATTACTCCTCCCATGCCGAGCATGACGGTCATCATCGAGAAAAACTCCGCGCGACCGCCGCGCCAAAGCGCTTGCGCAGGCGAGTCGCCCATCTTGCGCATCGCGATGTATTGGAAAATGAACCAGCCGAATGCGAACCCGGCCGCATATTCAATCCAGAACTCTGTCCAGAACGGCACGCCCAGCGCGCGTGTCACCACCATCGCGCTGATGATTCCAAACCCGTCGCCGCCGACGCAATGGATGATCGAGCCAACCACCTTCTTCCATTCGACCGAGACGTACTCACTGTGTCGTTGTTTGGCGGCTTCACCGCGTTCCCTGCCTATGCCGGGCAGTCGGCAACTCCAGAAATACAACGCCAGACCGATGACTGAGAAAAAGACGATAATGATGGGCCAGCCAGCTTTCAATGCCGACATGACGTGACGATTTGCCGTGAGCGTATCGTAAAGAACCCAGGCTCCCGCTAAGATTCCAAATCCATACCATGGGATCACGAAGCTCGGCTGAGTGAGAAATTGCAGGAAACTCATAGCGTGACAGCGCGAGTTTGCCCGCGGCGGGCGAAGGGCCCACCGCCGCGGGCAAATAAGATTCGCGGTTAGCTTTTCTGCTCGTCCTGCGGCTATTCGCCGGCGACTCTCCGGCATTCGTCGGCGCACTTGCGGCACGCTTCGGCACAACGCATGCAATGCTCGTTGTCATGCTTGGCGCATTCCGCGGCGCAGGCATCGCAGATTTCTGCGCACAGTCCGCAGACCTTCGCATGAAACTTGGAGCCGCGGCTCATGAATGCCGCAGCCAGCCAGCATAAATCCGCGCAATCGATGCACAGACGCGCGCACTCGGGTATGCCGCCCAGGCAGCCGTCGCCGCAATGTTCGCATTCCTGCGCGCAACGCACGCAGGCTTCAATACAACTTTTGTGTTTTTCGTGAGGCATTTCTAATTCTCCGGTTTGGCGTTACGGCGTTTCTCGGAAGTAATAAGGTCGGTCAGCCGGTGCTACTTCATCATCCCCATGCACATCTTCTTCATCTCAGGATTCTTCATCATCTCATTGCACATGGTTTTCATGGCTTCGGGATTCTTCATCATCTCGTCGCACATCATCTTCGTCATCGCGGGATCCTTGGCCATGTCGGCGCACATTTTGCGCATCATGTCCTTTCTTTCATCATGGCGCCCATCTCCATTTTTTGACCTGGGCTCATGCCGGGCGTCGGATCGGCGGCGAACGCTGGCAAGCTGAACGCGAGGAAGAGGGCTGCAGTGGTGCTGAGTAATGATCGTGTTGTCATGTTTTTCTTTCTTTGGTTGTTGGTTGGTTGGTGATCGAAATGTGGGCGGGCAGTTGCGCGTCTAGATGCGGTCGCCGCGCTTTTGCGTTTTAAGTAATCGGCTCCAGTAAATGATCCACTGCACTTCCAGGATCACGAAAAGGATCAGGGCGATTAACAATAGAGCGCCGATTCCGATGCCGGCAGCCATCTTGTAAGGAGCCGAGGCCATCTCCTTTTTCATCATCATCTGGCACATCTCGGACATTTTCGTGACCGAGTCCGACATCTTGTCCATGCCTTGCATACTTTGAGGAGGCGCGACGCTCGCTCCCTCGGTTGGTAACGGTGAAAGGGTCGATTCTGGAGTCTGGCCGTGCGCGAGAGGACCAACCGCAAGCAGCCCAAATATCAGCGCGGGAAAAATCAGGCGTCGTTTCATAGGCGTAGGTGTCTTCGGAGAAAGGGATGGCTATCTCCCTTTATTGTTTCGCACCAGGCGGAGTAGGCGCGCGCCCGATGCTTTATGACGGCTGTCATACAACCAATGGCTCTCCGGCAAATTGCTGCAGTTTGGCAGGGATTTGATCGTGATCTGACCGCGAGCCGCGCGAATAATTCCCTGCTCACTCAGCTCCCCCGTCACGCGGATAGCGCTTTCGACCGATGTTCCAGCAAGCTCCGCAAGAATGGCGCGACCATGCAGAATCTCCGGTCCGAACCGAGCGTGAAGATAAAGAAGCGCGCGGCCGACCCGTCGCGGGACGTCGTCTCGAGCGAGGCCGCGCATCTGCTGCGCATGACAGAGATGGCGGCAAACTTCGGCGAGAAAAGCGCGTGTCGCAGACGGATTCGCGTCGAGAAGCTCGTCCAGCAGCGCGCTGGGGAACCGGAGCAGCTCTGTGCGCTCCATCGCGACAGCCGAGCAGGGATGTCGCGGCTCTCCACGGTAAAAAATCGCGCCGATTAATTCACCGGGAAGTTGCAACTCGAGAGCAAGCCTCACTTCCAGCCGAGCGAAGCGGACCAACTTCACCATTCCAGTGGCGACCAGCCAAACGTCTGATGCTGGATCACCTTCGCGAAAGATCACTTCTCCTGTTTCCGCGACGATACGGCAGGCCACAGCCGCTACGCGTTCTCGATCCGCGCCGTGCAATTGCGCGAGCAACCGATTATCGGCGATTAACCTCGCGACCGAAGGACTATCCTGCGACTGCGTAGCGCTGCTGCTTTGCCGCGATTGCTTTCGATTTGTCACGGCCGTGTCTTACGACCGTATGCTTATGGAGCGACATGCTCCCGTCTCGCTGCCCTTTTGGGCGGAGCTTTGCGCGAACTTTCTCGTCATATTGGTTTAACACCGGCGAGAACCGAAACCCTCACGGGCTTTTGGCGAGGCGAATCGCCTATTACTGCGCAAGCACGGCCGCAGACTCCCGAGTACGCGAAGCAGCGTTATCTATCAATGACCGAAGAACTCGATATTCTTGTAATCGGCGCCGGTCAGGCGGGGCTGGCCGCAGGATATTTTCTCCATCAAAGAGGCGTGTCCTTTGCGGTGCTCGATGAGCACGATCGGATCGGAGATTCCTGGCGCAAACGCTACGATTCACTCGTTCTCTTTTCGTCCCGCGCATACTCCGCGCTGCCGGGGCTTCGGTTGACCGGGGATCCCGCGGGTTATCCGGGCAAGGACGAGATCGCGGACTACCTCGAACATTACGCGCGCATCATGCGGCTGCCCGTTCGGATGAACGAGAGTGTGACTTCGCTTGAAGGGCGCGGAGACGCATTTCTCGCACGCACGAGCAGTGGAAAAGAGATCGCGGCAACGAGCGTGATCGTTGCGACCGGTCCGTACCAAAAGCCGATCATTCCAGCGTTCGCCGATAAACTTTCAAGAGACGTGGCTCAACTTAACGGCGCAACGTATCATCATCCGGAGCAACTTCGGAGCGGCCGCGTGCTCATCGTCGGCGACGGCCCCACCGGCCGGCAGCTATCCATCGAACTCGCTGCCACTCACGAAGTGTGGCTTTCCGCCGGCAAGTTTCGCCTGGTGGTACCGCAGCGTTTCCTTGGGCGCGACATCATCGCGTGGTTCGAGACGACCGGAGCGCTACGCGACGACAAAGAGAGTTTGCACGGAAGATTTGTAAAGCTCTTCGATCCGATTCCCGGCTGGAATCTTCGACTCTCTGTCCTGCGACGAGCGGGCGCGAAAATTGTGCGACGAGCAGTGAATGCAGACGGACGAGCCGTCACGTTCGCCGATGGCAAATCGCAGATTTTTGATGCCGTGATCTGGGTGATCGGATACCGCGATGATTCATCGTGGCTTCACATCCCGGAGGCTGTCACCTCTCGTGGAAATTACGCTGAAAATCGCGGCATTTCGCTGGTGGCCGGCCTTTTCCACATCGGACGGAATTGGCAGAACAATCGAGCTTCGGCGTTGCTCGCCGGCATTGGAAACGATGCCGCAGGAATCGCTGCGCAGGCTGTTGAGTTCGTCCGTTCTCCGAAGTCCGAACGCTCACTATAACCTAACGAGTGAGAGACGGGCCGGCTTCCGTGAGAACCTTGTTCTCGAGAACGTCACGATACTTCTCCGACTCCGTGAAATGCGGCCAATGACCTGAGTTCTCGAACCAGATCAGTTGCTTTCCACGCGGCGCATCGAGCTTTTCAAAATACTGCTGCGCGACGTCCGCGGTGACGACGGTGTCATAACGCCCGACGAGAAAATATACCGGGATCTCGATCCGCGGCGCTTCGCCGAATAAGTTTACATCGTAGAATATTTCCCGCCAGAGCCGCTCGAATGAATACTTAAAACCGAGCGGAATCTTCGCGAGATCAATCCACGAGTAGGCGGGAGAGTCGAACGCGAGCCGGAAGAATCTCGACGGAGGTATCGGTTGGTTCTCTTCGCTGGAGTAGTGCCTCACCCACTTCTCCATGACCTTGCAGCGGTCAAAATTTTCGTGTGGTGGCCTGCCGATTTGAGTGAGTTCAGCGATTGCTTTCTTGTTGTTCTCTTTCACCGCGGCATCGAGCGCGAATTGGTAGCGCACCTGCTGCGTCTCCGGCAATGACGCCACCTGCCCGATCGAGACGTAGGCGTAGAACAGCTCGGGATAGCGCGCGGCAGTCAGGGCGCCGAAAAGCGAACCCCATGAATGCGCAACCAAGTAGCACTTCGGCGCACTGAAACGGCGCAAGAGAAGTTCAGCGAGATCGTGCGTATCGGAAACGAACTGCGCGACTCGCATGGAATCACCTGGAACCGCCCGCGAATAAGATTTACCTGCGCCACGCTGGTCCCACTGCACGACCACGAAGTGATTTTCCAGCTCCGCGTTCATGTGCGAAAACGGCATCTGCGGAAATCCCGGTCCGCCGTGCAGAAAAAGCAGGATTGGCTTCGATTGATCGCCGCCGCGAATCTGAATCCACTGATCTACTCCACCGAGCCGAACCTTTTCAATTGAGTGAATGCCGTTTGGCGAGGTAATTCGGATTTGCGCAGTGGTTCTGTGTTGCTCGTAAAGTCGTAGCAGGCACAAGCCGACGACAATTAACGCTAGAAGGATTCCAATTGGCAAGACCACAAATTTTACCACTTTGC
Organism: Chthoniobacterales bacterium; assembly: GCA_038232335.1. Taxonomy (GTDB): domain Bacteria; phylum Verrucomicrobiota; class Verrucomicrobiia; order Chthoniobacterales; family UBA10450; genus JACCXL01. The sequence continues at coordinate 43,100 of JBBSIA010000026.1, forward strand.
CGAGGAGCCGCTTCACAGTGAAAGAAGTTTTCGAACGCTCCCCGTTATTGCTTAATCACGCCACAATGCGGGCTCGTTTTTCCCATAAAGGGATTTGTAACGGTCGCGTCGGTTTGTATCCAGTCGCCGAATTTATCCATATGACACGGCGCACAGGCTGCCGGGCAAAGATTCATGGCGCATCCGGCAATGCGATACTCTTTGTGACCTTTCACTAACCGCACTGCCGCATCGCTCATCACCTTGAAGGCGTTCCGGGCCACTTCCAGCGAATCACTCTCTTGAAGGAGTCGCGCTGCCCCGAAAAAATTGCGATCGTCGGAAAACTGTCCAAGCAAGCCAGACGCGGCTGTTTTGGCACCCTGCAAATCGTCCTTCGTCAGAGGAATCCTTATTAGTTGATACAATTGAAGGAGAGACCGTTCCGAGTCGGTCAATTTCGTCGGCAACGAATCACGGACGATAACTGTGACAAGTGCGACCGCGACAATTACGCCAAAGCCAAGGATCACCCTCGTCTTAGTTCGGTTGAGGCCATTCAATGGCGGCGCCTCGCTACCTCTCCTCGCGATGCGCTTTTTCTTCGCTTTCGTCATTGTCGGCTAGCCGTGTTTAACTCAGCAAGGCTGCCCCGAAGGATGTTTCGCGCGCGATACAACCTCGTTTCTACAGCCTTGCGCGAACATCCAAGGACCGTCGCGATTTCTTCGTGCGAAAGATCCTCGTATTCGAAGAGCAGCACTGCCGTTTTTAAATCGTGCGGCAACGCGTGAACCCCTTTGCGCACGGCCGCAGCCACTTCAATTCGCGCGAGCGTGTCGGCGGGGGAGTCACTCTCGCTTGGAACGGCGTCACCCAGACGACCGCCTTCGTCCGTCGCACTGTCGAGCGCCACAGTGGGATGCCTTTTCCTCCAGCGGAAATAATTGCGGCAGAGATTGCTCGCGATTTGAAAAAGCCAACTGGAAAACTTCGCCGTTGGCTTGTAGCGGTGGCGGCTCTCGAAAACTCGGACAAATGTTTCCTGCGCGAGGTCGAGAGCGTCGGCATGATTGCCGACGTAACGATAGGTGAAGCTAACAAGGCGCGTCTGCCATCGCGTCATTAGTTCGTTTAGCGCAGTATCTTCTCCGGATTGAAGACGCAGCATCAACGCTGTGTCTTCGTCCTCAGGCATGAGCTGGTTGGTGCGGCAACGCGACCGACTCGGAAGCCGTTTTGTCTTTCAGAGACCGCTTTTTCCAGAGGACGTAGATGACGGGATAGATCAGCAACTCCATGATCGCGGAGGTTACAATGCCGCCGATCATCGGGGTTGCGATTCGTTTCATGACGTCAGCGCCTGCCTCAAACGCCGGCGACCACATGATTGGCAACAAGCCGAACAGGATTGCGCATACGGTCATGATCTTCGGACGGATACGCTGGACCGCCCCTTCCACCACGGCATCGTGGAGGTCTTTGAGATTGTTCATCCGGCCCTCCCCTTTGAATTTGTCCCACGCGTGATCGAGGTACAAAAGCATGACAACACCCGTCTCTGCGTCGAGTCCCGCGAGCGCGATAATTCCAACCCAGACCGCGACACTCATGTTGTAGCCTAACAAGTAAATGAGCCAGAAGGCGCCGACTAACGAGAATGGCACCGCGAGCAGGACGATGAACGTCTTCGTGACCGATTTCGTGTTGATGTAGATCAGCACAAAAATAATCAGAAGCGTGAACGGGATCACGACCTTGAGTTTTTTCAGCGCGGCCTGGAGATATTGAAACTGCCCCGCCCATTCGATGTAATAGCCGGGCGGATACTGGATGGTTTGCCTTAACTTTTCTGATGCGCGCGCTACATAACCCGCCAGGTCACTCGTTGTGATATCCACGAAGACAAAGCCAACAAGCTGGCCGTTTTCGTCGCGGATGGAAGGCGGACCAGTCTTGTAGTTGATGTCGGCCAACATCGAGATGGGGACTTGCGCGCCGGTCGGTGTCGCAACCAGCACGCGCTTGAGTGAGTCGAGGTCGTCGCGAAAATCCCGCGCATACCGAACGCTGATCGGATAGCGCTCGCGGCCCTCCACGGTGGTGCTGATCGTCTTGCCACCGATCGCGCTTTCAATCACGTCGTTCACGTTGCCAACCGTCAGACCGTAGCGCGCGGCGGTTTCGCGTTGGATGTTGAAGTCGAGGAAATAGCCGCCCGTGGTCCGTTCCGCATAAACGCTGCGCGTGTCTGGGAAATCGCTCAGGGCTTTTTCGATCTGCAGCCCAATCTCCTGAATCTTTCCGAGGTCAGGCCCGAAGACTTTGATTCCCAGTTTGGTTCGGAAGCCGGTCGTCAGCATCTCAGTCCGGGTCTGGATTGGCATCCAGAAAATGTTCGCCATTCCAGGGGTCTTGATATTGGCGTTCATCTCCGCGGTCAGCTTGTCCCAAGTCATTCCCGGTCGCCATTGGTCGGGCGGCTTCAACGTCAGCACCGTTTCGAACATCGAAAGCGGCGCGGGATCGGTCGGCGACTCCGCTTGTCCGGCCTTACCGAACACAGTTTGCACCTCGGGAACTTTGCGCAGCATCCGATCCTGGATTTGCAGGATCTTTGTGGACTCGGTAATCGACATACCCGGCACTGCCGTGGGCATGTAGAGCATCGTGCCTTCGTTCAGCGGCGGCATGAATTCCGAGCCGAGCTTCTTGAATGGGATGATCGTGATCAGCAGGATCACGCCAGCCGCGATGAGGGTCGGCCAGCGGAAGCGGAGCACGAAATTGACCAGCGGGTGATAGGCCCAGATGAGGAAGCGATTGATCGGGTTCTTCGCTTCCGGCCGGATTTTTCCGCGGACCAGCAGAGTCATCAACACTGGAACGAGGGTCACGCCGAGAAGCGCGGCGAAGAACATCGAAAACGTCTTGGTAAACGCGAGTGGCTTAAACAACCGGCCTTCCTGCGCCTCGAGTGAAAAGACGGGAATGAAGCTGACCGTGATAACCAGCAGCGAGAAGAAGAGCGGACGGCCGACGCTCTTGGCCGCCGCGATAACCGTGGCGACACGCTCTTTGCCGTTTGGCTCGCGGCCGTGTTCCTCTCGAAAATGTTCGAGGAACTTATGCGCATTCTCGACCATAATGATGGCCGAATCGACCATCGCTCCGATGGCAATCGCGATGCCGCCGAGCGACATAATGTTACTCGTTAGGCCGAGTTTTAACATTGGCAGGAACGAGAGAATGATCGCAATCGGCAGCGTGATGATGGCAACAAAGGCCGAGCGCAGGTGCCAGAGAAAGACCACGCAGACGAGCGCGACGACGATGCTTTCCTCAATCAGCTTCCGTTGCAGCGTCGAGATGGAATTCTTGATCAACGTGCTCCGATCGTACGTCGGCACGATTTTGACTCCTGGAGGCAGTGAGCCTTTGATTTCCTCCAGCTTCTTTTTGACGCCGTCGATGACGTTGAGCGCATTTTCGCCGTAGCGCATGACGACGATGCCGCCGACCGTTTCGCCTTTGCCGTCGAGCTCGGCGACTCCGCGCCGGAGGTCGCCGCCGAGGTGTACGGTGCCGACATTCTTCACGTAGATCGGCGTGCCGTTATCAACTTTCAGCGGGATGTTTTCTATGTCCTCGACGCTTTTGATGTAGCCGCGACCGCGCACGTAATACTCCGTCGTGGCGACCTCGAACGTCTTGCCGCCGACATCAGCGTTGCTGTCTTTGATTTTCGCGACCACGTCGGAAAGCGGAATGCCGTAGCCAAGCAATTTATTCGGATCGAGATCGACTTGGTATTGCTTTACGAACCCGCCAACCGAAGCGACTTCGGAGACGCCTTTTACCGATTCGAGCGCGTAACGGAGATTCCAATCCTGAAAGGAGCGCAGTTCGGCGAGATTGTGTTTCCCGGTATCGTCAACGAGCGCGTACTCGAAGACCCAACCGACACCGGTAGCATCCGGTCCAATCACCGGATTGACTCCTTCCGGCAGTGAGCCGCGCACCGAGTTCAGATATTCGATCACGCGTGAGCGCGCCCAATAGATGTCGGTGCCGTCCTGAAAAATCACATAAACGAACGATTTGCCGAACATCGATTCGCCACGAACGAACTTCACTTTCGGCGCCGCGATGAACTTCGTGGAAATCGGATATGTGATCTGGTCCTCGATCAGATCAGGCGAACGGCCTTCCCAATCCGTATAGACAATCACCTGCACGTCGCTGAGATCGGGAATCGCGTCGAGCGGCGTCTTTTGTATCGCCCAGATGCCGGCCGCTATCCCGAAGAGGACGAAGATGAAGACGAGAAACTTGTTGCGCGCACTCGTCGCAATAACGCGCTCGATGAAAGGCGTGCCGTGCCGCTCTTCGGGTTCTGTGTCCGAGATTACCGGCTGTCTGGTTGCGGCCGACTCGGTCAGCGATTGGCCTTTAGCTGGAGGCGTCTCGTTTTCACTCACCACGATTTGAGCGCCCCCTGGATTTTCGATTCCGCGTCGATCAAGAAATTCGCGCTGGCCACGACGCGCTCGCCTTCTTGCACGCCACTCTTAACGGCATAGACGTCGCCGAATTTTCCTCCGAGCTCGAGGAAACGCGGCTCGAGTTTGCCTTCACCTTTATCGACGAAAGCGATGTTGCGCTTCCCAGTCGGCATGATGGCGCTGACCGGGACGACGAGTGACTGACCCATGTCCATGGCGAGCGTGACATTCACATACATTTCGGGTTTCAAT